>NZ_JBHJYS010000023.1:0-190757 GCF_042270245.1 Streptomyces sp. NPDC055955
GCACCACGGCAAGGTGGTGCCGTGGTGCTACGGATCAGTGCCGGCATCTGCTGCGACGGCGGAAGACCACTGTGTCGCCGAACGGCTTCATAGCAAGCGCTGGCCTGTCCACCGACGTTCCAGCTCACCCTGACGGGCCGAAGTCAGTAAGGGGCCAACTGTAGCGCTAAGTCTCAACGCCGTGACCACCAAAGGAAGCACGGTCAGGGGCGAACTTGAGTGCCTACGGACCAACAGACCTGGTCCTTGGCTCAGTTGTTCAGGGTTGGATCGGGTCGACCATGCTGTCCGGGTGGGCCGCGACCACGTATCTCGTGGCGGTCACGCTGCAAAGGCCGAAGACGTGCATGAGGCGGACGGGATCGGCGGTCTCGCGGGCCTCGTCGAAGATCCGGTCTTGGCGGAGCTTGCCGACGGCGACGTCGGCCTTGTCGAACGCTGCCTTGACGACTTCCGGACTGATCTGCGGTTCAGCGTCATCGACAGCGGTCTGATTACTGCACGTCAGCGAGCCCGACGTCCTGCCCGGACCGCCCCTGTTCGACCGTCCCGTCCCTGCCCGTGATGAGCGATTCCAGCGGGCGTTCGCGGTGAAGCGAACCACCTGCCGCGAGTCCCTACGGGAACGGAAGTCCGATCTTCCCCGCGGACTGCGGGGTGATGGCCTCCAGTGCGCCCTGCACGCCCGAGCCGAGGTTGTGCGGGATCTTGCTGACGACGGCGCCCGTCTGTACGCGGCGCACCCCTATCGCCCTGGTCAGCGCCTTCGGTATCTGATCCATGCCGCCGACCGGCTGGAACATCAACATGGCCTGGTCGAAGCCGAATTCGAAGGAGAAGTAGCGCCCGACGCCGCTGGCGAACACCTCGGAGGCGGACGGCACGTCACCGAGCAGCACACCCTCCTCGCATTCGTGGCCGGGCTCGACGACAGCGTCGTCCTCGAGCCCGGCCTCATGAGCCGAAGCACGCGAGCTCTCACCAGCAAAGCCGGCTGAACCGGCGGACAAGGCCGGTCGAGGCACCCTAATTGTCACTAATGAGGCATTCGACTTGTTACAAAGGCGGCGTCGCGTTCCTTCGGCAGCGTTTCTGTCGCCAGTACCGAGGTGGAGCGGGAGCAGTTCGCCGGGGTCCGCCGAGGTTGCCCCCGCCAGCGGCAATCCTGCCTTCTGACACCCTCACCCTCCACGCACCAGCGGCGCCAACACGCGCCGCCGTCGTGGACGCCGCAGCTCGCGCCGACGGCAGTCGCGTTGGGCCGGACGGTGAGCACTCGTCGTCCCGTGACATAAGCCACACAAGCTTTTGGCTCTCAGGTCGTCGAATAGTAGATCGAGGCTTGGCAGCATAGTGCGTTTTATCCGTCTTGAAGCAGGCATATTCCGAGCCAGATCGAGCGGCATTCAACCCGCTCAACACTTTTCCCGTTCGGGTGGTGAACAACGGTTTCTGACGGACCAACGGGCTTCTTCGCAAGTCCGGGAGCCGGACCAGCACGCCTGCGCGCCCGTTTCAAGAGCCGTCCATGACTACGAGCCGAGCTAGTAGTGCCGCTTGTTGCCGCACCCCGACAACAGTTCTAAGAATGTCGGCCGCAAGGCGTCTCCGCGGCCCAGGTGCAGGAACTGGGCGGAGCCGGACCCCTGGGGGCGCTCCGCGATCACCGAGCGAGGTCACGCATGAGGAAGCACCGCAGAAAGCCGTCCCGCCGGCCGATAGCCATCGCTGTCATCGCCGTAGGAGCCGTGGGTGTGCCCTCCGCCGCCATGGCCTGCATGGACAACCAGGGTGATGCGGGCAGTCACCCCTCCAGCCACAGGGAGAACGTGAGCTCCCACCAGGGGTGGACGGACTGGTCCTGGAGTCATGGGCCGACTGCGGGAGCGTCGAAGAGCCCCACTGCGACTCCCAGCGCGCGTCAGACCAGCGCGTCTCCCAGCGCACCGCGGACCACCGCAACTCCCAGGGCACCACGGACCACCGCGACTCCCAGCGCACGTCAGACCACCGCAACTCCCAGCGCACGTCAGACCACCGCAACTCCCAGCGCACCACGGACCACCGCGACTCCCAGCGCACCTGCTACGACCTCACCGGCATCCGGATACACGGCTCGCGTGCTGACGCTCGTCAACAACGAGCGCAGCAAGGCCGGATGCTCCCCGCTGACGATGAACGCGAAGCTGACCAAGGCCGCTCAGGACCACAGCAAGGACATGGCATCCCACCGGAACATGTCCCACACGGGCTCCGACGGGTCGTCGCCCGATGACCGGATCACGCGTGCCGGATACAGCTGGAGCTCCTACGGCGAGAACGTCGCCTACGGCTACTCCACACCCGAGAAGGTCATGGCGGCCTGGATGTCCAGCCCGGGCCACAAGCGCAACATCCTCGACTGCTCGTTCAAGGAGATCGGCATCGGCCTCGCGCAGCCCGACAGCTACTGGACTCAGGACTTCGGCACGGCTCGATAGGGACGCGGCGGGGATAGTGCGCATCCCCCCGGCGGCCGCATCGTCATCCCGCAGCGGCTCAGGGGAACCGTCAGCGGATCGCCCGGATCATGCGGACGTTCTCCATCACCGGCATCCGCCTGCGCAGACGCGTGCGCACCAGGCGAGTTGTTCGAGCCAGGCATGAGGGACGCCGTGCGCGCCGACGGTGGCTCCTGGTCGAGCTTGACCAGGAACTTCTTGAACTCCTCGGCCCGGTGACCTTGTCGACGAAGTACGGGTCCGTCGACAGCCTAAAGGTCTGCGGCTCGGCGAGACCGGAGCCGCGCCGATCCCGTGGACACCACTGCCGTGCGGCTTCCCCCGCCGATCGGCGAACCCGCTTGCGATCTGAGGTGCAGCCACTGGACGGAGGGTGAGTTCGGGGCCGTTGGTCTGCGACATGGGAGGCCGACGGGCTTGCCATCGCGCCGGGTCGTAGGGTCTCGTGCATGCAAGCAGACAGCTCTCTGGAATCCCGTTCTCTCCTGATCAACGGCACTGTCGGCGCCGGCAAGACGTCGGTGGCTGAGAGCGTGGGCGGCCTTCTCGCCGATGCCGGGATACCTCATGCCGTCATCGACCTCGACTGGCTGCGCCAGTCATGGCCAGCGCCTTCGGGAGACCGCTTCAACTTCGGCATGATGGTGCGGAACCTGCGCAGCATGGCCGACAACTACCGTGCTGCTGGGGCAACTCGGCTGGTCCTCGCCGGTGTGATCGAGAACTTGGGCGAGCGGAAACTGTGCGGCGATGCGGTCAGCACTGAGCTTTCGACATGTCGGCTTCAGGTCGATTTGTCGGTCAACCACCAGCGTCTCATGCGGCGTCACGAGAACGAGCCCGAAGCGTTGCGATGGCACCTGGCCAGGGCCGGCGAGCTGGCTGGGATCCTCGACCAAGCAGCAGTCGATGACTTCATCGTTGACGCCACCACGCGCTCGGTCGGCGAGGTCGCAGTCGATGTGATCAAGAAGGTCGGCTGGCTGTGACGCAGCTGCTATGCCCCGCTGCCCACGTTCCTCCTGTGGCGCCGCATGAAGCTGTGGGATCGGAGCGCCACAGGCGGAGATCGACAGTTGGCGTGGACCAGCTCTCCTCCTTCGTCATGGTCGGCATCTGGTAGCTGATCGAGATCCGCTGGTCCAGCGCCGCCAGGACGCCGTGCTTCATCCGCTTGCGCAGCGTGAGCTGCCAGATCAGCAACACCGCGAACGGCGTCGTGGAGTCCATGTCGCCTGCGCCGTGGTGACCGCGTGCTCGCACCAGTCGCACACCGCACGGACCTTCTTCAGACTGTCCAGGACCGCCTCGAGGTGCTCGGTGGTCAGGAGTTCTTCCTGCACCATGACCACCGCGTTCTGCATCCCTACACAGAAACTCGTGCGCTGCCCCAGGATCCGCAGCACCGCCGTAGGCGTCTGCTGGAACTGAACCACGGACATCCGCCTGTGGTGCACTCACTGCGACGCCGTGAGCGAGGTCGAGGACTTGATCGCGTCGTCTCTCAATGCGGAGTCCCTGTACACGGAGTGGCGGCGGCGAACTCGCCAAGGGCTGCGGCAGCTTCAAGACAGCTACGTGCAGCTCTACCAGTCGACCCGCCTGTTTCGCGTGTACTCACCGACCCTCATTCCAGGACTGCTCCAGACCGAGGGATACGCGCGCGCACTGCTGAGCATCAACGCAGAACTACTCGACGTTCCCAACGACGCCGGGGCCGCGGCGGACGCCCGCGTGGAGAGATCGCAGATCATCCACCAGGCCGGGCACAGATTCGTCCTGGTCGTCGAGGAAAGCGCCCTGTACTACCAGCTCGGCGATCACGACGCGATGGCCGCACAGCTCGGCTACCTGCTCACCGCCGGCGCCCTCCCGGCGGTGTCCCTGGGCATCATCCCCATGAACACGCCAGCACGCGGCCAGTGGCCCCAAGAGGTGTTCCACGTGTACGACGACACGCTCGTTTCCGTGGAGCTCCTGTCAGCCCAAGTCAGTGTGACCCAGCCATCAGAGATCGCACTGTATCTGCGTGCGTTCGAGCAGCTGCGGAGCATGGCCGCATACGGCGCGGACGCGCGAGCGCTGATCGTGAAAGCCATTGATGCACTGGGCTGACCGTGTGGCTTCGTTCTTGGGCCTCGTGCGACGGCTAGCTCAGAGTGTGAGCGCGAACCGGCGGCAGACATGGATGCGCGCGAACTCGCTCCTCAGCTGCCGTTCTTCCTCGAGGCGGGCGTGCAGGAAGGCAGCCATAGGCTTCAGGCCCGGTCGACGACTTCCTACGGCACGAGCCGGTTCCCCAGGCTCGGTGTAGTAGTTCGCGTAGACGTGCAGGTAGTGGTCGCTCTCGATGAACCCCCTGGCCCGATACCAGCGCAGCGTGTCAGGAAGGTCTCGAGTCCAGGCATCAAGCGTGACCACGCCCAGGGCTCGTGCGCGAGCTTGAGCTTCTGCGAGGAGCGCCCGGCCGTGTCCTTGGTGCTGGTGGTCGGGATGGACAGCGACCGTGTCAATGGTCGCCAGGCCGCCGTCGACCGTCACGTCGATGATGCCGAGCACGGTCCCGGAATCCCACGCAGCGACCAGCTCGAATCCTGGTACAGGGATCTCCGGTTTCCTCTGCAGAACATCATCGAAGTAGGGGGTGTTCAGGAAGGACAGCACCCGGCAGCGGAGCCATGATGCTTCGTCTGCGGGGGCGTAGTCACGGATGATGCGGCTCACGTTCGTGATCCTCAGTCGTCGTGGAGTTCAACGGGGCGTGGTCACGAATCGGCGAGATCATGGACGTCACCCTGGACCTGAGCCCACCCGGCAGCAAACATATTTCCGCGCCAACCGAACTGGTCGAACGCCGCGGCCAGATGCGGTGGTTGTAACGGGCGTCGTGGTCACCGCGGCCGCCGCGCTCACGGCTGGCTATCTGCTAGGACGGCTGCGCCCATGGCGGCGTGCGGGCGACTGGGCAGCCGATCAGGTCCGCTTCACCGGGGCGGCAGTCTTCCGTCAGGCCACACATCGGGTGCTGCCCGGCCAGATCCCGGGCCGGGGTGGCGGTGGCGGCTCGGCGGTCAGCCGGGCGCTGCAACCCGGCGAGGTCCTGCTGCTCCATACTGACGGAGCGAGCGAGGCGCGCAACGGCGACGGCACCTTCTACCCCATGCAGGAGCGACTGGACACCCGCTTCCACAAGCAGCCCGGCCCCACCCCGGCAGAGGTCGTCTCCTACCTCGACACTGACCTCGGTCTTTTCGCCGACCGTGCCCACGACGACCTCGCCCTGCTCGTCCTGGCCCTGTGACCTATAACGACTCAGCCGCCTCTGACGACGGCAGGACCGTGGAGATGGCTGCTTCACCCAGGAACGGGCCCGAGGCCCTAGCTGTATGGATGAGGTCGAGGTAACCGCCCGGGACCTCGACACGCATCTGTCGGCCAACCGGATGTGCGAGGTGAACATGGACCACGCGACGGACCGCGGCTACCACTCCGTGATCGTGGAGCTGAGGACGCGACCCGTCCCGGAGCCACTAGGAACAAGTGACCTTCAGGCCGCCCCAGTCCGCGTGGTCGCTCCCGTTCCCGTCGTCGGCGGTGGTCGCGATCAGACGGACGAACTGGCCTCCGGACACGTCGACTTCGAGGGGCACAGCCTTGTCCTGCCAGCTGAGCTTGCCGGTGTCGACAGCCTTCGTGCGGTCCTTCCAGACCTCGAAGGTCACGGTGCCGCGCTGGGCGCCCACGTCGTCCTGCGCGTCGTCGACACCGACCTCGGCTTTGAGCGTGGAGCAATGGCCGGCCGTGTAGTAGACGGCTTCGCTCCACGCGTGCGTGCCCAGTCCCTTGGGGTAGACGGTGCCGCCGATGGTGAGTGGAGTGCCGTCACCCTGGTCCTGTTCGCCGTTGGTCATGTCGCGCTCCATCGGGCCCCAGCCGTTTGTGGACTTCACCCAGGTGGTGTCGCTGAGGTACGAGTCCCCGGTCGGTACCTCGTCGGCGACTGTCACCGTGGTGGTCGAGGTGTCGCTAACGGGGTGCCCGTCGAGCAGGTAGCGCGCGGTGGCGGTCAGCTCGTACGTTCCTGGCTCCAGCCCCTTGGGGGGCGTGAGCCGCCAGTCGCCGACGAGGGGCTTGTTCCGGGTGACGTACTCCGCCGTCGTCGGGCCACCGGTTTCGATGTGCCAGCCCTCGGGGGCGGTAAGCCGCACGGTCGCCTCGCGCAGCGGCCTGCCGCCCTGGTCGGCGAGTTCGGTGTGCACGCTGGTCACTTCGCCGGGCGTGACGAGTGAGGCGGGCGCGCCATCGTAGAGAAGTGGCGCGTCAACTCCGAAGCTGTGTGCGGGAGTCGAGGCGTCGCCGCCCCGCGCCGGGCGGACCTTGTAGATGACGAGACCGTGCGCGGGGACGGACGCCTGGATCGTGCCCTGGCTGCGCAGGTGGTCGCCGGTAAAGGCATCACTCAGTGCGTACGAGTGCGACTTGGGCACGTCGGTCGCCCCGGCCGTCGTACTGATCGTCGCGGCGTAGTCGTTCTCGTTGTAGAGGGCGACCGCGATGCTGCCGTCGGCAAGGGGTTTGGCCAGAACGTAGCGGCCGCCGGCCTCCGTGACGACCCTGGCCTGCTTGCCGAGGGGGTCCTGGTCGATGCCTGTCAGCGTGCGGTTGCCCACCAGCTTCAGGGTGGCCTCGGATGCGGTCGACAGGTCCGTGCCGAGCAGCAGGGGCGAGGCCATCATGACCCACATGCCGAAGTGGGTACGGTACTCGTAGTCGCTCATGCCGCCGTTGCCGACCTGGAGCATGTCCGGGTCGTTCCAGTGCCCTGGACCCGCGTAGTTGGCGAGGGGCAGGTTCGCACGGATGATGCTCTTAACGCTGTCCCAGTCGTCGGTGATGTCGCCAGTGGTGCGCCAGGAGTGCCCGCCGACCGAAGTGGCCCATTCCCAGGGCTTGTTGGCGCCCCACTCGCACAGGTTGAACAGCATGTTCCGGCCAGTGGCGGCGATGGCGTCGCCCATCGCCCGGTAGCGTTCCTGGGCGGGCAGACCCTGGTTGTTGCAGTTGTCGTACTTGATGTAGTCGATGCCCCAGTCCGCATACCGCTGGGCGTCGACCCGCTCGTGGCCGAGACTTCCCGGATATCCGGCACAGGTGGCCGTGCCCGCATCGCCGTAGATGCCGAGCTTGAGGCCACGCTCGTGGACATAGTCCGAGAGCCACTTCAGACCATTGGGGAACTTAGCCGGGTCCGCGACGAGGCGGCCGTCGGCGTCACGCTCCTTGAGGGCCCAGCAGTCGTCGATGTTCACATACTTGTAGCCGAGGTCCTTCAGCCCGAGGGACACGAAACGGTCCGCGGTGTCCGTGATCAGTTTCTCGTTCACACCGCAGCCGACGGCGTTCCAGCTGTTCCAGCCCATCGGCGGGGTCCGCGCCACGGATACGGCCGCGGGTTCGGCCGCGTTCCGCGCGTCGGCCGGGGCGGCGGCGAGCGCCGTGGCGAGGAGCGCAGCGGCGAAGGCGGTGGTCAGCATCCGTTTCATGAGGCGGGAGTAAACCGCGCGCCGCACGGGGTGCGCCAGAGCGGACGCCCCCTGCGGGCCAACGAGTCCAAAGAGTCCCCGTAGAAAGTCCAACTCCCTGACCAGTTCTGCCTCGAGCCTGCACCCGCTTTCCAGGACCCGGGGGGAACTTCAGCCGGCCTCCCGACCACGACCTGCGGAGCCTGTTGGACGCGGTCCTCTACGTGAACCGCACCGGGATCCCCTGGCGCTACCTGCCACACGACTATCCGCACTCGAACACGGTCTACGCCTCCTTCGTGCGCTGGCAGGAGGAGGGTGTCTTCGACCAGCTCAATAGCCTCCTGCGTCGGCAAGTCCGCAGGCAGGAAGGTCGGGAGGACGAACCGACCGCATGTGTCATCGACTCCCAGAGCATCAAAACCTCCACCAATGTTCCCGCCTGCGAGCAGGGCATCGACGCGGGCAAAGAGATTGTGGGCCGCAAGCGGAGCATCGTCATCGACACCGTCGGACTCCTCCTCGGAGTCCTCGTCACCGCGGCCAGCGTGCAGGACTCCATCGCCGGCCAGACGCTCATCGAACGCGTCGCCAAGCACCCCACCATCCGCAAGACCTGGGTCGACGGCGGCTACCGCCAGCACCTCGTCGAGCACGCCGCCACCCTCGGCATCGACATGCACATCGTCCGCCGCGACCCCGCCACCAAGGGATTTGCCGTCCTGCCCCGCCGTTGGACCGTCGAGAGAACCCTGGGCTGGCTCATGAACCACCGACGCCTCGCCCGCGACTACGAAGCCCACCCACACCGCTCCGAAGCCATAATCCACCTCGCAATGATTAACCTCATGACCCGCAGACTCACCGCCGAATCCACCCCGAGCTGGCGAGGCACCTGAACTACCCTCAACCCGGCAATCCGGGATGAAACAACAGGAGCAAACGCCCTCTGAGCGAGCGAGGCAGTATGAGGCCGTGATCACACAGATTTCGCGCGACGACCTGTCACTGCTTGAGCGGGCGGTCCGTCACTTCCGTGGAGCCGAAGAGGCCGATTTGGTTCGGGCGTTTGCTGACACACCCAGTGCACTCGCCCTCGTAGCGGCCGACGAGGCAGGGATCCTTGGGTGGTGTTGGGGGCACCATCTGGCGCGTCCGGACTCGGCATCGATGCTTTATGTTCACCAACTTGAGGTGGCGGAATCGCATCAGCGTCGCGGTGTCGGACGGGATCTTCTTCGCGCCTTCATGGAGGCGGGGGCGAAGGCCGGGGCCACGACGATGTTCTTGGCCACCGGCGAGGCGAACGTGGCGGCCCGGTCGCTGTACGAATCCCTCGGAGGTGGGCTTGCTACGCAGGGACCCACGGTGAACTACTGGTTTCTCCTCGATCCGCGGTAGGACCTGAGAGTGGCTATTGGCCGCCGTTGTCTCCGCGACGACTGATACTCGTGATCACTGTCGAGATATAGGCCTTGGGTGGGAGGCCCGAGTGGAAGCCTTCTGGCTGGCCGAAGACGACGAGCGCGCGCAGACGTGTTGGTGATGGCGCGTCTGCATCGTTCATCCGGGATATAGACGCCATGAGCGGGTGGAACGGCATCCTCTGCTCGGTGATGGAATCCGCAGCCGGGTCGGCGTGGTCAACGTGCCACTTCCCGCGCTTCTCAACGCGATCGTCGCGGCCTTGTTCCTGGTGGTGGAAACGGCTGAAGATGACGGCAGCGAGCCCCTGCCCGATCTTCTGGGCATTGCGGCACGCCGTCCATGGTCCAGGCAGAGTCGCGTCGGTAAACAGCGGCGCCGACAACCCTTCGGCCATGGCGTTCCACGAGCGAGCGCCCTGGCCTCGCCCACGCAGTTCCTCATCATCTCCGGCCCCCAGGGGAACGCTTCGCCGTCACCGTGACGCCCCAGCCGAGCGCAACACCCGCATCAGCCCACATGCACGCCCCTGAGCTGCGAAAACGGTTTGAAAGCAGGGTTTGAACTTGTTATTTGACCTTTGGCAGAGCCTCAGTGAGACCGGTAGGTTCTCCGCGGTGACCTCGATGGAGACGCAGGGCCTCGTGTCGATGACGGACGAGGCGCAGTTGCGCTGGATGGCGCTGGGAGACACCACCCGGCGGCCGGCCGTGGTCATGCTCCATGGCGGTCCGGGTCTGCCGGACTACCTAGGCGATGTAGCAGCCATGGTCGCGGACCTTGCGCCCGTGTACCGGTACGACCAGCGCGGCACGGGCCGGTCGCCGTGGCGGGGGCGCCATTCCCTCGCCCGGCATGTCGACGATCTCGCTGAGCTGCTCGACGCATGGGACGTGTCCAAGGCCGTGCTGATTGGGCATTCCTACGGCACAAACCTGGCGACCCGGTTCTGTCTGGCGCCCTCTGACCGGGTTGCCGCGATGCTGCTGATGTGCGGGCCATTCGTCGGCGATTGGCGCTCCGGGGACCGAGCGGAGCGCGATCGCCGAATGTCCGCAGCACAGCAGGAGCGGCTCCGCGCATTGGAGGAGTTGCCGGACCGCACGGAGGAACAGGAAGTCGAGTTGCTCACGCTGGCCTGGTTCACCGACCATGCCGATCCCGAACTTGGGTAGCACTGGGCCGCGCAAGGAGCCCGGCGGCGTCGCCCCGTCAACTGGACTATGAATGGCGAACTTGGCAGGGAAGGACGCGCGGACCCGCTCGATGATCATCTTGCCGAGCTGCGCGCGTGCCTGCCCACGCCAACGGAGCTCCTCGGTGGGACCGACGATCCCCGACCTGTGTCGGCTCTTGATTCACTTGCGCTCTGGCTCGATCTTCCGCTGACGCGGATCGAGGGCGCTGGGCACGAGCCTTGGCTGGAGCGGCCTAACGCCGTGCGTGCGCACCTTCGGCGATTCGTGCAAGGCACGGTGGGCGCATAAATTCCGGCGGGCTTGCTGGCTGGCGTCATCCCTGGCTGGCGGCACCGCGAGGGTCGGCTCACCCCGGCCCGCGTCCGCCGGGGGTTCAGGAACCTCCACCTTCACCTGCACAGCGCGGCCTGTGCACCCAAACCCTCAACT
The DNA here is from genome assembly GCF_042270245.1 of Streptomyces sp. NPDC055955. NCBI lineage: Bacteria > Bacillati > Actinomycetota > Actinomycetes > Kitasatosporales > Streptomycetaceae > Streptomyces > Streptomyces sp. NPDC055955. Next base: position 11,077 of record NZ_JBHJYS010000023.1, read on the forward strand.
CCCGTCCCAGGGAGCCTACTTGGCTGGAAAGGGCCGGCGGACCGCCACCCGATACGACGTGGGCAAATCGGCTATACGCTCCCAAAGCATCGCTGAACGTAATCAACTCAAAATCTCGTCGCTTGGTTCCTTGCCGCTTTCACGTGACCTTCGGCGATTTCTACAGACCATCCAATCGCCTGGTTACCGCGTCGAAGGTCGGCCAGGGTGGCCCCTCTCGCAGCAAGCGGAGGAATTCTTCTCCGAATCCCTTCCCGTTCGGGAACTGGTCTCCGAGCTCCCAACGCCACGCTGCGAGCATCGCGAGGACGAGCTGTCGGCAGTCATCGAGCAGCCCTTGGTCGACGTCCGGGTAGTACTTGCAGACTTCCTCGGGAGCGTGGGCGAGGTCGAACTCAACCGGTCCACGGCAACACGTCTTCACTTGTGTTCGCGCGTCCAGCCTTCCCCTCACCTGTTGCACCCCGATGGCCGGGACGCTCTTGGGCTTGAACGCTCCGCTTCACACCCCACCGTTGCCAGCGACGCATGGGAGCGCGGGGACGGGCCTTGGCCACTGGCCCGAAGTTCAGCCGATCGATACCTCCTTCACGTGGCTGTCCTTACTTACCGGGACAAGCCCCGGATGCACGGGAGTTGATCTCTGTGTGACAGATCGCGGGCGACCTTCGCCCGAAGTGCTGCGGATGGGCAAGCACAGGCGCCCGGTCCGGACCGCTGAGCGCGAGGGCCAGGCTCAGGCTTTTTAACGCTTCCACCAGAGTTGCTCAGCCTGGCACATTGCGCGGTCCAAGCACCGTTCGGGTGGTGCATTGACTAGTAACCGGGCACTTGCTTCAATCGCTTGAAACGTATCAGCGCCGGTCGGAGACCGAGCCCAGGAAGCGGCCCGACGAGCTGCCCATGCAGGCCCACGACAGGTCCAGGAGTGCCATGCACTGGTTCGAGCCCCGTACGTCCCGCACCGGGACGGTGCCCGCCTGCACCGTCGAGCTGTGAGGGCACAGCCGACCCCGGTCGTCCTGGTCGGCGGTCGCGGCTACGGCCGTACGCACCTGGCCAACCTGCGACGACTCACCGACACAGGACGGGTACGGGTCGTCGGGGTCTGCGACCAAGCACCGCTCATGGCCCACGAGTTGGAGGGACTCGGGCCGTTCGAGTCGATCGTGCAGTCCACAGACCTCACACCGCTCCTCACGCGCACACAGCCGTCGGTCGCCGTCATCAGCACCCCCCTGCACACCCACGTACCGCTCGCTCTCAGCGCCGTACGGGCCGGCGCGCACGTCCTGGTCGAGAAGCCGCCCGCACCCTCGCTCGCCGGCTTCCGCCAACTCGCGGCAGGGCTGGCCGAGTCGGGCCGGGTGTGTCAGGTCGGGTTCCAGTCGTTCGGCTCCGAGGCCGTGCACGCCGTGCGACGGCTGGTCGCTGACGGCGCCATCGGGCGCCTCGTGGGGGTCGGCGGCGCCGGGGCATGGGTGCGTGAGGCCCGCTACTACGCCCGCTCCCCCTGGGCCGGACACCGGCGCTTCAAGACCGATGACGGAGCCCGCGCCGCGGTGGACGTGGTCGACGGCGTGCTCACCAATCCTCTCGCCCACGCCCTGGCCACGGCGTTGCGCGTGGCCGGCAGTGACCGCGAACAGGACGTCGCAGCAGTGGAGTTGGAGCTCTACCGGGCCCACGACATCGAGGCCGACGACACGTCCTGCGTGCGCGTGACCACCGCGCTCGGCACGAAGGTGACGCTCGCGGCCACCCTGTGCGCCGAGGCCAACTCTGCCCCGTACATCTTCGTGCACGGCGAGGCCGGCCGGATCACCCTGCACTACACCGAGGACCGGATCCTCTTGGAACGGCCTGGCCACGAGGCCGAACGGCTCACGTATCCGCGCACCGACCTCCTGGACAACCTCCTCGAACATCTCCGGGACGGAACCGACCTGTTGAGCCCGCTCGCCCGCAGCGGCGCGTTCACCCGGGTCGTGGAGTCCGTTCGGACCGCAGCCGATCCGGTGCGGCTCGCGCCGGGCGTCTGGCACCCAGTCGGCGAAGGTCCCCATGAGCGTCGGGTGATACCCGGAGTCGACGCCCTCACCGACGAGAGCGCGAGACGCCTCGCCCTCTTCAGCGAGCTCGGGACACCCTGGGCGAAGGCGACGGTGAGCGAGGCGGTCCGGCCTCACTGATCCGGCTTGCTTCACTGCCGCAACCCCCGCCGATGCGGCGGGGGTTGCCTCTACCGCGGTTCCCGCAGAGGTGGAGTGCCGACCATCGCCGGACGGCGGGGACACCTGGCATTCGTGTGCCCCCGTCTCCTGCACCGCTCAGTGACCCGCACCAGCGAACAGACCCGCCACGTCCACCGGCAGGCCCGTTGCCAGTGACTCGTTGCCCGCGATGCCCACCGCCAGGGCCCGTGCCCCGTCATGAGCCGTCGCGCCCTTGCCCGCGGCAGGGACCACGCCCTCGTCCGAACCGTCGCCGAGCGGGCCGAAGAGCTCCTTGAGCATGCGCAGATCGCCGCCTCCGTGCGAGCCCGCCGCGACCTCGAACGTCACCGCGCGCGGCTCCTGCCACAGCGGGCGCAGCAGGATGCGGGTGCGGCCCGGATTGTCCATCACAACGCCGCCGTGCGCAGCCTTCCCGGCGTCGCCGGATGTCCGCGGGCGCGGCCAGGTGTTCTCCTCGACCTCCAGCTCCAGGCGTCCCGCCGTGCCGTTGAACATCACGCGGTAGCCCTCCCACGGCGAGTATGCGGTGAGGTGGTACGTCATCGTGGCGCCCGAGTCGTAGCGGACGAGCACCGCCAGGTCGTCCTCGATGTCGATGCCGTCGCCGAATACGTTACGGTCGCGCAGATACGCCACGCCCTGCTCCGCTTCGGCGTCCAGGTAGAGGGACTTGAGGTTCGGGTCGTCGGCGAGATGAAGTGCATAGGGGTCGTCGGCGGCCGTCTGCGCGCCGTGAGCGCGCTCGTACTCACGGCGCAGCCCGGTGGCCTCGCCGTTGTCCCGCCCGTAGAAGACCAAACCGCCCTCGGCGTGCACGCGTGAAGGAGCCGCGTTCAGCCACCAGTTGACGAGGTCGAAGTGGTGGCCGGACTTGTGCACGAGCAGACCGCCGCTGTGCCGCTTCTCGCGATGCCAGCGGCGGAAGTAGTCGGCGCCGTGCCGCACGTCGAGCAGCCACTCGAAGTGCACCGACCGCACTTCGCCGATCGCGCCCTCGGCGAGCAGCTGCCACACCTTCTCGTGGGCGGGGTTGTAGCGGTAGTTGAAGCCGACGGACAGTTCGCCGCCGGTCCGCTCGACCGTCTCGAGGATGGCACGGCACTTCTGCGCGTCAGTCGTCAAGGGCTTCTCCGTGACGACCCGGCAGCCTGCCTCGAGGGCGAGGTTGATGTAATGGTGGTGGGTCGCGTCGACCGTGGTGACGACGACCTCGTCAACGCGTTCGCGGCGCAGCAGGTCCGCGAAGTCGTCGACACCGCAGGCCGCCGCTCGCCCCTTGCCGAGTCCGATGAGCAGGCGTTGGTGATGGGCGATCCGGGCGGCGCTGGGATCGGCGAGCGCCACTATGTCGTAGTGGGAGCGGGCACCGAGTGCCTTGGTGTACATCTGGGCGCGGTGGCCGGTGCCGACGATCGCGGTACGCCGGGTGGCGGGGGTGACCATGTTCAGAGTTCCTTCCGTAGGACGGGTCCGGTGGAACGGCGGACGATCAACTCGCTGGTCAGGACGGACTGGTGGGGTGTGCTGTCAGGATCGTCCAGGCGGCGCAGCATCAGGTCGACGGCCCGTTCGCCGAACGTGTCGAGGGGGATGCGGACCGAGGTGAGCGCGGGCGTGGCCACGGTGGCGAGCAGGGTGTCGTCTGCGCCGACCACACTGACGTCGTCGGGGACGCGCACGCCGCGCTCCGCGAGCCGGGCCAGCACGCCGAGGGCCATCAGGTCGTTGTGCGCGACGACCGCGGTGGCCCCCGCCGCGAGGGCCAGGTCGGCGACCTGTGCACCCATGTGGAACTTAGGCTCATGTGGTCCGAACTCCGTTACCTTCAGCGCCAGTTGCTTGGCGGCGTCGCGGACGGCGTGGCCGCGCTGTTCACTCGACCAGGAGTTGCGGGCGCCCAGGATCAGCGCCAGGTGGCGGTGACCGAGGGCGTGCAGATGGGCCACCGCCTGGCGCAGACCGTCCTCGCTCGGCGCGACGACGGACGGAACGCCGGGCACGCTCCGGTTCACGGCGACGCTGGGCACCTGCCGTACGACCTCGACGAGGCGGCTCTCATCCATCCTCGGGGAGACCAGGAGCAGCCCGTCCACCTGGCGGGCCAGGGTGAGCGCCAACTCGTACTCGTCGTCGGGGTGTTCATCGGTGTCGGCCAGGAACACCGCGTAGCCCTTGCGGCGAGCTCGGGCCTGCACCGCCTTGGCGATCACGGCGAAGAAGGGGTTCGCTATGTCAGGCACTATCAGGCCCAGCGTCCCGGTGCGACCGAGTGCGAGCGAGCGGGCGATCCGGCTGGGCCGGTAGCCGAGCCGCTCCGCCGCGGCGAGGACGCGGGCCCTGGTCTCCGGGCGTACTTGGTGCGGGGAGGCGAAGCAGCGGCTCACCGTGGAGGGGGAGACGCCGGCCTGGGCCGCCACGTCCTCGGCCCCCGCGGCCCCGACGCCTCTGCGCCGGTCGTCCTCAGCCATGGTGTCTCCGTCCCTGCGAGCGGGCCGGACGCCGGTCCACTGCCACCGCCGCCAGGGCGAGGACTCCCGCGACCAGCGGAGCGAGCAGCATCAACTGCCATACGCACACCACCGATATGAGCACCGCCCCGCCCAGCATGGCCGTCCCGGCCAGATCCCGGCCCGGCCGGGACCAGCGACCCGTGAGCGACCAGTGGGCGGCAACCCGTACCTGCACCACGATCACCGCCCCGGCCGCCCCGGCAACCACCAGAGCGAGGAGCCCGAACCCGGGCAGATCCCCGGCGGACGCCGCAAGGCGCAGGTCGGCGGCGAGGAAGGCGAGGGCCAGCAGGCCCAGCGCCCCCATCGCCGTACCACCGCGCAGCGCCGCCCGCCAGGTCGCCAGGAAGCGCCGGGCCGTACCGGAGGAGGGCCCGTCCGGCACACAGCGGCGTACCTCCGCGCAGCCCGCCGCCATCGCTGCCGGCCAGGTCACCACGAGCAGCGAACCGGCCGCCACGAGCAGCCCGATCCACAGCACCTCCGCGAAGAGCGTGAAGCGCTCGCCGTACGGGGTGTCGCGCCGACGGGCCGGCACAGAACCGGAGTCCATGGCCGTCAGCCCTTCATTCCGGATGTCGCCGCGCCCTCGATCAGCAGCCGCTGGAACGCCACGAAGAAGACGATCACCGGGAGCAGGGAAAGCACCGACATGCCGAGCATCGCCCCGTAGTCCTGGCTGCTGGTCGAGTCGACGAAGAGGCGCAGCGCCATCGGCAGCGGGTACTTCTCCGGCGACTGGAGGTAGACGAGCGGTGCGAAGAAGTCGTTCCACGACCAGATGAAGGTGAAGATCGCCGTGGTGATCAGCGCGGGCCGAAGGAGCGGCAGCACGATGTGGCCGAAGATGCGGAAGTGGCCGCAGCCGTCGATCACGGCCGCCTCGTCGAGGCTGCGCGGCAGATTGCGCACGAACTGCACCATCAGGAAGACGAAGAACGCGTCCGTGGCGAGGAACTTCCCCAGCAGCAGCGGGACGTACGTGTCGATCAGGCCGGCCTTCTGGAACATCGTGTACTGCGGGATCAGCAGCAGATGCGTGGGCAGCAGGATCGTGCCGATCATCACGGCGAACATGGGGCCGCGCCCCCGGAACCGCAGCCGCGCGAAGGCGTACGCGGCAATCGAGCAGGACAGGACGTTACCGAGCACCGAACCCAGAGCCAGGAACAGGGAGTTGGTGAAGAACCGCCAGGCCGGGACCTCCGCGATACCGTCCAGGGCCGTGCTGAACCCGTACCAGGTGATCTTCGAAGGCAGCAGGTCGAAGCTGGAGATGATCTCGTCGGCGGGCTTCACTGCCGCGGTGAACACCCACACCACCGGATAGAGGAGGACGAGAAGCAGGGCGAGCGCACCCACGTGCCAGGCGACGGAGCGGGTACGTGCGCGGGGTGCCCCGGTGGGGATGTGCGTCGTCGTCATGGTCACTTCTCCTCGCCCGCGTAGTGGACCCAGCGGCCCGAGGTCTTGAACAGCACCGCGGTGATCACGCCGACGACCAGGAGCAGCACCCAGGTCAGGGCGGCCGCGTAGCCCATCCGGAAGTCGTTGAAGCCAAGTTCGTACAAGTACATCGAGTAGACGTGGGTGGAACCGGCCGGGCCGCCCGTGCCGTTGGAGAGCACAAACGCCGAGTTGAACATCTGGAAGGCGTGCACCATCTCCAGGACCAGGTTGAAGAAAATCACCGGGGAGAGCATGGGGACGGTGACGGAGACCAAGCGGCGCCAGGGGCCCGCCCCGTCGATCTCCGCCGCCTCGTACAGGTCCCGCGGGATCTGCTGCAGGGCTGCCAGGAAGATGACCATCGGGGCGCCGAACTGCCATACCGACAGCGCCACGAGCGACATCAACGACCAGTCCGGATTGGAGATCCAGCCGCCGGCGTGCACCCCGAACACTCCGAGGAAGCGGTCGACGACGCTGCCCGTGGAGAACAGCAGCCGCCACACGATGGCCGCCCCGACGCTCGCGCCGATCAGCGACGGCATGTAGAAGGCGGCGCGGTAGAAGTTGCGGCCCTTGCGGCGGGTGTGGAGCAGGAGGGCCACCGCGAGCGCCGCGATGAGTTTGAGGGGCGTGGCGACGACTACGTAGAGGAGCGTCACGCCGACCGTGTCGCGGACCTCGGGGTCGTCGAAGAGGATGCGCTTGTAGTTGGCGAGGCCGATCCAGCGGGGAGCGTCGAACAGGTTGTAGTCGGTGAACGACATGTAGAGCGAGAACAGCATCGGCGCGAGCGTCAGCACGGCCGCGCCGAGCATCCAGGGAGTCAGGAAGACGTACGCGGCGCGGTCGTTGGCGCGCCGACGGCGACGCTGCTTCACCGGGGTGCTCGACGGTGTGCGGGTGCGGGGTATCGCGGCGTCGGTCGTCGTCGTAGAGGCCATGAGGGCTCCGTACGTTGAGGAGGGGGGCGGTCGGTCCGGTTCCGGCCCTGACGTCAGGCGAGGACGACCTTCGCCTGGTCGAAGAAGAGGTCCACCGCGTGGTCCACGGAGACGCGGTCGTAGAAGAGCTTCTCGGCGACGCGCTGCAGATAGACGTTGAGGGAGGCGCCGCCGTCGGCCGGTGGCGGCGGAGTCGGCGCGAGCGTCGGCGCGATCTCCTTCTCGTACGCCTGGACCTGCTGCACTGCCGGATCGGTGATCTCGGCGGCGCCCTCCTGGCTGGTGGTGGGCGGCATGCCGATGTTGGTGCCGAGGATCTTCGCCACCCGCCGGTCATTGATCATGAAGTTGATGAACTGTGCGGCTTCACTGACGTACGGGCTCTCGGCGGCGGCACTGAGCAGCATGCCGGGCTTGGCGTAGATGCCGGAGCGGCCGGTGTCGGTGGGGACCGTGGCCAGGGTCAGCTTGCTGCCGCGCATCGTGCTGCGGCCGCCGACCTGGTTGTCCCACTCCAGGTTGGAGGCGACGCGGCGGGTGCTGATGGGGTAGCCGGGCAGCGACTCCGGGACCACGTCCGGGCCCGCGAGCGCGCCCTCCTTGCGCCAGTTGTCGGCCTGGGCGAGGTAGCGGCGCATGTCGTCGCGGCCGAAGCCGAGTTCGCCCTTTTCGGTCCACATCTGCATGCCGTGCTGGCGCATGTACGTCTCGACGCCCATGTAGTTCTGAGCGGGGTTGTCCATGCCGAACTGCTTGCGCCTGGTGTGCCGGGTCACCTGGAGGGTCTGCTCCATGAACGTGTCCCAGTTCATCGACGCACTCGGCGCCCGCGCCCCGGCAGCGGCCCACACCTTGGCGTCGTACTGCACCGAGACGCTGTTGTGCGACAGGGGCAGTCCGACGCGGCGGTCCTCCACCATGCCCGCGGTGCGCAACGACGACACCAGCGTGGTGGCGTCGATCTCCTTGCCGGGACCGGTGTGCTCGCTGAGATTCGCGAGGACTCCGTGTTCGCCGAGCGTGCGGATCCATGCGTAGTCGATGTGCATGACGTCCGGCGGGCTGCCGCCAGCCGCCGCGGTGCTCAGCTTCGGCCAGAACGAGTCGAAGGCGGCGAAGCTCGACTTGACCTTGATCTTCGGATGCGCGCGCTCGAAGACAGCGATGCATTTGTTGATCAGCTCGGCCCGTACGTTGTCGCCCCAGAAGAAGTAGCGCAGGGTGACGGTGCCGCCGGCTCCGGCGGACCGGGAGGGTCCGCCGCAGGCTGTGAGCGCGGTACCTAGGCCGGTGGCCAACAGGGTGGACAGGGTGGTGCGGCGGGAGGGGGCGTCATTGCCCATAGAGGGCCTCCACGAGCGGTTCGGCGACAGTGGTTTCGACGGCGTGATGAGGTCGGACCTTTGCATGCGCTCGCAGGGGGGTCAATGCTTCTCACAAGGCAGAAAGGGCTTCAACTTCCTTTGCTGCACACCCTCTTGACAAGTCTCTGCGAGCGCTTGCAAGATTCTGCAGAAAGCGCTTGCCCCGAGGGGTTCCGGATCGATGGACAAGGCCCCGGCATGGACATCCGTGTAGAGATCATCTGCGAGACGGTGTGGGGCTCTGAAAGTCATCGCTGCAGATCAAGCGGCGTTGCCCTTGCCGAATGCCTCATCCATCCAGGCGGGAGCGGGCTTCGGCACCCGCCGAGGCCACTCAAGTCGCCGCTATCGCTTGGCGGCGGCGGGCGCGGCGTGACGATCAGTCGTGCTGCTGCGACTGGCGTACCCGGGTGTGGCGAACACGCCCGTAATGCTGCGACTGATGCAGATGAGCGACCGTGAGAAGAATGTTGAGATCCTGGCCTTGCGCCACGCGCCGCCTCAGCGCCGGCCACCGGCGACGCGCTCGCGGTGACCTACCCGGCGCCGCGCGACGTGACCTCGGTGACGGTCCTGCGCCCGGACGACGCGACGGCCTCGAAGGCACAGGTGCAGCTGCGGATCAACGGCGCATGGCAGCCCCTCGGCCCACTCGACGGTTCCGTCGCGACACTGCGCGCGCCCGCGGGGACGAGCGCGGACGCGGTGCGGCCTGCGTGGGACGACGGTTCGTCCGCGCCGGTGGTGAGCGAGGTGATCGTCAAGTAGCGGGACGTGTCGTGAACGGGCGTTGCCCGAGGAGCCGTTGACGGTATCCCGGGCAACGCCCTTCGCCCCGCTACTCCACCGCCGTGGGCGTGCGTGACAGCTTCAGGGCCTGCCCCACGTCGGTCAGCGGACGCAGCCGGAACGTGTACGTGTAGTCCCGGTTCGCGAGCAGCTTGTACGCGTCGTGCGTCTGCGCGCCCCAGCTGTTGTCGCCACCGACGCCCATCTGCCGGTGGCTGACGCGCAGGACGACCTCGTCGCGGGGGTCGAGCTGGTAGTCGTGGCGTGCGCCGAGCGACAGGTCCTCCGGGGTGAAGTGGGAGGCGTTGACCTCCACGAGCCCGTCACCGCTGACAAGGAGGCCGTGCCCGCGCCGGTCGGTGAGCGCGGCCCAGCGCACGTCCGTCTTGTTGCCGTTCTCCTGCGGCCTCATGTACGGGCTCCACTGCTCGGCGACGGTCGCCGACCAACGCCCTACGTCCGTACCGTCGTTGCGGTCCCAGTGGTTCTCCTCGGGTCCGCGGCCGTAGTAGTGCAGCCGGTCGAGGGCGGCGGGGAGCCGCAGCAGCGTGCCGACCTCGGGAATGTACGGGAGGGTCGAGGCGCCCGGGTGCAGCAGGTTGTCGACCTTGATCTCGCCGTTGCCGAAGACGGTGTAGGTGGTGGTGTACGTGGACTCGGTGGTCGTCGGAAGCGTGCCCTTGACGGCGATCTCCACCGCACGGTCCTGGAGGCCGCGCACCGTGACGCCGGTGACCTTGCGCCGGGCGCCGGCGTCCCGCCAGGTCTCGCTGCGGGTGTGCTGGCCGTTGCCGTGGTCGTTGTCGGTCGGGGCGCGCCAGAAGTTGGGGGCGGCGCCGGAGGCGAGGAGCTGCGCGCCGTCCGCCTCGTACGACGTGATCAGGCCCGTCGACTTGTCGATGACGGCCTTGAACCCCTTGCCGGTCACCGAGACGGCGACGTCGCCGTCCTCGTACGAGAGTGCCGGTACGTCGCCCAGCGGGACGGGCGTGACCTTCGGGCTCTTCGCGTCGATGGGCAGTTGTACGCGCGCCACCTCGAAGCCCGCGTCCGCCCAGGGCGCGTCCTCCTTCGTGGTGAAGGACAGGTGGAGGAAGTACTCGGCGCCGGGCGCGGGGTCGCTCGGCAGCTTCACGGGGACGGTGATGTCCTTGCTGCTCAGCGGTGCCACGTCGAGCTGCGCACGGCTCAGCCGGCCGCGCCCGACCACCTCGCCGTCGCACGCGAGCTCCCAACTGCCTTCGAAGTCACGGAGGTTGAGGAAGAGATTCTCATTGGTGAGCGTGACATCGCCCGCTCCCCCGCCCTTGACGGGCACGGCGTCGATCGCCTGGTAGATCCGCTTGACCTGCGCGGCCTTGCCGGTGTGGCCGCGGTCGGGGGTGATGATGCCGTCGGCCTCGAAGGCCCCGTCGTTGGGGTGGTCGCCCCAGTCGCCGCCGTACGCGAAGAAGGTCTTCGCCTTCGGCTTCTTCTCCTTCAGTCCGGCCGTTTTCGCGTCGAACCAGAACCGGACGCCGTCGTCCTTCGGTCCCCGCCCGTCATCGGCGAGTTCGGTGGCGCTCAGCGCACGCGCGTACACCCGCGCGCGACGGATGGTGCCGCTGAACTCGCGGGTCATGTTGTCGACGTCGACGGCGAGGGCGAGCGGGGCAGTGTTGCTCGTCGGCTTGTGTGTCGTCGCCTTGGTGGCCTTCGCCGCACCGTCCACGTACAGCGTGAGCGTGCCCGCGCCCGCGTCGAAGACGCCCGCGATGTGGTGCTCGCTGCCGCTCCACCCGTCGGCCGGAACGCCCCAGCTCGCGGTGATCCACTGGCCGCCGGAGTAGATGAAGAACTCCAGAGTCTTGCCGGACAGCTTGAGCGCGTACTGGGTGTCGCCCTTCGCCAGGATCGGCTGGTCGTAGCCTGTGACGCCCGGGGTCAGCCAGGCTTCGAGGGTGAGCGACCCGGTCAGGTCGAGGCGGTCGTCGCGCGCGAAGACCGTGGCGCCGCTGACGCCCTTGTCCCGGCTGAACTCCCCCACCGAGCTGATGATTTCGCCCCGCAGGCCCACCGGCCCTGTCTCCGTGAGGAGTTGACGGGCCGGGGTCGGCCAGGTCAGCGCCTGGTCGACGAAGTCCCAGATCCAGCCGCCCTGCAGGACGTCGTGGCGTCGGACGACGTCCCAGTACTCCTTGAAGTTGCCGGTCGAGTTGCCCATCGAGTGGGCGTACTCGATCATCACGTACGGACGGGTGTCGGCCGTGTCGGCGGCGCGCTTCTCCACGCTGCTCGGCGACTCGTACATCTTGGAGCGGATGTCGCTGACGCCGGGGCTGTCGTCGCCCTCGTACTGGATCACCCGGGTCGTGTCGTACGAGCGGATCCACTCGTGCATGGCCTTGAAGGTGGAGCCGGAGCCCGCCTCGTTGCCCAGGGACCAGATGACGACGGCGGCGTGGTTCTTGTCGCGGTGGACCATGTTCTGCGCGCGGGCCACGCACGCCTTGCTCCAGTCGGCGTGGCTGGTGGGGTACTCGTCGCGGACGCCGTGTGTCTCGAGGTTGGTCTCGCCGACCAGGTACAAGCCGTACTCGTCGGCGAGTTCGAGCCACTGGGGGTTGTTGGGGTAGTGCGAGGTGCGGACGGAGTTGATGTTCATCCGCTTGATGATCGTGATGTCCTCGATCATGTCGGCGCGGGTGAGGGCGGTGCCGCGGTCCGGGTGCATCTCGTGGCGGTTGGTGCCGCGGAACGAGACGGGCTGCCCGTTGATGCGCATCAGCCCGGCCTTGAGCGCGAACTCGCGCAGGCCCACGCGGTGCGAGAGCGTCTCGACGACCTTGCCCGACGGGTCGCGCAGCCGCAGGACGGCGGTGTAGAGGTACGGCGACTCGGCCGACCAGAGGCGGGGCGAGGGAACGGACTTGGTGTCCTGCACCGTGGTGTCGTCTGCGGAAGGGGTGACGGCCTGGGCGAGCGGGCGGGCCCAGACGGCGTGCCCGTCGGCGTCGTAGAGCTGCGTCTCGACGGAGTAGGCGCCTGTCTCGGCGTCGCCGCCGTAATCGCGGACCGTGGCCGTGACCGACAGCTCGGCGGAGGTGTAGGCGGCGCCGAGCGGGGTGTCGAGCTTGAAGTCGCGCATGTGGACGGCGGGAGTGGAGTAAAGGTACACCGAGCGGAAGATGCCGCTCAGCCGGATCATGTCCTGGTCTTCCAGCCAGTCGCCGTCGGAGTAGCGGTAGACCTCGACGGCGAGGTGGTTGGTGCCACCGGGGTCCAGGTGTTCGGTGATGTCGTACTCGGCGGGGGTGTACGAGTCCTCGTGGTAGCCCACGAGCGTGCCGTTGACCCACACGTAGTGGGCGGACTTGACCCCTTCGAAGTGCAGGAAGACGCGCCGGTCGGCCGCCCAGTCCTTGGGTACGGTGAAGGTGCGTCTGTACTGGCCCACGGGGTTGTGGCGGGTCGGCGCGGCGGGCGGCTGCGCCTCCTCGCCCTGGCCGTTGGGGCCCCACCACGGGTACGTGATGTTGACGTAGACCGGGCGGTCGTAGCCGTGCAGCTGCCAGACGGACGGCACCGGTATCGACTCCCATGCCGAGTCGTCGAGGTCCGTGCGGTAGAAGTCGTCGTTCTTGTCCGCGGGACGGTCCGTGTACGCGAACTTCCAGTTCCCGTCGAGGCTCTGGCGGTAGCGGGAGCGCGTCCGGTCGGCGGCGAGGGCCTGCTGGACGTTCTCGTACGGCATGAGCGTGGCGTGCGGCGGCTCGGTGCCGAGCTGGAAGACGTCGATGTGGCCGTTCCACTCGTCGCCCTGCGCGTCGATGCCGCTCGCGCCGCTGCCGTCACCGCCCTCGGCGGCGAGGGCGGTGACGGCGGGGAGCACGGCGGCGGGCAGGGCCAGCGCGCCGAGGACGGCGCCGCCGGCTTCGAGGAGCCGACGACGGCTGAGGTGCGGGTACGGGTACGGGTGCGGGTGCTGCATGACGGTGCCCTTCTGCGCGGATGGGGACACGTGCAACTGGTGAGGCGGGTAGAGCCTGTTGAGCCGCACCCACCCTAAGAACCCAACACAATCAACACAATGAAGTCGTCGGATTTTGTGGCTTCCTGAGTATTCTCCGCACCCGCAGCGCCACCTCGTCCCGCGGCGCCGTCTCGCTGCGGCTACGAGCCGTCGGCGCGCACCAGCCCGTCGTACGCCGCGGCCAGCCGCGCCGCGAGCTGCCGCGCACCGATGGTGTCGAGGCCCCCCTGCCCGCGCAGGCCCGCCTTCGCGGCCGAGCGCGCGGTGTCGAACAACGTCCAGGAGTCGGCCGTGTACTCCTCCTGCCGCGGGGTGCCCACGGCGTCGAGGGCGGTGCGGAGGGACCGCGTGTCCGCCTTCCCCGACACGTTCCTGGAGATCGCGTCGAACGCGTCGACGACGAGCTTGCCCGAGCGGAGCACGAACGTCGCCGTGTGCCGTCCTTCGGGCAGTCCGCGCAGCGCGTACGCCGCCGTGCGCTTGGCGCTGGCGGCCGTCCCGGCGTCCTTCGCGACGAGCTTGCCGTCGACGCGGACGTCGAGGACGGCGGTGCCGTCGTTGCCGCCGACGAGGTCGATGCCCGTGCCGGTGAAGGGGACGGTGACCAACGCGCCGGCGGTGCTGCTCGTCGACGTCGACCGGTACCAGTCGTTGGCGTCGCCGTACGCGGCGTTCCTGCTCGGTGCCGTCGTAGCCGACCGCGCTGTCCATGTTGTCGAGTTGGGCGTCGGCGTACGGCGTGTACCCGGCGATCTTCTCGACCTTCAGGTTGTCGAAGGCCGTCTTGTGGAAGTCCGTGCCGAGCTTGACCCGCCCCTCCGACTCCGGCGTCGGGTCCTCGTACGTGCTGACGGCCTTGCCGTCGATGTACGTCGTGATCGTGGCGCCCTTCGCCTCGACGGCGAGGCGGTAGTGGTCCGACGGCGCGACCGCGCCCTGCTCGATCACCGTGCCGTACTCGGAGAAGGTCCACGAACCGTCGGGGCCGATGCCGACGCCGTACGCCGCGTCGGCCGCCGTCATGCCCTTCTGCTGGCGCACGCCGAGCGTAGCGCGGCCGCCGTCCGCGTCGGGGAACGCGACGTCGACCGAGGCCGTGTAGTTCTCCCAGCGGAAGTCGCCGACCGTGGTGTTCGGGGTGCTCTTGTTCCAGGCGGCGGTGTCCTTCATGGACTGGTCCATGTACTGGTAGAGGACGTTGCCGCCGTCCGCGTCCTTGCCGACCTCCCACGCCCCGGTGTTGTCGACCATGTAACGCGGTTGGTTACCACGGGACTTGAGGTACGACGCGCTCTCGTGCGCGTACCCGAAGTCGTCGGTGTACAGGACGCGGTCGCCGGTGTCGTGCCGCTTGCCGGTCGCGTCGGTGTCGTGGACCGTGCGTTCGCCCGACCGCGGCAGGCGGCTCAGGGTCTCCTTGTCGCGACCGGACGGGGCGAGCACCGGCATCGGCGGCGTGCAGAGCGCCCTCGACCTCGCCGACCGCCTCGTCAAGAGCAACGCCAACTCCCAGCGCTCGCACTACATCTTCCAGCCGGCCATCGGCTCCTTCTACGAGGGAGCCCAGTACAGCCACAAGAAACTGGTCAGCGCGCGCGACCCATGGTGCCTGGTCACTGTCGTTGACGACGATGGTCGAGAAGTCCTCCTTGTCCGGGGCGGCGAGGGTCATGTAGCTGGGCGCCCCGTTCGAGCCGTCCCCGGTCTTGGCGGAGCTTGCCGACGGCGACCTCGGCCTTGTCGAACGCTGCCTTGACGACTTCCGGACTGATCTGCGGTTCAGCGTCATCGACAGCGGTCTGTCTACTGCACGTCAGCGAGCCCGACGTCCTGCCGGGACCGCCCCTGTTCGTCCGTCCCGTCCCTGCCCGTGATGAGCGAGAAGTGACGTGTCCCGGAATCCGCCGAACTCCAGGAATCCACCCGTAGTGGCCTGCGTTGCGCCACAGCACACGGCAGTTCGCCGCGTGCTACGAGGCCGGTAACCTCGCGTGGATATGACGTCGGACACAGAAGCTCCCGCAGCTGCAGAACCGAAGCCCGCCCAGGTTGTTCCTCATCAAGCCGACTGAACGTCCGCTCTCCCTCCACGGGGGGGGGCGGCCACGCATTACGCCTCCTCGACTGTCATGAGGAACGGGGCGAGGATCCGAAAGCGTGATCGTTGCGCTGTACACCCCCTGCACCCGAGGCCGCAGCCGCATCCGGGGGCTCTGGTGCAGGAGTTGTCGGTGCGGTGAGAACAGCAACCGATGCCGGGATGCAAACGTGCATATTCGAGGGGTGAGTGAGGCCGCCAGTAGGTGGTGAAGCCGCCGTTGCTGATGATCGCGCAGAGTTGGAGGAGAGCTTCGGTGCCGGATACCTCACCTTCGTCGCTGCCGAACTCAACACGCCCCACCCGCGAGAGGAAGGCCCGACACAGGAGAACTCCTCAGAGCCGCTCCACCACAACTCGCCCCGGACGACACCCGTAGAGAGCAGAGGATCCCCGTGAACTCACCCACGTCGCACGCCATCTGGGCCATCGGCGAAATCGTCGACGGCCGGTATCGAGTGATCGGTGAACTGGGACGCGGTGGGATGGGCATCGTCCACCGGGTGCGGCACCTGATCTGGGGCATCGACATGGCGGTGAAGAGTCCACGGCCTGACCTGTTCAGCTCTTCCGACGATCAGGAGCTGTTCGTGCGGGAGGCCGAGGCGTGGGTGTCCCTCGGGCTGCATCCGAACATCTGCGCCTGCCACTACGTGCGGTCCTTCGACGGCGTCCCCCGCGTGTTCGCCGAGTACGTCGACGGCGGCAGCCTCGCCGAGTGGATCGCCGACGGTCGCCTCTACGCCGGGGACGCCCGTCAGGCCCTCGCCCGCGTGCTCGACACGGCGATCCAGGCGGCCTTCGGGCTCGAACACGCCCACCGTCGTGGGCTGGTGCACCAGGACGTGAAGCCGGCCAACGTACTGCTCGACGGCGCGGGCGTCGCGAAGATCACCGACTTCGGTCTCGCCCGGTCCAAGACCGGCACGTACCAGACCCGCCTCCAAACGGCGCCGGAGGCCAGCGTGTTGGTGCCGACGGGCGGTATGACCGTGCCGTACGCCCCGCCGGAGCAGCTCGCGGGCGAGCCCGTGGGGCGGCGCAGCGACGTGTACAGCTTCGCCGTCTCGGTGTTGGAGATGGTCACCGGCAGGGTGCGGTGGTCGACCGGTTCCGTCGCGGGGCTCACCCTGGAGGAGTACCTGGCCGATCCCGCCAACCCCGTCGCCGCTCCTGCGGAGATCGCGCATCTCCTGCGGCGCTGCCTGCGCCAGGACCCGGCCGGCCGGCCGCCGTCCATGGCGGATGTCGCGGGCGTGCTGTGCGACGTGTACGAGCAGGTGACCGGCTCGACGTATCCGCGGCCGACGCCGCGGGAGGCCGACCTCCGCGCCGACGAGTTCAACAACCGCGGCCTCTCGCTTCTCGACCTGAGCCGCGAGAGCGAGGCGGAGAGCGCGTTCGAGCAGGCACTGGATGCCGACCCGCGCAACATACGGGCGCTGTACAACGACGAGTTGCTGCGCTGGCGGCGTGGCAGACGCAGTGACGAGGATGCGGTCGCCCGTCTCGAGGGCGCGCTGCGGGACACCGGCGACCCCAGTGAGGCCCGCCTCCTCCTCGCCCAGATTCAACTCGAGCGCGGTGAACTGCCAGCGGCTCGTACGCTATTGGACGCCGTGGGACGCGAGCGCCCCGATGAGCCGGAGGCCGCGGCAGCACGGCAGGCGGCCGACTCCGGTGCGGTCGGCCACGCTCGCTCGCTCACCGTGCGGCGCGTGCCGTGGCCGGCGCCACGCCTTGACGAGCTGGAGCACCCGCGCTCGAGGGGGTTCGCGACGTACGAGTCGCTGCCCGTCGCGCTCACCCACGACGCCCGGCTGGCACTGACCGGCTGCCCGGACGGCACGCTTCGCCTGTGGGACGTGCCCAGCGGACGCTGCGTGAAGACCCTCAGGGGGCACCGGAGGGAGGTAGAGGCGGTCGACCTCACCCCGGACGGCCGCCACGCACTGTCGCAGGGCGCAGACGGAGTGGTGCGCTTGTGGAATCTGTCCGAAGGGTTCCTGACGCGGCTCCTGAGCGACAACCCGCTGCACCACGGTGAGCCGAGACTCAAAGATCTCTCCGGTGTCGAGCGAGTGTCTCCCGGCCCTCATCGGCGGTCCGTTCATCTCACTCCCGACGGTCGCACCGCGGTGGCCATCGACGTGCAGGGCACCGTCCGGGTGTGGGACACGGCCGACGGTCGACTGCGGCGCGTCCTGCCGGGCCATACCGAAGGCGCGGGGGTACAGGTGGCCGCCGACGGCAGTCGCGTCATCGCCACCCCCACCGTGAAGAACCCTTTCCAGGTGCCCGAGGACCAGCGCGATTTCGCCGCCGTGGTCTGGGATGTCGACTCGGGCCGGCCTCTTCACACGCTGGGCGGGCACCGCGTCATGCCGAAGGTGCTGCACATCTCGCCCGACGGCCGCCGGGCGGTGACCGCGTCGTTCCACGAACTGCGGCTGTGGGACGTGGAGTCCGGTCGCTTGCTGCGAACCTTCGTCGACGCAAACAGCTCCCACGCGGCCTCCCTGTCCCCCGACGGCCGGCTGCTGGCCAGCGCCGGACCCACGTACCACGGCATCCGGCTGTGGGAGACCGACACCGGGCGCTGTCGGCGCACCTACCGGGGGCACGAGGCGGACGCCACCGCCGTCGCGTTCCTCGACGGCGGACGCACCCTGGTGTCGGCCGGTGCCGACCGGACGGTGCGCACCTGGTCCCTGCCGGGCGGCTATGCCTGCGCGCCCCGGCTGAGCCGCCCGCGCCACCACGCCGAGTTGAGCGGGCTCGGCTCGCGGGTCGACGTCCTGCTGGCCGACGCGGCACGGGCACAGGACCGCGGCCGATACGGTGTGGCGCTTGGCCATCTCCACGAGGCGCGAGCGATCGACGGGTACGCACGGGCGCCCCGCGTGATGGCTGCCTGGCGCGACCTCGCCCGGTTCACGCACCGCGTCCGGCCGCGGGCGGCGTGGCCCGTGCGTGAGTTCACCCCTGGCGGCGGCAAGGACGGGCGCGTCGCCCTGACGGCTGACGGCCGGCTGGCCGCCACCGGCAGCTGGGATGACACGGCACGGCTGTGGGACGTCCACACCGGTGCTCTGATGAAAGAGTTCACCGGCCACGCCGAGCACGTGTTGGAGGTCCACCTCAGCGAGGACGGCAGTCGGCTCCTGACGGCCGACAGCGCGGGCGCGGTGCGACTGTGGCACACCGGAAGCGGCGCCTGTCTCCGCGCCCTGAGGCCCGACATACCCCACCCCATGGGGAACCATCTGCCCGTCGCGGCCTGTCTGCTGCCCGGTGGCGACGAGGCCGTCATCGCCACCGAGAACGCCGTGCACTGGTGGAACCTGACCGCCGATGGGATCGTGCGGACCGTGAAGGCCCCCGGACAGCACCACGAGAGTGTCATAGCCGCGGCGCCCGACGGCCGCACCATCGCGGTCGGCGGCTCCCATGGCGTGCAGCTGCTCGACGCCCGCAACGGCAGGCTCCTGCACACCCTCACCGACCCACGCGTCACTCCCGGCAACTACGAAATCGTGGAGCGGATGTGCTTCACCCACGGCGGGCAACGCCTGATCGTCGCCGGCGGCTACCTCCTGTCCTACGCCGACACCATCCGCGAGTGGGATGTCGCCACCGGCACAGCGATCCGCGACTTCGGCGCGCCCCACGCATGTTCCGACCTCGCCGCCACCGCCGATGGCGACTTCGCCATCTCCTGCGGCACCGGAACGCAGGTAGTGGCCTGGGACGTACGATCGGGCCGCCGACTGCTCGCCTTCGACGCCCATGCCGCAATGTCGCCCCCCATCAGGCTGGCGATGACACCGAACGGCCAACTCGCCCTGGCCCGAACCATGGACGGCACCCTACGGGTGTGGCAGATCGACTGGGAACTCGCGGCAGCGGAAGAGCCGGAGGACCGTCCCATGGACGCCACGCCACCGACCGAAGGGGCAACGCAGTGAGCTGTCTCCAGTCTCACGCTGAGGCGTGGTGAAGGACGAGGACGGCTTTCACAATGTTGGTGACGTGGTTGGTGCTGCAGCAGAATTTGCGCAACAGGGGCCAGCCTTCAGGCTGGCCATGGCCTGCTCGCCAACGCAGCCGATCTCGGCGTGGGCAGAGCCGCGCAATCCGCGTGAGGCCGGCAGCAGGCCGCCGAACGTGTCGGTGAGGACCTGGACGTTCATGCCATGCCGTTCATGTTTCCCGCTCTTGGCGATTTTCCAGCGGGCGTTCGCGGTGAAGCGGACCGCCTGCCGCGAGTCCTTACGGGAACGCAAGGACGGCTTGAAGTTCCCCCTCTGAGCTGGACAGCCTGATACGGGGACGACAGGACCCGGAGGGAGCAGTTCCAGGTAGTGCGTATCCCTCCGCGTTCCGGTGCCGCCTCGGACACTGCATGATCGACCCGTGCTGATCGAACTGGTGAAAGTCTCTCAGTTTGCCTCGAGCCCCTGGCTGGCCCAGATCCAGACCCCGTTCGGAGGAACAGCGGTCCGCTGGCACGGTGAGCAAGCCGCGAAGCCGGGCAAGTACCACGTCGAGTGGACGGTCGACCAGGACATCTCCTGGGGGCGGAACGCCATGCCGGCCGTCGGCGTCGGACCAGGAGTCCGACCCGGCGGGCACTGCGTCGTCCTGCGCGGCAGGCTCAACCTCACAGACGACGGCACCGCCGTGCTGGACTTCGACGGCACTCAGATCCTCCTGGACCTTGCCGATCCCCTGCCCGAAGGTGTTGCCGGCACGTGGGTCGAGCTCTTCATCGAGCGCGAGAAGATCGCTCTCTATCCGTCCGGACTTTGACCAGAGGCCAGTTCTTGGTCGTCTCCCACCCTGACAACCAGATCTCATCAACGCGATCAGGTTGATCAGGCAGATAGATCACGGTGGCTTCGGGGTCCATGCCGACCGCGGCAGCCACGAGTTCGGGGTCGACTGAGCAGACGAGGCGGACGCTGAACCCCGCCTCGATCTCAACCGCCTGCGGACCTAAAGGAACCGGCCGAAGCCCTTCAAGATCTGCACATATTCGCGCCGGATCGAGGCGGCCCGCCCGGCCAGAGCCAGACGCCAACGACACCATCGACATCCTCTGGTGTGAAGTCCCAGGCGGACCGGCCCGGCGCGGTGAGCGTCCGTGCCAGTAGGCCGATGTCATTCTCGACCGTCACCGCACTGAACCTACGAGCCCGCCATGAGGCAACGAACGCCTCAACACAGTCGGCCTGAAACTCCCATGGATCGGCGGTCACCGGTTTCAGCAGGACAACACCGCCCTGGCCCACCCCCAACGGGGATGCCATCGGCACACCTTCTCGCACCTGATCACGTGGCCGAGCGGACACGGGTCGGCGCACCGGGCCGGGGAGCCGATGGCCTGACCGGCATCACCGTACGCCTCAAGGAGTCCCACATCGCCTGGGCCGACCACCGACGGGCCCTTTGAGCCATCCTGAGGCCTGAGACAAGTCAGGCCGTGCCGTGGTGAGTTGTCTTCACCGATATGCTCGATGCGCATGTGGTGGGCAGGTTGACGCACGAAACGGGGTGCCGGTGGTGGACGACGCGGTGGAACTGGCGGACATGATCGCCCAGTTGCGGGGCGAGCTGAGCCGGGCCATGTCGGACGGCGACGGCGACGATCTACGGTTCCGGGCGGAGCGTGTCGAACTCGAGCTCACCGTGGGGGTGGAGCGCAGCCGTGAGACCGGGGCGAAAGTGCGGTTCTGGGTGCTCGACGCCCAGCACGCCGCACGTTCGGCGCACACGTCCTTGCAACGGCTCACGCTGACCCTCCAGCCGGTGGACGGCGCCGACCCCGAGCGCTCCGCGCTGATCTCGGGCGATGAGCTGGCCGATGAGCTCTGAGCCCGGGCCCGCCGGGGCCGGACTCGATCCACACCGCATAGCCGAGATCATCGTGGAGGGCCGCGGCGGGCGGCGGCGGGGTTCCGGGTACCTGATCGGCGACGGCACCGTGCTGACGGCGGCTCACGTCGTGGCGGATGCGATCGACTTGGCCGTACGCTGCGATGCCGACCGGCCCACCCAGTGGTCGGCGCAGGCGACCGTGGCATGGTCGAACGCGGGCGTCGACCTCGCCGTGCTGACCGTCGCGGCACCCGCCGCACAGCAGTGGGCACCGGTGGCGTTCGGGCGGATCACCGACGACGAGGCCGTCGTCGTCGATGTGCACACGGCCGGCTTCCCGTTGTTCAAGCGGCGCAGTCGCAACGGTGTCCCCTTCCGCGAACTGCACCATGCGGTGGGGACCGTCGCGGCGCTCTCCAACCTTCGTACGGGGACGCTGGAACTGACCGTGGCCCCGGCCGGGTCCGATCCCGACCCGGCCGCGTCGCCGTGGTCGGGGATGTCCGGTGCGGCGGTCTGGGCTGGACACCGCATCATCGGCGTGGTTGCCGAGCACCACCGGTGGGAAGGCGCGGGCCGGCTCACCGCGGTCCGCCTCGACCATGCACTGCGCGAGGTCGACACCGACGAACGGACCCGCCTCACCCGGCTGCTGGGCACGCCCGGCACCGGGCCCCTGCCTCTGGCCGTCCCCGGTGCCCCCGACCCCGCACAGGCCCCGGGCACACGGGTCGTGGGCGTCCCCGTCTCGTACGGCATCGAGCTGTTCAAGAACCGAACCGCCGAACGCGACACCGTCATCGGCCACTTGAGCGATCCCACCATCCGCATGGTGACGATCCTCGGGCGTCGCGGCATCGGCAAGAGTGCCCTCGCGGCGAAGGTCATGGACCTCCTGCACCGCGGGGAGTGGCCCATGGGCGCCGAGGGGCGGGCCCCGGTCGGGCTGGTCAATCTCTCCACCCGGACCTCCGGGATCTCCCTGGAGCGGCTCTACTTCGACTGCGCACGGCTGCTCGACACCGACGGGGAGGAGCACCTGCGCAGGGTGTGGTCCGCGGGCGGATCCACCCAGCACCGGCTGGCGGAGCTGTTGCAGGCCCTCGGCGAGCGGCCCGTCGTCATCTTGATGGACAACGTGGAGGATCTGCTCCTCGAGGACGGTGGCATCGCCGACCCGGACCTGGCGGTCCTGCTCGACTGGCTGTTTCGCGCGGGCAGCGGTCCACGGCTGCTCGTCACCAGCCAGATCCCGGTTCGCCTCGCACCCGAACTACGGCGCTTCGCCGCTCAGGTGACCCTCTCCAAGGGCCTCAGTCCGCCGGAGGCCGCGACGCTGCTGCGTGAGCTGGACCGGGACGGCAGTCTCGGCATATCCGACCTGTCCGACCGCGAACTGCTCGACGCCGCCGTCCACGTCCACGGTGTTCCGCGCGCCCTCGAACTCCTCGTCGGCGCGCTCGCCGACGACGCGGTGCTGCTGCCCTCCTTGCACGACGTCCTGCAGGACTTCACCCGCCGTCAGGACGTGGTGGCCGCCCTCGCCCAGGACCGCTAC
The DNA here is from genome assembly GCF_042270245.1 of Streptomyces sp. NPDC055955. Lineage (NCBI taxonomy): Bacteria > Bacillati > Actinomycetota > Actinomycetes > Kitasatosporales > Streptomycetaceae > Streptomyces > Streptomyces sp. NPDC055955. Next base: position 33,918 of record NZ_JBHJYS010000023.1, read on the forward strand.
GACCAGTTGGACGAGCAGGCGCGCACCGTCCTCGACGTCCTCGCGGTGCTCCGCAGGCCCGTGGGGCAGCACGCGGTCGAAGAGATCGTGCACGTCCTCGACCCCCGCCTGCCTGTGCCCGCCGTGCTCGGGCTTCTCGTGCGCGCCCGGCTGGTCGCCGCGGACCGGGCCACCCGCACCCTCGCTCTCCATCCGCTGGACGCGGACATCGCCCGCGACCAGATGCCCTGGGACGGCCCACTCGGGAGGCAGACCATGGAACGACGCATCGCCGATTGGTACGGGGACCAGACGACGCCCGACGGCACCTGGCGTACCCCGGATGACCTCGAGCCGCACCGGCGGCAGTTCGACCATCTCGTACGTGCCGGGGACCACGACGCCGCGGCGCGGGTCCTGACCGGGATCAGCAACTGGCTGGTCTGGCACGGGTCGGTACTGACGGCCCTGTCCATGCACCTGACCGTGGAGCCGCACATCACCGACGAGCGGGTACGCCTCGCCCACACCGTCGCGTTCGGCCACGCACGGTTGAGCGCGGGCCCCATGGAACAGGCGGTCACGCTGTTCACCACAGCGGCCGCGCTCGCCGAACGCCTCGGCGAACGGGCAGCGCTGCAGAACGCGCTCTTCGGTCTGGGCGATGCCCACCGGCAGCGCGGCGACCTTCCGGCCACCGTGGAAACCCTCACCCGCGCCGCCGAGCTGGCTCACGACCTCGGCGACACCGAGAACGAGGTCCACGCCTGGCTCTCGGTCAGCCTCACCCACAGCTACCTGCGCGACGGCGAGCAGGCCCTGGACATCGCCGACCGGCTCGCCGCTCTCGCCGGTACGACGCGTGACCCGCTCACCTTCGCCCGCGCCGGCAACGCGCGCACCATCGCCCTTCTCACCCTGGGGCGCTGGACCGAGACCATCTCCACGGGCGCCGATACAGTCCGCGCCTATCGCGCCGCGGGCAGCCAGGAGGCGATCGCGTACGCCCTCAACGCCCAGGGCATCGCCCACCTCGCCCTCGACGAACCGGCACGCGCGATCAGCGCACTGGAGGAGGCGCGCAGGGAGGCGTCACAGATGCAGAACCCCAGGGCCGAGGGCGTATGCCTGCTCAATCTCGCCTGGGCGTACTGGTGCGACGAGCGGATGGACGATTGCGCAGCCACCGCCCAACGCGCTCTGACCGCGCTGGAGATCGCCGGTGCCACACAGGCGGCAGCGGCCCAGTCCCTGGCCGAAGCAGCCCGCACCGTGAGCGCCTCTCCCCCGGCCGCGGCCGGCGCCCTGCGGCGCGCGGCCACCGCTCTTGACGGAAACGCCGAGGTCGTGTCCGCGGCATGGTTGCAGACGCGGGCTCGCGGGTTGGAGGCCTGACTCCGCCTCGGTCCATGAGAACGTCCCGCCCTTCGTCGCGGTGCCCGAGCGGGATCGGGAGCATCCCGGTGCCGCGCAAGGGAATCAGGTGCACGCCGGCCCGGCCCCGACCGTGGCCCGCCCCGCTCGGAGTGCCGGTCCCAGGCGCGCGCTACCGACTCCGACGCTGCGCGTCGGCTGCGGATGATCGCTGACACTAGCCCAACAACGGTCAGCACTTGTTCACGGCTTTGGACAGCGCAGCACTCGAACAGCAGTGGAGCGAAACACCGAGTCGGAAGGGGCCCCAACAGATCAGAAAAGCGGAAGGTCGCTCTTCCATCGGGTGCCTTCTGTGACCAGACTGCGGCCATGACGATGCTCCCGATCAGAGCGGAACACGTGGCAGCTGCCATCGACACACGAAGCCGCGACGGCGTTTGCTTGGTCGCGATCGACGGGATGGGCGGCTCCGGCAAAACAACCTTGGCGGCGGCCCTCGTGGAGTTGCGCGGCGCCACGGTGGTGCACGGCGACGACTTCTACCGCCCCATGGATCCCAAAGAGCGTGCTGGCCTGGACCCCGAAGAAGGCTACGCCCGCTACTTCGACTGGCAGCGACTGCGCGAGGAAGTACTTCTCCCACTCGCAGCCGGCCGTGACGCCACCTACCGGCGCTACGACTGGACCACAGGAGATCTGGCCCCCGATGAACTTCACACCGTCGCCGCCTTGGGCACCGTTGTCGTCGAGGGCGTGTACACAGCCCGCCCGGAGCTTGCCGACTCCTACGACCTGCTCGTCTACGTCGACACACCGCGTGAGGAATCCTTGCGTCGTCTCCGAGAACGCGGCGACGACCACGGCCCCATCGACTGGGAGGCTCGCTGGCGTCTGGCAGAGGAGCACTACCTAGCAGCCACCCAACCCGAGCAGCGAGCCCACCTCGTGATCTCCGGGCATTAGCTGATCATTTCAGAATGAGATCTTGATCTGACCTCTCGACTGCGACGGCGCTCAGGAGCGCGACGGAACCCGGTTACCCTGCTTACGCGTTGGCTTGACAGGATTTGGGGAGGGGAGAATCTTGTCGAGTCTGAGCTTCCCGCCGACGCGGGCGGTCGGACGCGGGGCGGCCTGGTACCGCGGGGACTGCCATGTCCACTCCGCCCACTCGGACGGGGAACTCGCTCCCGAAGAGTTGGCCGTCCGGGCGCGGGCCGCCGGGCTCGACTTCATCGCGACGACGGAACACAACTCAGCTGCGGCCCCCGGCGCATGGGGGCATCTGGCCACCGATGACTTTTTGATCATTCTCGGTGAGGAGGTGACCACGAAGACCGGACACTGGCTCGCGCTCGGCACCAATCCCGGCCAGGTCGTCGAATGGAACCACCAGCTCAGGGACGGACTGATCGATCAGTGCCTGGACCAGGTCCATCGAGTAGGGGGTCTGTGCGTGGCCGCGCACCCGCGTGCGCCCTATCCGTCGGGCGATTTCAAGTTCCCCTTCCGGGGCTTCGACGTGGTGGAGGTCTGGAACGGGCTGTGGGCTTCGGACCGACCCTGGAATGCTGACAACGAGGCGGCTCTGGCGGAGTGGGGGCGCAGCCTCGCAGCAGACATTCACACGGGGTCGTGGCGGCCGGCGATGGGCAACAGCGACACCCACTTGAAGGGGCAGATCGGCATCCCTCACACGGTGGTCTTCGCCGAGGAGCTGAGTACGGAGGCGGTCCTGGCCGGAATCCGTGCCGGCCGCAGCTGGATCGCGGAGTCGGCGGACGTGGACGTATCGTTCACCGCCAATTCCCATGGCTGGGTTGCCGGAGTAGGAGAGCGGCTCGCGACGCATGGTGGGAAGGTCGAAGCACGGGCAGCAGTTCAAGGTGTGCCGATGGGGACCGTCAGCTTCCACACCGGCCGAGGGAAGGTTCACCGTGTGCCTCTGCCCGGTGGCGGGACGGGGGAAGGAAAGTGGGACACGACAGCTGGGGACTCAGCGTTCGTCCGCATCGAGGTCCGCCATCCCAGCGGGCACGTCGCCGCACTCACCAATCCGATCATCCTGACCTGACCGCTCACTCACCCAGCGGTGCGTAGGCGACGGAGGACCGTGAGGCCGTTTCCGCACACGGCGTGCTTGCCGTCGTAGAGATCGCCTCGCCGTCGACCCGGGTCACCGACCGCACACTCAAGCCGTCGCTGTACGCAGCGGCCGGCATCGAGCACTACCGGCGCATCGAACTGAAGCCCGCGCCCAGGGTCTCATCGGCCGCCTGAAGAACGGCGCCTGTGCCGACCAACCGCCACTCCTGGCAGGCGCCGTCGCCCTGATCGAGGAGCCCTTCCCGATCCAGTTTCGCCCCCTCCGCATCCCCGGTCCGCAGGTAGACAGTTTGATCAGTACGACCGAGGTCCCTGCGTCGACGACCGGCGTCTTAACCACCTTTCCAGAAAGGCCCGTTGGGCATCGGTCAACGACAACGGCGGAATCCTCGGTCCCGGACGGCTCATACCCGACCAGCGACAAACCTCTGACTCAGGTCGCTAGTTGATCGTCAGCCAGCCGCGCAGTGTCGCCTGCACCCCCGCCTGGAACCTGGTCTCCGCGTTCAGCACCGCCATCAGCCGGGTGATGCGCCGGCGCACCGTGTGCACATGGACGTCCAGGCGGCGGGCGATCGCCTCGTCCTTGAGGCCGGACGTGAGCAGCGTCAGCAACTCCCGGTCCTCTTTGGTGATCTCCTCGTCCGTGACCGACCCGATGGGCACGGCGTGCTCCCACACCGCGTCGAAGAGCGGCACCAGGGCGTGGCTGAGCAGGGAGTCGCTCACCACCAGGGCGGTCGCCGTCGGATCCGCCGCGTCGGTCGGCGGGAGCAGTGTCACCCGCCGGTCGACGGTGATCAGCTTCGTGGGCAGCTGTGTGCCCACCCGGATCTGCACACCCTGCGCGGACAGGTCGACCAGGCCACGGGCGCGGCCGTGGAAGCTCAGCCCTTCCCGGTCCACCACCACCCGCACCCGCGCCCCGCGCCGCACCGGATCGGTCACGTCCAGCGGGGCGGGCATGCCGTCCGGCTCGCTCGCCGCGTAGGGCGGCCGGTCCAGGAGCGCCACGTCCTCGGTCGCGGACACCAGCAGCGCGGCTACGCGCTCGGCGATGGCCGCCCGGCCGCGGATGGTCTCGATGCCGATCGCACGGGTCGCGTGCGCGGTGTTCAGGAGTCCGGCCGCCAGCCGGTCCACGGAACCCGTCAGCTCCTCCAGCTCGGCCGACCTGTGCAGCAGTTGCGCCTGGTGGAGGTGGATCAGGCTGCGCAGTGCGGTGGCGGGCGGAACGGCGCTCGGCAGCCCGCCGTCCCGGACGGGCTGGGTGAAGCCGCGCTCGTCGAGCCGGTTCAGAGCGGCGGTGGCCCGTCGCACCGACAGGCCGACGGCCCGGGCCAGGGCCGACCGTGAGGCAGGCGCGGGAACGTTCAGCAGGGCCTCGTAGACACGGAGTTCGTCGGCTCCGAGCCCGAGGGCCTGCCACTGTGCGTCGTTGTCCGGACCGTCCCACCCCATGCCGGAGATCTTGGCCGGTCAGAGCGGTCCACACAAGTGTGCACGTACACAAGTAGACGGCCGGAACGCATTGTTCAGACACCGTCACCGGTATTTGCATGTCCGCATCCGACATCCATTCACGTACCAGTGACACCAAAGGAGCACCGTGCGGACTTCAGCACGCAGAACGACAGACAGGGTCAGAGGCATAGCCGTCGGCCAGGGTGCAGCCGCATTGCTGGCGGCCGCGGGCCTCTTGGTGACCGCGATGCCGGCCGCCCACGCGGACACCGACACCCCGGCCGCCGCGTCGTCCGTGAGCCCGGGCGACGACACCGACACCCCCTCGCTCGTCACCGGTCTGAACGAGTCGGCCGACGCGAGCGCGAGCGCCGCCGACGCCGCCCGTGAGCACCTCGCCGGCAAGAAGGGCCGCTACCACATCGCCGACGCCAAGGGCGACCTCAAGACGGTCTCCACCGAGGACGCCAAGGGCGGCCTGGAGACGGTGCGGCTGCAGCAGAAGTACAAGGGCGTGTCCGTCCTCGGCGGCGAGTACGTCGTCCGCATGACGAAGAAGGACGGCAAGCGCACCGTCACCGGCACCTCCGGCAAGTACTTCACCCAGCTGAAGCTTGACACGGTCACCCCGAAGGTCTCCGAGGACGTCGCGGTCGAGCGCGCGATCGGCGCCGTCACCTCGCAGCTCGGCGGCGCCCCGCTGCACGCGCCGGCCAAGGGTGACAAGAGCGCGAAGGCCGAACTCACCGGCAAGGCCGTCGGCGTCACCGTCCTGCCGCAGGGCACCGGGGTGCTCACCCGGCACATCACCGTCACGGGCACCAATCCGGCGGACGGCACGGCCGTCAAGCAGGAGGTGTACGTAGACGCCCACTCCGGCTTCCCGGTCATGCAGTACAGCGGCATCCAGACGTTCGGCTCGACCGCCGGCGCCTCCGGCGCCGCGGACGGCGTCGCGACGCTCCCGGACGACGCCACCCCGACGGCGGCTCCGTCATTCGTCGTCAAGGGCTCCGGCACCCGCTACAACGGCCAGAAAGCCGACCTGAACCTGTACAAGGGCGCCGACGGCACCTACCAGATGTACGACTACGGGTTCCGGGACGCCGCCACCCCGTTCTCCGGCCCCCTGCTGCAGACCTGGGACGCCCGCGGCGTCGACGTCTCGGCCGCGTCGGGCGCCTGGCCCAGCGGCGCCGCGATCTTCAAGTCGGACACCCCGGACCTCAGCGCGGACTTCACCGACTCCGGCGCGGTGGACGCCCACTGGGCCGCCAACAAGGTGTACGCGTACTACAAGAACCACTTCGGCCGTAAGGGGCTCGACGACAAGGACGGGTACATGTACTCGCTCGTCGGCGTCACCGCCAACGGCCAGCCGTACGACAACGCCTTCTGGGACGGCTCAAAGATGGTGTACGGCCAGGGCGGCGGCGACTTCCGCACCTTCTCGGCCGACACCGACGTCGTCGGCCACGAGATGACGCACGGTGTCACCGAGCACACCGCGGGCCTGGTCTACGCGGGCCAGTCCGGCGCGATGAACGAGGCGATCTCCGACTACTTCGGCAACGCCATCGACCTGGAGGCCAACGGCCAGTCGATGGACGACCCGGACGCGGGTCTGCTCGGCGAGGACCTGTGCACCACCAAGAGCCCGCGCGAGTGCGCCCTGCGCGACCTCAACGACGGCCACACCACTTCCAAGGACTTCATCGGTACCACCTACCGCGGTGACAACGGCGGTGTGCACCTCAACTCCACGATCTTCTCCGGCGCCCTGTGGGACATCCGCCAGGACCTCGGCGGAGATCTCGCCGACAAGATCGTCTACCGTGCGCTGACCGCGTACATGACGCCGCTGGACGGCTTCACCGAGGGCCGCGCCGCGGTCATCGCCGCAGCCCAGGAGCTGGGCGTCACCAAGGCCCAGCTGAAGAAGGTCAAGAGCTCCTTCGACGCGCACGGCATCGTCCCCGGCTGGGAGACGGCGCTCGGCGTCGACACCGACACGCTCATCGCCAAGGACAACGTCGCGGGCACCGGCGTCGATGCGGGCGGCGGCAAGTACGCGGTCTCGCGCTCCAACGAGGACGGCAGCGAGCCGTACGCGGTGTGGGTCGGCAACACCTCCGGCAAGGGCCAGCCGCAGCTGGTGAGCCCCAACAACGGCAACTACAACGTCTACGCGAGCACCGACGGCAAGAACGTCGCGTGGGCTGAGTATGCCTACGACGCGGTGAAGATCCACGTGCGCCCGGTCGGCGGCGGCGTCGACAAGGTCGTCGACGGGATCGGCACCGACGTCACATCCGTCACCATCAACGGTGACGTCCTCGCCTACGGCTACGTCAACCCGAAGACCGGCCTCCCCCAGGTCCGCTACGTCAACATCAAGACGGGCGCGACCACGGAGATGAGCACCAACCCCGTCATGGCGACGACGCTGCCCTCCGTCCACGACGACAAGATCGCCTACGCGAAGCTGTGGGCCGAGTCCGACGGCTACAAGCTCGGCGTCGAGGTCTACGACACCGCCACCGGCAAGCGTCAGCTGATGCCGATCGACAAGAGCGCCGTCTACGGCATCGGCCAGACCGCCTTCACCGACGACGGTGTCTTCTGGGTCGAGGACAACGACGTCACCGACACCGGTCAGGCCGCCGTGATGCGCGCCGACGCCGACGGCACGAACCGCACCACCCTCACTCCGGAATCCGGTGCGGGTTCGCTGTACGCCTACCAGCTCACGGCCTCCGACGACGCGGTCACCGTCCTGACGCTGCCGCCGGCCACCTCGTGGGCCAACGAGACGCTGCCGAAGCTGTACCAGGTCGCGCCGGACGGCAAGGGCGGCCCGCAGCGCGTCTCCTGCAACCGCGGTGACCAGGTCTACCCGTCCGCCGACACCGGCCAGCGGGTCCTGTGGCTGGACGGCACCACCGGCTACACGAACCTCGTCAAGCGCGACAGGCCGGCCGGCACGTGCTGATCTGACGCGCTGAACACGAAGACGGCCGGGCTCTCGCAGGAAAGAGCCCGGCCGCCTCTCGCAGGTGCCGCTCAGTCGCTCAGCCGCTGAGCCGCTGAGCCGCTGAGCCGCTCAGCCGTTGGCCGGCGCCTGCAGTCGGTCGTAGGCGCCGTTGAACAGATGCACCGGTCGCACCGAAGATTGACGACCGGCCTGTCCGTCTCAAGCGCCGACGAGTTCACCTCCCAGCGCCTGGCGAGACGTGAAGCCGGACCTTCCACGGGAAGATCCGCAGACCTGCTTCGCCCGACCAGCCTCACCCCAGAGCAGGCAGGCCCTGAGCGTCTGGCCGAACTCGTCCCGGGCCACTGGTCTGTGGAATCTCTGCACACGTGCGAGACGTCACCTACGGCGAAGACAGCTCCCGGATCCGCACCAACGCAGCGTCTCGCCTCATGGCCACCCCGGGCAACCTCACCATCGGCCTGATGCGAATGGCCGGCCGGCACAACATTGCCGCCGCAACCGGTCGCGCCCCGACTGCCGGGTCCGGCCCGATACGAGATGGGGCCGCGCAGTTGGCGGGACGCGACCCCAGGTGGCGGGGAGGGCCGACTCGGCTTGACTGTCGACCCCAGCAAGATCATTTCTTGATGGGGTCGACAGTAAGGCTAAACGGTGCCGTTCTCCCACCACCACGCCCGGCCCAGGTCCGCCCGGCTGTCGACGTGCTGGTGGTCCGCGGTGTACGTCTCCAGGCCCGAGAAACCGCAGGTCTCCGCTCTCTGGTAGACGGTCTTGTTGGACACCCCGGAGACCGCGAGGTCGGCTGCCGTGCCGTAGAGATGCATGCTGTCGCTGGCGCCGCCGACGTCGGCGTTGTGCGCGATGCTGCGGAAACCGGAATTGACCGTGATCGGAACGTTGCCGAGCTTCTTGCGCAGCGCCTCCAGCTTGTACATCGCACGGCGGACGTTCTCCTTGACGTCGGCCGCGCTCAGTTTGCCGCCCGAGAAGGTGCCGCTGATCCGGTCGGCGAACTCGCTGAAGTCGAAATGCGCGGTCGAACTGTCCGACTGCTCAAGCGCGTTGAGCTGCGCCTGGGTCGCGGGCCCGGCGCTGCCGTCGACGGCGAGTCCGTAAGCAGCCTGGAAGCGGCGCACCGCCGCCGCGGTGCCGGATCCGAAGTCGCCGTCCACGGCCACACGGCTCTGGCTCGCGCTGTCCGCAGCCCACCCAGCAACTCTGATCTGCAGCTCGGTCACGTCGGCGCCGGTGGCCCCCTGGCTCAGGGTTCGCGACCAGGAGTAGGCCTGCGCGGCACCCGTCACCAGAACGGGGCCCAGTACGACGCCGATGCCGGCGGCCAGCGTCCCGCGCAGTGCCGTACGGCGGTCGAACGGGCGCGGAGCGGAAGAAGAGGGGAACGCAGAAGCCATCGTCGTCCTTTCACGGACCTGTCGCAGCAGTGTTGATGTGTGCTGATGAATGTCAGTGTCATGGACATGGAAACCAAAGGGAAGAGTGCAGAATCCGCCCCCGACCCCTCGGGATGCCGGCACCCAACGGAGCGATGAGTACGGGCATCGGACGGTCCAGGGCAGCTGGGTCGGCCTTGGACCGGTTGGTCTTCGCCGACATCGCGATCAAGGAGCGGGTATTCCCAGGTCGTTGGCGTAGGCCTCCCCGTTCCACCTGTGACGCCCCTGGCCGCCCGAGCCGTACGACTGGACGTGCACCCGCGGCGCGGCCCAGTCCTACCCCACCGAGCACGGCGTGTTCCCCACCGCCTGGCGGCACACCTACCCCACCCGCTTCGACCAGCTGCGGCATTGGGCCGCCCGCCGGTACCCCACCCGCACCGCCCGCTGAGAAGCCATCCGCTTTCCGAACGTGATCTTTTGATTCTGGCTGGTGGCGCGTGAACTTCCTTCTCTGGCACGTCGGTTCGGGTGGTTCGTCTACTCGCGTCGTTCGCGGAGGTGGCTATGCCGTCGGTGCTCGGATTGCTGGAGACGCGGGAGAAGAACGTCCGGGAGGTGGTGGCCCGGCTGCGGGAGGAGGCCGAGCGGGTGCAGGCCGAGCTCGGGTCGGCTCAGGCGGAGTTGTCACGGATGGCCGATGCCCGGGCGAGCGGAGGTGCTGTCCCGGGACGGCTCCGCGGGCGCGGGCCCTGCGCCCGGTGCGGTGGCCGGTTCCGTGGTGCCCGAGCGGTTGACGGCATGGGGGTGCAGGTCCTCACGGCGGAGTACCAGCAGATTCTGTCGGTGCTCGCCGAGCCGGCGGCCGCGCAGAAGCCGGCCCCGGATTGGAAGCATGCTCTACTGCCCGAGCCTGCGTGACGCGCAGGCCCACGGTAGGCCGGAACATGGAGGCTCCGTTCGGCGGGTTCAAGCAGAGGGGGGTGGGCCGGGACGTGGGCTCGTACGCGCTGCATGCCTACAGCGACCTCCAGTCGATCGTCTGGCAGGGGCGACCGGTGCCACACCTGCCTCTCATCCTCCTCCTTCTACTGCGGCGGCTGGCGGTACTGAGGCGGTTGCTGCTGCCCGTACTGCAGGGGCTGTTGCTGGTGCTGCGGTGCGCCGTACGGGGGCTGCGGCTGCCGGGGCTGGGGCTGGCCGCCGTACCCGGGTGCCTGCTGGCCGTACTGCTGCGGCGGCTGGCCGTACTGCGCAGGCTGCGGCTGCCCGTACTGCTGCTGGGAGCCCGGCGGGAGGTAGAAGACCTGACCGGGGGACGGCTCGTGGCGCACGAAGCCGGCTGTCTGGAGATACGCGCCGGCCTTCTTGTGGCGCAGGAAGTTGACCCAGACGCCGATGCCGACCAGGACGACCATGCCGCACAAGTAGCCGAGGGCGAGACCCATGGAGTCGCCCAGGAAGCTGAGCGAGCGCAGGAGCGCCATGAAGAGGACCACCCCCACGACCGGCAGCCGCTTCAGCAGCGCGGACTTGCCGGTCAGGTCGAACAGAACCCGCTTCTTGTTGAGTTCCAGCATCTGCGGCGGGATCACGGGCACCTGCGGCGCGTACGGCCAGTACTGCGCGGCGCGTGCCTGCGCCTGCGGGCTCGGGTCGGGCATGAAGCGCAGCTTGATGGACAAGGCCCCCTGCCGGACCCCGGCGTACTGGTAGCCGAACAGCTCGGCGGTGGACACCAGCGTCGCGAGCCGCTTCATCATCAACACCTTGGTCGTGAACTCGAACGGCATGCCCCGGTGCATGTGGTCGAACAACTGGACCGTCTGGCGATCTGCCATGCGTCTTCCGTCCCCCGTCGTGGCGCGCCCGGCACTGCCGCACGCCGCCGCTGTGGCAAACATTCAGGAGGGGCAGCCTAGCCAGCCATGCTGTCCAGGCCGCCCCCTCCCCTTCTGGAAGGCCGCACTCCAGGCCTTCGACATCACCTTCGACAGCCGACTCACCGCCGGCCGCGGCTCATCCAGTCCGACCGAGTTCCACCGATCGCTACACAGACCGTCCAGATGCGTGGACGCAGAAGGGCTGCCTGGGTACTGCTGGCCGGGTGGCTGTCCTGGACCGTGCAGGTGTCCGCGAGGGGCAGCACCCGGTTCAACTTCCGAGGCAGTACGCAAGGTGGAGCAGATCTGCCAGGCGCAGCACCCGTCCGTCGAATCCTGGAAGGGGCACATGGAGCGGCTGGGTCCAGTGGGCGGGAATTGCATCCAGCCCGTAGCGCGCCCCCGCAAGGCCTCCGGTCACTGCGGCGACGGTGTCCGTGTCACCGCCGAGGTCGATCGCCGCGCGAATCGCGTCTTCGAAGCTGTTGGTGGTGCGCAGGGCCCAGACGGCGGAGCCCAGGCAGGGCCAGACGGCACCGTTGAACTCGGTTGCCTGATCGGGGTGCCAGTCGGGAGCGAGGACTGTGGCATAGCGGCCCCGGTGGTCGGGATGGACAAGAGCCAGGATGTCCGGGAGCGCGGCGAGGGGGTCGACCTCCTCGAACGTGACACGGATGAGTTCGTGGAAGATCGCCGTGCCTTCCCAGGCCGCGCGGTCCCCGTGGGTGAGCGCAGCGATGCGGCGGGCCGCGTTCATGGTGGCTTCTTGGCCGGCGGCGGCGAAGTAGACCGCCGAGGTCGACGCGCGCATCAAGGAGCCGTTTCCCGCTGCTCGTTGGTTGACCTGGAAATGGGTCGCAGCAGCGAGGTCCCAGGGCATGCCGTTGGTCAGGACGTCTTCGGTCTGCAAGCCGATGTCCTTCGGTTCTGATGCTGCCCACCGCTGGAAGCGGGCGAAGATGTCCGGCAGATCCAGGCCGCCCCGCTCCAGCAGCGACTCCGCGACCAGGACGGCCATCTGCGTGTCGTCAGTGGCCTCGCCGGGGTCCCAGCCACCGCCTCCGCACATCTCGCCACCATCACCAGGCGCGGGAAACCGCGCGGAGAACGCTCCATGGGGACCAAACTCGAAGGGGCCGCCCAAGGCGTCACCCGCCGCTGAGCCGACGACCGCGCCGGCGGCCCGCTGAATCCGCTCCATCCGCGCAGGTTATCTGTGCCGCGCCGACGGCCGCGCGACGCCTTGGGGCCGCCGCGGGTGAAGCGCCGCCGCAGCGCCTGCTCAGCCTCGGCCGTCCCCAGACGGGCGACGAGGCGGGTGGTGGTGCTCTGGCTGAGGACGACCGCGTCGGCGACCTGCTTCATCTGCAGGTGCTCGCCCTCGCCGTCGCGCTGGCGGCTGAGCACGTCGAGCAGCCAGTACTCCCGCGCCCTGCAGGCCGGGCACGGCCTGCAGCGCGCTCGATGTGCGCCTCGATTGCCGTACAGGAGGTAGAGGGCTGCCTATCCGTTGGCGAGGGCGGTCAGCTGGGGAGGGTGGTCAGCGCGGGATCCGTGGCGGGTCCGGGACCGGGCGGAGCGCCGGCAAGGTGCGGGCTGCACCGGCCTGCCGAAGAATCGTTTACGTCCGGTCCTTCGCCATGACCGTTTCCGCCGCTCCGGACGACTTCCACTCGCCATGGGCCGATCCTGACCGTCCCGAGGTCCGGACAGACGCCGGTGCGGCGCAGGCGGGCGCGGCCCGCTGCCGAGAGGCCGCCATCACATTCGGAAGGGTGCCCACCTGATGCAGATCGATCTCAGTGGACGTACCGCGCTGATCACCGGGTCGACGGCGGGGATCGGCGAGGCGACCGCGCAGGCGCTGGCCTCCGCCGGCGCTGACGTCGTGGTCAACGGCCGCAACGCCGACCGTGTCGCCGAGACGGCGGAGCGGCTCGGCGGGCGCGGCGTCACAGCCGATGTCGGGACAGCCGAGGGGACGGCCGACCTGGTCCGGCAGCTGCCCGATGTCGACATCCTGGTCAACAGCACCGGCATCTTCGAGACCAGGCCGGTGTTCGAGATCCCCGACGCGGACTGGCTGCGCCTCTTCGAGGTCAATGTGCTCTCCGGCGTGCGCCTGGCGCGCCACTACACGCCACGGATGGTCGGGCGCGGGTGGGGCCGTGTGATCTTTGTCAGCAGCGAGGCGGGCGTGCAGACGCCGACGGACATGGCCCACTACGGGATGACCAAGACGGCGCAGCTGGCCGTGTCCCGCGGCATGGCCCAGGAGGTCGCCGGCACCGGGGTCACGGTGAACTGCGTGCTGCCGGGGCCGACGATGAGCGACGGCGTGCTGGCCATGTTCAACGAGCTCTATCCCGGTCTCGACCCCGGTGAGCAGGAACGGCGCTACCTGTCCGAGAACCGGGCGGCCGCGTCCCTGCTCAAACGCCTGATCCGCCCCCACGAGGTGGCCGCCATGATCACTTACGTGGCGTCGGAGCAGGCCTCGGCGACCACGGGCAGGGCGCTCGGCGTCGACGGCGGCCTCGTCCCCACGATCCTCCCCTGAGGGGGGCGCCCGACGTGGGGCCGAGGCGCTCATCGTGCGGACGCTTTTGACTTGCAGGCCCGTCCGTACCGCAGTGAGGGCGGAAGTGGCCCTCCTTCGCCGGCCCCACGTGCCCGCTGTACTCAAATCGACCAGATCGCCCGGGCGGAACCTTCTGCATTACCCAGCGTCTGCAATTATTCTCTATGTAGGTAAGGCGCTCGCGCATTAAATGTTGCCGCGCCCCGGCCCTGAACAGGGGACCGCGGTGCATTCAGCGCCAAAGCCCCGCCGGCAGGGCAGCCCCACAGAGGCACCCGATCCCCCTGTGCCTCTCCCCCACGTCAAGAACGCCTCCGACACGGAGACATCGATCGAAAAGGCACCGTCATGTCCCTCAAGAACATCCTTCCCGGCAAGCTCGGCTTCGGCACCGCTCCGCTCGGCAACATGTTCCGCGCGATCCCCGACGAGGAGGCCGCCGCCACCGTCGAGGCCGCCTGGGACCAAGGCGTCCGCTACTACGACACCGCCCCGTTCTACGGCGCCGGCCTCTCCGAGCAGCGCCTCGGCAAGGTCATCTCCACCAAGCCCCGCGACGCCTACGTCCTGTCGACCAAGGTCGGCCGGGTCATCCTCGACGAAGTCGAGGAGGGCGCCCGCGATCTCGGCGAGAAGGGCGGGATCTTCGAGCACGGCAACCCGAACAAGATCGTTCACGAGTGGACCGCCGAGGCCACCGAACGCTCCATCGAGGACAGCCTGAAGCGCCTCGGCGTCGACCGGCTCGACATCGTCTGGGTCCACGACATCGCGCAGGACTTCCACGGCGATGTGTGGCTGCAGAAGTTCGAGGAGGCCCGCACCGGCGCCTTCCGCGTGCTGTCCCGGCTGCGGGACGAGGGTGTCATCAAGGCGTGGGGTCTGGGCGTCAACAAGACCGAGCCCATCGAGTTGACCCTCGCGCTCGACGAGCCGCAGCCGGACGGATTCCTCCTCGCCGGCCGCTACACACTCCTCGACCACGAGCACGCCCTGCAGCGGCTCCTGCCCATGGCGCAGGAGCAGAACGTCGGCATGGTCGTCGGCGGCCCCTACAGCTCCGGCATCCTCGCCGGCGGCGCCCACTTCGAATACCAGCAGGCCCCGCCGCAGATCATCGAGCGCGTCGGGAAGCTCAAAGCCCTCGCTGAGAAGCACGCCATCAGCATCAAGGCCGCCGCCCTCCAGTTCTCCCTCGCCCATCCCGTCGCCGACGCCGTCATCCCCGGCGCCACCCGGCCCAGCCGCATCGCCGAGGACATCGCCGCCCTCGACAAGAACATCCCGGCCGCGTTCTGGCACGACCTGCGCGCCGCCAACCTCGTCAGCCCCGCCGCCCCCCTCCCCAACGGCGCCTGACCCCCACCCCGAAACCCTCACGCCGGCACCAGAATCCAGGAGAAGGATCATGGCCTCCACCTCCGTCAGCCGCATAGTGCCCGCCTCCCCCGACAAGGTCTGGAACCTCATCGGCGGCTTCGACACCCTGCCCGACTGGCTCCCCTACATCCCCGAGAGCACTCTGCTCGAAGGCGGCCGCGTCCGTCGGCTGAAGAACCCCGAGGGTGATGTCATCATCGAGCGCCTCGTGGACTTCAACGAGACCGAGCGCCACTACAGCTACGCCATCCTCCAGGCCCCGTTCCCGGTCAACGGCTACGTCTCCACCATCCGGGTCCACACCGTCCCCGGCCGGGACGACGTCGCCGAGGTCCAGTGGTCCGGCCGCTTCAACCCCGACAACGCCACCGACGACGAAGTCGTCGACCTCTTCACCGGCATCTACGCCGCCGGTCTCGACGCCCTGAATCAAACCCTCTCGGCCTGACATCGGAGCCGTCCCCTGCCGGCCCCACCTCGCGGCCCGGATACGCACCCCGCACACCCGGGCCGCAGCGCGCCCAAGGCGCCAAGTCGTCCAGCGGCCGGACCATCCAGGACTGCCGATACGGCAGGCAAGGCGAGCTGCGCGGCCCAAACGCCCCGTCCAGCAGGTGCGACAACGCCCCGCCCCTAGGCAAGGATCAGGCAGCCACGGTGAAGCCGACGGCGGCCGGGACCTGCTCGCGCAGTAGCGCGAAGCCGACACCCAGCTTCACCTCATACGCCTCGGGCTGGATACCGACCTCATACGTGGAGCACTCGCCGCACCAGTTGATGTCCTCGAGCACACACTGCTGGACCTCTGGGCCGACCAGTTCATAAAAGAAGTCAGTGCCGACGACCTCAAGGCATCTGACCATCCCCGCAGGCGCGGGGGCGACGCCATCCCGATACCGATCACGCCCATAGCAATCGGACCATCCCCTTCGGCACGGGGGCCACATCTTTTCCAGCTCGGCAACGAACTTGGCGATCAGACCGTCCCTGCGGGCCCTGGAGCTCCGGTGTCGTCGAAGGACACGTCAACCGGATCAAGATAGTCAAACGCCAGATGTTCGGCCGGGCCGGCTTTCATCTCCTCCGCTCTGACGCCCGGAGAAGACGACACCGCCACCGTCACTGCCCGGCAACTGCACGATCCGACGATGTGCATGTGCCGGCGAGACGGGCTCGGCGATCGCATCATCGCAATCGTCGAGCCCGCGACGCACGTCAGCGTCTCATGGGCAGCCGCCTGAAACGGCTCGTCGGCTACGACACCTCAACGATGGTCTCGCGGGAGCCGCCGGTCGTGATCACATCCGTGCCCGGGAGCGTCGGACCGCCGTTGGTGTGGTGCCGTCCGCGGCCGTTTCGTCGTGTTGAGCAGCACCGACGCGTCCTTGACGAACGTCGCCGAACTGTTGCTGTTGGCCGTGACGACATCGGGACGCCCGTCGCCGTCGAGGTCGGCCACCGCTGCGGCATACGGGTTGCTGCCGCCGTTGAGCCCGAATGCGAGCGGGCTGCCGAACGCACCCGTGCCGTCGCCCTCGACCACCACGACTTCGTTCGAGCCGGAGCTGGAGACGACCAGGTCGACGTGGCAATCGCCATTCAGGTCGGACACCGACGCGGAGGTGAGGTTCGACCCCGCCGACAGGAGGCTCGCGGTGCCGAACCCGCCCGCGCCATCGCCGAGCAGGACGGCGACGCGCCCCGGCGTGCCGGGCGCCACCATGACGGCGTCCAGCTCACCGTCCTCGTTGACGTCGGCGAGCTTGAGCTTGGCCGGCAGCGTCATGCCGGCCGAGACGCTCGACGCCGCGCCGAAGCCCCCGTCTCCGTCGCCCAGCAGCACGGAGAGGGTGCCGGCCGATGAGTTCGACGTGACGAGATCGAGATGGCCGTCGCCGTCGAGATCGGCGGCCGCGATGCCCTGCGGGCCGGTACCGCCGCCCAGTCCGAACCGCGTCGCCGCGCCGAACGTGCCGTCCCCGTTGCCGAGCACTACCGCGACGTTGTTCGTGTTCGTGTTGGACGTCGCGAGATCCGGCTTGCCGTCCTCGTCGAAGTCGCCGACGGCGACGTCGTTCGGCCAGCGCACGACACACGGGTTGTCGCCCGTGGTGTCGCACCCGGGCCTGGGGTTGAGTTGCACCGCCGCCCCCGCGCCGAGAGCGCCGGAGCCATCGCCGAGCCAGACCAGAGCGACGTTGCCGCGCGCGTCCTGGCTGATGACGTCCTTGTGGCCGTCGCCGTTGACGTCGCGGATCACTGCCGAGTTGATAAAGAGGTTCGACCAGGAGGTGCGCGGCGCCGCGTACTTCGTTACGGCGCCGTAGCTGCCGCCGCCCGAGCCGAGGAACACGCCGAGGCCCTCGGTGCGGATCGCCGTCACGAGGTCCGGCGTCCCGTCGTTGTTGAGATCGCCGATCGCGACGGCGGAGCTGCCGCGGCCGTTGTCGTCGAGGTTCACCGCGGTACCGAACCTGGTCGTGTGGGCGACGGCCGCCGAGGCCGGGCTGCCGGCCGTCACGACGGTCGCTACCGCGAAGATGAGCGTCAGGACTCGGCGCGACCGACCGCGCGTGAACGCAACTGAGCGGCTGTCCGGCGTGAGGTGCCGACGTGGTGATCTGTACATGGGCGAGGCCCCTCCTCAGGGCCTGACGAACAAGAGTTGGAGACGCACTTCGGCAGTACAACTGCCGATTGGCGAAGTGCTGTGCCGGTCGTTACCGATCCGGCCCGTGCCGCCGGCGATGTCTCGATCGGAAGCTCTCTGGTGGGGACGGTGGCGGTCCGGTCGTGCGGCGGCCCGCCGGGCAAGGGGCCGCTGGGCGCTGGACCGGAGTGACCGCGCGGCACCGTACTCGTCGGCGTGCCCACTCAAGATCGCAAAAGTGGCCGCCTCCGGGCTACGTACGATCCAATGAAAGAGACCGTGAATTTCCGCCCGCATTTGTGGTCGGAACCTATGCCGGAACGGATAGGCGCACCCCCCAAGGGGCGGCCGTCATTCGTCGAACTGGCTTGATATTTCCGGTCCTTGACCGAATGTTGAAGGCGTGAGGGACTGCTCGGCTCGGTGAGACCGGATGGTGCCGGTCGGTTTGTGGGAGATCGCGGAGCGGTGCAACGGCGCGCGCATGGACCGGCGCTCCGACCCAACGTTTGTGAGAGTAACCGCGTGTGTCAGTCTCCGAAGTCGGCTGCGCAGATGACTGGAGTCGGGTGCGCTGAGCGCGGCCTCCGCTCGCGGGCCGCCGGCCCCTGGCGGCTGCTCAGTCGGGTGGGACGGCTGGGTCGATGATCCGATACCCCACGCCGGGTGTGGTGGCGATGACCGAGGGGCCGCCGAGTTTGCGTCGCAGGCGGCTGATGGTCACCGTGACGGTGTTGGTGAACGGGTCGGCGTGTTCGTCCCAGACCTGTTCGAGGAGGTCCTCCGTGCTGAGGAAGGCGGGGCTCGCGTTCAAGAGGGCTTCGAGTACCGCGAATTCCTTGACGGAGAGGTCGAGTTGGTGGCCGTCGCGGCTGGCGGTGCGGCGCATCGGGTCGAGTTCGATGCCCGCCGTGCTCAGGGTGCGGGACCGGGCGGCGGGACGGCGGCGGGCCAGGGCGCGGATGCGCAGGACGAGTTCGGGAAAGTGGAAGGGCTTGGCGAGGTAGTCGTCGGCGCCCAGGGTCAGGCCGCTGACGCGGTCGCCGGGTGAGTCGGCGGCGGTCAGCATCAGGACCATCACGCGGCCGTCCCGCTCGGTGATCATCTGGCAGAGGGTGTCGCCGTGGATACCTGGCAGGTCGCGGTCAAGCACGACGACGTCGTACGCGTTGACGTCCAGCTTGGCTGCGGCGTCGAGCCCGTCGTGGGCCATGTCCACGGCCATACCTTGGTCGCGCAGTCCCTCGGCGATGACTTCGGCGAGAGGGCGGGTGTCCTCGACCACCAGAACTCTCAACGCGCCACGCCCGTCTCTGTGTCGAGGGCTTCCACCGTCGCCCTGCTGTCCGTACGGGGGAGGATGATGGTGACGCGCAGGCCGCCGTCGGGGCGGGCGCGCAGATCCAGGGTTCCATGGTGGGCCTGGGTGATGGCCGCGACGATGGAGAGGCCGAGGCCGCTGCCCTGGCCCGTGCCGGTCCGGTCGGCGGAAAGGCGGCGGAAAGGCTGCACGAGGTCCGCCACCCGCCGCTGGTCGAGGACCGGTCCGCTGGACTCGACGACGAGGGACACTGCGCCCGCGTCGTCTCCTGCGACCCGTACCTCGACACTTATCCAGCCCCCGGGGGCGTTGTATGCGATCGCGTTGTCGACCACGTTGTCGGCCACGCGGCGCAGCAGCGTCTGGCTGCCCCACACCCACGCGGAGTCGTCGATCCGGCTATCCCGCACGGCCAGGCCCTTGGCCGCAATGTCAGTTGCTCGTCCGGCCAGGGCGGTCAGCGCGAGTTGGCCGAGGGCGAGGCGCGCCGTGTCGCTGAACTCGCCGTGCTGGGTGCGAGCCAGGACAAGGAAACTCTCCAGCAGCCGGTCCACCTGGTCGAGTCCGGCGCGCATCCGGGCGGCCAGCGTGGCCGTGGTCTCGGGTACCGGACCCGGCTTGGCGAGGGCCACGTCCAGAGAGGCCCGCATCGTGGTGAGCGGGGTGCGCAGCTCGTGGGAGGCGTTGGCGACGAAGAGTCGCTGGGCGTCGAAGGAGCCTTCCAGGCGGCCGAGGAGGTCGTCGATGGTGTCGGCGAGGTCCTTCACCTCGTCGCCGGGGCCGCCGATGGCCAAGCGTTCCTGCAGGCTGTCGGCGGTGATCCGGCGGGTGGCCGCTGTCATCACGCGCAGCGGGCGTAGCACTCGGCCGGCGACAAACCAGCCGAGCCCGACCGAGATCACTGCCATGACGCCGAGGGCGATGGCGCAGCCGAGCAGGATCTGCCGGGACTGGGTGTCGTGCGCCTGGGCCAACTGCTGCCCCAACTCGGCGATGCGGCCCTGGGCCTGTGCCGCCGTGGCGGGCTGATCCGTGCCGCCATCAGGGGCGGTCTGGCTGGAGCGCGATCCGCCGGATGCCACCACGGCCGTGATGGCCAGCAGCGCCGTTCCCGACAGCAGGAACAGAGTCACGTACAAGGCGGTGAAGTGGGTGCGGACAGTGCCACGGCGCAGGCCGAGGCGGGCGGTCAGGCTCGCGAGCCGTCGGGGCGGACCCCATTTCATCCGCATGCTCCCCTCTCACCACCGCACCAGGACACCTACCAGGTCAGGCTAAGCCCAGGCGCCTAACAGCGAGATGACAGTGGCCGTTCGGCCCCTGCAACCTGCTCCGTCACAGAGTGGGGCCATGAGCGATGAGAGTACGAAGGCGACGATCGAGGTCATCGGACTGCGTAAACGCTTCGGTCCACAACTGGCTCTGGACGGGATGACGTTCACCGTGCGCCCCGGACGGGTGACCGGCTTCGTCGGCCCGAACGGCGCGGGCAAGTCGACCACCATGCGCGTGATCCTGGGCCTTGACGCGGCTACGGAGGGAAAGGCCCTGGTCGGCGGGGTGCCGTACCGCACCCTGCGTCGGCCGCTTCGGCATCTGGGGGCACTTCTCGACGCCTCCGCGCTGCAGCCGAGCCGCACCGCCCGTAACCACCTGCTGTGGCTGGCCTACTCACAGGGCGTGCCGGTCCGGCGGGTGGACGAGGTCATCGACCAGGCCGGCCTGGGCACGGTGGCCCGGCGCAAGGCCGGCGGCTTCTCTCTGGGCATGCGCCAGCGCCTGGGGATCGCTGCGGCGCTGCTCGGTGACCCGCCGGTCGTCATGCTGGACGAGCCGTTCAACGGCCTCGACCCCGACGGCATCGTGTGGATGCGCGGCTTCCTGTCGTCGCTGGCCCGGCAGGGCCGCGCCATCCTGGTTTCCAGTCACCTGATGAGCGAACTCGAAGACACCGCGGACCATCTCGTGGTGATCGGCCGCGGCCGGGTCGTCGCGGACACCAGCGTCTCCGAGCTGCTCGCCGAGGCGTCCGGCGGCCGGGTCACCCTGCGTACCTCCGCGGCTCCGCGCGCCGCCCAGGTCCTGCAAGGCACGGGCGCCACCGTTCTCGCCACCGGCCCCGACACCCTCGGCGTCACGGGCCTGACCGACGAGGAGATCGTGGCCCTGCTCGCCCGAAACGGGGTGCCGTTCTCCCAGGTGTCCACGCACCGGGCGACGCTCGAAGAGGCGTACATGGAGCTCACCCGGGACACGGTGGAGTACCGGGGCATCCCGGCGGGGAAGGACACGCGATGACCGCCACCTTCACCCCTCGTCCCTCGGCCACGAGGCGCGCTGAGCAGAGTGGGTTCCTCAGGACCCTGCACGCCGAGTGGACGAAGTTCCGTACGGTACGCGGCTGGGTCCTCGCCATGGCGGGGGCACTCCTGGTGACGATCGTGGTCGGCCTGCTCGGCACGGCCGCCCCCGCCGCCGGCGGTCGTGGCGCCGACTCCGCCTCGTACCCGAAGGGCCCCGGCGGCGAGGCCGTCAACGACAGCTTCTACTTCGTCCACAAGACGCTCACCGGCGACGGCACCCTCACCGTCCCCCTCCGGTCGCTGACCGGTGTGACCGACATCGATGCTGGCAAGACGTCCCAGGGCGCCACGCCCTGGGCGAAGGCCGGGATCATCGTGAAGGAAAGCCTCACCCAGGGAGCCCCGTACGCGGCGGTCATGGCCACCGGCGGCCACGGCGTGCGCATGCAGTACGACTACACGCACGACACGGCCGGCCCTTCCGCCAAGGTCTCCCAGGAGTCCGCGCGCTGGCTGCGCCTGGTCCGCTCCGGTGACAGTCTCACCGGTTCCACCTCCACCGACGGCTCCCACTGGACCAAGGTCGGCCTCGCGAAGCTGCCCGGGCTTGCGCGCACCGTGCAGGCCGGGCTCTTCGCGACGTCACCGGAGGCGAAGCAGGACACCGCGGCGGGCACGGGCTTCAGCCCCGCCGTGGCCACAGGCACCTTCGGCCGTCCCTTCCTCACCGGCGGCTGGTCCCAGAACGCGTGGAGCGGCGCACAGGTGGGCGGCGACGCGGGCACCTCCGGAAGCTACACGAACACCACCAAGGGCGGGTTCACCCGGACCGACGGCGGCGGGTTCACCGTGACCGGTGCCGGTGACATCGCACCGGTCGTCGGCGGGCCCGTCATGGGCGTCGGCTTCTCCGTCGAGAACTTCCTCGTCGGCACCTTCGCCGGGCTCATCGTGGTCATCGCCGTGGGCACGGTGTTCATCACCGGCGAGTACCGGAGCGGTCTGCTGCGTACGACCATGGCGGCAACTCCCCTGCGGGGCCGGGTGCTTGGTGCCAAGGCGCTGGTGGCCGGGGGCGTCGCGTTCGTCATCGGCCTGGCTGCCGCCGCGGTCACCCTTCCCATCGGGGAACGCAGCGCGCGCGGCAGGAGCTTCCATGTCTTCCCCGTCACGTCAGCGACCGAAGCGCGCGTCATCGTCGGCACCGGCCTGCTCTGCGCAGCAGCCGCCGTGCTCGCTCTCGGCGTCGGTGCCCTGCTGCGGCGCAGCGCCACGGCGGTCGCCTTGGTCATCGCGTCGATCGTGCTGCCCTTCCTGCTTGCCACCTCCGGCGTACTGCCCCCGGGCGTCTCGGAGTGGCTGCTGCGGGTGACTCCGGCTGCGGGCTTCGCCATCCAGCAGACCCTGCCGCAGTACGCGCAGGTGCTCAGCGTGTACGAGCCGTCGACCGGCTACTACCCGCTGGCGCCATGGGTCGGCCTCGCCGTGCCGTGCGGATACGCCGCGCTCGCCTTCGGTCTGGCCGCGGTACAGCTGCGTGGGAGGGACGTATGAGTCTCCTGAGCGATGCACAACTCACGAACACGGCGGAGGGCGCGTGGCGAGGGGACTTCGGCCGCGCTCTGCGCGCGGAGTGGACGAAGCTGCGCACCGCAGGGGACCTGGGCAGGTCACTCCTGCTCGCCGTCGCGCTGACCGTGGCCGTCGGCTGCGGCACCGCCAAGGCCGTGAAGTGCCCGGACGCGGGGTGCGGCCAGGACGCCGTCAAGCTCGCCCTGACCGGCGTCACCGTCGGGCAGGCGGTCATCGGCGTCTTCGCGGTGCTGGCCGTCAGCGGCGAGTACGGCACCGGCATGATCCGCACCACGCTCACGGCGGTGCCGAACCGGCTCACCGTCCTCACCGCCAAGGCGACGGTCCTCACCACGGTCGTGTTGGCCTCCGGGACCGCTGCCATCGTGGCATCCCTCCTCGCCGGCCGCTACATCCTGCCCGGCAACGGATTCACCGAGGCGCACGGCTATGCCCCGCTCTCCCTGGCCGACGGCCCGACCCTGCGCGCGGCCGTGGGCTCGGTCCTCTACCTCGTCCTGATCGCCCTGCTCGGCCTCGGCGTGGCGACGGCGGTACGGGAGGCGGCGACCGCCATCGGGATCGTGCTCGGGCTGCTCTACCTCTTCCCGGTCGTCACCCACGTGGTCAACGACCCGGAGTGGCAGCGCCACCTCCAGCAGATCTCGCCCATGACCGCCGGACTCGCGGTCCAAGCCACCGTCCATCTGCACGCGTTGCCCATCGGCCCCTGGGCCGGCCTGGGCGTGCTCGCCACGTGGGCCGCGGCCGCGCTGCTGATCGGCAGCCTGCTGCTGCACAGCCGCGACGCGTAGCCGAATCGAGCCAACTGCGAGCACGGTGGCTTCGTGCCCCTCCCCCGCCCGGGGGGGGGGGGGGGCGCCCCCCCCCCCCCCCCCCCCCCCCCCCCCGGGGGGGGGGGGGGGGGCGGCCCCCCCCCCCCCCCCCCCCCCCCCCGGGGCGGGGGCCCCCCCCCCCCCCCCCCCCCGGGGGGGCTGGCGGGGGTGGCGGGCGTGCACCGCCCCCGCCCCCCCCCCCCCCGCCGCCGCGCGCCCCACCCCCCACCCTGCCCTCCGGGGGGGCGCGGCCCCCCCCCCCCCGCCCGCGCCCCCCCCCCCCCCCCCCCCCCCGGCCCCCCACGCCGGTCGGGCGGGTCTTCAGGATGCCGACCCCGGCCCACCGTCCGCCGCCGATCGGGCGGCTTCCGCCTCGGGCACGGTGCGGGGGCCTGGCACCATGGACGCTGCGACGGCGAGGGCGAGGTGTGAGTTCATGTCCAGCTCGAACCGTCCGTGGGGGTTCACGTGGGTCCAGAACAGTGGGGGCCAGGGCCCGCCGGTCGGCGTCAGTGAGCCGCTTCTGGCACTTCTCCTCGCTCAGGATGTCCTGGAGGAGCAGGCTGTTGACGTGCATCAACGCGCACTGGAGTAGGTGCAGGGCGAGCATCGAGACCTCCTGGACTCCTTGAGGCCCCGTACATCGACTGGTCCCCCGACTCGGGCACGCTCGGGCGAGGCGTACCCGAAGACGTCCGTGCAGCCTTCCTCCACGCGTACACCGGGAACGAGGCCCTTCGCTGCGCGTTCTCCTACTACCGGGCCCTGCCCACCAGCGCGCAGCAGATCCAGGACGCCCTCGCGACGGCTCGGCTGACCATGCCCACCATGGCCGTCGGCTCTCACCCCGTCGGCACGGGGCTCGAACGCCAACTCCGTCCCATCAGCAATGACCTGGTCGGACACCATCTCCAGGACTGCGGCCACATCATCCCCCTCGACCGCCCCGACGCATTGTTCGCGCTCCTTGCTCCCTTCCTCTCTGCCGATCTGCCGATCTGCCGAAGTGACCGGGGCGGCGCCGAAGGATCACGGTCGGCGGTTGAGGCGTTCGTCCCAGTGGTGAGTTGTCCAGGACCGCCGGATCAAACTGCGCACGGTGATGATTGCGTCGGCGAGGTCGAAGAAGGCTTCAATGACAGTGACGTGACGTTCGTGGCACCGGGCGAGGCGATGAAGGGCGTTCTGACACGCGTGAGTGCTAGGCGCGGCTGCTAAAGGTCGAACTCCAGGTGCTCGATGTCCGTGAACCGGACCTCTTCGAGGCTTCCGGCGCGGCGGCCGCCGTCCTGGAAGTAGACCTCCTTGAGGGCTTCGGCGGCGATCTCCTGGAGTCGGGCGTCGCCGGCACCGGCCTCTTGGGCTTCGAAGAGCCGGGCTGCGTACTGCGGGGGCAGGGCGACGGTCAGGTGCCGGATGCGGTCCTGGTCGGTGGAACCGATGGGGGCGGTGTAACCGAGGCGGGCGCGGGTGTCGATGACGATGCCGTCCGTGGCCGCCGCCTTGGCCTTGGCCTTGGCCCGGATCTGCGGCTGCCAGCGCTTGTTCACCTCGCGTTCCAGGCGTGCGGCGAGGTCCGGGCGGGGCTTTTTGATCTGGTCCTTCACGTACCGTTCGACGGTGCGCTGGGAGATCCGCAGCATCTGGGCGACCGCCTTGGTGCCCTTGTACTGCTTGACCAGGTAGCGCATCTGCGCGGGCGCGCTCTTGGGCGCCGGGCGAGTGAACGCCTTGTGCACCGCGGCGTCCAGGCCGTCCCCGAACATGCTCATCGCCTGCCCACTCCCCTATTCGCCGTTGTCGGCGTCGGTGACGGTGCCGTCCTTGATGTACCGGGCGAGGTTGAGCTCCGGGGCGTTGAACTGCTCCCGTACGCCCTCGCCCCACAGCACGGACTGGGTGCCTTCGTGCTTGACCAGGCCGGGGTTCACCCCGAGCTTGAAGCCGCCTGGGAGCGGCTTGTCCTCCCGGTAGGGCAGGAAGTCCAGCGGGCCGGCGCCGTCGACCGCATAGACGGCGCAGTCGGAGAGGATCGCGACCGGGTACTGCCCGGTGAAGGCGGCGTGCTTGACGATCTTGCGGTGCATGTTGATGCGCGTGCGGGAGATGATCGCGGCGCGGATGTCCGGGCGCCAGGTGGGCCGGGCCAGAGCACGCCACGGTTGGCCGGGCTTCCAGCCCTCACCGCGCGGGCGTTCACGCAGCTTGCCGAGCCCGCCCTTGACCGTTGCCTTGATCGCGGACACGACGACTGCCAGCTCGGGGTCGTGCTGCCGGTAGCCCTCCATCGCGGCCAGGAACTCCTGGGGCGACAGGTCGGCACTCACTCCGAGGTCGGCCATCGTCGCGATGTAGGCGTCGCGCAGCCGGTTGTACCAGCCGTCCAGGTAGCGGCCGTTGTCGTAGCGCACCCATGCCTCGATGGGTGTCACGTCGTAGCCCAGCTCCTGGGCGTAGGCGACGGTCGGCGTCGCATACCAGGCCGGACCGGTCGGGCGCTCGCCGTTCGGTGTGAACGGGCTGGGCAGCAGTTCCCCGTCGAGCTTCACCCACTCCTTGCCCGACTTCACCCGCGACAGGTCGACGTGGGACAGGTCGACCAGCCAGGATCCGGGCAGCTTCGGGTCGAACACCGGCGCCTTGACGTGCGTCGGCGCCTGGGCGAGGCCGACCAGCAGGCCGTTCGCGCCGGCGGCGAAGGCCATGTTGACGTCGATGCCCACCAGGTTGCGGCGCATGCATTCGTCGTCGGTGAGCGGCCGCGCCCAGTCGTACGCCTCCTCGAACAGCTTCTCGTCGGGGCCGCGGACGTGGAAGCGCGGCAGGTCCTTGAGCACCGGATGGCCGTCGGGAACCTCGCACGGCGGCCAGTCCGTCAAGTCGATGGGGTCCTTGCCCAGCGAGCCGGGGTTGTGCTCCGAGGTGCGCTTGCCGTTCTCGTCCGGCGCGCCGGCGCGGGTCGGCGGGTGCAGCGCGGTCATCAGCTCCAGGCCGGTCACCGCGGTGGAACCGCGCGGCGTCATCACCCGGGACGCGTACGTACCCAGGAGCCGTGCGAGTTCAACGGGCTGGAGCTGGGCGGCATAGGCCCAGTGCCGGGTGTCGAGCGCATCCCACGACGGGATGCACAGCTGCACGCAGGCCCGCTCCGAACCCTGAGCGGGGCGGTAGATCCGCGCCCACGGCCCGAACCCTCGCTTCGTCAACTTCCATTCCTGACGGGCCAGCTGCTTGACAACCTTGTGCCCCTCGGGCAGCCGCCCGGCCAGGCGCTCCTCATCGGCGAGACGGGCCGGGAGACCGTAGTGCTCGAGAGCGGCCTCGGTGAGCACGATCAGCGGGTCGCCGTCCTTGCCCGGCCCGGACAGCTTCGGCTGACCGAGCCTCGCCTCCTTCAGCGTCCACTCGACCAAAGACGGGAGGGACTTGGCGGGCACGTCCATGACGAGGCCGCCGACGCAGTACGCCAACACCTGACCGTCCTCGACATCGACGACCGCCAGCGGACCGTTCTCGAACCGCGCATCGGTGCCGCTCGCCGAGGTGCCGGCGGGGGCGACCTTCTTCGCGCCCGGGCGGCGCGACGCCGACAACGGCCTGGCGGTACGCGCCGGACGCGACGCGGCCACCGCAGCAGTAACGAGAGCAGGGGCGGCCGGGGTGTTCCCGGACGCGGTCAGGGCCTCAGCCGCGGGTGCCGGGCCTGCTGGTGGCGGGCCGGGCTCCTCCACCGTGGCATCCGGGCCCTTGGACAGTGGCGCGGGATAGCGATGCGCGAGGCCCTCGAGCAGCCTGCGGTAGGCCTCAAGGCGCTCCCCCTTCGGCTCGGCACGGCCCGCCTCCCAGGCCTGGATGCTCGGCACGCGGACCCCCAGCGCCTGGGCAACAGCAGCCTCGGTCAGCCCCGCAGCCTCGCGCAATCGAACCCGTTCGGCGGGCACAGGCAGCACGGTGCCGTCGTCGACGGCAGCGAGCAGCGAGTCGACGGCGGCGAGCAGTTCAGCGGGCTGATCCGTCATCTGTATGTCCCTTTCTCCTACCTGACACCCTGACGGATCTCTTCGAGCCGGGTCATCAACCGCTGATAGCGCTGCGAGGCGGCCTGCGAGGAGTTCAGGCCCTGGTGCCCGGCGATCTCCCGCCACTCCATGCCCCGGCGCCTGGCCTCGATGACCACCTGGGTCTCCAACCGGTCCAGCGACAGACGCATGTCCTCGAAGAGACCGAGCGCCGCAGCAATGTCCCCTGGCGCCACATCCGGTCGCTGTCCGTCGCTTTGCTGATGTTGGGCGGCAGCCGCCAGCAGCCGCCCCAGCCAGGCGGCGTCCTGCTCCAACTGGCGCGCCGGGGCCCCATCAGCGGTGGAGTCCCCCGCGAGTGCGGACGGCCGCCGACGGGCCTCGTCCTGAGCGTCACGTGCCATACGGTCACCCTACCGCAACCACACAATGAAACAACAATTTGTTGTTTCATTGTGTGGTTGCGAGCCCCCAAAGAAACCCAGCACGCCTGGCGAAGGCCAAAGCGGCCCCGCCACTCCCCCAGGTCAGGATTTCGGGGACGCTGCTGCCGGCGGGTGCAGCCACGCGACCCCCGCGAAGGTATCGACCAGCCGATAGCAAACCCGCAATCCACCAGAACACGGAGCCAGAAAAGGGCCCAGCACACGAAACGCATGCCGGACCCCTTTCCCGAGGGCGGCATTGAGACCGGGGGGAATCCCTCCCCCACCCCGCCACGCTGAGGTTTGTCCCGTAAACGATCTTCGGCATGGTCGAGGTGCCGTTGGCCGTTCGCGGTACGGGCTGTCTATCCAGCGAGGTTGAGGCTGTGCATGCGGGCGATGCCACGCATGGCGTGGTGGACACCGTCTCCCTTGAGGCGACAATCACGCAGAATCTTCCAGCATTTCATGCGGGCGAAGACGTGCTCGACGCGAGCTCTCACCTGCTTGTGGGACGTGTTGTGTGCGACCTTCCACTCGGGAAGTGCCTATTCCGTGCGGCGGCGGTGCGGCATCGCCAGGCCAGTACCCGGATAGCCGCCATCCGCGATCGTCGTGGTGGCACCAACCGCGTCCCTGGCGCCGGATTCCGCCCATGCCTTGCAGTCGTTGCGGTTGCCCGGAAGAGCCCGGCCGACCACGACGACGAGCCGGCTGTCGGCGTCGAGACGACTTGGTGGTTGGTGGAGTATCGATAGTTCTTGGACTGCTCCGCTACTGAGTGGTCACGGGTGGGGACCAGCGTGCCGTCCACGATGAGGACGGCAGCCATGGCGAACCGCTCGCGCTGCCGCAGCGCAAGTTTCGGACCGAGGTGGTCGATGACCCGGTCGGCGGAAGACTTCGACACCCCGAACAGCGGGGCCAGTTGTCGCAGCGTGAGGTTGGTGCGCCAGTAAGCGGCCACCAGCAGCAGGCGATCCTCCAGCGGCAGCTTCCATGGCCGCCTCCGGACCGGGGCGTCCGCTTCCTCCCGGCGTAGCTGCTGCACCAACTTCCCAAAGATCCGCTGGCTCAGCCCGCTGAATGGGACTATCCAAGTCGGCTCCGACGCCGTGATCACACCAGCCACGTCGAGATCATCCCAAAGGGACGGCTCGATCTCGATCACCCCAGTCTTTCAGCTGAGGACCTTGACGTACCAGTGATCCGCTTTGCCATGCCCTTCGTAGGGTCCGGTTTCCTCGTAGCCGTGCCTGGTGTACAAAGCCCGTGCCTCGGTGAGTTGGGTGTTGGTCTCGCACACGATCCGGGCAGCGCCCAGCCTCCTAGCTGATTGCTCGACGGCGAGGAGGAGGCCCCGGCCCAACCCCGCTCCCCGCCCAGCGGGGCGCACGAACATCCGCTTGAGCTCCGCAGTCTCCGGAGCACCTCTGAGCAGCCGCAACCCTGCGCAGCCCAGGAACTCACCCTCATCCCCACGCGCAACGAGAAACTCGCCGTCGGTGCCGAACTCACTCCGGAGGCAGCACCGATGACCACCCGCCAGACGCCCAGGGCAACACCCGCGCCGATCACCGCTACGCTGAACACTCCCACCCTGGGCCAGGCCGAAGCCCCACAGGGACGCTCTCAGGCAGAGAGCCACAGCAGGACCGCCGACCGGCGAGGCGCTCACCCTCCTCGCGGACGACACCACAACAGGTGTCCGCTGTCCACGATCCCTCTCCTCAAGGGATCAGCATCATGACCCGGGACAGCGTTCCCACGCCCGTCCAGCCGCCCGCCCCCGCGCCTGCCCTGCCCACGCCCGCCGCTCGGACTCATCAAACGCCGTCGTCTGATCTGCGGCGTTGTGTGGCAGTGGGGGCGACGTTCAGATGCGTTTGCGCGTGAG
This sequence comes from Streptomyces sp. NPDC055955, assembly GCF_042270245.1. Taxonomy (NCBI): domain Bacteria; kingdom Bacillati; phylum Actinomycetota; class Actinomycetes; order Kitasatosporales; family Streptomycetaceae; genus Streptomyces; species Streptomyces sp. NPDC055955. The sequence goes on from NZ_JBHJYS010000023.1 coordinate 64,103, forward strand.
CTGGTAGGGGTCCTCCCACCGATCGAAGTGCAGCTGGTTATTGGCATCGACGTACGGCGAGAACTGAGGTGAGCCTCGAAGGTAGGCGACGGCGATGTTGGTGAGTTCGATCTTGCCGCCACCACGGTGGGTCATGCCTTTCGGCTCGTCACAGTCGGCCAGCCACTCTGCCTGTTCCTCGTGAATCGTGGCGGTGTAGATCTCCACCCTGCCGGATGCCCTCTCATCGGCAGCCAGGACGTCTCCGTACGAAGCGTGTTCCAGTATCTCTGAGATGGCCTTCTCGATCGACTCCTCAACAACCCACCCGTCCGACTCCGTGACAGTCCCTCCGACCATATTGTCGAACTGGGCATCGACTCGACCGTCCCAGTAGCCGGCCTGCAGCGTGGCGCGTCGAGCGTGCCCCCGCCAGCCGAGAGTTCCCGGGGAAAATGTATGTTCTGCCTGGTCGGCCCAGCCGATGAGAAACCCGGCGGGACTGCCATCGGCCACACGGACCTCCACGACCGTGGGGGTACCGTGCTGCCGTAGGAACAGATTTCGCTGCTTCAGCGCGTCCTTGGTGTTCTGGTCCAGGCGGTTGATATCCACAAGTGTAAATTGTCGAGCTGGTTTCCTGGTCAAGGCAACCCTCGTCGCATACATGACCGGCACACGCTCGTCGGTGCCCTCAGCCGATTCTGGCCCGCCCCAGCCCGCTTCATCTCGGAGAAGCGATCCCCACCGGGACGCGTAGCCACCAAGCCAAGAGGCGAGGACCCTATGGGCTCGGTGATGAGCGAGCTGTGTCCACGTCACGGACGTCAGCTCCGTGCTGCGGCCCGCATGGGTAGTGAATCCCATCCCTGTCGCAGAGGCATCGCCCTGATCCCCTGGTCGTCCAAAGCACCAGTCCCGAGCAGATGGCGGCGTATGCCAGGCGTACGCCACCCTCAGAAATCAGCTTGGCGGCGTCGGCCTTCCGCCTGCCACGGCCCTGGAGACGTACCCGGGTCTCCGGGCCCGGATCCAGGGCTCCGGGACACTGGTACCTGCTGTCCTTGCCCCAACTCAGTTGGATTCAGATTCGCCGCTCGCCGCCCGTCTGGTCCGACGCGTACGGGCTTCGGCCGGCCCGCTCGAGTGGGCCGCTGCCCGCCAGCGAAAGACAGCGGCGGATTTCGCCCCACACCCCCACCCCGGACAGGGAGCAAACAACCCGCGAACAGGACCGTTAACACCCTCCATTCGCCGACACTGCCGACCTGCGGAAGCTTAAGGACTGAGACGCCAGCTCCATACGGACGATGCCCGCCTCAACTGAGTTGGGTCCAGCCTCAACGGAGTTTGCCCGCGGCGCGAAGTGCAGGGCTGGCGTCCCCGGCTCGCGCAGCGGCCGCCGCCTCCAGCAGGAGCCAGCCATCGACCTCCACCGCCCGCGGTTCCCCCGGCTGCCACCCGCGGGCCGACGCCGCGTCGAGCAAGGCCCGGACGGCGCCCGGTTCGTGCAGGTTCAGGGACCCACCCCGGACCCACCCCACGTCCCCGGAGCCCATGGTGAACCCGCCCACGTACCGGTCTGGGCCCTCGGCGAAGACGATGCGCAGCGGGCCGCCGGTGTCGGCCGGTTGCGGGTACAGGGTGAGGGTCTCGTGGCAGTCCGCGGACCGGCCGCTGTCCAGCACGCGGTGGCGGTGGCGGAGCGTCCACAGGTACACGCGCCCGTCGGCGACGAGCCGGCGGGGCTTCTTCGTACGTCGGGGCACGGAGCCGAGCGTACGCCGGGCGGTCGTCGATGTTCGGAGAGCTCCACGCATGCGCGGCGACGTTCGGTGTTGCGGCGGAGTCTCGAAGTTGTTCATCCACGAGTTCGTGCGCTCTACCGCCCAGCGGCCGTCAGTCTGGATCAGGCTCTGCGGACCGCGGATCGGGTTTAGTCGGTGATGTACCAATTGCTCTTGAGGTACTCCAGGGTGCTGCTGCCGAGCTCGCTCTCGGAGAAGGTGACGGAGGCCCTGATCGCTTCGGTTGGGATCTCGACCTTGTCGGAGGCCAGCACAGCGACGCGCTGCGGGTCGACCGTCGCGGTTCGCAGGGCCTTCTTCTGCGCAGGCGAGATCATCTGGAACGTGACGACGAACGTCGACGTGCACGGGCCAAACCCCTGGTCCTCCGCCTGCTTCGCGGCGGGCCCGGCCACTTCGCAGACAGTGTTGATGTCCTCACGGCCCACAGCATGGAGGTACTGCTCGTACCGCTGGATCGCGCCCTCCTTCGTCCTGGGCACGGGCTGCTCCCCGGTCGGCTCGGCCGACGGCCTCTCGGTCCGAGGGGACGAGGACGGCGTGGCCGACGGTTCTTGGGGCCGTGCCGATTCGGACGACTGCGAAGGCTTCGCGGCCGTGGATGTGTCTTCTTCCGACTTCTCCGGACCACACGCGCACGCCGCCAGCGCCACGCAAGTCGATACCGCCACGCTCACCAGCGTCCGAACTCGCATCCAGTCCCCCTCAGCAACAGTCGGCAACAAAGAAGGACACGCGAGGTCTGGGGGAACGGTTCCTGAGCCGGTCTGTTTGACATTCGATCGTGGTCGCCCCAGCCGGCACCGAGTCGTTTCACGTCAGGAACTCCGAGCAGGGCCAGAATTCGGGATCGGCATCAACGTCCTCGGCCCGTTCCGCGGTTTGTCCGGCAGCCGTCGTACTGCTCCTACGGCGTCTTCTCACCCGCCGAACCCGAGCCAGACCACGCAACGTCCCTGCCCGTTCCAGTTCCAGTCCTGCCGGTCGAGGGCGGGCGGCCACCGCGGTCGTTGCCGGTCGCAACAGCGGTACAACCTTGCCCCCTTCAAGATCGTCTGCTTGTCGAGGAGTTGGAACGTCCGGCTCCCCGACACTCTTGGGGGATGCAATGCACAGAGTCTCCGTCGGCCGCGCCCTGCGGCTGGGAGCGTGCGGTACCGCGGTCGCGGGCCTGTTCGTGATCGGCCTGGGAGCTGGGGCTGCAGCGGCCTCCGACACGCTGTGGATCCAGTCGCCGTACGAGCTGAACGTGCCGCTCGGCGTCGACGGCGACGAGGCCCCGGCGCGCTCGCTCGACCTCGGGCTCTACCACGACAACAGTAACGTCTCGGTCACCGACGGGCGGTTGACGCTCGATGTCTCCGGGCTCGCCGGAGTGGCTGACATCATCTGGCCGGCGAACTGCACACCCGAGGGCACCGTCGCGGTGTGCACGGTCGACGGCGAGATCCCGGTGACCAACGTCGACGCCGTGCACCTGGGGATCCGGGCCGCCACCGGCGCGCCGAAGGGCGCGCAGGGCACTGTCTCGTACACGGCGACGGCCACCACGCCGTCCGGCACAATGAAGTCGCCGCAGGGTTTCAGCACCACGGTGACGGTGGCGTCGGGCCCGGACCTCGCGCTCAACGACCCCGGCAAGGCGCAGGGCGTGCAGCCGGGCGCCAACCTTCCGCGGCCGGTCAGCGTGACCAACGAGGGCAACGAGGCGGCGCACGGCTACACCCTCAAGATGAGCGCCTCCTACGGCCTGGACTTCGTCACCTCGTACCCGCAGTGCACGTACCGCAAGGACGAGGGCGGTGGCGAGTACGCGCCGATGACGCATGCCACGTGCACCTTCGACGACGAGATCGCCCCGGGAGCCCGCGTGGAGCTGCCCGAGCAACTGGTGGTCGCCGTCAACGACAAGGCGCTGTACGAACGGCTCGATCTCAGCGTGGACCCGGCGGGCGGCGTCACGGACATCGACAACGGCGACAACTACGTGGCGCAGGAGGTACTCGCCGACAACACGGCCGACTTCGCGGTGCGCGGCACCGACGTCATGGGAAGCGCCGGCGAGACAGTCACTGCCGAGGTCCGGTTCCAGAACAAGGGCCCCGCCTGGTTCGGCAACCTGGGCTCCGGCGACCCGGCCGCAGTCGTCGAATTCCGGGTACCGCAGGGAACGACCGTCTCCGACGCCCCCACGGAGTGCCGCCCGCGCACGCTGACCGGCGGCTACTACCCGAACCGGGTGGGAGCCCCGCGCTACGACTGCAACCTGCCGTACTGGGTGTCGGAGAACACCGAGCATGCCTTCGCCTTCCAGCTGCGCGTGGACACCGTGGTGCACGACGCCACCGGACCGGTCGTGGTGCGCCCCGTCTTCGGGGAGTTCGCCTTCGACCCGGAGACGAAGAACAACTCCGCGAAGGTCGTGGTGAACGCCACGCCGAAGGCCTGACACTGCCCGCCTCGGGCCCGGCCCCTAACGGACCGTTCGTGAACCTCGACGAGCTCACTGACAGGGGCAAACGCTGCGGGTGGAGCAGCGCCGAGATGAGCATCACCTGGACCGGCCGCCCGAGGCACGGCGAATCGCTCCGACACCGACGGTGACCGGCCGCACCGACCTGTGGCGCGAGCACCAATTCCTGGCATGCGGCGTCTTCGGCAGGCCTTGACTTGCCGAAGACGCCGACTTCCCCTGCAGCTCAACCGGAGGGCCCGGCGGAGACCAACTCTCCTGACCACCCGGAACCCGGCCGTTGGAACAGGCCGGGTGTTCCCCGTTCATGGGTTTCCAGCCATCGTGACGACAGATGCGTCGAGTTGAGGGCAGGGGTGTCCGGCAGGCGGTCCCGACCGCCGGAAGTCGGGACCGCTCGGTACGGCATCGCGCCTCTACAAAGTCACAGTCGGCGGCCCATCTGGGAAGGAGAGCCAGCCGGGCGGTCACGGGCATTCGCATGCGCGCTGCATGGCCCTGTGTCCGTCCGCGCTCCGGTGCCGACCGGCTGTTGGGCTACTTCAAGGCGGCGCTGTCCCCAGTGGCGGTCACTGCGCTGGTGGTGCTCATACCAGCGAATTTCCAGCGCCAGGTACCTGCGGAATTCGCAGTGACCGTCGTCTTCAGCTTGCCCGTGCTGTCGGTGGTCACGGTCTTGACGGTGGAGTACGTCGAGGCGCCTGACTTCTTGAACTGCAGGGCGACGCGCTGGGCGCTGTAGCCGGCGTAGATGTTCGTGTTCCAGTTGGCCCGGGTCAGGGTGCCGGTCACGGTCAGGGGGCGCCCCTTGACCACGGGTTCAGGGCTCGCCTGGGTGGCGGTCAGCTTGGCGTAGCGCTTCACCTTGACCGACTTGCTGGTGTCGAGCGTGTAGAAGTCGTGGTCGTTGGCCGCGGCCTCGGCGTCGAGGTGCCAGGTGCCGGCGTTGCTGTTCTTGAGGTCGGCGTAGTCGTCGGTGTCGTTCGCGTCCAGGGTGTACTTCCAAGTGCACTTCATCGTCGTGGACGAGGGCCGGGTGCACGAGGCGGAGTCGGGGAAGGCGATGCGGCCGTCGGGGCTGACCAGCTTGCCTCCGTAGATGCCGCTGATTCCGGAGCCGTCCTTGGCGGTCGCGACGACGGTCAGGGACTGAGCGGCGCTGACGCCGACGTTCACGGTGGTCGTGCTGAATGTCACCGACGTGAAGGTGGTGTCGCCCTTGTGGCTGTCCGCCTGCGCGGCGGGGGCGAGGACGGTGAGCAGCGCCAGGGTGCCGCCCGCGGCGGTGGCGGCCGTTCTGATTCGCATGGTTCTCCAGGCATGATGAGCCGGATCTTGGTCCGGGTGTGAAGAAGACACGCACCAGGGCAGGTTGGTTGTACGGAAGACGCTTCGCACGCTGGGCGCTGACCGGAGCGCGGACGGTAACTTCCCGCCGCAAGGGCACGATGCCGTGTGGGTGCAGCTTCTCTCCGGTGAGCCCCTTCGGTATGGATTCGGGTGCTCGTCTGATGCGGACGGGTAACGCTGGGCAGGGTCGCCGGCTGGTGCCCTCACACCTTCTCGAAGACCATGCGTACGACGGTGAAGCGGCCCTCACGCAGGAACCTGAGCGCGGTCTTCTGCTCCCTGATGATGTCTGACACCGCGCTTTGGCCGATGAGTTCCGCTCCGCGTACGTGGTTGGCCTCTGCCTTTTCCAACCAGCTGCGTACTGTGGCGACGCCGTCGTCAGGGTCGGTGCGCGCCTCCACGATGCGGAACAAGCCGCGGCTGGCTTCGATCAGTTCGTCCCGGGTCGGAAGAAAGCACTCGGGGTACACCTTTCGCGACGCGTGAAGGCCCTCGCGTACGTTCTCGATGCCGCCGAGGATGTCCTTGAGGCCGAGGCGTTCGCGGGCGCCGCCACTCCGATGCGGGTCCAGTTGCTGGGGAGGTAGGAACAGAGAGGCGAGCCATCCGCGCTCATTCCAGGCGTTGACCTGTACGGAAAGGTGTCCGGACGGCCGCAGCCAGGAATGGCAGTGCTGGAAGAACTCCCGGTAGCGGGCGACGCGCTTCGCCCGCCACATGGTGTTTCCCGCGCAGTGCTCGATTACCTCGATCGCGATGATGGCGTCGTAAGGTCTGTCCGGTTCGTGATCGAACCAGTTCTCGGCCCGGACCTCGCAACCTGGCCAGTGCTGGTCTCGGGCCCAGGCGGCCTGGCCGGGACTCATGGTGATCCCTACGGCGTGCTTGACATGATGATTTTTCACCAGCCGGTGCAGGAGACTGCCGTATCCGCAGCCGATGTCGAGCACACGGTCCGCGCCCACGGCGTGCGCCGCCTCGGCGTGGTAGTCGAGCTTTCGGATCTGAGCCGAGTCGAGTGTGTCGCCCTCCTCCCACATGCCGTAGGAAAAGACGAGCTCGGGGCCCAGCGTCAGCCGGTAGAAGTCACCCAAGAAATCGTATTGATGATGAATTGCCTTCGACGATGTCCCCTTGTAGGCAGATCCCTTCCTCGATTCGTGTCCCACAGTGCCCACCAGTTCATTTCGGCGACGAAGGTCAGTCGGCCAGCGACCATCGCTCCAGATAACTGGGTCCGAGAGCAGAACCTTCGGCTACACACCGGCCACCGTCTGCAGCCCGCTCGATCGGCGGTGGACCTGCCCCTGGGCGGGTACGCCGCTCGGCTCCTCCGTCCACGCCGCGCAACGTGGCACGCCCTGGCCGACCTGCTGGATTTCGACCTGATGCCCAGGATCACCCGATCGCGGGTGCTGGTTCATGCTGGGTGATGCTGTCCTCTCCGGTCAGCACCATCCTGCCCTCCCTGGGCGTGGCGGGGCCGTCGCGCGAACGCGGCCTTGACCGGTGCCATCGCCTGGGCCGGCTTCCGCGAGCCGCCGAAGCGCTCCTCAAGAGTCAGGGCTCAGCGCCAGTCGACTCCGCCCGCGCCCATGCCCTGCGCCAGTCTTACCTCGATCTCCTCGCGCACCTTCTGCATCACAGTCACGATCCGCCGCTCGCGCTCCTCAGTGAGCCGTGCCACCGGGACCGAGCAGCTGATCGCGTCGCCTGCCGGCGCTTCGTCGTTCACGCGCAGCGCGAAGCCGAATCCGACGATGCCGGTGACCCCCTCCTCGCGGTCGATCGAGTAGCCGCGCGCCCGCACCTGTGCGAGGTCGGCAACGAGCGCGGCCTTGGTGGTGTGGGTGCGTGGGGTCAGTGCCTCGTACGGTGCGTCCGGCAGTGCCGCGTCCGGGTGTTCGGCCAGCAGCGCCTTGCCGAGTGCGCCCGCGTGGGCGGGCAGCCAGCGCCCCACTCGGCTGATGGTGCGCAGGTACTCGTGCGACTCGCGGGTCGCGAGGTAGGCGATGTCCATGCCGTCGAGGCGGGCCAGATGGATCGTCTCGCCGAGTTGCTCCGAGGCATCGTCCAGGTATGGGCGCACCACGCGGACCACGGGGTCGGTGTCCAGATAGGTGGTGCCGGTGAGGAGTGTGCGCAGGCCGATTCCGTACAGCGAGGCGGTGGCGTCGGTGCGCACCCAGCCCCGGGCGATCAGGGTCTGCAGCAGCGCGTACATGGAGCTGCGCGGCACACCCAACTCGTCGGCGAGTTCCTGCAGTCTGGCGGGCCGGTCGCCGCGGGCGGCGAGGAGTTCGAGCAGTTCGACCGTGCGAGCGGCCGATTTCACCTCGCGCACTCCGGTTTCAGACGGCCGGACGGGCTCAACAGATTCGGACATGGGTTGATCGTACGTACTGTCACGACCTGCGCGTCCGCGTCCCCGCTCCATGCCGAATCGCTTCCGGGAACCCATTGACGGGGTGGTTTCCCGAGCCTAGTGTCCATCCCCATGCGCGAACGCCATCTACATACGGAGACAGCATGGTGACTCGGACCTCCCTCACCGACACTGTGGCGCGGCTGCGCGACGGCATGGCCCAGGGCGTGCTGTCGTTCCCGCTCACCAGCTTTCACGCCGACGGGGCGCTCGACCTCGACGGCTTCCGCAGCTATCTGGCCGGGCAACTGGAGACGAACCCCGGTGCGGTCTTCCCGGCCTGCGGCACGGGAGAGTTCAGCGCTCTCGACGAGAACGAGTACGGTCAAGTCGTCGCCGCAGCCGTGGAGGTGACGGCGGGCCGCGTCCCGGTCGTGGCCGGTACCGGCTACGGCTACGCCCAGGCACTGCGCTTCGCCCGTATCGCCGAAGAGGCCGGAGCCGACGCACTCCTCGTCCTGCCGCACTACCTCAACAAGGCCCCGCAGGACGGCCTGGTCGAGCAGCTCCGCCGGATCGCCGACCACACCCCGCTGCCTCTCATCGCCTATCAGCGCGACCACGTGACGTACGACGCGCAGACCGTTCGCCGGATCGCCGCGATCCCCGGCGTCATCGGCCTCAAGGACGGCCACAGCGACCTCGACCGGCTTCAGCGCGGCACCCTCGCCGCCCCCGACGACTTCCTCTTCTTCAACGGCGCCCCGACAGCCGAGCTCCAGGCCCGCGCCTATGCCACGGTCGGCATCCCGGCCTATTCCTCAGCCGTCCACGCCTTCGCCCCGGAGATAGCCAACGCCTTCTTCCAGGCCCTGTCGGCGGGCGACGACAGTCGCGTCGACAAGCTGCTCGCCGATTTCTACGTCCCCTTCGTGGAACTGCGCGACCGGCGCCCGGGCTATGCGGTGTCCCTGGTCAAGGCGGCGGCCCGGCTGCGCGGCCGCCCGGTCGGACCGGTCCGCGCACCCCTGACCGACCCGATGCCCGCAGATCTCGCAGACCTCGAAGCGTTGCTCACCACCGGCCTGAACCTCGTTGGAGCCCCCCGATGAACGACCTGACGATCACCGACGTCCGGCTGACCCCGATCCTCGTCGCCGACCCGCCGCTGCTCAACGCCCAGGGCGTGCACCAGCCGTACACCCCCCGCCTGATCATCGAAGTCACCACGGCGGACGGGATCACCGGCCTCGGCGAGACCTACGGCGACACCAAGTACCTGGAGCTGGCCCGCCCGTATGCCGAGAAACTGGTCGGCCGGTCCGTCGCGGACCTCAACGGCCTGTTCACCCTCGCCAACGAGGTCGTGGTGGCCGAGGAGCGGGTGACGAATCAGGTGGACGTGGGCGGCCTGCGAGGCGTCCAGACCGCCGACAAGCTGCGGCTGTCCGTGGTCTGCGGCTTCGAGGTCGCCTGCCTGGACGCGCTCGGCAAGGCCCAGGGCCTGCCGGTCCACGCACTGCTCGGCGGCAAGGTGCGCGACGCCGTCGAGTACAGCGGCTACCTCTTCTACAAGTGGGGCGAGCACCCGAAGGGCGTCGAGTCCGAGGTGGACGACTGGGGCGAGGCTGTCGACCCGGCCGGCATCGTCGACCAGGCACGCAAGTTCACCGAGCGCTACGGCTTCCGCTCGTTCAAGCTCAAGGGCGGCGTCTTCGAGCCCAATCAGGAGATCGCGGCAATACGCGCCCTCGCCGAGGCGTTCCCCGAAAGCCCGCTGCGACTCGATCCCAATGGCGCCTGGTCCGTCGAGACCTCGGTCAAGGTCATCGAGGCGCTGCAGGACGTCCTCGAGTACATGGAGGACCCCACTCTCGGTACGCCCAACATGGCCGCCGTCGCCGCCCGTACCGACGTGCCACTCGCCACCAACATGTGCGTGACGACCTTCGACGAGGTCAAGGAGGCGTTCCTTCGCGACGCCGTCCAGGTCGTCCTGTCCGACCACCACTACTGGGGCGGCCTGCGCAACACCCGCGAGCTCGCCGCGACTTGCCGTACGTTCGGTGTCGGAGTGTCGATGCACTCCAATACCCACCTGGGCATCTCACTCGCCGCGATGACACACGTGGCATCCACGGTCCCGAACCTGCACCACGCCTGCGACTCGCACTACCCCTGGCAGTCCGAGGACGTGCTGAACGAGCGGATCACCTTCACGGACGGCAAGGTGACCGTCTCCGACGCCCCGGGCCTCGGCGTCACCCTCGACCGTGACAGGCTCGCCGTCCTGCACCAGCGCTGGCTGGACGACGACGGCACGATGCGCGAGCGCGACGACGCGGCCGCCATGCGCGTCGCCGACCCGGCCTGGGAAACCCCGGCCTTCCCCCGCTGGTGACACCAACTGCCTGACGGGAGCCGGGCGTTCGAACGTCCCGGCCCCCGGCTCTGGTTGCGGAAGTTCCCCTGCCGACGGCCCCCGGCCCCGGTGACTCCCGCTCCCGCCGTACCCCGCATTCACGATCGGAGCCGCTCGTGTCCGCAGTACCCCACAACGCCGTCAACGGCGCCGTGCAGCACCCCCCGGCCGTAGAGTCCGCCATCAAGAAGATCTTCAAACGCGTCATACCGCTGTTCTTCATCATGTTCGTCGTGAACTACATGGACCGGGTCAACATCGGCTTCGCCAAGGACGAACTGAGCGCCGACACCGGTCTGTCGGCCGCCGCGTTCGGCGTCGGCGCCGGCATCTTCTTCATCGCCTACGCGATCTTCGAAGTGCCCTCCAACATCCTCATGGAACGATTCGGCGCACGGATCTGGCTCACCCGGATCATGGTCAGCTGGGGGGTCGTGGCCACCGCCATGGCCTTCGTGAACAGCGCCGAGATGTTCTACGTGCTGCGCTTCCTCCTCGGCGTCGCGGAAGCGGGCTTCTTCCCCGCGGTCATCTACTACTTCTCCCGCTGGCTCCCCGACTCCCACCGAGGCCGCGCCACCTCCATCTTCCTGATGGGCTCCGGCACGGCGACCGTCATCGTCGGCCCCATCTCCGGCGCACTCATGGAAATGCACGGCCTCCTCGGCCACGCCGGCTGGCAGTGGATGTTCTTCATCGAGGGCCTCTTCTCGGTCGTCCTCGGCTTCGTCGTCCACCGCTTCCTCGACAACAGCATCGAGAGCGCCCAATGGCTCACCGACGAGGAGAAGCAGGGCCTCGTAGCCACGATCGACGCCGAACAGGCGGCACGCGAGAGCAAGCGCGGCACCGCGAAGATCTCCCGCTGGAAGCTGCTCGCCGACCCCCAGATGCTGCTCTTCCTCTGGATCTACTTCGCGATCAACGTCGCGCTGTACGCGGTGACGTTCTGGCTCCCCTCGATCGTCGACGACATCGGCAACCTCTCCGAATTCCAGGTCGGCCTCCTCACCTCCATCCCCTGGCTGTTCGCGATCGCCGCCGTCTGGGTCTGCGGCCGGATCTCCGACCGCACGGGCAAGCGCCGCCCGCTGCTGATCACGCTCCTGCTCATCGGCAGCCTCGGCACACTCCTCGCCGTCTACGTCTCGCCATGGCTCGGCCTCGGCGCCCTGTGCATCGCCGCGGTCGGCTTCAAGCCGGCTTCCCCCATCTTCTGGACCATTCCGCAGAACTACCTGGACGCCCGCGCCGCCGCCCCTGGCATCGCGCTCATCAACTCCATCGGCAACCTGGGTGGCTTCGTCGCCCCGACTGCCTTCGGCATCCTGGAGACCACGACGGGTTCCACCAAGGGGGGCCTGGTCGGCCTGACAGTGATCGGGATTCTGGCCGCACTCAGCGTCCTTCTCGTACGAGGGGGCGGGCGGAACGACAGCGCAGGAGGCAGGGCGGCAGACTCGGCAGCCGACGCCTCGCCGGCAGCCGATCCCAAACCCGCTTCCGCCTGACAGCGAGCACCGGCCACCGCATCGTCCGGAAGCCCGACTCCGCGACTGACTGACGCTTCGACAGTCCCGAGCGGGAACCTCGAGGCTTCCGGCCTGTGCGCCATCCGGACGCGATTGCGCACCGCGGACTTCTTCACCGACCTGAGGCCCGCCTCGACGACCGTATCCATACCCTGAGCGCGACTGGACGGACTGGAGGGTCGACGGTGCCGGCTCCGACACCCAGCCGCTGTCCCTCAGGCAAGCGAACGCATCCCGCCCGACCTGCTCCCCCCCATACTCGACGGACGTCTTCCCCTTTCGGGAAGCGGTAGTTGTCGACCTTGGCTCCATACCGCTCCACCCACGCTGGGCTGATCAACCGCGCAGCCAGATGGGCCGGCCCCGGCCAGCACCTCCAGCGCCACCCGCAGAGTCTCGCCAACGAAACGGAGACATCCGGTGAAAGACTGGGAGGACGACGAGTGAGGAGGCACCGGGAGGTGTTCGGGGCGGGCACCTTGTGCAGGGTGCCGCCGTACCGGCCGGCCTTGTACGTCAGCATCGTGACCGTCCTGCCCTATGCCTCAGAGGGCGCGGGCATTCCCGCCCGCGCCCTCTTCTCAGCAACCTCCCACGTAGCCGGCGGCGCTCAGGCGGCCATCACGCGCGCGTGCAGCTTGCTCACTGCCCGCCGCGCGGACGTGAACGCGCCGTGCTGCCACGCGTCCGTGTAGCTGAGCCAGTCACCGGCGAAGTAGACGCGCCCGCCGGGCTCGTTGAGGGACTTGTAGCGCGGGTCGTCGGGGCCGCCCGGGGTGTCGTGCCAGGCGGCTTCCAGGTGCGGGGTCTGGCGCCAGTGATGCGAGAACGACGACGCCAGCTCCGTGCGGTACTTCTCGCCGTAGATCTTCACGCCCTGGGAGACCGCTCGTGCCTCGCGCGCGGCGGGGCCGAGCTTCGCGTACGCGTCGGCGTCACCGTCGTAGTTGTAATAGCCGATCATGACGCCGCGCTCGTCGTGGAAGCCGTGCGACGGGTGCCAGATGTGGCTGAGGTCCATGTCGGTCTCGGTGATGCCGCCGTAGATGCGGTGATCCAGCTCCCACCAGCGGGACTTGTACTCCAGGCCGATCTTCCCCGCGGACTGCGGGGTGATGGCCTCCAGCGCGCCCTGCACGCCCGAGCCGAGGTTGTGCGGGATCTTGGCGAGGATGTTGGGCGGCAGCGCGCCGACGCAGAAGTCCGCCTCGACGACCTTGGTGCGCCCACCCTGCTGGTAGGTGACGACGACCCCGTCGCCCTTGTCCGTGATCTTGCCGACGACGGCGCCCGTCTGTACGCGGCGCGCCCCTATCGCCTTGGTCAGCGCCTTCGGTATCTGATCCATGCCGCCGACCGGCTGGAACATCAACATGGCCTGGTCGAAGCCGAACTCGAAGGAGAAGTAGCGCCCGACACCGCTGGCGAACACCTCGGACGCGGACGGCACGTCACCGAGCAGTACGCCCGGGGTGCCGGTGGCGGCCGGCACGGTGGTGTACCCGCGCCGCTCCCCGCCCGCGTACGTCAGCTTGTCACCCAGGTCGCCGAAGTCTTTCAGGAACTCGACGAGCCGGTCCTGGTCGGCGGCGGTCAACTCCTTGTCCAGTGCCCCCTTGCCGGAGGCCTTGGCGAGTAGCTCGGACAGGTACCCGTACACATCGGCCTTGGCGGTGCGGTACCGCATCGGCTTCGTCATGCCGGCCGACTCGTTGAAGAGGTAGGCGTCGGCGTTCGTATTGGTGAACACCTCGATGGGGACGCCGAGTTCACGGCAGTAGTCCAGCGTCACCATCCACTGGGGAAGCCGGGCCGGGCCCGCGTTCATGTACTGGCCGTCGCTGAAGCGCGCGGTCTGCGCGTTGCCGTACAGGTCAACAGTCGAATCCCCGCCCCGCACCGTGAAGTTGCGTCCACCGGTGCGGTCTCTGGCCTCAAGGACCGTACAGTCGTAGCCCGCCTTGCCCAGCTCGTACGCGGTGGCGAGCCCGGCGATGCCACCGCCCACGATCACCACCTTCGCGGCGGCCCGCCCGCTGAGCGTGAAGTCCCCCGACCGCGGTGCCCGGTACGGGAGTTCACGCTGCGCGGCCTGCGCCGTGGGGGCGAGCCCGAGGGCGCCCATGGTGGCGAACATGGCGCCCGCACCACCGGTGAGCCCCACATTACGAAGGAAGCCCCGCCGACTGGTCCCCGTACCTACCGTCTGCCGCTGTGCTGCCATATGCCCGGCTCTCCTCAGATCGTGCGCGATCTTGGCTGACCCGGGGATGGTGGCAACGCCGTGTTACGGCACGGCAGCAACTGCTGTATCGGCCACGTTTCCACTCCCCAAGCGGCGCGGGGAACGGCGCGAGCAACCACAACGGAGAAGCGGGGAGGAGGGCCGGGGCGCCCTGCCCTCCTCCCACGCCACCGGGCATGCGAGCCACCCATCCGGCAGTTCATCCAGCTGATCTCAACCGTTGCCAGGCCGGCTTGAGCATGCGCGTCCATGGAGATGGTGTACGGGTTCGACCTGATCCGGGGGTTTGCTCCGGCATCGGGATGGTGCCCGCACAGATGAACGGCCACCGGCTGATCCTCGAAGTGTCGAAGGAGATCAGCACGACGGTCATCGACAGGAGCCAGAGCACCACCAAGTCGCGGGCCAAGACGCGCCAGTACGAGGGGTGGGTTGGGTGACACGGTGACGGTGCCCCGTAGCCGGTCGCGCGGGGCGGGATTGTGTCCGGCCCACGCGCGCTCCGTGCTCACCATCAGATGACCGCGTACTGGTCTACGAGCGGAATGTGTCGCGTACCCGACTTGTATCGATGCCGGAACGGCGGTGTGATCTTTCCGTGTCCCGGCTCGCGCACGCTCGGAGAATGAAGCCAGCCTCCTGGAACGCCTTGTGGATCGTACGGACCCGTCGCCGAGTCGCAGCGACGGCAGCCGCCGGCGTGCTGCTTCTGCTGGGCGCCGGCGGCGGCCAGGCCCATGCATCCCCACGGCAGGAACCTTCGCTCTCGCCGAACAGGACGGTCACCGGGCAACTCGAGGTCCCGGAGGCACTCAATCTGACACTGCCTGCCGAGGCGGACAGCGAGGGCTACGTGGCGCCGAGCCTGCCGCAGTACAACTACAAGTTCACACCGCCCGGCCCGGTCCACAACCTCCGCCTGGTCATCGACGCCACCGATCTGCGCGGAATTGCGGAGATCAAGCCGAACTATGGGATATGCAAGGCGAAGGACCTGGTCGTCACCTGTCTCAACAAGGGCAAGGCCCAGGACCACACCTACGCCTCGTGGGTCACCCTCACCGCCGCCCCCGGCGCCCGGGCAGGCGCCACCGGCGACCTCAAATACCGGCTCAGCGTGGACGAGAGCAAGACACCAGCCACCGCCACCACCCAGGTCACCGCGGGCACGCCAAAACTGGTCATCTCAGAACTTCCCGACCGCAGCGGACTGCGCACCGACGACATCGTCGAACTGCCCTTCAAGCTCCGCAACATCGGCAGCACCCCCGTCAAGGAGTTCTCGCTCGGGCTTGGCGCGACGCCCGGGCTGGAGATCGTCCGTCTGCCCCGGAACTGCCAGTGGGAG
Source organism: Streptomyces sp. NPDC055955 (assembly GCF_042270245.1). NCBI lineage: Bacteria > Bacillati > Actinomycetota > Actinomycetes > Kitasatosporales > Streptomycetaceae > Streptomyces > Streptomyces sp. NPDC055955. The sequence goes on from NZ_JBHJYS010000023.1 coordinate 79,628, forward strand.
TCGCAGGGCCCGTTCTGCGACTTCCGTACGCCCGTCGCCGCCGGGCAAACCGTCCAGTTCAGCAGGCCCATCGCGGTACGGGTCACCGAGGAAGCCCTGCGGCCCTGGGTCGGCTACCGGATCGAGCCCCGCCTGCTCCCCGACCGCGCCGACAAGCGCGGCACCCCAGGTACCGCACCGCCGGTCAGCCTGGTCCCCACCTCCGGGGGCGACTTCGCGGCCGCCGAGGAGGGCTATCCGGGGGCTCGCAAGCTCGAACTGGCCGCTGTCGGCAACCACGCCGACTTCTCGGTCAAGGCGGACGGGCTCAAGTCGGCCGGCGGACTCGGGGAGCCCGCCTCACTCACCTTCTCCGTACGCAACGAGGGCCCTGCCGCTGCCTTCCGCATCGACAACAAGGACCTCGTGTACCTGGACATCACCCTTCCGCCGGGTGCCACCGTCCCGGCACCCTCCGACGACGGCGGAGACGGCGAAGAGGAAGAGCAAGACGGCCGGCCATGTGTCCCCCACGGGGAGCGTGTCCACCGGTGTCCGATCGGCTATTTCTTCGACTCCGACGAGGGGCTGGAACCCGGCGAGGTACGCCAGGTCATTCTGCCGTTGGCGGATTCCGCGTTCGCCGGCTCCGTCACCGCCCGTCTGGTCCCAGCCCCTGGCTTCAGCACCGACGACCCGAACCCCGCCAACGACATCGCCGCGATCACGGCCAACGACCGGAGCGAATCCGAACCCGCGGCCACATCCGACGCGAAGTCCGCCCCCTCCACCGGCCTGATCGCAGGCGCGACGGCGACCGGCTCCGTCGCCGTGCTGGCGGCAGTCACCCTCGCAGTACGCCGCAGACGTCCGAAGGGCTCATGAACAACGGCACAACCTGGACGATGTGGCATGACGACCACCTCGTCGGCACCCAGACCTTCCAAAGGCATGCGGGAGGTACCGACGGGTCCCGCGGCAGTGCGGGCACTGCGCGAAGCGTCAGGGCGGAAGCCTCCGGCAGCAACCCCGTCGGTTCCGTCCGGCACTTGGGCGGCGCCTACAGCCAGGACACGACGGGCAGCATCACCAACGTGAAGGTGACCGTCACCATCGCAGGCGATCAGCGCAGGTACATGCATGACGGTGACTCCGTTCCTGGGGTGAGGATGACGCGGCGTCGCCAGAGGTCGAGGTTCGCTCGTCCACAGCCTTGCCTTTTCAGGCATTTGATCCGTTTCACGTGGCCCTCGACTCTGTCGCTCGACCAGGGCAGGCTCAGTCCGGCGGTGACCGGTGTCGGCGACCTCGGCTCCGGACCTGGTTGCCAGCGCGATGTTGCGTACCTCGTCGACCAGGACCAGGCCCGCCCGGGCGTCCGTCAACACACCGACCGATTCCAGAACGTCGGTGAAATTCGAACGGGGGCGGACCGGCAGGCCCAGGCGCCACGCAGCGTCGAGTTCGTCGAGCCGATGCCCGGGCGTGGCCGTGCATCTGCCACGTGATCCTCGGTGCGGCCGTTGTGGTGCTCGGTGGGCGACGCAGGGAGCGGGTGCGGACGTCGGAGGAGACGCAGGTACAGATCGCGGTGGTGGAGTCGTGGTCGTGGCCGACCTGCTCCTGGAATATCTGGAGTCTGCTCGTGCTTCGCATCTGTGAGCTGGGCGTTGCGTCGAGCGCGGTGTCGTCGAAGCACGGTTGGCAATTCCTGTTTCACGGCACGCCACTGGATGATCGTTAACAGGGGGAAACAAGCTGCAGTGCATCCTGTCGAGATCGCTTGTCTTCTTGCGGGAGGTGCTGGGGTCACGAGGTTGTCGGTCCTGATGCAGCACGGCGGGTCGCTTGACTGACTTCCTGTTCGCCTTCACAAGCTGCGGCCCGCTGCAAGGTGCGGTAGCGGTGGAGTGTCTGCGGATCGCCGACCTCTTCGGCAGCCGTGATTGCGGCGTCGAGGACACCGTCCATCCAGAGCCGAGGGATCCCTCGCAGGTGCTCGTCACTCACGGCGAGCCGACGACGAGCTGTGGAGTCGTCAGGCGTGAGCGGGGCAACGAGGAAACACTCCCTGACGAAGTGCCGCCACAGTCCCGCACGCAACCCCTGCTTGTCGGGTGGCATGACGTCATGAATCTCTTCGAGTGTTTTCCACGCGCTCGAAGCGTCGTCGGCTCGTCGTTGCAGCCGGGCGAGGGTGAGCAGATTGAACGCTCTTGCCCCCGGCCATGACGCATCGCTGACTGTGATGACTTCTCGCTGCACCGCCACTGCTTCGGTGAGGTAGCCGAGTTGGGCCAGGTGAAACTGCAGAGTGTTGAGTGTGTCCTCGGTGCGTGGCTCGCCGGACGCCCACTCGGTCATGAACACGCGGGATGCCTCGCGCTCGCCGAGGCTCGCGGCGTGGTGGGCCCAAGATTTGAGGCTCTCGTCGGCCGGGGTGGCAGGGAACTGTGCACGTTGTTCGTTGAGCCACTGCTCAACGGCGGCGTCAGTGTGACGGTCCGACGTGATGTCGCCCAGGATGCGGCCACGATCAGGGTGGGCACTGGCTCGCACCGCTTCGACGGCAGCTGTGATACCTCCCGTGAGCAGATGGTAGAGGTGGTAGCCGAGAGCCGTGTCAAAGCTGATGTTCTTGGCGGTCCAGTGCAGCCAGAGATCCTCCACCTGTCGCTGCTCGGCAACCAGGAAGCCGGCCAGCGTCAAGTCCGAGGCCAGTCCCCAGGGAACGACCTCTTGGTAGAACGTGATCTCCTGCTGGAGGAGGAAGCGCAGGAGCTCCAGGTCCTCGGGGCGGCGGTCGTATTGAAGTGCCCACAGAACTCCCAAGCGGGCGGCCTTGTTGCGGTCGATCACGGAACCTTTGGCGGTGTGCTCCGCAAGGAAGGCCAGCTCGGGCCACGTCTCCGGATCCCGCCGAGCTCGCTCGAGGTCCCTTCTCGGCACGCACAGAAGTCGGTCTTGCTCGTCAGCGGTATTCATCGTCTTCCCCTCGCTCGATCCTCTTGATTCTGTCTGCTCGTTGCTCGCCCAGTGCGCGGTCGAGCTGATCCCGAAGGCCCCGGCTCTCCTCCGCCAACCGCCGGAGGCGGGCATTCGCACTTCCAAGAGCCGCCGCAAGAAGGCGTCCGCCGTGCGCTGACGTGCAGGGAGCGCGTATGAGGCAGCTCGACGGTGTGCTGCCTGCAAACGCTCTGGCACGACGGGGCCTGCCAGTCACGATCCGGACATCTGGAGATCTCTTCCCGGAATCCGGATGATCGGCCCTGTCGTTCGGTTGCGGCCGGTAGGCGCGGGTTCGGTTCCGGGTGATCCCGGCTGCGGAGAGGCCGTCGCGCCGGTCGCGTGAGCGGTAGCAAGAGCCGTTGTCGGTCGGCACCCGCTGGACGGCGATCCCGGCCTGGGCGAAGAACGTCCGGGCCTGGGCCACAAGGCAGTCGCCGTCGCCTGCCTCGCGTCGGTGACGATCTCGCAGTGGGCGAGGCGGGGGTGGTCGTCGGCACTGGGCCCGGGAAGCCGGGGAGCTGGCCCCGGGACCGCCGGGCGGAGATACCCGCCGAGCCGCCCACGCCCCTGGAGGTGGAGAACGCGGCCCTGCGCAAGAAATATGCGAACTGGAGGAGGAGCGCGAGATCCTTCGCAGGGCGGCGAAGCATCTCGCCGGGGAGACGCGCTGGTGAGGAGCCGCAATTCAACTACTGCCGGAATCGGGTCAATACCTCGCCCCTGTCTGCTAGTTGGTGTTTTATGGCGATCCCGGCTGAAGTCTGACGGTACTGGATGCGAAGTTCGCGGCGGAGCCCGCTTCGAACGCGGACACCTCGCCGACCACCCCGAATCTGTGCATCGTGTGACTGAGCAGAGGGTGGCTGGTCCACCCGCTACCCCGCGGGCCAACTATCCGACCGATAGGCGGAAGCCCATGGTTACGCCAGCACCACGTCGGCAGGATGTAGGCCGTCCGGCGAGGCCGTCGGTGATCCGTAGGCGATGTGTCGGGGGCAGCTGGAACCGTGGTGCCGAGCTGTCCTGCAGGGCAGTCGCAGCCGCCCTCAACAGAATGGGAGCCTCGCCGCCATGCCGTCCACCTCCTCCACCCCGCCCTGGGATGTTCAACAACTGCCGCGTGCCCACGACAGCGTCTTTCTGGTCACCGGAGGCAACGCCGGCATCGGGTACTTCGTCGCGGAGCAGTTGTCCGCAACCGGAGCCACTGTCGTACTGGGCAGCCGGAATCCCGCAAAGGCTGAAGTCGCCACGGCCTCGATCCGCTCGCGTGTCCCTGGCGCGCGAGTGCGAGCTGTACGGCTGGACCTCGCCGACCTCTCATCGGTCAGAACAGCGGTGGAATCACTGCATACGGAACGCCTCGACGCGGTGGTCCACAACGCCGGCGTCGCGCTCGACGCCCCTCCACGCCGGGTGACTGGGGACGGTCACGAGCTCATGTTCGGCACGAACCACCTCGGGCACTTTGCGCTGACCCACTGGCTGATGCCGCTGCTGTCGGCCGCACCTGCGGCCCGCATCGTGACCATGGGCAGCATCGCGGCGAAGTCCGAGCGGCTCGACCTCGGCGACCTGCAGTCCCGGAAGAACTACCGCCCCAAGCGCACCTACGGACGCTCCAAGCTGGCACAGATGTACTTCGGCCTCGAACTCGACCGCCGCCTGCGCGCCGTCGACAGCACGGTGGCAAGCGTGGTGGTCCATCCCGGTGGCGCGCTGGATTCCCTGACCCCGTCACGGCCGCCCGTCCATGTGCGGACCGCTGGTGCGCGGCTCTGCGGTGCGCCAGCGGCCCTTCTTGTCCAGGGCAAGCACGCCGGCGCATGGCCCGCGGTCCGAGCGGTGCTGGACCCTACTGTGCGCGGAGGGCAGTTGTGGGGACCGCGTGCCTTCAGCCTGCGCGGCAAGCCTCAACGTCAACGGGCGTGGAACCACCTCACCGACACCTCCGTAGCGGCGCGGTTGTGGGAAGCCAGCTGTGACCTGACCGGCGTCGACCTCGTCACCGTCCCCGGACCACCTCAGGCGCGCTAGGGAGGCTTGCCCCAGGCCATTTCGCTCTTCGAACAGGCCCCCGCCGACATGGTGATGCGCCGGGACCTCCTCCCCGATCCTCAAGCATCCCGGCTGATCGTGACCTTCGAATCGGTTTGGCTGGTACCAAGTCGACCTACCGTGGCCGCCGTTCACCAGCAGAGAGGGACATGTCGGAGCATGGCATCCCTCAGGCCTGATGGGTGAAAGGTCAACGAAGTGGGGAACGAAGAGCGAGCCTGGTCCGTGAGGTGACTAGCGCGGATGGCCAGTGGCGAGGACCTGCAACCGGCTGCCGTCCATGACCTGGTGGATCACATGCTGGCGCGGATGGTGGACAGCCTTGGCGCGCATGCGGGGGCGCTCATCCTGTGCGAGCCTGGCGGCGACATCCTGGCCGTGACGCGTGTGTGGGCGTACCCCCGGAGTTCGTGGGCCCTGTACGGCGCCTGCGGGTGACTACCGAAGCCAGAGACCCGATCGTGGAAACGGTGCGCCAGCGGCACCTGTGTGGATCAACTCCGGTGAAGGGCTCGGCCTCCGCTATCCCAAGCGTGCTCTGGTCTTCCCCTATCTGGGCGCCGCGGCCGTCACCCCGCTCGTGACCGGCGCCGCCACCTGGGGCTCCCTGTTCACCATGTTTTCGGAGAACGAGCCCGGCCTGGACGCGCACGCACGTCGCCTGCTCACCGCTGCCGGTCCGTGCATCGCCTGGGTTCTGCAAGGCGTCGCCGATGCCGGGCAGTGCGGGGGAAGGCCTTGAGGGCGAAGGCGGCGCGGGAGTTCGACCCACGGGCGGCCAGGCCGTCGGTGTACCGGCGGGCGCAGGCGCGGACCGACGTCTCGTCGAGGATCAGCGCAGGAGTGCCGTAGGACTCGGCGAGTTCGGCCGCCGGAACGCCGCCGATCGCCAGTCCGCCGTTCCCGTCCCGGGTGGTCGCGGGCGGAACAGCCTCAGCAGTTCCCGGTCTGCCTGCGTCTGCATCGTTGTCATCCGCGCTCCTTGTGCCACCGGTCCGTCCCGCTCCCCTGCCATGCTCCCGCTACGGTCACTCCGGATCATCATTGACGTCGTCAATACGGGTCTCCCAGACTTGACGCCCACAACAGTCCTTCGAGTCGGGGGTGCACCATGCGGGAGTCCGGCGCTCGCGGGCACCTGCCCGTCCGTCAGCTCGTGGACAACATCGGCCCGGCGTTGCTGCGCCTGGTCCAGGAGGGGACCGGCAGCGGCGGGCCGCTCACCGACATCGCCATCCATGCCCCGGGCGCGCCGACACAGCTCGGACCCGGGTGCGTGGTGCTGGGGGTCGGCGTGACCACGGAGGGCGAGCTGCGCGAGCTGACCGCGGCCATGCGGCAGGCCGGCGCGGAGGTGCTGGCGGTGAAGGCCCCGGTGCCGCCGTCGGCCCACGACAATCTGGCGATCATCGAGGTCAACCGAGACGCGTCCTGGATGCACGTGGCGACGACCGTCCGTGAGCAGCTGCTCGAGTACGCGAGGACGCGCGTGCGCTCGGCCGGCAGCGGCGCAGAGCTGTTCGCCCTGGCGAACGCGGTCTACGAGAGCGTCGGCGCCCCGGTCACCATCGAGGACCGCTTCTCCGCGCTGGTCGCCTGGTCGGAGGGGCAGGACCGGACCGACTCCGAGCGGATCGAGACCATCCTGGGGCGGGCCGTGCACCAGCGGACGCTCGCCGAACAGCGCGAGCGTCAGGAGTTCGAGCGGCTCCATGCCAGCGCCGAACCGGTGTACATGGAGGCGACCGGGGAGGATCAGTTGGCAAGGCTGGCGATCGCGGTCCGGGCCGGTTCGGACGTCGTCGGCTACATCTGGGCCGCCGTCACCGGGCCGCTCCACGAGGCGGCCACAGCCCGGCTGCGCGAATTCGCGCCCGTGGTCGCGCTGCAGCTGGTCGGCCTGCGCACGGAGACCAGCTACGCCCGCCGCCAGCGCGGCGAGCTGGCCGCCGCGGTACTCGGCGGGGCGGCCGACCCGGTGGAGGCGAGCCGGCTGCAGCTGGGCTCCGGCCCGGTCTGCGTCCTGGCCGCGGCCCCGCGGCTGGCCGGGAGCACGGGCTCCGACGCGCTGGACGCCGCCGGGCTGCGCCGGTTCGCGGACACGCTGGAGTACTTCCTGGCGGCCGTGCACCCCCGTTCAGCCCTGGTGGCGGGCACCGGAGCGGTGTACGTACTGGCTGCCTGGCCTCCGGAACACGCTACGGCCCTGGAGTCGGCCGTCGCCCTGGCCCGCGACTTCCTCGCGCGGACCCCACTGGCCGGTGACTACGTGGTCGCCGTCGGCGGCCCGGCCGAATCGATGGGCCGGATCGCCGACGTGCGGGCGCAGGCGGACGCCGCGCTGCGGGCGCTGCGGCACCCGGCCGTCCGCGGACCGGCCGTGCGCACCGTGGAGGACATGGCGCTGGCGGTGCTGCTGCTGCACCTCGCCGACGCTACCGAGGCGCTCGGCCTGCCGGACGCCGGCGGCGCGCTGCACAGGCTGCGCCAGGAAGAGGGCCAGGACGGTCCGCTGGCGGCGACCCTTGCCGCCTATCTCGCCGCCGCGGGAGCCACCGACACCGCGGCGGAGGCCCTGCACATCCACCCCAACACCATGCGCTACCGGCTGCGCCGTATCCGCGAGGTCTCCGGGCTGGACTTCGCCGATGCCGACGCCATGCTGCTCGCGCACCTCCAGCTCCGGGTGCGCGAGCTGCGGACGGGCGCTTACCGAGGCTCCGGCTGATCCCGGAACGAGCGCGTGTAGCGGCACCCGTCCAGGTCCACCCAGAGCACCGCGCCGTCCAAGGCGGGTCCGGACGTCAGGCGCTCCGGCAGCCGGGGGTCGGCTCCGATGCGGAACGTCCCGTCGTCGAGCGGGACGAGTTCCGGTTCGTCGCGGGGCGCTTCCACGCCGGTCGCGGCGATCATGTGGAGTCGTCCCGCCCGCTGCACGATGCTGAAGCTGGGATACCACGGGGTGTAGCTCCGGTAGTGACCCGCGAGTGCATGCGGAGAAGCGGTCGGGGCGGAGAGGCTGGGGCCCAGTGACTCGGGTCCGTAGAGCCAGCGTCCGTCCAGAGAGTGGTGGTAGGCGGACCATCCTGGGTGGTCGCACACCAGCCGCCCGTCCCCCGCGTCGTACAGCCTGCCGGTCACCTCGTCCGAGGTGAGCGAGAGACCGTCGTCGCCCGTGGCCTCGACGCGGATCTGACGCGGCGTCGTTCCGTGGATCCCGACGTAGCGCTGGGCGTCGGGGATCCGCTCCGGGTCGAACAGCGCCGGGTCCGCCGGGGCTCCCTGGACGACGGCGAGCACATGACGGGCGAAGCGGTCGATGATCTGGCACTCGCCGGGTGCGTTGGTCAGCACGGCGACACCGTGCCCGCCGTCGGTGTCGACGGCGAGGTACGAGCGGTATCCGACCATCCCGCCGGCGTGGGTCAGCCAGGTGTGGCCGTCGATCTTTTCCACGTCCACGCCGAGCGCGTAGCCCGAACTGACCGCTCCGGCAGGCACCGTGACGATCTGCCGGAATCGCTCGGGATCTATGATCCTGGTGCCGTCCAGAGTGCCCCGGCCCAGCAGTATGCGGGCGAACAGGCCCAGGTCGGAAGCGGTTGCCAGCACGTTCCCATCGGCCGCCGAATACTCGAAGAAGCCGGCCGGCGCGAGCGGGGCCGACGGCAGCGGTGGGCGGTCGTCGCGCAGGAACCGGTACCCGGTGGCGAGTTCGGCGATGTCCTCGTGAGTGATCCGCGCCGCCGAGTCGCGCATGCCCAGGGGCCGCAGCAGCCGTCCGGCCATGGCGTCCGCCAGCGATTCCCCCGTCACCTGCTCGACGATCAACCCCAGCAGGTTGTAGCCCTCGTTGGAGTAGTGGAACAGCTCACCTGGTGCGGCCCAGGTCCTCGCATCGCGCAGCGCGTAGCCGCGAGCGGCGGCATCGGGCAGCGCGTCGGCCCCGGCCACCAGGCCCGAGGTGTGCTGCAGGAGGTGCCGGACGGTGATCGCGCGGGAGCCGCCGTTCGGGGCGAACCAGGGCAGGTGGTCGGCGACCGCCGCGTCGAAGTTCACCTTCCCCTCGTCCGCCAGTATGCCGAGCAGGAAGGCGGTGAAGGTCTTGCTGATGGAACCGATCTCGAACCGCGTGCGACGCGAGACCGGCGCCCCGGACTCCGCGTTCGCGAATCCTGCGGTGACGAACGCGGACTCGCCGGTCCCATCGATGACGCTGATCGCGATTCCCGGCACCGGCCACCAGGTCCGCAACTGCTCCGCAAGCCCGGAGAGCACCCGTTGCACATCCATCAGACGCCCGCCTTCCGTGAACCGAATCCCGCGAACCGGTCCGGACCCAGCTCGACTTGGGAGGAGTCGATGTCCGCGTCCGGCCGGTCGCCTTTGACGAACCGTCGGCACAGCGGGTAGAGCAGCACGGCCAGCAGCGCCAACGCGAGACTCGTGCCGAACGTCGCGGCCTCGTCGACCGCCGTACTCCACGCCAGGTACACGATCATCGCTGTGGGCAGCACGACGACCAGAACCGCGCCGGGCCAGCCACCGGGGACCCGAACCGGCCGGAGCATCTGCGGATATCTCCAGCGGAGGACCAGGAAGGCCACGAATTCCAGCAGGATCGAGGCAAGGGTGAGCAGCACCGTGGCCCGCAGGATCGAGCTGAAGTCGACGGCGGAGAGCACGACGACGACGGTGGTGCTCGCCAGCAGCGCACCCACCGGCGTGTTGAACCGTCTGCTGTCCCGGGCCATCCAGCGCGGCAGGTACGCGTCCGCGGCGAGCGCCCGCGGGACCCGGGTGCTCGTCAGCAGGATCGCCATGAACAGCCCCACCAGGGAGAGCGCCGATCCCAGGGAGATCAGCACCTTCAGCCAGATTCCGCCCAGGGCGTCGCCGACCACGATGAAGTCGCCCTGGGCCCAGTCGGCGGGCGAGCCCCGGTGCAGCCCGCTGCCGATGGCGGCGATGGTGGGCAGCAGGTAGGCGGTGATGATCAGCGGAACCGAGATGACCAAAGCTCGGGTGTAGGTCCGGTGCGCGTCGGCGACCTCGCCCAGCACGGTGCTCGGGCCGTCGAAGCCGAGGTACAGCCACACGATCACGCTGAGCGCGCCTGCCACCGACGAGTGGGCACTCTGCCCCGGCACAATGAAGGGCGAGAGCACGTTGATCCCGTTGCCGACCGCATGCCAGATACCCAGGACCGTCAGCACCGCGAACGGTGCGAGGATCAACAGCATCATCCCGACCGAGTACTCGCTCACCGCCTTGGAGCCGCGGTAGTTCAGGTACGCCATCGGGACGATGAGGGCGACGGTGACGATCCAGTGCAGGTCCACGACGAAACCGCCGTGGAACAGGTCCACGATCACCAACCCCTTCCCGCGGGCGATGTCCGGGACCCAGGTGGCCAGGTAGTCGACCAGCAGAATCGGGTAGAGGGCGAGGTTCAGCACCGACCCGATCGAATTCCAGGCCCCGAACACGAATGCCGCACCTCTGCCGAGCGCGATCTTCGTCCAGTAGTAGTAACCGCCGTCGACCGGTATCGCGGCACTCAACTCCGCTGCCACCAGCGCGTTCGGCACGCCGAAGGCCACCGGCACCAGGACGATCATCAGCAGGGTCAGGCCCGGACCGGCGCTGGAGAGTGAGCCTTCGAGCCCGAAGGGGCCTCCGGACACTGTGAAGAAGAAGATTCCGACCAGGGGCAGCACGCCGAGAGTGCGTCTGCTCGCCCCGGGCGCCTGCTGTGTGTTTTCCGGCGGGATCAGTTCGGTCATCCTGGGCTCCACTCTCCGTCAGCGCCTGGTCGGCACAACGTACGGGGGCGCCACCCGGGCCGCCCTGTCGTGCGCGTCAAAGCAGCGGCCCGTCGGTTGTCGCTGCCACCAACGCCGGGCTGACCCACCCGGAACGCGACGAAGCTCCGGGCGACGAGGTCACCCGGAGCTTGTGACATGACAGAGGTTTGGGGCCGGGTCAGGCGCGCACAACGGCTTGAATCTCGCCTCGGATATCCACCGTGATCCGAGGCGATAGCCATGACGGCAACTGACGCTCGCGTTGGGCCACCGTGGTTCGGCCGACCCTGGTGGGTTCACCGACGATCTCGGGGACAACAAGGCTGTCTTTGTGACACCTATCCTGCTCTGGCTCACCCAGAGTGTGACTGAGTGTTTGAGCTGGCGGCTTGAAGCGCGCCTGGGGACGTCGGCTTCGAGAGCGGTTCAGGTGACGGAAAGCGGACAGGTCCAAGGGCTGTCCCATAACCATCTCCATCGTGCGGGCTGGACGGAAACCTGTCGGTAGGACCGTGGACGGCCACGGGTGAGTCCGGGACCATGGCCCGCATGTCAACCTGGACCATCAAGGCGGAGCCTGTCATTGGCACGGATGTCGGCGAGGTGACGCGTCAGTACTTCACCGAGATGGGGCGGCGGGTGCTGGGGCGTTCAGCCACAGAGGCAGAGCTTCGAGCGGTGCTTGTTGAGGACCCCCACCATGACCTCTGCCCGCCTGACGGCGAGTTTCTCGTAGCGCGCAACAGTGAGGGCGAGTTCCTGGGCTGCGCAGGGTTGCGACTGCTGAGGGGTGATCCTCAGACTGCGGAGCTCAAGCGGATGTACGTGCTCCCCTCTGGGCGGGGAGCAGGACTGGGCCGTGGCCTCCTCCGCGCCGTCGAGGAATCTGCTGTGAGGCTCGGTGCCCTCAGGATTGTGTGTGAGACCAACACCCAACTTACAGAGGCACGCGCTCTGTACATCAGGCACGGCTACAAGGAGACCGCGCCATACGAAGGGCATGGCAAGGCGGATCACTGGTACGCCAAGGAACTTGGCTGAAGGCCAGGAGATCGAGGTCGAGTCGACCCCACTGAGATGATCTTGCTGTGGCTGGTGTGATCACATCGTCTGAGCCGACCTTGACAGCCCCGTTCACCGGGCTGAGTCCGCGAGTCCAGTACCTGCCCCAAGAGTTGGGCTTCGGGTCAGGCATGACCTGCTGGCGGCGCCTGGCCGCCTGGAACGAGGCAGGCGTGTGGGACCAACTCCACGCGTTGCTGCTGAAGGAACTGCGGTCGAAGAACCAGCTGGACTGGTCTCGGGCGGTGATCGACTCCTCTCACGTCAGGGCAGCTCGGCGCGGCCCGCAGGCGGTCCCAGCCCGGTCGACCGCGCACGTCCGGGCAGCAAGCATCACGTCCTCACCGACGGCCAGGGCATCCCGCTCGCGGTGTCGCTGACCGGCGGCAACCGCAACGACGTCACGCAGTTGCTGCCCCTGCTCGACAAGGTCCCGCCCGTCGCCGGCGTCATCGGACGGCCACGACGAAGACCGACATGCTCTTCGCCGACCGTGGCTACGACCACGACAAGTACCGGCGACTGCTCTGGCAGCGCGGCATCCGCCCGGTGATCGCCGAGCGGGGCCAGCCGCACGGCACCGGCCTGGGTGTCTTCCGCTGGGTCGCCAAACGCACCATCTCCTGGCTGCACGGCTTCCGCCGCCTACGCATTCGATGGGAACGACGCGACGACATCCATGAGCCTTCCTCGGACTCGCCGCCTGCCTCATCACCCACCGCCACGTCCAACGCCTTTGTTAGGACCTCTTATTAGCGGCAGGGATGCACCGAGTCGAACACGGATCCCTTGTCTGCGTAAAGCTTGGCCGGACGCCGGCGGCGCGGTCCGCGCCGGGTGCGGATGGGCGGGATCCCGCGCACCAGCGGTTTCCAGGCGCTGTATACACCTGCTTTGCTCTTCGGGTGAGACGGCCGAGAACCGATCAGGGCCCGAGCACGTTTCCCTGTACGTCGAAGCAGACCGGGCTCATCTAATCCGCCAGAGCAGCCACGTAGGCGGAAGCTTCCTCAGCCCTGTCCCAGCGCAATGGCAAGTAGACCAGTGGACCACCGACCCTGCAGATCAAGGGCCCTGCGGACCAGGGCGAGGCTTCCTCCACATCCTCCGTCGCATAACGCCACCGCTTCAGAAGCGCACCAACGAAAGCCGACATCCGCTCGGTCGGAGGATGAACCGCATCGTCATCGTCCAGGTAGCGCCCGTAAAGGCGCCAGCGGACCTGTTGTCCGTCGGCCGCCGCCCTTCCCATACAGCCAAGTCGTAGCTCACGCCCAGAGATTCTCATGCCGCAGTGACGCGCCGACGCTGCAAGCCGAACGAGACTCAAAGAAACGACGTCTAAATCGCGGCCCGCTTTCGATCGCCGTTTGACCGGTACTAAAGCCGGCTGACGGATGGCAATTTGCGCGGCATCGAAATACTCGGTGCCGCTGGTCGTCTCCCCTGGCCAGCCAAGCAGTCCAGGGCATGTTCTTGGCTCGCCGGCAGGGGAGGAAGACATGGTCTGGAGGCCCTCACTCGCCAGGCCAGGTTCCCCTGTGGGCGAGCATCGGTAATCCGCCGGCCCACCCGACTGCGCCGCGAATACGGAATGCATTTCTGCTATTACCGTAAGCGAACGGAGCACCCTCAATATGGTACAGGTCACATGATGCACGTCACTCCTGTCCATCTTTGAGGCTTTTGCCGCGTGAGGTGGGCCATATGGCCTGCGTCACTATGAAGTCGAATAGTAGACCTGCATCGCGCGATCCCCAGGCCTGACGGCGCCTCCGGATCATTTTCGAGTACCCCATACTAATCCCCATCGTAAGAGGGATTCATTGACCTGGGTTTCATCCCTGATTAACAATTCTTGGCATCGCCCCCGACGGAACAGGAATCACTGCATGCAGTTCACCGCGATGCCCAAGAAGTTCGCCCGCATGACCAAGACCAAGAAGATCTCGCTGGGCATGGTTGCCGCCGGCGCCGCCGTGATGGCCGGCACCGTCATCAGCGCCCCGGCGGCCTCGGCTGCCACTCCCGCCCCCTCCGGCGGCGGCAACGTCGACACCTGGATCAAGGAGTCACTGAAGGTCATGCACGCCCAGGGCATCCCGGGCACCTACGAGGGCATCCACCGCAACCTGATGCGCGAGTCCACCGGCAACCCCAACGCCATCAACAACTGGGACTCCAACGCCGCGAAGGGCATCCCCTCCAAGGGCCTGATGCAGGTCATTGACCCGACCTTCAAGGCGTATCACGTCGCCGGCACCTCGCAGAACATCTACGACCCGGTCGCCAACATCACCGCCTCCGCCAAGTACGCCGCGCAGCGCTACGGCTCGATCGACAACGTCAACTCGGCGTACTGATCCGGCCCGACGCACCACCCCACACACGCGGCTGATAGCGGGCGTCGCGCCCCCGCACCGCGCCGAGGGGCCGAACCACCGCAGGCCGCGTCCCTTGCGACCGGCCTGCCCACGACAGCCGATCTCCCAGCTTCCCACGCGGCACGCCCAGACCCCGGGCGCCCCCAGGCCGTGGCTGCGGTTGCAACGGCATCGATCAGCACCACGCGCACAGCACCCGCACCCGCACCCGCACCCGCACCCGCACCCGCGAGGATGGTCCCCGCGCTGGGCTCTGCTCGCTCACAGCGTCATCGTGCTCCCCGCACCGACGAGTTCCTCGAGGACGTCGGCAGCGCACTGCTCGTCGTCACGACCGACGCGAACGTCATCACGCCCGACGCGAAGGTCGTCACGCCCGTCGCGATCGGCGCCGCGTGCGTGCGAGAGAAGCTGGAAGATGGGGCTTGCGAAGCCGTACCCGAGCGCGGATATCTGTGAGGTCTTCCAGGGCGATTCCGCGACCGGTGCGTTCTGTCTCGGCCACCGCATGCTTCGCGATCTTGTGGTTGAGCTCCCGCACCCGCCGCGCCTCCTTGCGACGCCGCTTTCTCAGGCGCCGCTTGGCGGACGGGGTGTTCTCGCGTGGAGTTTCTGACGCAGTGTGCGTTCACGGAGGCGTCCGCGATTCATCTGGCGTCCGGCCCTGATCTGGCCGTCCGAGGTGGTCGCGATGTTCACGATCCCCAGGAACTGGGTGACGTCGGTGTTGAGTTCGGCCTTGGGGACCTCGCAGGTGGCGGTAAGGAACCACATGCCGTCGCGGTACAACAGGTCGCATTCGCCCTTGCGGTACAGGGCCAGGCGGGCCGAAGGTTCGGGGCAGCGGTGAAGGCCACCTCTCTCATCCGGCCCGACAGGTCCAGATCGACACCGTGCGCTCCGTGTACTGCCAGGACAGCATCCGGTCGTCATACGGCTGGGCGCCCTGCGGCCCGGGAGGAGATCGGTTTCTCGACTGCCCACCGGTAGCTCTTGGTTGCGCTTAATGTTCTTCTCGAACGCCACCCGGGAAACCCAGGTCGCCGCCGCGTTGCAGGCGTGCAAGGTTTCCTCAAGTGCCGCCGCCTGCGGAGGCGTCGGCAGGAGTCTCACCTGCGCGGTCAACTTTCCGACCGCGACGCTACCCACCACCCGACATGCCGGCGTTTGAACAGCGCACATCCCTCACCCGGCACTCCAGCCCGGTCTTTTTTGCGGGTGCTCAGCGCCCGTGTTGCCGCGGCGATGCTCCGCATCGCTGTCACCCGGTGCGATTCCTCCCCGAGGTTCCTCGCAAGAGTGCGCTGAGGCAACCACTGACTGATGGTCACGACGCATGACTGGGCCACATCGATCCCGCGCTGGACCACCGTGACCGGCAACAGTCAGTCCGCGCAGCCGGCCCGTCTGCTGACGACGCGACACCTCAGGGTGCGGGCTCTCCAGTCCCGAGTCCGGATCCGGTGCGGGGGGTGGCTCTAATGAACCGGGCGCCCCACTCTTGGACGTGCGAGGCGAACTCCGGCGGCCCCAGGACCTCGAACTCGGCGCCCACGTTGCCCAGTGCCTGGGCCGGCCAGTCGAAGGAGGCCGAGGTCATGGTGAGCCGGCAGCTGTCCTGATCGACCGGTTCGATCACGCCCCAGCGGCCGACCACCTGCCGCACCCGCGAGGAGGGGGCGTGCACCAGGACTTCGACCGTGTACGGGGCCGGGGCCCCGCTCGTTGCCTGGACGAACGCCACGGCGTCCTCGGCCGGGAGCAGGCGCGGCCTAAAGCGCGTGCCGGTCGCCGTCGGCCCGGTCAGCCGGTCGAGGCGGAAACTGCGCCAGTCAAGGCGGCCCAGGTCGTAGGCCACCAGGTACCAGCGTCCGCCGAGCGCGACGACGCGGTGCGGCTCGACCTCGCGCTCGGTGGGTGCGCAGCCCCTGGCCGTGTAACCGAACCGCAGCCGCTCCTCGTCCCGGCAGGCCTGGGCGACCGCGGTGAGCACCCCCGCCGCGACGATGGGCGCGGACACAGCAGCGGAGAGGGTCATCGCCCGCAGGGTGTCCACCCTGGCCCGCAGCCGGGGCGGCAGGACCTGCACCACCTTGGTGAGTGCGCGCAGCGACGCCTCCTCCATCCCCGCGATACCGCTCTGTGCCGCGTCGCCGACGCCGACTGCGAGGGCCACCGCCTCCTCGTCGTCCAGCAGCAGCGGCGGCAGGACGGCGCCGGGCGCGAGCTGGTAACCGCCGTCGGTGCCTCGGACCGCGCCGACCGGGTAGCCGAGCTCGCGCAGCCGCTCGACGTCGCGGCGCAGCGTCCGCTCGGAGACCCCGAGCCGGCCGGCCAGTTCCAGGCCGGACCAGTGCCGGTGGGTCTGCAGCAGCGAGAGCAGTCTGAGGGTCCGTGAGCTGGTGTTCGCCATGCCGGAATACTGCCCCAGGTTCCGGTCAGAAAGTGGCCGGAACAATCTCTAGGGTCGAACTCGAAGGCCGTACCGGACCTATGTGAGGACCAAAAAATGATCACCCGTGAGATCCGGCTGACCGCGCAGATCGCCGGCGTCCCAACGCCCGACCACTTCACCGTTGCCGAGGCCGAGGTGGACGGCGAGGTCCTGGTACGCACCGACCAGGTCGGGCTCGCCGCGACGTACCTGGAGCTGATGCGGGCCGACTGCACTATCCCGGTGCCGGCCTGGCAGCCGGGGCAGCGGGTAGGGATGGCCGCCATCGGCACCGTCATCCGATCCGACAGCCCCGACCTCGAGGTCGGCGACCTGGTCCAGTCGATGACCGGCTGGAGCCAGTACTCGGCTGGCCCGGCCGGCTCGTACCTCAAGCTCGACCGTGACCTCTTCGCCGACCCCGGCTACCACCTCGGCCAGGGACCGACCGCCTACTACGGGATGGCCGATGTGGCGGCCGTCGGCGAAGGCGACGTGGTCTTCGTCTCTGGCGCCGCGGGCGGGGTCGGCTCGCTGGCCGGGCAGATCGCCAAGTGCCTCGGCGCGGCACGGGTGATCGGCAGCGCCGGCAGCGCGGCGAAGGCCGACTACCTGGTGAACGAGCTCGGCTTCGACGCCGCGTTCGACTACCACGACGGCCCGGCAGCACAACGGCTCAAAGAGTTCGCACCCGAGGGGATCTCCGTGTGCTTCGACATCGTGGGTGGTGAGCAGTACGACGCTGCACTGCAGGCGGCCCGGCCCGGGGCGCGCTTCGCCCTGTGCGGCTCACTGTCGAGCCAGCTCGGCGACGCGTCGGAGCGCTTCCCGCAGCCCGACCGCACGGCGGCCGAGGCCAAAGGCATCGAGCTGCTGCCCTTCTCCTGCCATCACACGCCCGATCAGATCGCCGCCTGGCGCGAGCACTTCAGCACCTGGCTGAGCCAGGGCCGCTTCGTCTACCCGCAGACAGTCCTCGAGGGCCGGATCGAGGACGTGCCGCAGGCGTTCCTCTCTCTGCTGCAAGGTTCCTACCGGGGCAATGTCTCGGTCCGGCTGGCGTGACCACACTCTCCCGCCAGGTCCAGAACCCGGTGCTGATGGAGCGCCAGTTCCTGCTGAGACGCACCGATCGCACCCGGGCTGGAGATGATCGGACGACTGGTTGCCCTGCAGGCGCAGGAACCCAACTGGGCCTATGTCGGCTTATGGAGCAGAGTCCACGGCTTCACACAGTCCGAACTCGCCACACTGCTGGAGGCCCTGCAGGTGGTCCGCTCCGGTCTGCTGCGCAGCGCCCAGCCCTTCGCCGCAGCCGACGACTTACGTCGCCTGCGGCCACTGCTGCAGCCCGTGCTCGACCGGACGGCCGGCTCGACCCACTTCACCCGCAACAGCACCGCCCTGGACACGGTGTCCTTGGCGGCCGAGGGACTCGCTCTGCCCGCGGAAGGAGCACTGCCGCGCAAGGAGCTCACTGGAGTGGCCGGGAAGCTCCCCGACGACGGCATGCCCGAAGAGCATCGCCAACGCATCATCGAGAACAGGGACTTCGCGTTCCAAGCTGCGCCGGCCACGGGAGCGAAGACACGGACACTCGTCAGCACCTGACCCGCGACGACAGGCGCCGCGGCCGGCGACTCGGCCGTCCGATGTGCCCCCTCGGTGCTACTGGCGGTCGGGCTGTGGCAGGTCCTGCTCGGTCCAGATGGTCTTGCCGCTGGACGTGTAGCGCGTGCCCCAGTGGTGGGTCATCTGGGCGATGATGAACAGGCCTCGGCCTCCCTCGTCGTCGTTCGCGGCGTGCCGCAGATTGGGCGCGGTGTGGCCGGTGTCGGACACCTCGCAGGTCAGGGTCCGGTCGCGGATCAGGCGCACCTGGATCGGGCCGCCACCTGCGTAGCGGATGGCGTTGGTGACCAGTTCGCTGACGATGAGTTCCGTGGTGAACGCCACGTCGTCCAGCCCCCAGTCGCCGAGCTGCTTCCCGACGGCGGAGCGGATGGTGGCGACGGCCGCCGGGTCCGGGGCCAGGGCCCATTGGGCGAGCCGGTTCCGCGCGAGCAGGCGCGTGCGGACCAGGAGCACCGTCGCGTCCACGTCCACCGCCCCGGGCAGCATGGCGGCCACCGCCCGGTCGCACAGGTCTTCCAGGGATCTTCGGCCGTCGGAGAGGACCTGTGAGAGCTGCGCGAGCCCGGCTTCGCGGTCGGCGGCCGCCTGGAGGAGGCCGTCCGTGAAGAGGGCGACAACAGTGCCCGGCGCGAGCTCCAGTTCCGTGCTCTGGTAGGGCAGGCCGCCGATTCCCAGCGGCGGTCCTGGCGGTAGCTGGGGATAGTCGACGACGCCCGTGTGCGGCTCGACGAGCGCCAGCACCGGCTCCCCGGCTCGCGCCATGCTGCACTGCCCCGAGACGGGGTCGTACACCGCGTACAGGCAGCTCACGCCCAGAGCCGCGTCGGCGTGCGCTTTCAGGTGGCCCGGGCCGCGGCCGGTTTCGCCCTCGTGCGAGGTCTGCTCGACCAGGTCGGCCAGGCGGGACAGCAGCTCGTCGGGGCTCAGGTCCAGCCGGGCCAGGACGCGCACACCCGTGCGCAGGCGTCCCACGGTGGCCGCGGCGTGCATGCCGTGACCGAGCACATCCCCGACGACCAGGCCGACCCGGGTACCGGAGAGAGGGATGACGTCGTACCAGTCACCGCCCACCCCGGACCCGCTGTCGGCGGGCAGGTAGCGGCTCGCCGAGTCGACGGCGGCGTGCGGCGGCAGGCGGCGTGGAAGCAGGCTCCTCTGGAGCTTGAGGGCCACACTGTGGCCACGGGTGACCACCGGCATCAGCAGGAAACCGATCAGCAGGGCGCCCAGGCCCAGGACGGTGACCCCGCCCGTCCTGCCGAACAGCGGCAGGTCGACGGCGGTCGTGCCGTACCGGGGATCCGCGTAGACGACGAAGGTGGCGTAGAGGAACAGCAAGAGCATGGACAGCGCGCCGAGCCCCGGTAGCACGCCCTTGAAGACCAGATCCTTGACGCTGCGGGTGAGGATCTTGCGGTGGTACCAGACGCAGGCGAAGCCGGTCAGTCCGTACTGGAACGCGATCGCGAGACCGACCGACTCGATCGAGTCGGCCAGGACGTTCCGGCTGAGCGAGGTCAGCAGGACGAACAGGGCGATCGAGGCCGCTCCCATACCGATGGTCCCCCAGGTGGGGGTGAGAAACCTGCGGTGGACCCGGGCGAACCGAGAGGGGACGGCCTTGTGGACCGCCATGGAGAAGACGGTCCTGGCCAGGGGCAGGATGGTGGTCTGGGCGGAGGCCAACGCGGAGGTCAGCACCATCAGGATCAGCAGTCTCGACAGGAACAGCCCCGTACCGTGGCTCCCGAACACGGCCTCCCCCAGCCCGGAAAACACATCGTCCGCGTTGTCCGCGTTGCCGAGTCCGATGCCCGAGGTGCCGACCCCCGCGAACGCCTGAGCCGACGTGGACACCAGCCCGTACATGACCAGGAGCAGCACGATGGACAAGACCGCGGCACGGCCCGGGATGCGCGTGCTGTCGACGGTTTCCTCGTTGACCGAGAACGCGGTGTCCCAGCCCCAGTAGATGAAGACCCCCGCGAGGATGCCCGAGGTCATGGCCGTCACCGAGGGCACCGCGAAGGGGTTGAACCAGGACGCGGACACATGGATCGCCGTCGGCGGAGGGCTGGTGTACACCCTGACCAGCGCGGCGACGGCGAGCAGGATCAGCATCACCACTTCCAGGCACAGCAGCCAGCGCTGTACAGCCGCCGAGAACGAGATGCCGACGTAACAGATCACTGTCAGCACGGCGATCCAGACGACGCCTGCCGCGGTGGTCCACAGCCGGTCTTCCGCCAGTGCGTCCAGGCCCATCAACCGGAAGCCGTAGGCAGCGGCGATCTGCGCGAGGCTGGCCATGACGATGATGTTGGCGACGATGAGACCCCAGCCGCCCATCCAGCCCGTACGCGGTCCGAAGGCGCGGGTGGCCCAGGTGAAGGTGGTCCCGCAGTCGGCGTTGCTCGCGTTGAGCTCCCGGAAGGCGTACGCGACCAGCAGCATCGGGACGAAGGCCAGCATGGTGACGATCGGAGCCTGCAATCCGACTCCGGCCACGATGATGCCCAGCGTGGCGGCGAGGCTGTACGCCGGGCCGGTGGAGGCCAGGCCCATGACGACCGAGGAGAACATGCCCAGGGCATCGTTCTTGAGCCCCTTCCGTCCGGACCCTGTGCCCGGAGCGGGAAGACCAGCCGACACACCGCCGAAGAGCCTCACACTTGATTCCAACGCAGGGCCGCGTCCCTTCGCAACAGCGCAGGGACAGCAGGGGTGGCTGCCACCGTGCACGACGGCGATGCTGCCATGGTGTGCCGCTCACAGAGAAAGCCGCCCATGGCTCTGAGCTGCACCGACGTCGCACCTCGGGTCTCGCAGCGTCACAGGTGAATGACGACCAGAGCGATGCCGTCGCGAGCCTCGCTGGTGACTCCCAGCCGGGCCGGCAACGCATTCCGCCAACTCGTCGAGGGGACGAGGCCAGCCGCACCAGCCCCGGCTCAGGCCTCGGCCTCGCGTTCGTCGCCGCGGTCGCCGCCTCCCACGGCGGCACCGCGCACGCCCAGAACACCGGACAGGGCGCCGCCGTCACCGTCAAGATCCCCTGCTGACCGGCGCCCACGCGGACAGGGCTCTGCGCGAGCCGACGCCCCGGGTGGCCACGCGTCTGTGCCCGCCGATACATCTCGCGAAGGCGTCCGACCGGATACCACGAGCGCGTTTCGCTTCCCACCGCTGGACCGTCGCGCGCGAGGCCTCCCGGCTATGCCGCGCCGACGCCACGCAGAAGCAGGTAAAGGTCGTAGGCGCCTGCGGCATTGGACCATGCGGCGACGGCCACGGACGGTCTGCATGCCCGTACCGCCCGAAGGGGCGCCAGGTACCCGGGCGAGGTACCCCCGTGCGGGCGGCGCCGACATGGGAGCGCTCAAGGACTGAGGAAGGATGCAGCAGGGACAGGCACGGGACCGCCCCGCAGACGGGACGTCGCCCGGCTGCTGGCGCTCTGCGCGGGCCTGCTCGGCCTGTTCCTCATGCACGGCGCACCGGCCACCGTGCGGTGCAGATTCGACACCTCCACCACACACGGAGGCCTTCGCCTTGTTCAAGGCCCGCGCGTGTCGACAACGCTCATGCTCCATACATAGCTCATGCTCAATACATATAGGCTTTAGGGAACTTGACGATGAGCTGGCCGGATCATGGCGTTCCCTTTGTCGTTTCGCTGTGCGCCTCGGGTCCGGCCACGGAAGGAGCCCAGTGCCTCCCGTACGCCCGGATCGCCGTTCTCTCATAGCCGGTGGCCTCGCAGTAGCCGCCGCAGCCGCTGTTCCCCTGTCGGTGTGCACGCCCGCGGTAGCAGCCGACCTCATCCCCATCCGGCTGGCCGGGCCGACCGGGCCCCTGCCGGTGGGAGCGGTGGAGCTGCACCTGATCGACCCGTCGCGGACCGACCCTTGGTCGGGGCAGGCGCGCGAGGTGATGGTGACCGTGACGTATCCGGCCGCCGACGTGCGTGACCGCGCGCTACTGCCCTGGCTTCCGGCGGGCGCCGAGCGCGCCCTGAAGGCCCGCTTCGCGGGCGCGGTGGACGGCTACGCGCTCCCGAAGACCCACAGCGCGGATCGCGCGCCGGTCCGGCCGGGCCGCCGACCGGTGCTGCTCCACTCGCCGGGCTACCAGTCGGACCGCACCTACAACACGCTGGTCATCGAGGAACTGGCGTCCTGGGGCTACGTCGTGGCCGCGGTCGACCATCCCTACGACTCGGGCGAGGTGGAGTTCCCGGACGGCCGTGTGGTCGTCAACCGCCCCGACGACGCGAGCGACGAGGCCCGCACGGCCGCGGTCGCGGTGCGCGCCGCCGATCTGCGGTTCGTCCTCGACCAACTGACCGTGCTGGAGCGGGGCGGCAACCCCGATGCCGAGGGGCGTCCGCTCCCGCGCGGACTGCGCGGGACTCTGGACCTCACGCGGGTCGGCGCCTTCGGGCACTCCCGGGGCGGCGCCGCGTCGGCGTCCGTGATGCATCTGGACGAGCGGGTGCGGGCCGGCATCGATCTGGACGGCGCGCTGTACGGGCCGGTGGTCGAGCGCGGTCTCGACCGGCCGTTCCTGCTGATGGACACGGCGGTGCACGACGGGCTGAACGAGGACGGGTCCTGGCCGCCGTTCTGGGCGCACCTGAGCGACTGGCACCGCTGCCTGCGGCTCACGGACGCCGACCACAACTGCTTCACCGACATCGTGGCCATCGCACCGCAGGTCCCCGAGTCGGTGCGCAAGTCGCTGCAGATCGGCACGATCCCCGCCGACCGTGCGGTGGCTGCCGTACGGGCGACCGTGCGGGCCTTCTTCGATCTCCAGCTACGCGGCCGCCCGGGCGCCGGGCATCTGCTGTGGGGGGCTTCGCCGCGCTACCCCGAGATCCAGTACATCGCCGGATAGCGACCGGTGCCGGACGCCCTCAGACCGTGCGCTTGCGGCCCCGCCACAGGACGACGCCCGCCACCAGCAGCACCCCGACTGAGCGGGCGGGCCCGTTCGGTACGTACGAGGAAGAAGACCCGGAACCGGAGAAGGCGTCCCAGGGCGAGCCCGTCACGGAATCGTCGTCGGCCCGTTGCGGGTGCAGCGCAGTAGGGGCGTTTCAGTTCTCCAAAGGGATGTGCGCGGCAAGTTCCCGGGCGAACCACTCAGCTTCCTCGCTCAGCTCGTCAAGGCCCTCTGCAGCGATCAGTTGAAGAAGACGTAGCAGGTCGTGGGCTTCGTCGAGATGGAGCCGTGGCCTGGCTGCGAACTCCCAGCTGAGCCACGGCTCTGCTTACCCTGGTCGCGGCCGAGGCGCGCGCCGGGAGCTTGGTGCCAGTGGCGGCCCCAGGAAGCGTCCTCGACGAAGCGCTCGTGGTCGTTGCGCAGAAACCACCAACGCAAGGCGTGCCAGCATCAATTCCGCCGGTCAGCTCAAGAACAGCAGTAGCCGACACGGCGCGCCGGCCCGTCAGCCACTTGAGATATAGATACTCACACTCGCCGCGTGATCAATAACCGCGTGCCCACCTTCCCGGGGGAAGGCCCGCAGCGCCGTCTGATGGCGGATGCCAACAACCACCAACCTGCCGGGTCCACCCACATCGGCCCAAGCCCAAAGGATCGCCCTGCATAAGGGTTCAACCCTCAATGCAGCGTGGGAACCATCACTCGATGGGAACATGAGCCATCACCCATGCGTACTATCGCTATGCCACCACACCACTGTTCGCCGCGAAATTTCATGAACAGGCGGGCGCACCTACTTCGGTCGTACGCACGGTGGTGCGCCACTACTCCCGAATCGAAGAGAAGCCAACATCATGACTGACAGCCCCGTCACCATCACCAGCGTGACATCTCAGTACGCCACTCAGGTCGCACAGGACCTCGAGCTCAATACCAAAGAGCAGGAACGTATCAGCGCGGAACTCTCCGCCCTGCAGGCGCAATTGCGCATCCTGCAAGACGACCAGAATGTGCTGCACAGCATCCAGAAGACGCTCGGCGGCCAACCGGTAGCCGCGCCGACAACCTCGAAGCCCCTCCCACAGCAGGCCTCCGGCAAGAACACCACCGCCCGGCCTGTCCCGTCCAAGACCGCAGCCAAGGCCCCCAACGCGAAGAAGACCACTGCGCAGGCCAAGAAGGCCAAGGCCCAGGGCACAAAGCCGAAGGCGGCTACGACATCGGCGCAGCCCACGCTGATCGCACTCATCCGTACCCACCTCGACCAGCAGAAAGAACCCCGTTCCGCAGCCGAGGTCACCTCAGCGCTGGTCCAGGCCCACCCCCAGCGCACCATCAAGTCGACCGTCGTGCGCACCACCCTCGAGAATCTTGTCGCCAAGAGCCAGGCACACCGGTCGAAGCAGGGCGCCTCCGTCCTCTACACGTCAGTGGCCGTGCAGGCCGCGACGGAGAAGGCCGCGGCTCCAGTCATCTGACAGCCCGTGGCCGCCTGTCTCCCGCACGCTCCGACAGCTTTGCAGGTGACCGCCCGCCACCCGTGCGCTTCATGGCCGACTGTAGGTTGACAGGGCGTCTTTCAGTTCGGCTCTCTGCTGGTCCGTCATCGGTCCGAGAACACAGACCGGGACCATCTTGTCTTGACGAGCGACGATGTTCCCCGGGTACAACGTGGGCCACCCCGCGGGACGAGCGTGCGGACGCTTTGCACCCTTCACCAGCTTGACGTGGATTCCCGCATACCGATGCAAATGAATCTTCCCGCTGAAGAACTTCACCCTTCCATCAATCTCCGCAATCGAGACCCTGTCCAGGTCGCTCCACCGCAGTTCATGTCTGCCGGCGGCGCTGACCGTCTCCATGCCTTGCGGCCCGACCTTCAAGGACCAGCCGGCGGTTCGGTGCAGGAAGGTCAGTACGGGGAGATAGATGAGGACCGTGATGAGGGCGAACAGTGCGCAGAGACCCGAGACCACGAAGAGAGCCATCCATCCGTCGTCTTGGCCGGACCCCGGCGGCTTGATGCGGTGCAGCAAGAGCGGAAGGGAGGTAGCCGGCAACGCCAGCACCAGTGCGAAGGCGCACCAGCGGATCAGGGCACTCTTCGTCGTGGCATCGGTGTAGGTGGGCAGGGGATCCTTTCCTGACCAGGAAAGCCTGACGGTCGTGGCCGGTACGGCTTCAGGGCGACCGTCAGGCTCCTCTGGGGCGGCCTCCTTTGCTGCCGGGAGCGCGTCCGTGCTGCTCGGTCCAGACACAAGGCGCGTGGGCGGTAACCGGGTTCCGTCTGGAGCTGGACCGGGCTCGATGTCGTCCGCTGGAGCTGTACGCCTGGGCCCGGCGTTGAGCTGTCGTAGAGCCTGGGCGAGACCAGTGGCGTGTGGGTAGCGCTGGTCAGGTTCCTTGCGCAGCAGGGTCAGCACGAGGTCGTCCCACGCGGCGGGAATGTCGGGGGCTAGGGAGCTTGGCCTGGGCGGTTCCTGGGTGAGGTGTGCGGAGAGGTAGCCGACGGGGTCGGGGGCCCGGAAAGGCAGCCGTCCCGTGATCAGCTCGAAGAGAAGGCATCCGAGCGCATACAGGTCGCTGCTCGGCACAGGATGGCCTCGGGCCTGTTCAGGAGCCATGTAAGGAGGTGTGCCCACGATGAACCCAGTCCGGGTGAGACGGTCCCCGCTCGCGCAGGGATCAGCAGCCCGCGCGACACCGAAGTCCAAGACCTTCACCTCGCCGTTGAGGGTGATGAGGATGTTGGACGGCTTGATATCCCGGTGCATGAAGCCCGCCTCATGCGCGTCCGCGAGCGCCTCGCAGATCTGCACACCCCACCCAGCCGCCTCATCCAAGCTGATCGCGCCCTGGCGCAGCTTGGCGTCCAAGCCCTCGCCGCGGACCAACTCCATCACCAGGAACGGGGCAGTGCCGTTCTCCGTGCTGCTCTCGCCCAGATCGTGAACGGTCACGACATGCGGATGCTGCAGACGGGCGGTGATCCGCGCCTCGCGCAGGAACCGGGCACGCGCCTCGCCGCCACGGCTTCCACCACCGGCGAGCAACGAGATCACCTTGACGGCGACCGGCCGGTCCAGCGTCTCATCGTGTGCCTCCCAGACCTCCCCCATGCCGCCCTCACCAAGGTGCCGCACCAACCGGTAACGGCCTGCCAGGACTTGATCCTGCACCACGGCCCTCCCTCGCCTCGGACATGACGGTGCACCCGCCGACGGCCGGCATCCTACGATCATGCAGCACATCGCACAGCGCCACATGAAGAAGACGTGGCATCCACCGGGACACGAGCGGCCAGCGTGCTCCAGACAGAGGGACGGCAACACCAGCCGCCACGGTTTCAACCACTGGGGAGACATCGGGGCTCGGCCGCCGCACACTCGACCCGCTCCTCATGGGCACTCTCGATGCCCCGCGAGCACGGGAGAACGGGAGCACGCAGGTATGTCGTCAAGGTGAACGCCTGGGCCCGGGACCATCCCCGCAGCTGACAACCGCTGGCGTGAGAAGCCCGTCGCCCCGTGAAACACAGTTGCGGGATCGCTCCCGCACCCCGAAGGATCGGCGCCATGACTGTCTCGCCGGCTTCCCAGGCCATCCTGCGCCCGTATCGCCCCGAGGACCGCGATGCCCTCTTCGACATCTGTGTACGGACCGGGCACGAGGGCGGCGATGCCCGCCACCTCTACCCGGACCCGGCACTCCTGCCGAACATCTTTGCCGCGCCCTACGTGGTCCTCGAACCGGACCTGGCCTTCGTCGTGGAGGACGGCGGACGGGCCGTCGGCTACATCGTCGGTACGGCCGACACCGCATCCTTCGTCGTCCGCTACCGTTCCCAGTGGCTCCCCGGCCTGACGGACCGCTACCCCGCCCCCGTACAACCCCCGTCCACCCCGGCCGAGGTGATGACCGACTTGATGCACCGCCCGGAACGGATGGTGCTCCCGGAACTGGAGGCCTACCCGGCCCATCTCCACATCGATCTGCTGCCCTCCCATCAGCGCAACGGCTACGGGCGGCAGCTCATGAATGCCTTCCTCGCCGCCCTGCACGCCAAGGGTGTCGCGGCGGTCCACCTCTCGATGGTCACCAGTAACACCCCGGCCCGCGCCTTCTACGACCGCGTCGGCTTCCACGAGATCGCCGTCCCGGAGCCCGGGCCTGTCACCTACCTCGGCCGGAGCACCGCCCGGCCCTGACTCGACGGCCTGGAGAGCTGAACGGAAGATCGAGTCCCCCGCGCTGATCAGTATCAGCAGGTGTACGAACCGCTCCGGGTCCATCGGCGCGTGCCGCCACGCCGGCGGGCCAGATCCGGCCGTCCAGCCCCCGGCACAGATACGCAACTCATCCGGTTCTTCGCCCGAGTTCAGGATCGAGGCCTCGGACACGTCCTCCCGGAAGCCGACCATCCGCCTGGGCAACATCGGCGACCAGGTCGTCCAGGTCCTCTCCCCCACCGCAGAGGCTGCACCATCTCGCCAGCTTGACTGGCCTGGGGCGAGTGCAGGACTGAGGCAGCTCGTTCACAACGGGCGGAGCATGGAGGCGGCCGAGGGCGACGGTCGCGCGGCGGAGGGCGGCCGTGCCGCGGGGCTTGGCGCATGGAGCCACTGGGGCGCCGACCGCCGCGCACCACATCTCCGCCGGCTGTCTGCACCGCCTCTTACGGGACGAAGACGCCACCGTCACCTGGGCCAGAGACGCCGTAGCAGCTCTTCCTTGAGCCGGTTGGCGAGCTGATCACCTTCCTGGAGGTCCTCCACTGGCAGACGGGCGTCCACCCCGCTTCGGCGTCCAGTCCGGGAGCAACGGCTCGATGCGTCCCCACTGGGCGTCAGCCAACGGCACACCAGACAGGCGATCAGATGATCCGAAGGAAGCGGCTAGTGCAGAGAAAAGGAGCAGCCTGTCCAGCGGCCCGCCGATGAGCGTGGCGTACGGCCAGTGCAGTAGCGGGCCCGGGTTGCGGTCGTCATGGCCGTGGCCGTAGATCCAAACGCGCCGGCGAGGAGGAACGACCTTCCTTCCGGTCACTGTCGTCTGACAGCGGCCGAGGGACGGCCTGCGCGCGCTGACGATCCCTGCGCAGTGGCGAGGGGGGTTGTCACATTCGCGGGCTCGGCGGTGTCTTCATGCCGAACAGGCAAACCTCTAAGGAGAACACCATGGCGCTACGCGTCCCGAAGGCCGAGCTCCCCGCCGAGCTCCGCGAAAACCTGATGAAACAGCTCGGCTCCGTGCCCGAGCCCAACGAGGTGCTGTGGAACAACCCCGAGCTCGCCGAGGCCAACCAGGAGTTCGCGGCCAAAGTGGGCACCTGGGACGCGGCCGACGCGAGCCTCAAGACGTTCGCACACATGGCTGTCGCGGCACAGATCGGCTGCAGCTGGTGCCTCGACATCAACTACTTCGCGGCACAGAACCAGAACCTGGACCTGGCCAAGGCGAGCCAGGTGCCGCGCTGGCGGGAGTCGGAGGTGTTCACGCCGTTGGAGCGGGAGGTGATGGAGTACGCGGAGGCCATGACGAACACGCCGACGACCGTCACCGATGAGCTGTCGGCAAGTCTGCTCGGCCGGCTCGGCCCGGCGGCGCTGGTCGAGCTCACCGTGTTCATCGGATTCGCCAACCTGGCAGCCAGGTGCAACACGGCGCACGGGATCACCTCGCAGGGCTACTCCGATGCCTGCGAGATCCCGCTGGCTGCGCGTCCTGAGACGTCCGACGTAGCGTCGACCACATGACCGAGGACCCGTTCATCGCCCATCGCAGCCTGCTGTTCACGGTCGCCTACGAGATGCTCGGCTCCGCGGCTGACGCGGAGGACGTGCTGCAGGAGTCCTGGCTGCGGTGGGCGGAGGTCGACCAGTCGCGGGTGATCGACGCGCGGGCGTACCTCGTCAGGACCGTCACACGGCAGGCACTCAACCGGCTGCGGACGCTGGCGCGCAGTCGCGAGGACTATGTCGGCGAGTGGCTGCCGGAACCGTTGCTGACCAGCCCTGATGTCGCCGAGGACGTGGAGCTCGCGGAGAGCGTCTCGATCGCGATGCTGACCGTCCTTGAAACACTCGGGCCGACGGAGCGGGCAGTGTTCGTGCTCCGCGAGGTCTTCGAGCTGCCGTACGGCGAGATTGCCGAGGCCATCGGGAAGTCCGCGGCTGCGGTGCGGCAGATCGCGCGGCGAGCGCGCGAGCATGTGGCGGCCCGGCGGCCGCGGGTGCGGGTGAGCCGGTCGGAGCAACAGGCCGTGGTGGACCGGTTCCTGCTCGCCTTGCGCACCGGGCAGTTGCAGGAGCTGGTGGACGTCATGGCGCCGGACGTGGTCTTGATCGCCGATGGCGGCGGGCTTGCGGCCGCCGCTCTGGCTCCGATCCACGGGGTCGAGGTCGTGGCGAAGGTGCTCGCGCGCACGAACCGGGCGGAAGTGGTCGCGCTCGCGACGACGGCCGTGTGGCTCAACGGCGCACCTGCGGGCCGGATCGAGATCGACGGCGAGCTGGCCACGGCGGTGAGCCTCGTGGTGGAGAACGGGCAGGTCACCCGGATCTACTTGGTGAGAAACCCGAACAAACTCACAAGGCTCGACGAACCAGCTGAACTCGCCAGGTAGATCGGCTGCTGCTCTGGTGTCGTGAGTGGTCCGGGCGAAACCGCCCAGACCACTCACCACCGCGCCGGGCCAGAGCCCGACGGCGGCCAGGACCAAGGGCCCAGCACGGACGCGGACCCCAAAACGACCGAGTATCACCTCAGACGCCTGAGACGCTCCGAGCCAAGTGGTAGCGGAAGCACGAGTCCTGACGGTCCGAAACATCTGAGACGGCGCCCACGCCCCTGGTCGCCGACTACACCCCGGACACCTGCTCGGCAGCGTGTCCGGCGAACTCGGTCTGCGCACCTTCCTGGAACGCCGCGGCCACACCCTGGTCGTCACCTCCGACAAGCAAGGAGACAACATCGTCTTCGACCGCGAACTGCAGGACGCAGACGTCGTCATCTCCCAGCTGTTCTGGCCCGCCTACGTCACCGACCGTGATGACTGCCTCAAGAGCAAGCCCATCCGTGACGAGTACCTCATCGTCACCGGCGGCGCCCTCGCCGGAGCCGGCCCCGCACCGGCCCCGGTACGCCAGGGCCGGCCGTCAGGCCAGGTCGAGCAACTGCTCGTAGAAGCCGCCGAATCCGCGGCGGCGGTCCACGAAATGCAGTTCCAGGATCCAGTGGCAGACCCGGCCGAGCCGGTCCGTACGGCGCAACGGAGTGTCGTTGTCCGGCGTGATGTACGACTCCGCCTTCATTCCTTCGATGGTCTCGTGAGGGAACTCCCCGACCAGATGACCCGTGTGCCAAATACCGATCTCCCAGCCTGCCTCCGCCGCGAGTTTCTCCACCGCGCGGTACAGCTCACGACCGGTGATGTCGTGATCCGCGGCAAAGACTTCCCGCCCGGCGTCGAAAACGCGCGGCAAATCGGTCAGCAGCCGATGCTTGTCCGGATCGTCACCGAAGACATACGTCCGGCCGAAGTCCGCCTCATACTCCTCGAAGATCGGTCCGAAGTCCGCGAAGGCGACGTCGTCCGCCTCGATGACACGGTCCGGCGGGTTCTCCCGATACGGCGCAAGCGTGTTCGCCCCGGAGCGAATGATGCGCTTGTGCCAGTGCTTGGTCGTACCGAACATCTCGTTCGCCAGATCCCTGATGCGGTCACTGGCTTCCCGCTCCCCGACCCCCGGCACGACGATCCCACGCGCCTCGACCTCTGCGAAGAGCTCGATCGCCTTCTCCTGCGCGGCCACGAGCCCCGCCACCCGTTCGGCCTCCGGTACCTCGCCACGGCTTGCTTCCACCGACACAGCTCCCCCTATCCATGCGGCACGCCCCAGTCCGGCATGCGTACCAGCCATGCTATCGACGGGTCTCCTACGTGATCGGGTGACATCTGAACTGGCTCGCCCTGCGTGGCGGGCGAGAACGATGTCGTTGTGCCGAAGCCGCATTTGGCAGAGGTGCGCGAGGCTGCGGTGCGGGGGCGTCTGCGCACGCGACTTCGGCATCCCCTGCGTCCGTGAACACGTCTGCATCCGCTGTCCCGTCCTGCGGCCCGATCCCGAGCAGATGCCCGGCTTGGTGGAGATCCACGCGAACCTGCTCGACCGGCTCCGGGGGCCAAGGAGCAGGGCCGGGTCGGCGAGGTCTCCGCGATCGAGGCCAGCTTCGCCGCCGCCGAGCACAAGCTCGCCGCCATGCATGTGCGACTTCGCCACCCGGCACACCACCGTCCACACGGCCATGCCCGATTTCCGCGGCTTCGTCGCGCTCATCGACTGCGAGCAGCGAAACGAGGATGCGCAGGGGCAGTCCTGAGCACTACAACGAGGGGATGACCGTCTTCCTGTGTTGCAAGTGCGGCGCCGCGATCACGCCGGAGTTGGCCGAGCTTGCCGCCATCCCTGACGTCTTCGACGACGAGCGTGACCGGGACAAGGAGACGCGCCGGGCGCCTTCCACCGTTCCGCGGGGCCGCTACGTGATCGACCCCGAACCCTGGGGACCTCCCTACGTCGTGCAGGACGATCAGGAGGACCCGAAGCCGGCGCAGTCGCGCGGACCCGTGGTCTGCCGCGAAGAAGGCTTCGTCATCTCAGCGGGCAGCCGACAGACAGTGCTGCTGCACCCTGATGACGCCGTCGGGCTTCAGCCGCTGCCCAACTGGGAGAACAGCAATGGGTGCTGTGGACCGACAGGCGACGAGGGACTCAACCGGGCCTGCCTCTGCGGTGCTCCGGTCGCGACCCTCGCGGCCGACTGTTTCGGGCCCTTCGAACTGCACCTCGACCCCGTCCGGACCTACGCGTTGTCCCAGTAAGACCGCCCGCCCCTGGCAGTCCCCGCTCAAGCACATGAACCTCAATGTCCTCGGCCGCTGCAGCTTCACCTCCCCCACCCCGGCCGCCGGCGTCCTGCGGCCACTGCGCGACCCGGACACGGGCCGAACTCGACGACGCGGAGGTGTGAGAGCCGTGCGGCAGCGCGTTGGGCTCAGGTGTCGGCGTTGCGGCGTCGGTCGGGAGTGAGGAGGTAGGCGATCGCCATGTCGCCGAGCTCGTCGGCGTACTGTCGTCTGGCCGCTTCGCTGGTGGCGGCATCGGGGCGTACAGAGTTGTGGAAGCAGGCGCCGAGGATGGCACGGGCCGCGGTATCGAGTGCCTGCTGGGGCTGGGAGCGGCGGATCTGGCCGGCGTACGGGGCTGCCGCTTCGAGCAGGAGGCGGTGGAGTTCGGTGATGGTGCGCGATCCGCGGTCCAGTGCTCTGGTCCCCCGCGTGCGCAGCAACTCGGGGAAGAGGCTGCTGCTGTCGGCGAAGGACTGGAGCAGGGCGTGGGCGTAGGCGTCCATGACGCCGCAGAGCGAAGGTTCGGCTGAGCGCAGCCGCTCGGCCACGTACTCCTCGCGGCGTTCCAACATGCGCTCGGTCAGGGCGGTGATCAGCTGGTCTTTGTCCTCGAAGCGGCGGTAGATCGTCCCGACGGCGACGCCGGCGCGCTGTGCGACACCGGCGATCGTCATCTCCTCCAGGCCGGAGTCTGCGGCGATCTCCTCGGCCGCACGCAGGACGCGGGCCAGGGTCGCGGCACTGCGGGCCTGCTGGGGTTCCCGGTAGGCCGCTGGGCGTTCGGGCTCCTCGGTCATGTCCCGCATGGTATCCGCGGAGCTCTCAACAGGATCCTTTGACAACCGAGGCCCGTGATGCGAACGTGAATTCACATTCGCATTCTATCGGAGGTTCGACCATGCCCGACAACCAGACTTCCCGGCCCGGCACCGTGACACTTGAGGCCGGACCCGCCGGCGCCGGGGACATCGACGACTTCGAACTCTTCTACGCCCGCCGCGCCCTGGACCGCTTCCGGACGCTGCTGGGACGCCAAGGGCTCCTCGACCTCCTGGCCGCGGACATCGAGGAAGGAAACGCCTTCCTGCGCGAGAGCGCCCGCACCTCCGCCGGCGCCTTCAAGGCGGGCACCACCGTGCTCGCGGCTAAGGGCCTGACCTCGGGCGAGTTCCTGGCTTGGATGGACAAGGCGTTCGCCGGGGACGAGCGCGCACTCCTCGCGGCGCACCCCGAGCACTACGTGATGGGCACCGATGAGATCGGCGCGCGCGTGGTGGAGAACATCGGCCCCCACGTCGCCGACTTCTACATGGGCGGCTGGGGCACCGACGCGCTGGACTGGGCCAAGGACGCGGACGAGCTTCTCCCGGAGTCGGAGTTCCCACGCAAGATGTCCTCCAACCTGTTCCTGGCCGACGGCACCGTCGTTGGGCGGGCGCTGATCCAGTTCGGTGACACCGCCGACGGCTTCACCGCGAACCTGACGGTCTACTTCCCCGTCGCCTGCCCCGACGAGGTCCTGGACCACCACCTGCGGCACTACGCCGTCGAGTTCCGGAACTGGATCGTCGCCGCCGCGGCCGCCCGCGCCTGAACCTCCGGCCGGACGCCGGGGCCGGCCCGGCGTCCGCCGCCTGGAAGCCGTCGGGCCGCCCACCCGCACTCGCCGCATCCGGCCGGCAGAACCGTACGGCCCACCTCCCAAGACACAGCGGACAACGAGCAGAGCCCTCTTGGCACCTTCCGAAGAAGCCAAAGACCCACGATGTCGAACCACACCCTGTCCGCCACGGGACGCAAGCTGACGCTGGTCGTCCTCGGCCTGGCAGCCTGATCACCACCACCATGCTGTGCGCCTTCTCGCACTGCCCTCGCTCACAGCGGCCCGCACCGCGTCCCCATCGGCATCACTGGCCCCGAAAGGCCACAAAGGCCCCCCGGCAGAACGACGCCGGCGACGCCCGGGACCTCCGCCTCCACCCGACGACCGCCGCCCCGCACACTGCGGTCAACGACCGGGACATAGCCAGCGGCCCCACGCAGGCCGCAGCCATCCATGCATCCAAGGGACCCGCCTCGGGCGAAGTAGGCGTGTGGGGAGCAGCAGCACCAGCCCCGCCCCCTGCGCACCACAGAGGCAAGACTTGTGAATGTGACCGTCAGCCAGCCTCCGACGGCACCTTCACGGACACGTTGGCAGGTCACCCCCCTGGGGCAGGGGACTCCTTCCAGCATGAACGACGTCGATTCGTCTGCTCGCCACAAGCACGCAACCGTTCGGCACATCGACACCGTGCTCATGCCGAGCCCCTGACAGGGACGCCGGCGAAAAGAGAACACGGTGACGCCGTCCTTCGGCGGAACGCGCGTGGCTCGTGCCCTTCCAGAAGTCCTGCCCCATCGCAGTCCGGGCGCCAACCGGTACCTGCGCCACTGGGCCGCTGCAGCGGCCGGAGCTACAGCCCACCACCCAGCGGATCACCAATAGATAGGAGCAGCCATGATCGTCAAGAAGCTCTTCGATGCCGGCCTGAGGAGCGAGCATGCCTACACGGCGGCGTTCGCCTCGATCGGCCTGTCCGCCGCCTCCTGGTTCGTCTCCGTCAAAGCCGAAGCCCGCGGCATCGAGCGGGCCGACCGCTGGGGCATCTTCGTGGGCGAATGGGCACCCACGTTCTTCGCCCTCGGTCTCGCGCTCGCCAACTACGAGCGCGACAACATGATCACCCCCGAGAAATTCACCGAGCGCGCCTACGCCACACCCGCCTCGGACACGTAACTCAGCCACGGGGCCTCCTCACGGAGGCCCCGTTCCGCAGGGGAACGCCCGTCATCCGACGTGCTGTTGCGGTGTGCTCACCGACGACGCCACGCTCACCGAGACGGCCGCCTCGGACCTGGAGGAAGGGGCGGCCTGGCACTTCTGGCCGGGCGCTTGTCGTGGGGCGGCAGCCAACCGGCATAGCTGGCAAGAAGGCTGCCTGTCGGGCCGCGAATCGCTTGCATATGTCGGCCCGAGGCTGTGAACACAACACGCAGGGGCGTGGGGATACCTTCGTTTCGAAGACTCGGTAGCGCCCGGGGGCTGTCCGGCTACCGCGTTCCCGGGCGTTGTCAGTACAGGCGCTCAGAATCGGCGGATGCCTGAGGAAGTTCCATTAGGCGCGGGCCGGTCCTCGAGGCCCGCGCCTGGCTGCGAGAGCGCCTCACTGAGAAGGCCAGTCCGTCGATCATTACGCCGGGCATGACCGTGCAGACCCGGTTCAATGCCGCCGTCGATCCCTACGCACCGCCGGTGATCGCAGCGAGGACCTCAATGCTGCGCTGGATCTTCCGGCCGAACGCGATGGTCAAGGACAGCAGGATGGCGATCGTGTAGACGATGCCTTCGACAGGTTCCGGCAGCATGCCGCTGACAGCCAAGCCCGTGACCGATCCACCCGCAACGAGCAGGGCCACGACCCAGCGCAACAACTCCCGGTTGGGCGGCTGTTCGATGTCTTGCAGGTAGTGGTCGTCCAAGAGGACACCCAGCCGGGCATGGCAGTAACGGTCCGAGACCTGCACCAGGGCACACGCCAATTCCCTCAGGGCCTCATCAGGCTCTGTATCGATCCTCTGCTCGATGGCTCGCAGCGCGGCCGCGACACGGCGGGCGTGTGCCTTCAGCGCCCGCTTACGGGCGGAAAGCCGCGGAACCGAGCGACGCGCCGAGGGGGCGTCAGGGAGGTTACGCAGCACGGCGCGCAACCGCTTCGAGACCCGCCGGAGCATGCGGGCCTGCCTCTCACCGCCGCTGCCTCGAGCTGCAGCACAGGCGTGCACAGCATCGGCGCACTGCATCACCAGGGCGTACCGGCGGACCAGAAGGAACCAGGTCAGGACTGAGGGACGGCCGTGCCTGAGCACGTACGCTGCCAAGTACACGATGATTGCCCAGGCGACGCCGAAAGCAAGGGCGGCACCAAGAGCCACCATGACCGTGTGACTAATCGCCACGGGCAGGTCATGCACATAGGCAAGAAAAGGCGGCTTGAACAGTCCCAGGGGCAGCTGCTCCCGGTGGATCAGTGGATTCTGATCATCGCCGATGGTGTCATCATCGCGGGCACCCGCCAGCCATACCAGCGCATTGCTGAAGGCCATTACCGCGCTGAACAGGACCACCCATAAGGCGCCCTTCAGCAGGTTGCGGTTCCACGTGGTCAGATGGGCGCGGCGGCGCAGCGCGACCCGCACACGCAGCGGGACGGGATCCTCGACCCTCAGGGAGTGCAGGTCGCTGGCCAACCGGTCGTGCCACAGGCGGCTTTCACTCAGGTCGATCATTCCGGTGCGCAGATGAGCGCCTGCACGTGGAGGCGGGATCTGGGCCGTATCCGTCTGGGAACCGCGCCCTGCCTGTGAGGTCATGGCGCCGGATCATCCCACAACCCACAAGTCCCTCGCGTCAGCACCGATGGCGAAGCTGCGGATCTTGAGAGGGAACATCTCGGTCAGGATGAGCCAGCCCAGTTGCTCGGGGGTGGCCTGCATCGAGAACACGAAGCACACCACGAAGGCCACGATCATGGACCGCTTGAAGGGGGCGCCGGCGTCAGTGCCGCAGCAGGCGAAGGTCGATCGCATCGGCCATGGCCTTCATGCCCGCGTCGTCGGGGTGTATGTGATCGCCCGAGTCGTAGGCGGGGTTGAGGGCCGAGGGGTCCGCGGGATCGCGCATGACCCGGTCGAAGTCGATGACGCCGTCGAAGGCACCGCCGGTGCGGATCCAGTCGTTGACGCTGCGGCGGATCGCCTCGGCGGCGGGCGTGTAGTAGCCGTTGCCCTTGACCGGCATCAGGGTCGCGCCGACGACACGGACGCCGGCGGCGTGCGCCTCGTCGATGAGGGTGCGCCAGCCGTCGATCAGGTCCTGCGCGGTCAGAGGTCCGCCGTCGGGGCCGGCGTTGTTACCGATGTCATTGATGCCTTCGAAGAGAATCACGTCTGTGACGCCGGGCTGACCGAGGGCGTCATGACGGAACCGCTTCAGGGCGCTCACGCCCTGCCAAGGGTTGGGGACATCGGTGAGCACACGATTGCCGCCGATACCGGCGTCCACGACACTCAGCCGCTGCGGGCCCGGCTCGGCTTCGAGGCGTCGGCCGAGTACGTCGGGCCACCGGGTGTAGGTACCGGTCGAGGAGTGGTAGCCGTCGGTGATGGAGTCGCCGAACGCAACGACGGTGCCCTTCGCCGTCGGAGACAGGACGTCGAGACCTGCCAGGTAGTACCAGGAGGTCGTGGTGGTGGCGAACCCGGCCGCGCTGTCGTCGCGTGTGTGGTCGCCCGAGGCCGTGTAGGTCGTGTCGAAGGCGTCCGAGTGCCAGGTCGACATGCCGGTCGCGCGGGGCACGTAGAGGCTGACGAGTAGGTTCTGCCCGGCCTCCACGGAGATCGGGACGACGTCACTGACGGCCTCGTCGCCGGCCGGGACCGTGACGCGGTCCGAGCCGGCGAAGGTGATGCGCCGGGTGGTGCCCGGCCTTGCCTCGCCGCCGTGCGCCTGAACGGCGACGTTCGCGGCCGCCACCTCGAGCGGCCCGGGGCTGTAGCGGTTCGAGAGAGTGATCCGGGCGCGCGATCCTGCGACGCTGCTGTGCACCACCATGCGAAGGGTCTGGTTCTCGAAGGAGGGGCCACCGGTCGTCATGCTCGGCGACCAGGCGCTCACTCGGGTGCCCGGGCCGAGAGCCGACGGCGTGGCCGCGCGCGCGGTGCCCAGGGGCGCGGCCGCCAGGGCGAGCGCGAGCAGCGCTCCGAACAGGGCCCGCGAAGGTCTGCGGCGGGCTCGGCTAGGCACCGCTCGGTGCGGCTGATCGAGGGTCATCGGCACTTTCTCCGTTCTTCTCGACGTTCTTGTAGACGTTCTTGTAGACGTTCAGGTCGTCGTTCAGGCACGTACGTCCTCGGGAAGGCGCGGTGCAGGGCAGGGCGCCGCGAGGCCTGGCGCCCTGCCGTGCACCGGTCGTACCGACCGGTTCAGCCCTGGAGGTCTGTCAGCCTCACCGACTCACCGGGCCGCAGGGTGACAGTCGTGCTGCGGCCACCGGCGGTGACGGTGGTCCTGCGTCCGCCGACGCTGTGCAGCGTCGCCCGGCGTACGCGGCCTCGCTCCCAGGTCATGTCCACGGTGAAGCCGCCGCGGGCTCCCACGCCCTTGAGGGAGCCGGATTCGGCCCAGGCATCGGGGAGCGCCGGCAGGAGTTCGATGTGACCGGGGCGGGAGTAGACGAGCATTTCCAGCATCGCGGTGGGCGTGCCGAGGTTGGCGTCGATCTGGAAGATGGCCCGGGTGTCGGAGACCCGGTACATGTCGAAGAAGTTCATGGCTGTGCCGGTGTCACCGCCCGCCCAGGGCCGCAGGTTCGTCAACATCAGCCGGTAGGCCTTGTCGGCGTCCTTGAGCCGCGCCCAGCACGCTGCCCGCCACGCGCAGGCCCACCCATAGCTCTCCATGCCGCGGGAGGTCAGCAACTCCGTTGCTCCCTTGAGGAGTTCGGCGTCACCGGCGTCCGGGCGGATACGGTCGCCCGGGAACAGGTTGATGAGCGGCGACAGATGGCGGTGGGTGGTCTCGCCGAGGTCGTCCTCGCTCATCCACTCCTCGAGACGGCCGGACTTCGGGCTGACCCGCGGGAGATAGAGCCTGCCACGCAACTTCTGCACAGCTGCGGCGTGTTCGGTGTCGCGGCCGAGAGTGCGGCACGCCTCCTCGTAGTGGCCGAAGAGGGACCACAGGAGTTCCTGTGTGTACGTGATGCCGCGGGCGTCCTGCGGGCCCTGTTCGGGCGACCAGTCGTGGTCGTCGATGAGGACCTCACGACCGTCGACGGTCGTGGTGATCAGGCGTGCTTCCCAGAACTCGCAGGCGCCCTTGAGGAGCGGCATGATCCGTGCCAGGTACCGCACGTCCTGGGTGTATTCGTAGTGCTCGTAGAGGGATTCGCACAGCCAGGCGTTGCCCGCCGGGTGCCACCACCAGCCCAGGCCGCCGTAGGGGTTCGTGGAGAAGGCGACCGTCCAGCCCGCGACCTTGCCGGAGGTGTTGCGGTAGCGGTTGCGGGAGTCGTTGAACTGCTTCTGTGTCACCTCGCTCCACGCGGGGAGCTGGGCCAGGCAGTAGTCGGCGAAGGCGGGGAACGTGTCCCCGAGGCCGGCCCGGTCGGCCAGCCAGTAGTTCATCTGGATGTTGATGTCGGTGTGGTAATCGCCCATCCAGTCCGGGGTGTTGCCCTCCAGCCACAGCCCCTGGAGCCCCATGGGCAGCCCGTCGCGCGAGCCGCAGATGGTCAGGTAGCGGCCGAACTGGAGGTAGCTCGCCTCCAGTTCCGGGTCGGGCGCCGATCCGTCGGCGGCGCGCGCTTTCAGGCGTGACCAGGTGTCCATCCGGCGCTGCCCGCCACTGGAGCGGCCGAGGTCGAGGGTGAGCCGGTCGTAGCGGGCGCGGTAGTCGGCGATGTGCGTGTCGCGCAGCCGTACGGCCGACGTCCGGGCCGCCGCCAGGGCCTTGTCCTGGGCGAGGGCGAGCGGGTCAGCGTCCGGGTCCCGGTAGCCGGTGGCGTGGTCCGGCGCGTAGTCGGTGCCGCCGCTGATGACGAGGGTGACCTCGGTGCAGTCGGTGAACGTGACGCGGGTTCCGGTGGCGGTGATCGTGCCGTCGCCGGCGGCGGTGACCGCGGCGGCGTACTTCAGCTTGTTGCCGAGGGTCGCGGAGAAGGAGGCGAGGTGCCGGTCCTTGTTCACGCCGGTGGTCTCGCCGTGGGTGCCGGAGAGGATGATGGCGCCGGTGAGGGAGCCACCGCCGCTCTGGCTGAGCCGGACGACGATGGTGTCGTCGGGGGCGCTGGCGAACATCTCGCGGGTGTAGCGGACCTTGTCCTTGGTGTACGTCGTGGTGACGAGGCCGTTGCTGAGGTCGAGGGTGCGGCGGTATTCGGTGACGGCGGAGCGCTCGTGTCCCGGCAGGTACAGCATGACGCGGGCGAGCAGGGTGAGGCTGCCGAAGTCATCGCGCCCGTAGGGGAATTGGCCGTCGCTGTCGAGGGTGGTGTTGGCGTCGCCGCTCCACATGCTGGCGTCGGTGACGTGGAGGAGCTCGCGGGCGGGGTCGGCGCCGACGAGGGCACCGAGGCGGCCGTTGCCCAGCGGCAGGCCTTGCTCGATGAGGAGGTCCTCGTCGGCGGGCTCGGGGTACCACAGGGTCGTCGCCTCGCCGGCCGGTATCAGCGGGGACGTGGTGGGGCGGCGAGGCTCGGCGTGCGCGGTGAAGGCGGGCAGGGCGCTCAGTGCGAGGGCTCCGCCGAGGCCGAGGACCAGGCGTCTGGAGGGTCCGTTTCTCATGTGCAGCTCCTTGGGCGTGACGGG
This sequence comes from Streptomyces sp. NPDC055955, assembly GCF_042270245.1. Lineage (NCBI taxonomy): Bacteria > Bacillati > Actinomycetota > Actinomycetes > Kitasatosporales > Streptomycetaceae > Streptomyces > Streptomyces sp. NPDC055955. The sequence continues at coordinate 120,266 of NZ_JBHJYS010000023.1, forward strand.
CGGTCAGGAGAGCTTGATCAGGCGGGAGCCGTGGGCCGGGACGGCGGTGGCGGTCCAGGAGCCCTTGGCGGTGCCGAGGTCCTTGCGGGCGACGACGTCGCGCAGGTGCTGGGGGCGCTTGATGCCCAGGTCCTTGAGGTCGACCGTGATGTCGGTGGCCGTGGAGCCGAGGTTGTAGACCGCGAGGTAGGTGGCACGACCTGCCTTCTTCGTCCACACCTGAGTGTCACCGGAGCGGATCTGCTTGGGCAGGACGGCAGCCTGGTCGACGGCGATGACCTCGGGGTTGGTCAGGATCGCCTTGGCCTTGTCGTCGAGGAAGTAGATGTCGCCGCCGACGTACAGCGGAGACGAGGCCATCGACCAGAAGGTCATGACGGTCTGCCGCTCGGTGTCGTTGATGCCGTCCTGGAGTCCGCTGCCGGAGTTGTTGTTGATGGGCATCGAGTCGAGGTCGGCGAGGTAGCCGGGGGCGGACAGCTTGTCGAGCCACTTGGGCAGGTCGGCGAAGCGGTCGTCGACGGAGCTGGTCCAGGTGCTGGTGGTCTCGCAGTAGCACTCGATGTCGGTGTCGACTCGGACCCCGTTGGCGTAGGGTCGCAGGCCGTCGCCGGCCTCGAGGTCGACGGGCCAGGCGCTGGCGGACAGCCACATGCTGCGGCCGCTGTGGTCGATGGCGGTGGACCAGGCCTTGATGTCGGCGACGTTGTCCTTCGTCACGCCGTCGATCTTGATGAAGTCGATGCCCCAGGAGGCGTACCGCGCGACGATCGAGTCGATGTACTCCTGGGCACAGGGGTTGCTGTAGTCGATCTTCCAGCTGCCGCCCCACTTGTTGGTCGGGGTCAGCGGCTTCACGGCAATGTCCTGTGCATGACAGTCGGTACCGAGGATCGGCGCGTTCTTGTCGTACACCTCCTTCTCCAGTCCGGCGGCGCCGTACAGACCGAGCTTGAGGTCCTTGCCGTGGACGTAGTCGGAGAGCGACTGCATACCGCTGGGGAAGCGGTCCTTGTCGGCGTTCGGGATGCCGTTGGCGTCGGTGTGGAAGTTCCAGTCGTAGTCGAAGTTCCAGCCGGCGTCGATGTTCAGATTCCTGTAGCCGGCCGAGGACAGCTTGCTGCTGAGCGCGTCGGCGGCGTTCTTGATGTTGCCCTCGTTCAGCCAGTGCGTGCCGTAGCCGGCACGCGAGGAGGACTCGACGCTCCAGCTGCTCCAGCCCATGAACGGCTTGACGTACGGGGTCTTGGCCTCAGCGGTGCCGGTGGAGAGGGCGAGGGTGAGGGGCAGTGCGCAGGCGGCGGTGAGTGCCACGCGCCGGGTCGTTCTGGTCGTACGGGTCACTGGAAGTACCTCCGGTATCGGGGAGAGGGAGTTTCAGGACTTGAGGCCGGACATCGCTATGCCCTGGACGATGTGGCGCTGAGCGACCAGGAACATGATCACGAGCGGGAGGATGGCCACGACCGTGCCGGCGAACAGCTCGGGCAGGTTGACGGTCTGTGAGGTGAGGAAGCTGGAGAGCGCGATCTGCACGGTCCAGCTCTCGGGGTCCTGGCCGATCATCAGGGGCCACAGGAAGGAGTTCCACGCCTCGATGAAGGACAGTGCCCCGAGTGAGGCGATCATCGTGGCCGAGTTGGGCAGGATGATGCGCCCGTAGACACCGAGGTAGCTGAGGCCGTCGAGGCGGCCCGCCTCCTCTATCTCGGCGGGGAAGGACAGGTAGAAGCTGCGGAAGAGCACGACGGCGAACGCGTTGAACAGGCCGGGTGCGATCAGGCCCCACATCGTGTTCACGCCGCCCATCGAACCGACCACGACGAACGTCGGCAGGAAGGTCACGGCCTGCGGGATCATCAGCGTGCCGACGATGAGCGAGAGGACGATCCCGCGACCGGGCACGTTGATCCGGGCAAGCGCGTACCCGGCCATCGAGGCGAGCAGCGTGGACACCGGGGCCGAGATCACCGCGATCAGCAGCGAGTTGGCCAGGGACCGGCCGAAGGGTCGCTCCGGGTTGTCGAACAGGGAGCTGAAATTGTCCCAGTTCAGCGCGGACGGCAGCCAGTGCCAGTCGCCGGCGGTGACCTCCGGCGTCGTCATGAAGGCGTTGCGCACGAGCACGTAGAACGGGATCAGGAAGACCACGGCCAGCAGGCACAGCACCAGGTACGTGGCGGCGGAGCCGAGCACGCTCCCTCGGTAACGGTTCATGGGTTGAGTCCTTGTCCGATCAGTCCTTGTCGCGGGAGAACCCGAGCATCCGGCCCTGAAGGAGCGTGACCAGCACGATCAGAAGGGTGAGCAGGAAGGCTCCGGCGGAGCCGACGCCGTAGTCCTGGTCCTGGAGAGCGACGCCGTACAGGTGCATGAGGGGGGTGCGCACAGGTTCGCTGCCGAGCGAGGCGCCGGTGGAGAAGATCGCGTAGAACTCGTCGAAGGCCTGGAGTGCGGCGATGAGCATCAGGAGCAGGATCGCGACCGACGTGTTGCGCAGCATGGGGAAGGTGATGCTGCGGAAGGTGCGCCAGGCACCGGCGCCGTCGAGGGCCGCGGCTTCGTACAGGTGCTGCGGAATGGACTGGAGCCCCGCGATGAAAAGAATCATGTACAGGCCGACTTGGAGCCACAGACGCAGTGTCACCAGCACGATCCAGTACAGCGGCGGGCTCTGTGTCTGGATCCACGGCGTGGCGTCGGCGCCGAAGAGCGCACCGAGGGTGTTCGCGAGGCCGGACGGCACCCCGCTGAACAGGGCCATCTTCCAGATCATCGCGGCGGCCACGTAGCTGACGGCTGCGGGCAGCAGGAACGCCGTACGGAAGAAGGCCCGGCCGCGCCGTATCCGGTTGACGAGGACGGCGAGGCCCAGGGACCCGGCGAAGGTGATCGGCACGATCATCGCCGTGAACAGCACGATCATCGTGAGCGAGTCCCGGAACCGTTCGTCGCTCAGGAGCTGTTGGTAGTTGTCCAGGCCGACCCAGCTCCCCAGGGAGATGGTGCGGCGGGCCTCACTGAAGCTGAGCAGGAAGCTCCAGCCGATGGCCACGTAGCGGAAGACACCGAGGCCGATCAGCATCGGGGCGGTGAGGACGACGAAGGCTACCGCCTTGGAGCGCCGCTCCGTGAGCCGCCGGCGGCGCGGAGCTGTGGCGGGCGCCGGGCGGGCGGCACGCCCCTGCAGGGGCGTGGTGCCGGTGGCGGTCATGACGGTCAGCCCATCTGCTTGTCGAGGTCGGACTGCGCCTTGGACTGGGCCTTCCTCAGGGCCTTCTCCGGTGCCGATCCCTTCGCGATGTCGGCGGCCGCGGCAATGAACTCGGCCTGCATCGCCTGCGTCCACTCGGCCGGGAAGGAGATGCCGTACTTGGTCCCGATGGTGACGGTGTCCTTCGAGGCACCCTTGCTCAGCTCCGGTGTCCTGGCGGCGACCGCGGTCTGCGGCGGCACGTGGAAGCCGTACTTGACGGCCCAGTCGATCTGGATGTCGACCTGCTTGATCCACAGCCACTGGAGGTACTTCTTGGCCTCCGCGACGTGCTTGCTCTTGGCGTTGACTGCCTGCGTCCAGCCGCCGAGCCGGGCGACGGGCTTTCCGGAGGAGTCGTACGCGGGCCAGGGCGCGACCCCGAAGTCGTCACCGAGCGCCTTCTCGACGGTGGGCAGCGCCCACAGGCCGCACCACTGCATGGCGGTGGCGCCCTGGGTGAACGCCCCCGCGTCGTACCAGTCGGTGGTGAAGCCGAGCAGCACCGACTTGTCGGAGTGCAGATCGTGCAGGCCGCCGATGGACTTGGCGGCGTCGGCGTAGACGACCTTGTCTCCGTCGATGAGGTTCTTGCCCTGGGACCAGGCGAGGAGGTAGGGGCTGTCGCCGATGCCGTCGTTGCCTATGAACAGGCCCTTCACATCGCCGTCCGTCAGCTTCTTCGCTGCGTCGGCGAGTTCGGCGAAGGTGGTGGGAACCGCGACGCCCGCCTTCTTCAGCATCGACTTGCGGTAGAAGAGCATCATGATGTCGTCGATGGTCTTCATGCCGTAGAGCTTGCCGTCGACGGTGAGGTAGTCCAGGTCGGCCTTGTTGAAGCCGTCCTTGGCGGAGCCGTACACGTCGTCGAGCGGTTCGAGCTGCCCCTTACGGGCCATCTCGGCGCGGAAGTCTCCGAGTTCGAAGACGTCCGGGGCATCGGCACCGAGCAGGGCGGCGTTCAGCTTGGTCTCGTACTGGGAGGTGTCGGCGCCCCACACCACGTTGACCGCGATATCCGGGTTGGCCTTGGTGAACTCCTCGGCGTACCGCTTCACCGCGGCCTGGGTGCCCTCCTCTCCGTACTGGTGATACCACTGCGTGAGGGTGACCTTGGCTCCCTTGGCGGACGCGGTTTCCTGCGGGTTGCTGGAGCAGCCGACGGCGGCACCCGCGACGAACAGCAGGGACGTGCCGAGGAATCCCCGGCGGGACAGGGCGGAACTGGCAGTCATGACAGGGTCCTTCCGGGGAGCGGATACGTGCGAGAGATCAGGCGCCGGCGTGGGTTCACGCGGCGAACAGTGACTGGATGCTGACGGCGGCGGCCCCGCGCGCCCATTCCTCCCAGGGCAGCGGGCGCACGACGAGGGGGCAGCGGGCCGCGGTACCGAAGGCCTGGGTGGTGAAGGCGGCGCGGATCTGCTCCTCGAAGAGGTCGTACGCGGCAAGGCCCTCACCGGAGACGACGACCCTCTCGGGGCCGACGAGGTTGACCATGGCAGCGAGGCCAAGCCCGATGGCCTTGCCGGCCTCGTCGAAGACGGCGCGCACGGCGGCGTCCCCGCCATGGGCGCGGTCGACGGCCCCGGCCATGTCCAGGTCCGGCTCGCCCGCCGCGCGACGCGCCCGGGCCACGATGGCCGCCTCGGAGGCGATGGCCTCGACGCAGCCGCGGGCGCCGCAGTGGCAGTCGGGGCCGTCGCCTGCGGCCACCGGGATGTGTCCGATCTCGCCGGCCACGCCATAATTTCCGGCCACCAGGCGTCCGTTGACCACGAGCGCGCAGCCGATGCCGACGCCGACGGTGGCGAGGGCGAAGGAGTCTGCGCCCACACCTTCACCGAACCACTGCTCTGCGACGGTGAGGGCCTTCACGTCGTTCTCGACGGTGACCGCCAGCCCCGTTGCGGTGCGTACCAGTTCAGCCAGCGACACGTCGCGCCAGCCGAGAAACGGCGAGTAGCGCACGAGGCCGCTCACCCGGTCCACGTCACCCGAGACGGACACCCCGATGTGGTGAGTCCGCCGGGCGTGCGCGGAAGTCAGCTCCGCGACGAGCGCGGCGATGCCATGGACGACCTGGTCGACCGACCGGTCCGTCACCGGGATCCGGTGCGCGGCACGCACCTGCGCCCTCAAGTCGGTGACCACACCGATGAGTTCGTCGGCCGTGACCTTGACGCCCACGAAGAACTCCCGGTCGGCGCGGACGGCGAGGGGGTGCGCGGGACGCCCCGCACCTTCGACGGTCCTCGGCCCCTGTGGCAGCTCCTCCAGGTATCCGGCTTCGATCATCGGCTTGACCGCCTTGGTGACGGCGGCGGAGGAGAGACCGGTGATCCGGGCGATCTCCGGGCGGACGACCGGGCCACGCGTGAGCACTGTCGTGAACACCGTGTTGGCCGCCGGAGACGCGAGCAGCTTCGCTCGGTTCAGCAACATGGGGGAAACGTAGAGGCAATAATTTCCTTCGTCAATATTTAAATTCCAGGAGTTCGGATCTAGGCTCCCGCTCATGTCTCAGGTGTACTTCGACGAGCCCAGTCGCACGTTCCTGCTCACGACCCAGAACTCCTCGTACGCGCTGCGCATCGGCGCGGACGACAGCCCACGGCATGTGCACTGGGGCGCGCCCCTCACACTCGACCAGGTCGCCGCGCTGCCCACACACGACGGACTGACCAGCAGCTTCGCCTCAACAGGCGGCGAAGAGATAGCCGTTGAGAGCGGCGCCCGGTTCGGGGTGCCCTCACTGCTGGTGCGGTACTCGGACGGCACGCGCGGCATCGAGTGGGCCTACGAGGGCCACGAGATCGACGGCAACCACCTCCACGTGCGGCTGCGCGACCGCCACTACCCTCTCGGCTGCACGCTGCACTACGCAGTGCACCCCGACAACGACATCGTCGAACGCTCCCTGACATTGCGGCACTTGGGGACGGGCGGAGCAGCCGACGCGCCCGTCGAGATCCTGCGCTGCGACGCCGCGAGCTGGTCCGTGCCGGCCGCGTCGGGTGTACGGCTGAGCCACACGGTCGGCGAGTGGTCGGGCGAGACACAGCTACGACGCACCGAAGCCCCCTATGCCGAGACCCTGTTCACAAGCCGACGCGGCCTCTCCGGGCACCACGCGAACCCCTGGCTGATGGTCGACGGGGGTGACGCGGACGAGAGCCACGGCGAGGTGTGGAGCATGGTCCTCGCCTGGTCGGGGAGTTGGCGGATCACCGCGCAGCGCGACCACGCGGGCGGCCCGTTCACCGTGACCGGTGGCGCCGGGCACGACGGCCTGACCTGGCGGCTCAACGCCGGCGAGAGCCATCGAACCCCCGTGTTCGCCGGGCAGTTCAGCCACGGCGGCTTCGGCGCGACGAGCCGCGGCTGGCACCAGTACACCTGCGCACACGTACTGCCGCGGCCCGACGAGGAACGCCCCGTGGTCTACAACAGCTGGGAGGCGACCGGCTGGGACGTCACCCTGGAGGGGCAGCGCAGCCTGGCCGAACGCGCCGCCGGCCTGGGTGTGGAGCTGTTCGTGGTGGACGACGGCTGGTTCGGAGGGCGCACCAGCGACCGGGCCGGGCTCGGCGACTGGCACCCGAACCCGGAGCGGTTCCCGCACGGGCTCGGCCCGCTGGTCGACGAGATCCGGCGGCTCCGGATGCGCTTCGGCCTGTGGGTGGAGCCGGAGATGACCAACCCGGACAGCGACCTGTACCGCGAGCACCCCGAGTGGGTGCTGCACATGCCGCACCGCCGCCGCACCGAGCTGCGCCACCAGCTCGTCCTCAACTTCGCGCGCGCCGATGTCACGGAGTGGGCCTTCGAATGGCTCGACCGGCTGGTCTCCACCTATGCGATCGACTTCCTGAAGTGGGACATGAACCGGGCTTTCACGGAGGCGGGTTGGCCGGACCACCCCGACGCCGAACGACTGTGGACCGACCACACGCGGGGCGTCTACTCGGTGCTCGACCGGCTGCGCAGCGCCCACCCCGATCTGCGGATCGAGGGTTGCGCGGGCGGCGGCGGCCGCGCGGACCTCGGGATGCTGGCCCGCACCGATCAGACCTGGATCTCCGACAACACGGACGCCGACGACCGCATTGCCATCCAGCAGGGCTACAGCCAGGTCTACCCGGCCCGCACCATGTCCACCTGGGTGACCGACAGCCCGAACCCGCACACCGGGCGCACCACGCCGCTCCCCTACCGCTTCCATGTGGCGATGGCAGGCGCACTGGGCATCGGCGGCGACCTCTCGCGCTGGACCGAGGCCGAACTCGCCGAGGCCCGCGACCTGGTCGCGCTGTACAAGGAGATCCGCCCGGTGGTGCAGCTCGGCGTGCAATACCGGCTCACGGACGCCGTGCAGTACCGGGCCGGCGATCGGGTCGTGGTCATCGCCTGGGGCCAGGACCGCGATCTGCGGCTGACCGGCCTCTCCCCGGCCGCGGTCTACGTGGACGAGTCCACCGGCGCCGAACACGCCGGAGCGAATCTGCTCTCGCACGGACTGCCTCTGCGGTTGCCCCGGACGGACCGGCCGAGCACCGTGATACGGCTGACCCGGCGGTGATCTGACGTGATCGGTGCCGGGAGCATGGCCGCCGCGTCACCCGGATCACGCGGCCCGGCCGCACGGGGGCGCCCTTCGGCTGTCGCGAGCACAGCCGGCCCTCGCCGACGGTGCACCGGGGCGAGGCTGGTGCTCGCGACCGCCTCGCCCCCGGCCAGCCAGTATCACCGACTCACTCCAGTCCCGGACAACGGCGAGTAATCGTCAGGACCTGCGGATCAATTGCTGCTCTCAATGAACCATCTTCGGTTGTTGGTGATTGTGTCGAGTAGATCGTCGATGAGGCAGTCCACCGCTCTGCACCGGCCTCCGGTTCGAAGTCGCTGATGCGGTGGGCGGTGTCGGCTATGGCCCAACACCACTGCGGGCGGTTCGATCCTTCCGTCACACCTTGCCGATCCCCAACGTGTTCGTCCCCGGCAGCATTCCCGACCCGATGACCGCGACCCAGTAGTCCCCCAGTAGATCGCCGAGCCGGTTCATGTCGACCGCGCCCAGTTCCTGCCAAGGCGCTGCCGCCAGTTCGTCCGTATGGCGCTCGACCTCGGCACGCAGCGCACGCCCTGCGTCAGTCGCGGTGCCGTCAGGCTCCAACAGGCCTCGCCCGACCAGCCGTTCGCGCGCCGCGGCCCACTCATCCTTGCTCCAGCCTCGGCTCCCGAAAGTCTCCTCGGGTGCCGCCCCTATTGCCGCGAACGACACTAGTGACTCCACCGGGTCGAGCCCCGCGATCAGCAGCGCCGCGAGATGGCCGTCCCCACGGTGCTCACGCAGGATCGTCGCGGCCTGCCAGAGCACCAGGTGCGAGGCGTCCGGCCAGGGCTGCGCTGCATTGGCGGCGGCAAGTGGCCGGCCCGCGTGCACGGCGGCCTCGGCGGTACGGCGGGCCAGGGCGGCGGCCTCGGCCAGCTCGGGACTGTGGATACGGTCGCCGAGGAGCGCGCGGTACGCCCGGTCGACGGCACGTCGGCGAGCAGCGAGGACGGTCTCGGGATCCGCGGCGTCCCAGACGGAGGGGATGTGCTCCCTGACCGTCTCCGGGCTGAAGCTGTAGAACGCGGACGTCACCTGCTCACAGCCGACCGCCCCGAGCGGCGCAGCCCGCCAGGCGAAGTAGCTGGGCCAGCGGCCGGATTTGATGCCGATTCGGTCCGCCTCCTCGAAGGCCTCCGGGGCGAAATAGACCACCGCGTGCAGCGGCTCCAGCAAATGCCACAGCTGACGTACGCGGCCGAGCTCGATCTGATCCTTCTGATCCGGCATGGCGTTCTCCCCGTCCTGCGTCATCCACTCACCCAAACTTGACACTGACTAGATTGCTCACGCTCACCTGAACTTGTCAATGCCTAGATTCGGCGTAATGTGCTGAGCATGCCCACCGCCAAGAGCAGCTCGTACCATCACGGCGATCTGCGCCACGCCGTCCTGACCGCGGCCCTCGACGTGATCGCCGCCGAGGGTCCGGGCACCCTGAGCCTGCGCGATCTCGCCCGTCGCGCCGGCGTCTCCCACGCGGCCCCCGCCCATCACTTCAAGGACCGCACGGGCCTGCTCACCGCGATCGCCGCGGAGGGCTTTGAACTGCTGGCGGACGCCCTCGCCGACGCAGCCGATCTGCGCGAACGCGGGGTGCGCTATGTCCGGTTCGGGGTCGAGCACCCCGCACACTTCCAGGTCATGTTCCGCCCAGACCTGCTGCGCGGTGACGACGCCGCCCTGCTCGCCGCCCGCACCCGGGCCGGGGCCGAACTGCAGGCCGGGGTCGCCGAGGTACCGGCAGGCGGGCGCGGCGAGGACACCCGGCTCGCGGGAATCGCCGCCTGGTCGCTCGCCCACGGGTTCACCACTCTCCTGCTGGGCGAGAACCTGCGGGAGCCGGTGGCCGAGCGGGATCCGGAGGACGTGTTCCGGGCACTGGCCGAGCTATTGTTCTCCAGCAATCGGGAATACGAGAATAGAAGTGATGTTCCCCGTGACTGGTGACAATCCGCCGCAAGAACACCAATCTGCCCTCTCGTCATGAACAGAACCTTGAGATGATCGTTCGCGCTGCCCTTCCCTTGGGGTGGACGCCGGGCCGCGGGCGGGCTTCGTTCGGCGGGTGACCATCACACGTGGGTTGTCTGTCCGCCGGCCTTCACGGTGAGCCAGGCAGCGTTCCACGGCCACCCGGCCAGCAAGGCTGCCACCTGACACGCTCGGGAAAAAGATTGAGGACAGCTGTCGATCCGCCCACGTCCCGTTCGACGTCATGATGTGCGGCGCTTCGCCGGACGACGACGCGACAGGAACTGACGAGGAAACACGTGGATCAACTGCTGAGAGTCATGAACTTCAACGTCTCGAGTGAGGGAATCGGTGCCGGTGAGCACCAGAGTCTCGAGCGGCCGTTCGGCTGTGACCATCCCGAGAGGCTGTTCGCCTGGGCCGGAGCCACGGCGAGCTGGCCCATGCGCACAGATCCCGGGGGGAGCCGGGGTCTCGACGACTACTTCACGCGGGACTTCGCGCGCAACATCGGCGCCGAGATCATGGGCCGTAACAAGTTCGGGCCCCAGCGCGGGCCCTGGACGGACCATGAGTGGCGCGGCTGGTGGGGTGAGGAGCCCCCGTTCCATACTCCGGTGTTCGTCATGACTCACCACACGCGTCCGTCGTTCACGCTCTCGGACACCACGTTCCACTTCGTCGACAGCGTTGCGGCCACGGTCCTCGAGCGGGCGCGGGAAGCGGCGCAGGGCAAGGACGTCCGGCTCGGCGGCGGGGTCACCACCATCCGGCAGTTCCTCGACGCCGACCTCGTCGACACCATGCATGTGGCGGTCTCGCCGGTGAAGCTCGGGTCCGGACTGCGCCTTTGGGAGTCCCCCGATGAGCTGCTCGACCGGTTCCACCTGGAGGTCGTGCCCAGCCCGAGCGGCGTGACGCACCACCTGTTCTGGCGAAGGTGACGCAAGAGCCCACCCGGAGCCGGCTGAAAAGGCCGGCCAGGCACCCAACGAGGACCAGCCGTTCAACTGATTCGCCCTGACCAGGACTTCAAGGACGGATTCCGGCACCCTCAAAGCTCGTCTCGACGGCCCGCAGCCCTCCCATCACAGGCTGTGGGCCGTCGTCCCCACGAAGTTCAGCAAAGCCAACAGAAGCGACCGAAGCAGCGACGCTTAGGCCACCACGCTCTGCGCGTAGCCGCTGTGCCCTAGATGATCAATTCCAAGGGATGCCTGCGGCGGATGTGGGGTGGGCGGCGGCCGAAGCCACCGCGAGACGGTCAGGCGGCGGGCTGCCGGCCCTGGTTGTCGAGGTGGCAGCGGGCGGTCAGGCGCCAGGGTCGACTTCGGGGTGCGTGAACCGCACGGGCTTGCCCAGCGACCGGGCGTAGGCGATTTCGGCTCGGGTGCTGTCTCCGATGTAGTCGCCGACTACGAGCACCTCATCAGCGAGCCGGATCTTCGCCCGGTGCAGATCGTCGAGTCGAACCTTCAGCGCCTCGGCCTCGACAGGATCGGACCAAAGTTCGTGCGGCGACTTCATGTCACAGCCCGGCTTGACGACAATCTTTCCGGCTTTGGTCTCCCGCAGATCGGCGTCGTTCATCTCGGTCATGAAGCGGGTGGAGCCGCAGATCACGACGATACGCGGGAGGCTCAACAGCTGCTTCGCGTCGGCGAGCTTCTCCTCGGGGGTGGGCAGTTGCGGGTAGGGCACTGGTTCCTCCTGGTGGTGTGGTCCAAGGGGTGCCTGCGGAGACGAGAACGAGGGTGCCCAAGATCGTTTTGTGACGAACGACGTGGACACCCTCGCGACAGGACTCTATGCGACGACCGACGACATGCTGAAGGAGCATCCCGACCTGGCGCCGCGGCGCCCGCCGGTCGGCATCACGCCCCGCCTGAGCGATGCCGAACTGGTCACCCTCGCCACGATGCAGGCCATACTCGGCCACACCTCCGAGGCCAGATGGCTCCGCCATGCTCGTGCCCACCTGCGCCGCCTCTTTGGGCCTCACACCGACAACCGACGCCCGTCGGACTCCTGCCGACTACTCCTGCTCCACGCCCACATCGCACAGGTCTGCACGCGACCGCGAGAACGCCCGCAAGCGACCCTTAAAGATCATGATGAACGACCGTGAGACCCCGCTTCCCAGGCGCCTGTAGGCGTGGGGCGCGCCGCGCCGCCTCGACGTGCCGGGCATCGCTCTCAGGCATCTGCGACAGTCTCAACTAACGTGCAGGTCCCAGATCAGGCGCTCGCGCCTCCCGCAAAACGGCACCTCAAGACTGTCTCAGGACATCTGCAGGACCACACGTCGACGTCGCGCGGCTACCGCAGCATCGATGAGACCTCACAGCCGATCCGCCCTGGCAGCCCTGCCCGGCCGACCTCGGCGGTACCCGGACGGCAAGCGGCTTCAGGGAGTGAACAGCTCGGGGTTCTTGCGGACGAAATCGGCTACTCCTGCGGCGGACCGCCCGGTTACCTCCGTCATCCCGTCTGCCTGGCGGTCGTAGCGGCCGGCCACGTGGAGGCGAGCCATGGTGGAGATGTGCTGGAGAACATGGTCCGGCAGTCCCAGCACCCCGAGATCGTCGTCGAGCCATTCCTGCAACGGAACGTCGGTGTAGCCGACCGTGCGGTGCAAAGCATGGGAAATCTCCGTGGCCAAGGCCGTGATGTCCTGCGATCGGGGACCGGTCAGCTCATAGGTCCGGCCGATGTGCCCGGCCGGATTGGCCAGAATCTCCTCGACGACCGCGGCAACGTCACCGGCCGCGATCGGGGAGGTCTTCGCCTTGCCGAAGGGCCACCTGATGGTGCCGTCCTTGGCGATCGAGGAGAACACGGCCTGGTAGAGCGGGTTCTCCATGAAGACGGTGGGCCTGACCTGGACCACGGGCAGGCCTGACCAGTCGAGGACCTGCTCGACCAGCCACTGCTGACGATGCTGATGCGAATCGGAGCCGCTGGTGGCGTCCATCTCGGAGACGGTCAGCTGCGACATGTTCACGAACGCCTCCAGCCTTCCGTAGGCGCGCGCGACCGCCGCCGTGGTCACGGCGGCCAGCAGATACTGCGCCGACACGGCCATGCCGAAATACATGCGCCCGCAACCGTCGAGGGCGTCGGCGACATCACGGGCACGCGTCAGATCTCCGACCACGACTTCGGCACCCGTCGCGCGCAGCGCCTGGGCACGGTCGTCATCCCGGTGCACCAGAGCACGGACCTGAAGGCCCCGGCGCCGTAGACCTTCTACCACGGTCCTGCCGACGGCCCCGACGCTGCCCGCAGCACCGGTCACCAGGATGGGCTGCATGCCTGTGTCCGGGCTGTAGTCCATGGGGGCAGCCTGCGGCCCGCATCGCCAGGGCGCAACCGGGGTGACGTCCAGGCCCGGCGAAGAGATCGGCATGCGTCCAAAGCCTGACCTGCCGGCCCATCCCCTCGCCCGCCGCCGCTTCCGGGTACACGGGGTAAGCGACAGCCCCGCAATCAGCGACTTGGAGCGCGGCTCATAGCGTGCCGGAGGTTGTCGACCACTCCGGCGTGGCCGCACCCGGTGATGATGACAAGTCCCTGGCCGCGCACGTTGATGACGAGTGCCTGGTCGTCGATGGCGGCGGGTCGTGCCGCCCGCCGGCCGTTTCCGTCCCAGGCTTGGTGTGCCTGCGGCATGCCGTGCTCGAACTCGGTGACGCGGTCCACCTCGCCGGTGATCAGGATGCCACCGGTCAGCGGCGACGGCTGCTGCCGCTCGATCACCTCGAACCCTTCGCGTTCCAGGGCACCCCGTGACAGCGTGGGCATCTCCGGACTCTGGCCGCCAGACCGTCCACCCGGCGGGTCCAGACTACCGGGTGGACGGTCAGCGGCAGGTCGGAGCGCCCGCGCAGCCGGGCCAGGCCGTCGAAGCCGACCCTGGTCACCGTCCAAAGCGGGAACGCGAGCAACATGCTCCTGTTCGATACCGGTGCGTGGCCGGACGGGCCGGCGGTGAACGGCGGGCGCCTTGGCATCGATGTCGGCGGTCTGCAGGGCGTCGTGTTCAGCGCCGGCACTGGAAGGCCTCGCGGTGTCCGGCCGCTGCGAGGCCTGGCTGTGCCTCGCCGCCGTGTTCAGCTGCCGGACGTGAGCCCCAGCGTGTCGAGGACCGCGTACACCCCGAGGAAGAGAATGGCCGCGCTGCTCAGGACGAGGGCGGCGGTCAGCCAGGGGTTGGCCCGGAAGCGGGGCGGGACGCCGGTGTAGCGCAGACGCCAGACCGCGACCACGACCGCGAGCAGGAAGATGCCGCCGCCGATGCCGCCGATCTGCACCATCAGGACCGGGGACTGGACCCACAGGAAGAAGCACATCCACACCGGGGGCAGGCAGCAGGTGAGGATGCGGATGGTGCGGGTGCGTGAGCGCAGATCGTGCCAGTTCACCACGCCGAGCAGGCCGAGGGTGTTGGTCCACAGGCGCGGGACGCTGGCCGACGAGGCGACGGTGACCGAGAAGAGGACGGCGATCGCGCCGGCCAGGAACAGGTACTCCGCCCAGGGGCCCAGCGTGTCGGTGTAGATGTGCGACAGCGTGGTGATCATGTCATTGCCCTCGGGCACCAGGCCCTGCGGGTGGAGTACCGAGGCGCCGATGACGTAGAAGGACAGGGTGCAGACGGTGCACACGATCCAGGAGACACCCACGTCGAGCCGCATGACCTTGAGCCAGCCCTCGGCCCGCTGCGCGCGCTGCTCCGTACCGTCGTCCGGACCGGTCCAGCGGGCGTAGCCCTTCTCCAGACACCAGTAGGTGTACGTCGTCATCTCGTCGGCGCCGACGCCGGTGATGCCGAACATGGCGAGCGCGATGCCGACCGTGCCCGCGGGGATCTGGAAGCTCAGTCCGCCGGCGAGCTGCTCGGTGCCGTACCCGAAGGCGGTGAACGGCAGGGCGAGGGCCAGGCCGAAGGTGATGACCGTCTTGAGCGTGATGCCGATGACCTCGACCCGCTCGACGACGTGGTACTTGCCCGTCTGGAGGATGAGGACGGCGGCACCGGTGACGATGAGCGCCCAGATGGTCAAGGAGGACGTGCTGAGCGATGCGCCGTGGATCGGCAGGAGGATCGAGCAGGCCGCCGCGGTACCGCCTATGATGCCGCCGCGCTGGAACATCTTGGCGAAGTCCATGCCGATCCAGAGCCAGTTGATCCAGCTCAGCCGGCCGATCCGGGGGCCGACGTCACGGAAGCCGTCGAGGGCGGGGCGTCCGTTGAGGATGGTCCAGCGGGCCAGTTCCATCTGGACCCACACCTTGACCGCGGTGGAGATGATCACCAGCCACAGCAGGGCGAAGCCGGCCTTCGCGCCGAGCGAGGTGGTGGTGATCAGTTCACCGGAGCCGACGACTGCGGCGGACAGCACGAGTCCGGGGCCGAGTTGGCGCAGTCGGCCGCTGAAGGAGTCGGGGGCCGGGCGGACGTCTTCGGCGCGCAGTGCGTACGGGTCGGTCTGCGCGGAGGGGGGCGCCGCCGTGGCGCCGTCGGTCGAGGTGGCCATGTCAGGTCCTTGGGGGATCCTCCGGCGTCGTCGCCGGAATCCGGAATGGGGACAGGGTCGTGCCGTGGTGCCTAGGTGCGAGGAGAGCCGAGGTGTCGTGGTGCCAAGGTGCAAGGAGGGTCGAGGTGTCGTGGTGCCTAGGTGCGAGGAGAGCCGAGGTGTCGCGGTGTCTAGGTGCGAGGGGCCGAGGTGTCGTGGTGCGGGGTGCTCTGTGTTTCAACGTGCCTGGTGGCGCGGCTCGTTGCCCGTCAGTACGCGGACGACGTCCTCGGCCACCATCGCGCCCATGGCCTGGTTGGCCTCGGGCGTGCAGGCGGCCATGTGCGAGGTGAGGAGCGTGCGCGGAGCCTCGCGCAGCGGGTGGTCGGCGGGCAGCGGCTCGGTGCTGAACGCGTCGAGGGCCGCGGCCCCGAGGTGCCCGGAGCCGAGCAGGTCGGCCAGCGCGCGTTCGTCGACGAGGCCGCCGCGTGCGGCGTTGACCAGGACCGAGCCTTGCTTCATCGCCGTCAGACGGGCCCGGTCGAGCAGCGCGGTGCCGGACGGGTCGGGCGGGGCGTGCAGGCTGACGGCGTCGGCCCGCGCCAACAGGGCTTCGAGCGCGACCGGTTCGGCGCCGTGCGCGCGGATGTCAGAGTCCGGGACGTACGGGTCGTGGGCGAGCAGTTCCATCCCGAAGGCGCGCGCGTAGCCGGCCAGCAGACGGCCGATGCGGCCGAAGCCGACGATGCCCAGCGTCTTGCCGTGCAGTTCGGGGCCGAACAGCTTGGGCCAGCCACCCGCCGCCACCGCGGTGTGCGAGGCGGCGAGGGAGCGGGTCGCGCAGAGCAGCAGGCCGAAGGTGTACTCGGCCACGGCACGCGAGTTGCTGCCCGGCGCGCACACGACCGGAATCCCTCGCGCGTGGGCGGCGGCCACGTCGATGGTGTCGACGCCGACGCCGTGCTTGGCGATCACCTTGAGGCGGGGCGCGGCGTCCATCACCTCGGCGGTGATCACGTCCATGCCGACGATCAACGCGTCTGCGTCGGGTGCGTGCCCGAGGAGTTCGGAGGCGGGCAGCGCCGCGCCGTCGGACGGTCGCAGGGGACCGGCTCCGGCCTCTTCCAGGATCTGCCAGGGGCGCGTCGAGTGCCGGGCGAAGGTGGGCGTCGTGATGAGCGTGGTCGGCATCAGCGCGCGCCGCCGCGCGCCGCGTCCAGGTGGGACGTGGCGATCTGCTGCAGGTGTACGACGTCGGCCGCCACCGTCGCGAACGTGAAGCCCTCGGCCAGGCGGCGGGCGGCGCTCGCGCCGTCGGCGTTGTGGATGCCGGCCGCGATGCCTGCCGCCTCGGCCGCCTTGCGGATGCGAGTGAGGGCCTGCTCGAACTCGTCCTGCACGGACGGGTCGGTGGAGGACGCGCCGCCGATGGCCAGGCGCAGGTCGGAGGGGCCGACGTAGATGCCGTCGAGGCCGGGGGTCGCGCAGATCTCCTCCACATGGGCCAGGCCGTCGGCCGTCTCGATCATCGCGAGGACGGCGGTCTGCTCGTGCGTGTCGGCCGGGTTCGGGCCGATGCGCAGCTGGGCTCGCATCGGGCCGTACGAGCGGCGGCCCAGTGGTGGATAGCGGACGGCGGAGACGGCGTCGGCGGCGTCCTGCGCGTTGTCGATCAGCGGGACGATCACGGCGGTCGCGCCCGCGTCGAGAGCCTTTCCGATGTACGTGAGGTCGTTGGCCTCGACGCGCACCATGCCGACGGCGGTGCTGCCCTTGGTGTCGGTGGCCAGGAGGTTGTTCAGCATGCCCTGGTAGCCGAAGAGTCCGTGCTGGGCGTCGAAGGCCAGGTAGTCGTAGCCGACGCGGGCGAGGCGCTCGGCGGCGATCGGTGAGTCGAGCAACGACCAGTAGCCGATGAGCTGTTCGCGGTTGCGCAGGGCGGTGGTGAACTCGGCAGAAGTGCGGCCGGTGGCCATGGTGTTGTCTCCGTTACGAGAGGGGGCGAGGTCAGCGGTTGTAGGCGGGCATCGGGCCGCGCAGGCGGGCGCCGACCTCGTCGCACGCGGCCAGGACGTCCGTGGGCAGCGGGCCGGCGGCTGCGGCGGCGATGTTGGCCTTCAGGTGGTCGACCTTGGAGCCACCGAGCAGCAGCGCGTCGGTGGAGGGCCGTGACAGCAGCCAGCGCAGGGCCAGGTCGGTCAGCGGCAGGCCCGCGTCGGAGGCGATGCGGGTGAGATCGGTGACGGCGCAGAACAGATCCTCGTTCCAGTACCGCTCGCGGTACATCGCGGCCAGCTTCGAGTCGCCGAAGCGCCCGCCGTCCGGGGCCTGTTCGAAGCTGTGGCGGCCGGTGAGCAGACCGCCGCCGAGCGGGTTGTAGACCATCGTGCGCAGGCCGGTCGCGGCGGCGTACTCCACATACTCCTCTTCGATGCGGCGTGCGAGGAGATTGTGGAGCTGCTGTGCCACGACCGGGCGGGGGGCGCCGACCTCGTCGGCCACGCGGCTGAGCTCGGCGATCTGCCAGGCGGCGAAGTTGGAGACGCCGAGGGCGAGGACCTTGCCCGCCTGTACGAACTCGGCCACGGTGGCCAGGGTTTCGGCGAGCGGCGTCCTGCGGTCCGGCTGGTGCAGGTAGAAGAGGTCGACATGGTCGGTGCCCAGGCGCTTGAGGCTTCCTTCGAGCGCGGTGCGCAGGCCCTCGGCGGAGAGCGGCGCGTGCTCGCCCTGGTCGGGATGCGGGATGCCGGCCTTGGTGGCGAGCACCACCCGGTCGCGTCGGCCGGGCAGCAGCTCGGCGAGGATGCGCTCGCTCTCGCCGCCCGCGTAGCCGTTGGCGGTGTCCACTCCGGTGATGCCCGCGTCGAGCGCGGCGTCCAGCATCGCGGCAGCCGTCGCGCGGTCCGCGGTGTCGCCGAAGGTCATCGTGCCGAGGACGAGGGGGGACAACAGGACAGGGACGTGCGGGAGTTCAAGGCCGACGGTCACGGCGGGTTCCTTCCGAAGCGGGTGGTGCGGGTGACGCAAGTGGTGCGGGTCGGGCGGTCTCGTGCTCGTACGCGATCTCATGCGTGATGTGCGCATCGCGGGTGGTGTGCCGTGCGGCCGCGCGGATGCGCTCGGTTGCCGTGGTGGCTCCGGGATCGCCGTGGTGGCTCCCGGCGGTGCGCCGCACTGCGGCCGAGTGCGGTGCGATGGCCTGCTTTGTGCGGTGCGAGTCGGTGCGCGCCGTGCTGGGTGAGCCGAGTACGCGTCGGGTTCACGAGGGCGACGCGGTCCGTGGGTGAGGGCCGCCGGCGCCACCGAACGCTCGCACGACTGCGTGAATCACGCAAGAGGTCTCGCGCAGTTCGCGCAACCTGTGCCATGATCCGGACCGGGCCGCCCAACGCCGGGCGCGCCCAAGGAGGTTCGATCCCGTGGCTTCCCTGCCCCCACGCCCGTCCGTTCCGCCGTCCGCGCCGGTGCCCCGACTGCCGCACGTCCTCGCGCTCGCGGACGACCTGTCCGGCGCGGCCGAGACCGCCTGCGCGCTCGGCGGCCCCGTCCGTCTGTCGCTCGCTGCCGCAGACGTGGCCGAGAGCCCTGCCACGCACGACCTTGTCGTGGACCTGGACACCCGGCACCTGCCGACCGCCGAAGCGGCGTGCGCCGTGCGGACGGCGCTGCGCGCGGCGCAGGCCGGCCCGCCTCGTCTGCTGTACAAGAAGGTCGACTCACAGCTGCGCGGCCACCTCGCCGCCGAGGCCGCCGCCTACGCCGAAGGAGCCGAGGCCGTCGTCGTCGCCCCCGCGCTGCCCGCGGCCGGGCGCACCGTGACGGGCGGTGTGGTGCACGTGAACGGCGTTCCGCTGCACCGCACCGACGGCTGGCGTGCGGAACGCGCGGCCGCGCCCCGCTCACTGCCCGAGGCGCTGTCCGGTCTGCCGGTCCGCGCGGTCCCGCTCGACGTCGTACGCTCCGAACCCGCCGCACTGGAAGCGGAGTTCCGGCGGATCGCCGCATCCGGCGCGCACCCCGTTCCGGACGCCGAGACCGACGCCGACCTGGCTGCCGTGGCCGCGGCAGCGCTGCGGCTCGGCTCCGGATTCCGACTCCTGGGCAGCGGAGGTCTGGCGCTCGCGCTCGGGCGCGCGATGGCGCGTCCCGCCGCCCCTCCCCCACCCGCGCCCGCCCGGGACCGCACGCCGCTGCTCTTCGTCGTAGGGACCGCCGAGCCCGCAGCCGTTGCGCAGATCGCGCACCTCACCGCGCTCGGCGCGCACCATGTGCCGCTGGACCCGGCCGACTTGGCGGCAGGCACGGTCAGCCTGCCGCGTACCCCCGCCGTTCCCGCACTGACCGTGCTGTCCATCGACGGTTCGGCAGGACTGCGCCCCGGCGCGGGGCGAGCCCTCAGTGCCGCCCTGGCCGCACTCACCTCCGCGTACCCGGGCCACCCCGACCTCGTCCTGACCGGCGGCGAGACCGCTCGCACCACCCTGGACGCCCTGGGCACAAGGGAGTTGGAGCCGCTCGGCGAGATCCACCACGGCGCGGTCCACTCCCGCACCCCCGACGGCCGCCGCGTCGTCACCCGCCCCGGCAGCTACGGCGGCGAGGACTCGCTGCTGCGCATCGCTGCCGCGCTACGGCCCCACCTGACCGCCGTTTCGGCAGCCACCTGAACCCTTCACCGCCCACCTCCCCGCTAGGAGTTGTTCTTATGAGCGCCCCCCTCCCCCTCATCGCCGTCACCATGGGCGACGGTGCCGGTGTCGGCCCCGAGGTCGTCGTCGCGGCCCTGCTCGACGACGCGGTCCTGACCCGCTGCAGTCCCGTCGTCATCGGCGACGCCCAGCGGCTGCGCGAGGCCGCCCGCATCCTCGGTCTGGAGTGTGAGATCGCCCCCGTCGACCACCCGCGCGACGCCGAGTTCACACCCGGCCGCGTCAACGTCGTCGACCTCGGCCTACTCTCCGCCGACCTGCCCTGGGGCAAGCTGTCGCCAGTCGCGGGCGACGCCGCCTACGCCTACGTCGCGCGCGCCGCCGAACTCGCCGTGGCAGGAGACGTGCACGCCATCTGCACCGCCCCGCTCAACAAGGAGGCCCTGCACGCCGCGGGCCACATCTACCCCGGCCACACCGAACTCCTCGCCCACCTGACCGGGACCGAAGAGGTCTCGATGATGCTCTCCACGGAGAAGGTGAAGGTCATCCATGTCACCACGCACATCGGCCTGATCGACGCCGTCAACCGCATCGAGCCGGGCCTCGTCGAGCGCACGGTCCGCCGGGGCCACGAGGCGATGGTGCGCGCCGGCACCCCCAACCCCGTCATCGGCGTCTGCGGCATCAACCCGCACGCGGGCGAGAACGGCCTGTTCGGCTACGGCGAGGAGGACGAGAAGATCGTCCCGGCCCTGGAGAAGCTCCGCGCCGAGGGCGTCGACGCCCGGGGTCCGCTCCCCGCCGACACCGCCTTCTTCCTCGCCTCACGCGGCGACTACGACCTGATCGTCGCGATGTACCACGACCAGGGCCACGGCCCGGTCAAGGTGCTGGGCATCGAGGCAGGTGTCAACCTCACCGTGGGACTGCCCGTCATCCGCACGTCCGTCGACCACGGCACCGCGTTCGACATCGCCGGAACGGGCGCGGCGGAGGCCGGTAGCATGGTCGAGGCGCTGCGCCAGGCCGCCGAGATGGCGACGGCGCCCATCGCTCCGGCGGCCTGAACCGCCGTCCCCTGCACCGCCGTTACCACCGCACCGTAGAGGACTCCGTAGATGCCGCCGACCACATCCCAGGCACGACGCGACCGCATCGTCCGCCTCGCCACCACCACCGGCCTCGCCAGCGTCGAGGAACTCTCGCAGCTCTTCGACGTCACCCCCTCGACCATCCGCCGCGACCTCGCCCGCCTCACCACAGAGGGCCGCCTCGCGCGCACCTACGGCGGCGCGATGGCACTGTCCGCACACCCCGAAGCGTCACTGCGGCAGCGCACCGGTGAGGCGTACGAGGAGAAGCGGGCCATCGCACAATGGGCCGCCCGGCAGGTCGAGCCGGGCGAGACGCTCCTCCTCGACGCCGGCACCACGGTGGGCGCCCTGGCCCACGAGCTGCGCAGCGCCAAGGAATTGACGATCGCGACCACGGGCCTGACGGCCCTGCACGCCCTCGCAGACGCGGACGGCGTACAGGTCGATTGCCTCGGAGGCACGCTCCGCCCGCTCAGCCAGGGCTTCGTCGGCCCGCTCACGGAGGCCGCGCTCGAGCACTTGTCCTTCGACCGGGTCTTCCTCGGCGCCGACGGCGTCACCGTCGACCGCGGCATCTGCGAGGCGGAGCTGCGCCAGACCCGTCTCAAGGAACTGATGGCGCGCCGCGCCGACCGGGTCTACGTGCTGGCCCATGGCGCCAAGCTGGGGCGCGCGCCGTTCCACGCGTGGGCGAAGCTGAGGAAGGAGTGGACCCTGGTCACGGACGCTTCGGCACCCGCCGCAGAGATCCGCGCCTTCGAGGCAAGTGGCGTACGTGTCGAGATCGCCCCGCCCGCGGGGACGTGACGGGGCGGGAGTCGCCGAACTCGACGCGCCTGTCCGCTGTGCCCCTGGGCCCCGCACGGATCCGCGACACTCGGCGCCTCGGACGTCCAAGTCCCCGGGCGCCACAACGCCGGCCGCCAGCACGCGATCAGCCCAGGACGAGCGCCACTTTCTACAGAGGCCGGAGCCAATACCTGAAGGCGTTCGGGCAGCTGCACCGTCAGGCGGCGTACGTCGCGGACGCGCGAGCACCGACCGTGAAGGCCATGGACGCGCTCGGTGACCGGTCGACGCAGAAACGCACAGCTCCCCTCACACGGCCGCACATGGCCATGTGAGGGGAGCCGTCCTCAATGCCGGATCAGGCCGCCTACCGGGACAGGATCGACGTGGCCGGTAGCCGGAACGGTCTGCGCCAGGGAAAGGCCGATGTCGAGCAGCGAAGAGCGTTCGAGGCGAGCGACATTGGCGATGGGAGTCCAGACCGACTCTGCGGTTTCGCCGTTCGGCTCAGGTCGGAGTTGACCACCGGTGATGCGGATCTGGTAGAAGATGCCCACATTCTGGAGCTCGGGTCGGCCGGGCAAACGGCGCTCCGCCGCAGGGATCACCCTTGAATCAACTCCAAGCAGGCGTTCAACCACAGCGTCCAAGCCGGTTTCCTCGGCGACCTCGCGGACGACCGCGTCGAACGGGTCTTCCGCATGCTCAACCCTGCCGCCCGGAAGAGTCCAGGTCTTCTCGCCGTCCGGTTTCACGGCATGAGCAAGCAGGACACACCCGGCCTCGATGCACACGGCGTACGCCGCCAGTCGCAAATCCATCCTGGGAGGCTACTGAACTTGATCGGTTGATGTCGGTGCCGTTCGCCTGACGGCGGCTCCAGAGGCTCAGTCCCTCAGGCCACTCACACTTCGATCGACCCATCGAGATGGCAGTGGCGCCGGGCGGACGGCGACACCACCTCATCGACTCCCGCTTCTTCACGCTGTCCCAGTGGACTGAAACAGCTCACAGCGTCGTCGCTCTGACGGCCCATCGCCTGTTCTTAGACCTCACCAGCCTCAATAACCCTGGCACCCCACTGGACTCCTGAACAGGAGACCGCACTCGCTCAAGGCGACATACAAGGTCAGCGCTTCACCTGGGGCGGGGAGGCCGCGAAGCCGGATCAGGCGCGCAGGGTGACGCCGAAACGGGTCCTCATCCGCCGCAGTTCCCAGAGCGCGACAGCGGTCACCGACAGCGGCCCGCCCAGCGTGGAGCAGAACTGGACGATGGGCGGACCTCCCGGCAAGCCGTCGCCGATCAGGCTGAAGGCCGCGAACACCCACACCAGCGTCAGAGTGAGGACGGGTGGCAGCATCGGGTGGACCTGGGCGCTGTTGAAGGCGCTGCGTGCCGCGTACAGCGACGCCATGAAGAAGAAGGGAAGGCCCCACACGAACACGATCAACGAGGCGACGGCCAGTACGTACTCCCACCAGTCCTTCCCGTCGTCGGCGTTGACGGTCAGGGCTGTCGGGACGAGGACTCCGCCGATGACGACCAACGTCAGCACGTACCAGCCGACCGCCTTCAGCGGAGCGCGCAGCCGGGAGCGCAGATGCGGCCGCAGGTGCGGGGGCGCGTAGTAGATGAATCCGATGATGACCAGGGGCGCGGCGATGATCAGCACGAACGGGGCGATGATGAGTTGGGCGGCTCCGCCCCACGCCGCGTCCTCCCAGCGGTTCGGGTCCACGTTGTAGGCGAGGATCAGGGCGATGGTGGCGGCGGCACCGAGCACCGTGCGGGCCAGCTGGACGCGGTCCACGGTGCGGTCCTCGATCCGGCCCTCACCCTCCTGCGCGAAGAGCCTGGTGGCGGCGCGGTGCGCGGAGCGCAGGATCGCGCCGACGAGCCCGAAGGGAGAGCCGAACGACAGGCAGCCGCGACGGCGCCGGGCGGCGGGCCTCGGGGGCTGGGGGCCGTAGGGGTACGGGTTCGGGTACGGAGGCTGGTTCGGATACGGGCCCGGATTCGGCGGTGGGGGACCGTACGGGCCGCCCTGCGGTGGTCCGTAGGGCGCGCCCCAGCCGCCCTGGCCTCCCGGTCCGTTGCCGCCAGGCTGACCCGGGCCGTTTCCCGGCCCCCATCCCCCCGTAGCCATGCCACTCCCCGTTCACTTTCGGCCAGTTACTGTGTGTGTCCCGTGGTGTCACGGCGCAGTGTAATGGCACATCGGGTGGCAGAGAACGTGCTCGTTGCCGGTCGTGCCGCCTTGCCCCCGCCGCACCACGTATGTGCATACCCGTCAGCGCTCCGGCGAAGCGCCGAGCCCGGCCAGGGCACCGACCGGACCGAGGTCGAAGGTGCCGCTGCGCCGCCAAGCACCGCGCCGGCCCCCAGGCGTACACATACAACAACCGGCCGCGTCCCAGGCGGAGTTGGACATGGTCGCTCACCGAACGGGATGCATTTCTCGAGAACCGGTTCCACGAGCACCTACACGCGAGGGTGATACGGAGCCTGCCCCGCGACGCGATGCAGGTCCGGCTCCTCGACGCTGCGGTACAGGCTCAGTTGCACCGCATGGGCGCGTCCTCCGGCCGGTGTTTTGAATTGGGTCGCTCGTGAGGGGTCGGCGGCCGTAGCGTCCGCCCATGGACTGGAGCGCATGGCACGAGAAGTACGACCTGGCCGACTCGTGGATGGCACGACGGTTACAGACGGTTCAAGCCCAGGTCGGCGCTGCCCTGTCTGGTGCCCCGGAAGGTGATTTGAGAGTGATCAGCCTTTGCGCCGGGGAGGGCCGCGATCTTCTGGACGTTCTGGCCGAGCACCCCCGCCGCAACGATGTACGAGCGAAGCTCGTCGAGCTGGATCCGCGCAACACTGCGGTCGCCGCGAAACAGGCCGGCCGGGCCGGCCTGCAGAACGTGGACGTGGTGACCGGTGACGCCGCCCTCATCGACCAGTACGAAGACATGGCCCCCGCGGATCTCGTCCTCATCTGCGGCGTCTTCGGCAACATCACCGACGCCGACATCGAGCACACCATCGCCGGCTGCAGTCAGCTGTGCAAGGCCGACGGAACCGTCATCTGGACAAGGCACCGTGCAACACCCGACCGAGTACCGCAGATCTGCGAATGGTTCGAAGCGCAGGGCTTCGAACTTCAATGGCTGTCGGCAGCGGACGTCGGCTTCGGGGTCGGTGTACACCGGTTCGCAGGAACGCCCGACCCCCTGCGCCGCGGCGACCGCCTGTTCGAGTTCATCGGCTACGACGTGCTGGCCACAACCGAATCCGCCGCCAGGAACGAGCCCACGCTTCACAGCCAACGCAAGGTGTAGTCGACTGGAGTGCGGCACCACGGAGGCAGGATCTTCGGGGAGAACCGCTGTCGCTCGCCGGTGGCCTTGTCGACCCGGCGGTCGTTCACCCGCGGAGCGGTGACCTAGACCGGCCCTGCCGCCGTGACGACGGTCGGGACCGGTGGTGGCCGTTGCGAACCACTAGGCGAGGGCCTCGCGCGTCGGCCTGAGCCGTCAACTCGGCTATGTCCTGGCTGACTTCTGCCTCCGGTGCGGCGGCGAGCACCCGGTCGGCGCCCTCGCGGACGAGAACGCGGCAGCCGCGTTGGCCAGGCCGGTGCTGTACACCTCCGCCGAGGCAACGTGCCTCTTCAAACGCGACCAAGGCATCGTGTCTGCACGGCAAGCGGTCACTCGTCGTCGGCTGCTGCGGTGAGCGCGATATCTATGACGCCGTCGCTTTGGAACAACTCCGAGGTCAGCTGAGCAGTATCGGCGGTTCCCTCGAGTTCGATCAGGACACGGGCGGCGGGATCCGTCCGCCCAGGAAGCCGCTTGACCTTGACCTGCACGATACGGAAACCCCGCTGGGTGCATGTCTCCATCAGCTGAGGCAGTAGGGCCGTGCCCGTGCGGTAGGTCATGTGCAGCTCGAAAGCAGAGGGGGCCGCGCTGGACGCCTGACGGATGGTGAGCAGGGGATAGCCGCGAACGACGAGGAAGTGCAGGGCGGTGACTGCCAGGGCGAGGATCGGCAGGCCCCCACCGCAGGCCATACCGACCGCGCACCCGAGCCAGATGGTGGCGGCCGTGGTCAGACCGCGGACGGCGTCCCGGCGCACGAAGATGATTCCGCCGCCGATGAACCCGATGCCGGACACGATCTGGGCAGCTACCCGGGACGGGTCGAAGGAGACGTTGTCCAGGCCGAGCACATTGGTGAATCCGTGCTGAGAGACTTCCATCATCAGCGCGCTGGCGATGCCGACCAGGGTGTGCGTGCGCAGGCCCGCGCTCTTCTGTTGGGCTGCCCGCTCCCAGCCGATCAGGCTCGACAGCAGGAGGGCCAGCCCCAACTCAGAGAGTTGCCGCAGCCCCTGCCCGTTACTCGTGGCCCACAGGGGAACCGCCAGTGCGATCACATGCGCCTCCCATCCACTTGGGAGCCTACCGCGACGGCGGTGGTCATACCGGTGACTGGATACGGGTCGCACGTCAATGAGGTCGGTGTTCAGTAGCCGATGCAGTGGGAAGGCCCGAGGCTTCCCTGCGGCGAGTCGATCTGCATCTGCCCGCATTCGCGGGTGCTCTCGGGTCACACGAATTCGACGACCTACCAGAGTCCGTCTACAAAGATCACCAGGTGGTGGATCACGGTCGAGTGATACGCCGTCATGAACTCACCGACCTGGAGCGGGAGTTACTCGCTCCTTACTCGCTCCACTCATTCCGCGTGCCGCAACGCGACGACCGCAGGTTCTCCTGGCATGGCCAGCGGAACGCTACGGGCGGCCGGCCTCTCGCCGTCCTGCTGACACCCGGACCCGATGGCGCGCACCGGCGCTCCGCCAGGTCCCCTGGGTGCCGGGCGGCCCGCCCCCGCACCCACCCGCGACGCCTGACAGCAGCCGGCAGAAGAACTGGCCATGACAGACACGAGCGACAGGAAAACGGTGGGTGCGGCGTCAGGCAGGCGGTATGCCGGTCAGGTCTCGATCACGGCATCGCATTCGGGGCAGACCACGGATACGTATTCCGCGGGATACCAGGACGCTCCAGGGTGCTCGGAGGGGTTCCAGTGGGCCGTCTCCATGGCGAAGGTGTCCCTGCCGCAGAGGGTCCTCGGCCCCGTCGAGCTGGGCGCCCCTGGGGCTGCGGGCGCCGCGTGCACCTTGCGGACGGGTCGTTCCTCACCGCTCGGTGTTCCCGGGGACGAGCTCGTGGCCACCGCCTTGTCGAGCTCGTACACGACGACGATCTCGCTCATGTCTCTAGCGTAAGGGCCGCGCGGTCGAACCGCCCGCAGCCTGCGGCCGGGCGACGGCGACCGGCTGGCGAGGCTCTTGCGCGTGGCCCGCTCCTCGGCGGCTGTCCCGGCCCGTCGCCCAGTTCGAGCCTGGCCACCTCGAAACTGCACCCAGATCACGTCGGCCGGCCACAACGCGCCCAGGAGTGCGATGTAGGGCCCGGCCCCATCCCCAAGGTGGACTGCGTAATGGCCGCCCAGCCACGCAAGAGCGCGCCGCCTTTCCCTCAAGGCGACCGGCTCTTCATTGGTTCGGTTGCGGCCATCGGTACGGTCTTCACCAGCTCGCCGTCAGGCCCACTCATCGCCGCACCCCCAAGGGGCAGCAAGCCATTGCCCCACCGCAGCAACCTGTGGCGTAGTCGACGGCCGGCGGTCACTCGCCCACCCGATCTCGCGTACCTCACCGGCACCCGCGTGCGGCATGCAGGCACCCGGCAGCGGGCGTCGAACACTTCCATCTCTCGATCGTTCCGGTCGCAGCGGCGGGTGTCCGTCGCTCTCGGCGCTGTGCCACATGCCGGCAATGGTCGATGGCGACGGCGGTGACGTGTGGCTGTCGTCGGGCGGAGAGGGCGGAGACGCTCCTCTCACTAGACACCCGAGGTTGCTGGGCGCTCGGCGGCGTCGCCCGCAGGGATGTCGCGTACGTCGTGTCGCTGCATCCCTGCGGATCGCCCGGGGGTCCTACGCCGACCGGTGCGCCCGTGATGCATCCAATTCCCTTCTGTACTGGGCGTATCCACGCTCGTACGACTCCCGTGCCGACGGGTGCGGGACGACCGTGCGGACGGGCTGGGGCAGGGTGGACGGGGGCAGGCCAAGGGCGCGGCGGGCGACTTTCGTCGCACCGAGGGCGCCTGTCTCCTCTTCCACCGGGATGGTCACCGGGCGGCCGATGATGTCGGCGAACAGCTGGGCCCATGGTCCTGAGCGGCTGCCTCCGCCGCAGGCCGCGAGCGTGCCGGTGAGACCTGCGGCTTCCAGACAGTGGCGGGCCGCGTAGCCGATGGCCTCGCAGACGGCGCGGACCGCGTCGGCGGGGGTGTGGGCGAGGGTGAGTCCGTCGAGGCGGCCACGCGCCGCGGGGTCGACGAACGGGGCCCGCTCGCCCGCCCCGGACAGGAACGGCAGGGCTGTGACGCCGCGTGCGCCGGGCGGGCTCGCGGCGAGCAGGTCGCCGAGGTCTTCCGTGGTGCGCCCCGTGAGGGTGAGCGCCCATTGGAGGGCGGCCGTGCCCACCATCGCCGGCATGGCGCGCAGCCAGCGGTCCTGCTCCGGCATGCAGAGCCACATGCCGGCGGGTTCGGCTGCCGGGTCGACGAGGGTCTGGTCGGTCAGGACCTGGCAGGCGAGGGTCGTGCCGATGATGACCACGCCGTCTCCTGGGTCGCGGACGCCGCTGCCGATGGCGCAGGCGGGCAGGTCATACGGCCCCGCGGTGAGCGGCAATCCTTCGGGCAGGCCGAGGAGTCCGGCGCCATGGCGGTCGAGGGCGAGGACGGTGCCGGGGTCCGCGGGCGGCGGGAGGAGGCGGGCATGGTCGGCGATGCCGCAGGCGGCCAGGGCTTCCCGGGAGTACGTCCGGGTGACGGGGTCCAGGAAAGGCAGCGTGGCATCGGAGGCGTCGAGGCATATCCGCCCGGTGAGGCGCTGGGCGACGGCGTCCACGCAGTAGCCGGCGGTGGCCGCCCGGGTGAGCGCGTCGGGCTCGTTCTCCTGCAGCCAGGCCAGGAGCGGGGCGTGGCAGCCGGGGAACATGCCGGAGCCCGTGTGTCCGTACACCTTCTGGATCGTGCCGTCTGCCAGCCACGTGCCGACCAGGTCGGAGGCGCGGGCGTCCATCCAGGAGATCGCCGGGCGCACGGCCCGCCCTTCCGTGTCGCGCAGCCACAGACCGTCGCCCTGGCCGGTGAGCGCCACCGCGACGGGCGGCTGGGGCAGGGCGGACGCGGTCTCGCGGACGACGTCGGCGACGGTGCGGACGACGTCGTCCAGGTCCTGCTCGACGCGCCCGCCGGGCAGCCGCTCGAGCTGGGAACGGCGGGCGGCCCGGGCCAGAGGGGTGCCGTCGGCGGCGAACGCGACGGCCTTGGTGACCGATGTGCCGATGTCGACGCCGATCACGACGGAGTCGGCGGATCCGGTGGTGCCGTTCGCCGCGTCGGTCATGGCCTGCTCCTCGATCCAGCGGTCTCGGTGGTGCTCACCTCGGGGTTGGCGGGGTGCGCGAGGGCCTCGCCGCGGACGAAGCGGCCGACCTCGGCGGCTGTGATCGCGGCCGCGCGGTGGGCAGTCTGACGGGTGGCGCCGGCCAGATGGGGTGCGGTGACGACGTTCGGAGCGTCGTGCAAGGGCCAGTCGGCGGGCGGGGGTTCGACGTCGTACACGTCGAGGGCAAGTGCCCCGAGGCGCCCGGTGCGCAGCAGCTCCGGCAGCGGCGCGTAGTCGAGCAGGCCGCCGCGCGCGGAGTTGACGAGGACGGCGCCCTCGGGCAGCAGCGCGAGCCGGGCCGCGTCGATGAGGTGGTGGGTCTCGGGGGTGAGCCGGGCGTGCAGGCTGACGACGCTGCTCGCGCGCAACAGGTCGTCCAGCTCTACGAGTTCGACGCCGTCGGCACGGGTGGTGGTCGGGTCCGTGTAGGGGTCGGCCACGAGGACACGGGCGCCGAAGGCGCGCAGGACGCGGGCTACGATGCGGCCGATGGCGCCGTAGCCGACCAGCCCGACGGTGGCGCCGTCGAGTTCGATGCCGCCCTCCTCGTACGCGTAGAAGTCGCCGCGCCACACGCCATTCTTGAGGGCGGCGTCGGCGGTGGTGATGCGGCGCATTCCCGCGAGCATCAGGCCGATGGCGAACTCTGCCGCCGCGGGCGCGTTGCGGCCCGGCGCGAAGCTGACGGCGACGCCGTGCCGGGTGGCGGCGGGCACGTCGACGTTGACAGGGCCGCCGCGTGAGACGGCGACCATGCGCAGCTCGGGGCGGGCGGCGAAGATCTTCTCTGTGAACGGCGCCATCTGGGTCACGCAGATCCGGGCCCCTTCGAGCGCCTCGATCATCATGTCCTCGGTGCCGCTCGCCTCGACGACTGTGCCGACCGGCCCGAACGGCTCGTGCGGCCAGGGCAGGGTCAGTTCGGTGAACTCCGTGGTCCGCTGGGCCGGCGCCTTCGCCAGTTCGGCGGTGAGCGCGGCGCGCAGGAGATCGGGACGGACGAAATGGTCGCCGGCGGCGAGGATGCGCATACGGCTCCAGCCCTTCTTCGGTGATGGCTGATAGATTTAACACCGAAGATTTGATTTATCAATGAGTCCCGCCTCGATCCCGTCCCAGGAGGCCGCCCCTATGCCGTCCCGGCTGTTGCTCGTCCGTCACGGCCAGACCACCTGGCACGCCGAGAACCGGTATGCGGGGATCACGGACGTGCCGCTCACCGAGGAGGGTCTCGCCCAGGCCGACGATCTGGGCGCTTGGGCCGCACACCGGGGTGTGGATGCCGTCGTCGTCTCTCCGCTGAGCCGTGCGCGGCGCACCGCCCGGCCTGCCGCCGAGGCTCTGGGGCTCGACCCCGAAGTCGTCGAGGACCTGCGCGAGGTGGACTTCGGCTGGGGCGAAGGACGCACCGTCCAGGAGATGGCCGCCGAGGACGCCGAGGCCGTGCGCCGGTTCCGGGCGGACGCGGAGTCGGGCGCCTTCCCGGGCTCCGAACCTCCGTCGAAGGCTGCGCGACGCGCGACAGCGGCCCTGCACGACATCGCAGTGCGCCATCCAGGCGGCACAGTCCTCGTCGTCGCCCACAACACGCTGCTGCGGATCGCTCTGTGCGCGCTGCTCGGGGTACCGGTGGGGCGCTACCGCAAGGTGTTCCCACGCCTGGACAACGCCGCGGTCACGGAGATCGAACTCGGCGCCGACCATGTCGCGCTGCTGTCCCTGAACGTCCCCACGCGCATCCCGCGCACCGTCCGTACGGGAGACTTGTCCGCATGACCACCACCGGGGCGGAGACCCGCAGACAGACCATCGCCGAGCACGTGTTGAAGGAGGGCACGGCCACGGGGGCCGAGCTCGCGGAGCTCACCGGCGTCAGCCTGATGACCGTCCACCGAGACCTCGACGAGCTGTCCCGGCGCGGGGTCCTGCGCCGATTCCGCGGCGGCGCGTCCGCGCAGCCGTCGACCGTCTTCGAGTCCAATCTCGACTACCGCCTCGGCGTGAACATCGCGGAGAAGGACGCCATCGCGCACGCCGCCGCCGCGCTGGTCGAGCCCGGTATGTCAGTGCTCCTGGACGACTCGACGTCCGCGCTCGCGCTCGCCGCGCTGCTGGTGGACGTGACGCCGCTGACGGTCGTCACGAACGCCCGCCGTGTCCTCGACGTGTTCGCGGGCCGCGAGGGCATCCGGCTGCTCGCCCTCGGCGGCGAGTACTCGCACACGCACGACTCGTTCCTCGGGGTGGCGTGCGTGGAGGCGGTGGAGGCGTTGTCCGTCGACATGGTGATCGTCTCGACGTCCGCGATGGACGCTCGGATGACGTATCACCAGGAGCAGGATGTGGTGCTCGTGAAGCGGGCGATGCTCGCGTCCGGCACCCGCAAGGTGCTGTTGATGGACCACACGAAGCTGGCCCGCACGGCACTGCACCGGGTGGCGCCGGTGGCCGACTTCGACCAGGTCGTCGTCGACGCCGCCGTTGACGGCGAGTTGGTGCGGTCGCTGCGCCGGCAGACCGAGGTGCGGGTGGCGGAGACGGCGGCCGAGAGCGGGACGAACGCCGATCACTGAACCGAGGGTTGTTTTCAACAGCCTTCGTGTTAATTTCACAGGGAGCTCCACCTTCGCACCACGATCCACTGTCCCCGCACATGGCCGAGCCACCACGCATGAGCCGAGAGGACCGCTTCGCCGATGAGCCAGGCCCCCCTGTCCCCCGCCCCCGTCGTGGTCGGCATCGACGTGGCGACAGCCGCGGTGCGGGTGGTGTGCGTCGACGCCGGGG
Organism: Streptomyces sp. NPDC055955; assembly: GCF_042270245.1. Lineage (NCBI taxonomy): Bacteria > Bacillati > Actinomycetota > Actinomycetes > Kitasatosporales > Streptomycetaceae > Streptomyces > Streptomyces sp. NPDC055955. Next base: position 152,485 of record NZ_JBHJYS010000023.1, read on the forward strand.
GCCGGGTGGCCGCCGAGGCGCGGGCCGGGCTGCCCGCGCCCTCGCGCGGACCGGGCGGAGCCTGTGAACAGGACGCCGGCGCGTGGTGGCCCGCGACGGCAGCCGCGCTGCGCCGTGCGACCGGTGCGCTGCCGCACGGTGGGCGCGAGGTGGTGGCGGTCGCCGTGTCCGCCACCTCCGGGACGCTGGTCCCCACCGGCGCCGACGGCGCACCGCTCGGACCGGCGCTGATGTACGACGACCGGCGTGCGGCAGAGCTGAACTCCCGTGCCCAGCAGGCAGGTTCGGCACGCTGGAGGAAACTCGGCCTGACGGTCGGCCCGACGGCCGCGCTCGGCCGCCTGGCCTGGTGCGTTCGCGCGTACGGCGCCTCCGCCGTACGCCACGTCCTGCACACCCCTGATCTCCTGGGGTGGCACCTGACCGGCGGGCCGGTGGCCGCGGACTGGAGCCACGCGCTCAAGAGCGGCTACGACCCACGCGCGGGCGGCTGGGCCACCGAGGCCTTCGACGCGCTCGACGTCCCCTCGGCCCTCCTTCCGGAGGTTGCCGCTCCGGGCACGGCGTCGGGGACGGTGTGCCGCCCCGCCGCCAGGGAGACCGGTCTGCCCGAGGGATGTTCCGTGCGGCTCGGCATGACCGACGGGTGCGCGGGTCAGCTCGCCACGGGCGCCGTCTCACCGGGCCAGTTCGTCGGCGTGCTGGGCACCACGTACGTCCTCAAGGGGGTCGCGCGTGAGCTCCCGGCCGACCCGACGGGCGCCGTCTACAGTCACCGCCATCCCGACGGCTGGTGGCTTCCGGGCGGGGCGTCCAACACCGGCGGGGAGGCCCTCGCGGCCACCGACCCGGCGCGTCTGCCGCACCTGGACGCAGCGGCTGCGGAGCGCGGCCCCGCCTCCTGCGTCACGTATCCCCTGCGCCGCGACGGCGAGCGCTTCCCGTTCGTGTCGGGCGAGGCCCGTGGCTTCCTGCTCGGCTCACCCGCCGACGATGCGGACCTCCACCGCGCTGACCTGGAAGGCGTCGCCTTCCTCGAACGGCTCGCGCTGGAACGGATGTCGGCGCTCGGCGTGCCGGCCTCGGGCCCGTTGTACGCGGCGGGCGGCGGCAGCCGAAGCGCGCTGTGGAACCGGATCCGCGCCACGGTCCTCGACCGCCCCCTGCGGGTGGTGGAGCGCGCCGAGAGCGCCTTCGGCGCCGCCCTTCTCGCCGCGTCCGGCACGCTCCACGCCGACCTGACGACCGCCGCCGCGACGATGACGGCCGGCACGGGCCACGAGGTGCTTCCCGCACTCGCGGAGCAGGCGGCTCTCAACGCCTCGTACACCCGGTTCCGGGGGGAGATGGAGTCGCGCGGCTGGCTGTGAGGCGGGGAGCCGGGGCGGCGTTTGCGACGTCGGCCCTGCCATCACCACCCCGGACACGTGCACACGTTCCGCGCGCTCTCTGCCGCTTCCCGCGCGGCGTCGCCGCACCCGCATCGGCCTGGTCGCGGGCGGCTCGGCACGTACTGGCCGCAGTTCCCCGGCCTCTGCCCCAGCTCAAGGACGTGCTCTTCCTGACGACGTATCCGACGTCCTCGGTGGTGCTCCCCATCGCCCAGCGCTCGAACACCCCAGCCGTGGTCATCGGCATGCAGCCGACGGTGACGATGGACTGCGCAAGGTTCGACACCGGTTGCCGGCTCGTCTCCTGCGGCCAGTGCCCGGTGCCAGAGGTCGGCCATGTGTTCCGGTGGGCCGGCATCCCGTTCCGCGTGTCGCGCACCGACAGGTGTGAGGGTGTCCGGCCGCCGGGAGCGCGAGGGCGCCGCCGGCCGCCGGACCGTCACTCAACCCTCCAGCCACCCGTCGATCAGTCCCGGGTGGTCCGTCGTCACGGCGTCCACGCCCAACTCGACAAATCGCCGCATCAGCTGACGGTCCGCCGCCGGCCACGAGTCCACTCGTAGACCGGCGGCGTGGCACCGCTCCACCAGCTCGGCCGTCAGCGCGTCCGTGTGCGCCGGGCAGACCCAGGTCGCGCCCAGGTCCTTGGCGGTGCGCAGCATCGCCTCACCGGGGTCATGCGTGATCAACCCGCGCGCCACACCTGGTAGACGCCGCGCGGCGTCCTCCAGTACGTCGGGGTGGAACGACGTCAGGACCGCGCGGTCCGGCAGGTCCCGGATCACCCGCACCGCCTCCGGCGCCTTGATCTCGACCTGGACGAGGCCGTCGAAGGACGCCAGCGCCTCGTCCAGTGTCGGGATGCGCTCCCCCGATCCGGCGTCCAACGAGCGGAGCTGGGCAAGGGTGAGGGCCGCGACCTCTCCCTCGCCGTCCGTCGTGCGGTCCACGGTCGCGTCGTGGACGACGACGAGGTGCCCGTCGGCCGACACTCGTACGTCGAGTTCGATGCCGTCCGCGCCAAGGGCCGCGGCCCGCCGGAAGGAGCGCAGGGTGTTCTCGGGTTCCTCGCTACGGGCGCCCCGGTGGCCGTAGACGAGAGGACGGTTGCCGGCTGTCACAGGTGCTCCTCGATGCTGTCGCGATGCCGGTCCACGTTCTTGCGCAGCCGCTCGGCGACGTCGGCGAACGCCTTCTCGGCGGGTACGTTCGCGGACCAGATGTTCTGCAGCCCCGTGTAGATCTGCACGTTGGCATTGGGCACCATCATGCGGACCTGGTCACCCTGGCGGGTCAACGGGAGCTGTCGCACGGCGGTGTTGACGTTCGGATCGTCCTTCATGAGGCGTGCCAGGACCGGTGTCTTCGTCGCCGCGGGGACGACCGGCATGTAGCCGGTGTCGACCGTCCACTGCGCGGAGTTCTCGGGCCGGGCGAGGAAGCGGACGAACTCGGCCGCGGCCTGCTTGCGTTCATGAGATGTGCGCCGGAACATGCTGAGTCCGCCGCCGCCGGTCGTGACCTCGAACTCCTCCTGTCGGGGCAGGAATCCCGTGCCGAGTTCCCAGCCGCCCGCCTTGGCCGCCTCGGTGAGCATCTTGAGGCCGCCGGTGGAGTTCACCTGCGTCGCTATCAGCTGGTTGGCGAGGTCGTTGGTGGGCGAGTCCGCCATGTACGCGATCCTGTCGCGGTGGACGAGGCGCCGCTGCCACTCGGCCGCCGCCACCGCTCCGCCGTGGTCGATCGTGACGTCGAGCCCGTCCGAGTAGCCGCCGCCCCACTGCCAAGCGGAGCACTGGAACATCCAGTCCCCGTCGATCTTCTGGTACGCCTCCAGGGCGACCCGCTTGCCCTTCACCTTCAGCCGCGTGATGTCCTTCGACCACGCGTACAGCTCGTCCCACGTCTTGGGCGCCCGGTCCGGAACTCCCGCTTTCTGGAAAAGAGTTCGATTGTAGTAGAAAAGGGGCGTGGAGCGCGCCAGCGGGAGCCACCAGGTGTACCCCTTGAGCCGTCCCTCGGCCAGGAGTTTCGGCTGGTACGTGCGGCCCATCCACGCCGGATCGAGATAGCCGTCCCAACGCTCCAGCGCGTCACCGAAGTAGAACTTGTGCCACTTCACGTCGGACAGGACGCACAGGTCGGGCACCTGCCCGGCGACCAGTCCGACGACGGCCTTCTGCGCGCACTCGTCGTACGTTCCCTGGAACTGGACCTCTACGTAGATGTCCTTCTGCTCGGCGTTGAACCGGTCGGCGAGGGACTGCAGCGCCTTGCCCGGTACGTCGGCGAACGTGGACCAGAGCACCACGCGGGTGCGGCGTCCGAACCGGGCGGGGACCGCTCCGGCGGGCTGGGCGACGGTTCCGGTCGTCGAGCCGCAGGCCGTGAGCAGCGCGGAAGCGGCGGCTCCGCCGACGAGGCCGAGCAGCGCACGGCGGCCGACGAGGGAACTGCGGGGTGCGGGGCTCACTTTCCGGCTCCCTGGGTCAGTCCGGCGATGATGTGGCGCTGGGCGAGGAAGAAGGCGACGAGGACGGGCACGATCACCATGACCGTGCCGGCCAGGATGGCGCCCCAGTTCGCGTACCCCTCCTGGTTCTTGAGGAAGAGCAGCCCGACCGGCAGGGTGCGCATGTCGGCGCTGCTGGTGACGATCAACGGCCAGATGAAGTCGTTCCACTTGGTCACCATCACGACGACGGCGACGGTGACGACCATGGGCCGCGACATCGGTAGGACGACGGTCAACAGCCTGCGCAGATGGCCCGCGCCGTCGAGCTCCGCCGCCTCCATGATCTCCTTCGGCAGCGTCAGCATGTGCTGGCGCAGCAGGAACGTGCCGAAGACGGAGCCGAGGCCCGGCGCGATGAGCCCGGCCCAGGTGTTGACCCAGCCGAGCTGCGCGACGGTGAGGAAGTTCGGCAGCAGCGTGACGTGGCCCGGCACCATCATCGCGCCGAGCAGCACGAGGAACAGCCAGCGCTTGCCGGGGAAGGGAAGGAACACGAAGGCGTACGCGCACAGCAGCGCGGCGCACAGCTCGATGGCGGTACCGACGACCGACACCACGAGGGAGTTGAGGAAGAACCGGCCGAACGGCGCGGCGTTCCAGGCGTCGGCGAAGTTCGACCAGCGCAGGTCGGTGGGGAGCCAGTGGGGCGGATAGCTGTAGATCTCCGGGTTGGTCTTCAGGGCGGAGGAGACCAGCCAGTACAGAGGGCCCGCGGTGACGGCGGCGACGAGGACGAGCAGCACGTACAGGCCGGCCCGCCCCGCTCTGCGGCGGGCCACGCCCGTCCCGCCGGGCGCGGTGTCGAGGGTGCTCACTGGTAGTGCACCTTCCGTTCGAGGTAGCGGGCCTGGAGACCGGTGATCAGCAGCAGCACCACGAACATGATCATGGCCCCGGCGGCAGACCGGCCCGCGTCGAAGGCGCGGAAGCCCTGGTCGTAGATGAACCAGCTGAGGATCGACGTGGAAGAACCGGGGCCGCCGCCGGTCATCACAGCGATGATGTCGAAGGCCTGGAAGGTGGTGATGACGGAGGTCACAAGGAGGAAGAAGGTGACCGGTGAAAGGAGCGGGATGGTGATGCGACGCAGCCTGGTCCAGGCACTCGCCCCGTCGAGAGCCGCCGCCTCGAACACATCGCGCGGCATCGACTGGAGACCCGCGAGGTACACCACGGCGACGAATCCGGTGTTCTTCCAGAGGTATACGACGACCAGGCCGAACAGGGCCCATTTCGAGTCGGTCATCATCGCGGGTGCGGTAAGGCCCAGCGGCGCCAACAAGGGGCGTATCAGGCCGTAGTTGGGGTCGAACACGAACAGCCACAGCGTGCCGACGGCCGCGCCCGACAGGACGTAGGGGGCGAAGGTGAGCGTGCGTACGACGCGGGTGCCGCGCAGCTTCTGGTTGAGCAGCAGCGCGATGGCCAGGCCCAGCACCATGCCGCCGGCCACGATGCTCACGACGAAGAGCACCGTGGTCCAGAGCGTGCCGCGGAAGTCCGGATCGGCGATCAGGTCCACGTAGTTGGACAGACCGACGAACTTCTTGGCCGGCGAAATCATGTCCCAGTTGGTGAGGCTGAGGTAGCCGTTGTAGAGCACCGGCCAGTAGGCGAAGACCAGCAGGAAGAAGAAGTTGGGGGCGGCGAACGCGACGAAGAGGAGATGTCCGCGGCGCCGCAGGCGGGCGCGTGCCCGACGACCCGCGTCCGGGGCGGAGGCCGGCCTCGGCGGGGCGGCGGCGCTGCCGCCCCGCTGCGCGTCGGTAACGGTCAAGGGGGTGAGTCCTTCCGGGAAGGCCGGGCCGGGATGCGGCCGGGGCTCGGACACCCCCAAGGGATACCAACAACTTTAATGAGAAGTAAACACCTCTCGGCGTTACAACTTGCATCCCGCGGGCCGACGGTCGATCCGTCACGGAGCGCACGGCCGGGTGACTCGTGAACCGGCTTGCCCTGTGGGGCGGGTGAGCAGGGCACCGTGCGGCTGCGCCCTGCCTGGGCGTGTATTAGAAGTCGCCGGTGCGCCGTGTTGGCCGTTCGGTGAAGTCGCGGGCGGCCATCCAAATGGTGAGGTCGCGGGCGATCTGGTCGATGTTCGTAGTGGTGGTGACGTCGTGTTCGCGGCGGGTGGTGTCGCGGCGGACGACTTCGTAGCCACCTTCGTCCAAGACAGCGACTGACGTGAACCAGGCCGGATCGTCTTCGCCGGGCTGGACGACGACGAAAGTGTTGTCCTCGCTGTTGAGGTCGTTGATCAGCATGAACAACGCATCCTCGGACGGGTCGTCGATGCCGTCGTCGTTTTCGCTGTCGGCGCGACAATACGCAGCCCTCATCGCGCCTGTCCCCCTCACCCCGCCTGCCCGATCGCGGTCAGGATGACATGCAGGACCGACATCGCTTGCGACTCACAGCCACGCATCGATCGCGGCGACGAGGACGGTTACCTCGAAGCAGACGGCGAACTTGTCGAACCTCATGGCCACCAACCGGTTCCGCTTCAGCCGGTTGATACCACACGCGACCGTATGCCGGGCTTGCAGTCCTCGCGGTCGAATGCGGATGGCCGCCCCCGCCGGCCGTTCCCCGGCGCTTGCGGTGGCCTCATCGGTCGGTTCGGGGATGGTGGACAACCGGATGCCGCAGCGACGCAGATAGGCCCGTTGGGCACGGGAGGAGTACGCCCGGTCGACCGCACCCGCAGCGGGCGAACGCGCGGACGGCCAGGGCCAGACCGGGGAATCCGGATGCCTTCCAGCACGACGATGAACTGCGGGCTGTCCCCGCGCTGACCTGCCGTGACCAATAGGGACAACGGCCGCTGCCCTTGCTCGCGGCACAGGCGGATCTTCGTCGTCCAGCCGCCACGCGAGCGGCCCAGGCCGTGGTCGTCGGCTCGGTACGGTTTCCGCCCGGAGGCTCCTTCTGGCTTTGCCCATCTTGCCGGGCACTTGCGGCATGGTGGTGAGCGCGGCAGATCGTGAAGACTACGTCGACCTCCAAGGTGATCTCTCCGGCTGCGTCCGCCCTGCACTGCAACTCCTTCAAAACTTCCACCCACACCCCGTTGCGCTGCCAGCGGCGGGGCAGGCCCTAGACGTCTGCCACGGCCCGTACTCCAGCGGAAGATCCCACCGCGGAGCACCCAGGGCTGATGCGTTCTCACGTGGTGAGATCGAGCAACGGAGCTCATCGCATCCCCCATAGACCCTTGATCAGGACGGAAAGGCCGCCGACAAGGGCCAGGGCGAAGATGAGTCGCCGGATCCACTGCTCAGGAACCCTCGGCGCGAGTGCCCTGCCGATGAGGGCGCCCGTTGCCAGGGCGGCCGCGGCCACCGTCCACGCCGTACCGGTCAGCTGCGGCGCGCCGTTCGCGGCAACCGAGAATACGTTAACTGTAATTCCGTAAAATTGTGCATTTGGAACAAATTCTCGCACCGGCCAGCCCGCGTTCACCGCATATAAGGAATACGGTGGCCCGCCCACACCGGCCGCAGAGTTCATTAATCCGCCGACCGCGCCGGCAGTGACTGCTCCCTTGGTTCCGCTCAGGGCAGATATGCGCAAGCCTCGCATCACAAATATCACGGCGGCCGTCACCAGAATGCCGACGCCAGCCAGCAGTGCGGGTTCGGGTAGTCGGGCCGCCACCCAGGAGCCCATCGGTACGGTGCACGCGGACGCGATGACCAGGGGAATCATTGCGCCGAGCCTCACCTGTCTCCAGCCCGTGGTAAGTCCGGCGATGCTTATGACGCCGGCCGCACAATTCGCGAGCACCACGCCCTGGGCGGGCCCGAGTACTAAAACAAGCGCGGGTACAGCGACCAGCGCGAATCCCATTCCGGTGAGCCACTGCACGGATGCGCCCAGCACCACTATGACTCCCAGTAGCAACTCTGCTGACCCAGCACCCTCCACGGAAGACTCCTCCGGTTAACCGGGATGATCTCCACCATCCTCCACGCCAGGGCTGATGCGTCCCCAGTCGGCGCGACGAGGCGTGATGAGCGATTCACCCGGGAATAGTGACAGTCAGTCGGTTTGCCCGGCTGGAAATGACGAGACGCGACCTCTGATGATCAAGGTTCTCGAAGCCATAGATCATGACCAGGGGTCGCGTTCGCGTGCCATCTTCGCTGATCGACGTCCTCGCATGCCACCGCGAGGACGTCGACCTCCCTTGCTTGCCTGCTGACCTGCGCACATTGGACCAGGTGCTGGACGAGGTGCCCGATCCACGCCGGGTCCGCGGCCGCCGCTACCGGATCGGCTCCCTGCTCGCGTTGTGCCTCGTTGCCGTCCTCGGCGGCGCCAAGTCGGTGACCGCCATTACACGATCGCCACCGACAGCAGTCCTGAGCTGCGCGAAAGCCTCAGATTCACCTCCACCACGCCGAACACCACCACCCTGGGGCGGCCACTGGCCCGCCTGGACGGCAACGCCCTGGACGACGCCATCGGCGCCTGGCTCGGCCGATACGCCACCGACCCCGTTCATGAACCCGGCGACCCCGTGCGCGGTCTCGCCGTCGACGGCAAAGCTGTGCGCGGCTCACCCACCGACACCGGCAAGGCCATCCACCTGCTCGCAGCCACCCTCCCTACCTCGCAGACCGTCATCTCCCAGCGCCAGATCCAGGCGAAGAGCAACGAGATCCCCACCTACGCCCCACTGCTGGAGCGCATCGACCTGCGCGGCAACAAACGCTTCTCCGAGGCGCCCGATCCTGGACGCCGGCAGCCGATCGATATAACGGCTTCGCTGCCGGCACATCGCTCGGTGAAGAACAGTCGCCGCATCTTGGTGAGCAGGTCTGCGGGATATCAGCGATCAGGGTCTCCGGCCCTTGGCCGGCAGGGCTGCCAGACGAGGCGAGTGAACAGCCGCCAGCTTGGGGCCGGGCTGTTCGTAGTTCCGCAACCGGTCGCACGGCGCACCGGGTCTTGAGGGCTGCGCACCACACTGCGCAGCCTCTGAGTGATCGGCCTCATAAGCCGACACCTCACCCGCGAAGCCACCCCGAACTGTTGCAACACCCGAACCCCGAACCGAACGACCTCACCAGCACAGAACACTCCTTGAGGCGGTGCGACTCCTCGGCCGGTCATGGATATCTAGGCTGCCGGCCCGAGTATCTCTAGGCGTTGCGCCAGCCGGGTTCGAGGCGGTCGAGAAGGGTGTGGAGGGCTGCGTCGGCTCGGCCCCAGGCGCCGTCGGCCAGGGGTGCGATGAGCAGGCCCAAGAACGAGTCGACCAAAAGGGCGGCCTCTGTCCGGGCCCGGGCCTCTGTCATGCCTAGGCCGAGAAAGACGGAGATGAGCAGGCCGGTCCACTCGGTGAGCACGTCGCGCATGACGGGCCCATACCGGTCTGGATGGAGCAGGCTGGCCGTCATGATCTCGAGGTAGAGGGGGAGCCAGGCACGCAGGTTGGGGGTGCTGAGTTGCTGCCAGGTTTGCTCCACGAAGCGGCGGAGCTCCGCAGGGTTCTTGGGGGCGGCGGTGGGGTCGAGCAGATCCCGGGCGCGCAGGAGCGGGCGCCTCTCGTCGAGCGCGAGCGCCTCGGCGACCATGCGTTCCTTGGTTCCGAAGTAGTACAAGAGCATGCGGTCGCTGGTGCCCAGGGCCCGGGCCAGCGGGCGGAGGGAAAGGTCGGCCAGGCCGTTGCGGATCACGTACGCACGGACCTGGTTCAGCAGGTCGCGACGTTTGGCCGGGTCGGGCGGGCGCGGCATGAAGGCTCCCAGCTGCAGCTGCGCGAGACGGACCAATCTCGCATGTCCGATTCACTACTTTCATTCGGGTATTTACTGTAGCACCCGCTTCATGTATATTCTTGAGTGTAGCGAGTGCTACGTGACGCATGGCCTGGCGCATGCCCGGCCCGGACGTCGACGGACCTGCGCCGCCCTGGCGGCCATGGCCCGCCAGGGTTCCAGAAAGGACTGATTCGTATGGCCTCCCGGGCCATCGACCCCGCCACGGCCTCCCGCCGGGGATGCTTTGCCTGGTTTCACCGCCGTCGACCTGTGGAGTCGGGGCGGACGGGCTCCGCGGACCCGGCACAGGGCAAGGGTCCGTCTCTGGAGGGAGCAGCCACATCATGGATCGCCCGCAACCGGGCTCTGTGGTCGCGCACCCTGGAGCCCCTGCGGCCGCTTGACAGGCCTCGCGCCTGCGCAACCGCCTGGGACGCCTCATGGCCCATACCCCGGGAACTGGCCTCGGTCCGCCAGGCCCGGCGCCTGGTGAGCGCCCAACTGAGCCACTGGAATCTGGAGGACCTCACGGACACCGCCGAGCTCATGGTCAGTGAACTGGTCACCAACGCCCTGCGGCACACGCGCGGCCCTCTGCGACTCAACTTGCAGCTGCGCGAACCCCGGCTGCGGTGCGAGGTCGAGGACACTGACCCCACCGGCCCCGTACGCCGCGTCGTCGACACCGACGCAGAAGACGGACGCGGCACGGAGCTACTCGATCTGCTCACCGAAGCCTGGGGCAGCACCCGCACGGCCACCGGCAAGACCACGTGGTGCGAAATGCTGACGCAGACGCCTTCGCCCAACGAATCGCCTGCCTCCGACTGAGCTGCTCCCAGTAGGTCCGGGCGGCCTCGGCAAACAGAGAGGCCGCTCGGCCTGAATTCAGACGTCGCCGAGAATCAACAGACCGATCGACGAGGATGTCCCTGAAGACCGTGTCCTACACGGTCAGTTCGAGGAAGCGGTTGCAGCAGCAGAGGGCGGCGACCAGGCCGAGCCAAGGGCATGTGCGAGCACCGCTGCAGTACGCGGGAGCCTCGCCGGGCGGCGCCGGCTACGGTCCGGCCGTGGCCAGCAGCCTCGGGCAGGGCCGTTGCGCCTTCTGTGGCCCGGACGCCGCCGAGGGGCGACGCGGAAGAAGGGTAGGCGGCGCGCGGCAGATTTCAGTCGTGACGGGCGAGCTTGACCGCGGAGACTAGCAAGATCACAGCGAGCACGGGGATCAGGATCGCATCGGGGAACACCCCGAGCAGCAGTCCGCCCAGGACCGCGCCGGCGACGGAGCCTGCGGCCAGGACCAGAGCGAAGCGGCGGTTGGAGCCGAGGACGGCGAAGCTGCCGTCGCGGCTGTAGCGGGCGAACGCCACGAGCATCGTGGGCAGGGAGACCAGCAGGGAGAGGCTCCCCGCCGTTTTGATCTTCTCCCCGAAGAGCAGCACGATCGTGGGGATCAGCAGCTCGCCGCCGGCGACGCCCATGATCGCCGCGACCACGCCGATGCCGAACCCGGCCACAACGCCGGCAGGCACCTGGGCCCACAGCGGCAGGTCGAGGGTGCCGAGGGTGGTGGTGTGGGTGACCACCAGGGCGGCGGCCATGAAGACCATCAGGACGGCGAGCACCTTGTAGAGGGTGGCCGAGCGCATGCGCACTGCCCAGGAGGCTCCTGCCCAGGCGCCGAGCAGGCTTCCGGCCAGCAGGTTCACGGCGACCGGCCAGCGTGCGGCGACGTCGGCGGCCGGGATCGCCGCCAGGCGGGCGGGCAGCGCGGTCAGGACCACGACCAGGCTCATCGCCTTGTTCAGGATGACGGCCGAGAGGGCGGCGAAGCCGAAGAGGCCGATCAGCAGCGGCAGTCGGAACTCCGCGCCGCCCAGCCCGATCATCCCGCCCAGGACACCGATGGCCGCTCCCGCGCCGAACACCAGAGGTGTCGGGTGATCCGAACGCAGGGAAACGAGATGTCGGTCGGTGGCCATGGCCGGAATCCTCGCTGGTCGTAGCCCCTGCCCGCTACGGCATGGCGCCACCTTCAGGCAAAGGCACCGCACCCCTTCCAAGGTTTCGTCAGGACCTCCGAGCGCCGGCGCCGGTCGAGAACACCAGATGGATGGACGAGACCTGGCCAGGCCGCGGACCCCTAGGCCAGGAGCGCGGTGGCGAGGGCGGTGGCGAGGTAGGCGCTACCCAGTCCGGCGACGACGCTGACGATCGCGTTGGCCGCGGCGAAGTACTTCGCACCGGTCTCGGCCAGGCGCAGGCTCTCGAAGGAGAAGGTGGAGTAGGTGCTGAGGGTCGCGCACAGGCCAGGGCCGACCAGGTGCTGGAGTGCCTGGGGCACGGTGGTGGCCGTTGCGGCGCCGGTGAGGAAACCGAGGCCGGCGCAGGCGGCGACGTTGACGCTGAAGGTGCCCCAGGGGAAGACGGTGTCGTGGCGGGCCTGGACGGCCCGGTCGGTGAGGTAGCGCAGCGGAGCCCCGAGGATCGCCCCGACGATGACCATCAGCCAGTTCACACCTGTCCCCGTTCCGTGCTGGCGCGCGGAAGGACCGCGAGGCGGGTGAGTGCTGTTGCGGCCCAGACCGCGAAGAAGGCGGCGAGCAGGGTGGTGGCCGCGTACAGCAGTCCGGTGCCGGGGTGGCCGTTGTCGAGGAGGCGCTGGGTGTCGAGGGTGGCGGTGGAGAAGGTCGTGTAGCCGCCCAGGACGCCGGTGCCCAGGAAGGGACGCGTCAGGGGGTGGACGGTGAAGCGTTCGGTGATCAGGACCATCAGGACGCCCATGGCGGCGCATCCGGTGACGTTGATCCAGAACGTCGTCCACGGGAACGCGGCGGGCGCGGTCGGCCAGATCAGGGTGGCGCCGTAGCGGGTGCAGGCGCCGAAGACGCCGCCGGCCGCGATGGCGGCGAGGATCTCGGCCTGGCGGCGTTTGGGGCTGGGGGTCTTTCCGGGCGGCCCCGGGTCGACGGCGGTGTCCGGGTCGACGGGTTCGGCCTGCCGGCCGGTGGCCGCAGTGGTGGGGTCTGGCTGCACGTGTTCAAGCTCCTACCTGATCGTCGCGGTCCGCGCGCGGGGGCACGGAAGGGTCAGGTAGGGACCGTTGGCGACCGGTGTGGTCACGGTTGGGTACGGCGGGCCCCACCGCCGTGCAGCCGCCCTTTGCAGGAGGTGGCTGCACGACCAGGATAGTCAACGCCTCTCCGCACCGGTTCTGCGGGTGGGGTCGGCGCTGGGCAGGGGCATCCTGCGGCGAACGTCCGGCCGCCTTCGAAGGGGCGGCCGGTGACGACGGATTACCTGCGATGACGCACGACGTGGCCAGGGGGACTCAGAAGGTCGATCCGCGCACAACTGCCCACTGGGCAAAGCCGGTCAGTCGACTCTCCGGACCGCACGCGACCAAGGTCAAAGAGGCCGACGCCGCCACGCTCACCATCGCCCGTACCCGAACTCACCGGTACCCCTCAGGACGCAGCCCACCAACCGACAACACGTCAGGACCTCACGCAGAATCCGGCAGAACGGTTCTCCCGGAGCGGAGTGTGGGCGACCTCGACAGCTTGATCCGCACCCAACTGCCCGCGGAATAGCGTCTGCCTCTTGGAAAAGGAACTCGGCACGTACGAAGAACCCGCCCGCCCCGGAGCCTGTTTCGTCCGCGCCTTCCTCTGTTGGCCCCGGCTATCGCCGCGAGGCGGTCTACGAGGACGCCGCCGACATCACCTTCCTCGACCGATGGCCCACTCTCCCCCAGCGGGCGTGTTGCGAAAGCCTCAGACCGCCGTCGCGGCGGCAGATGAGACGTCAGGCTCGCCGACGGTCGCCCAGGGTGGAGCGCGCACCTGTGCGCCCGGCCGCCGCCCCCGACAGGTCCCTTGCGGGTTCGCTTCCCTCTCGACCACGTTCCAAGGCCCGCACCCGCTGGAGTGGATCCGTTGCAGCATCCCTTCGAGCCGAATGGAGATGCGACGCAAGAGCTGGCTGGGTTCTGCCGCGCCTACGACGGCGGCTTCGGACGGAGCGGACGGCCCGGGCGAGGAGGGCCGTGAAAGCGTGCATGGCGCCGGTTAGGATCTGGGCATGGCCCTGACTCTGAGTGACGTGGACCGGTTCGAGGCGGCCAGGCCCCGTCTCGAGGCCATCGCCTACCGCATGCTCGGTTCGGCGAGTGAGGCGGAAGACGCCGTACAGGAGACCTATCTGCGCTGGCAGGCCGCCGATGTCGAGCGCATCGAGGTGCCCGAGGCGTGGCTGACGAAGGTTCTCACCAACCTCTGCCTCAACCAGCTCACTTCAGCCCGTGCGCGCCGCGAGACGTACGTCGGCCAGTGGCTGCCCGAACCGCTGCTCGACGGGGACCCGATGCTGGGTCCGGCGGAGACGGCCGAGCAGCGCGAGTCGGTGTCGTACGCCGTGCTGGTCCTTTTGGAACGGCTCTCCCCCAACGAGCGTGCGGTGTACGTGCTGCGCGAGGCATTCGCCTACTCCCACCGGGAGATCGCCGCGATCCTGGACCTCAGCGAGGCGGCCAGCCAGCAGATCTTCCATCGCGCGAAGAAGCATGTGGCGCAGGGCAGGGCGCAGGCGGCTTCGGGCCGGGATGCCGCGGGCGGGGCGGCTTCGGGCGGGGCTGCCGGCGGGGCGTCGGCCGAGATCGACGAGGCGGCCGCGCGCCGTGTCGTCGAGGAGTTCTTGGCTGCGGCGACCAGTGGTGAGACCGGGCCGCTGATCAAGCTGCTCACCTCGGACGCCATCGCGGTCGGCGACGGTGGCGGAAAGGTGCCGGCCCGGGCCAGTGCCTTCGAGGGCGCACTCGCGGTGGCGAAGTTCCTGCGCGGGCTGTTCAAGCCTGCCCAGGCCAAACGGGATCTGGTCGGCGGTTCGCCCGACCTCTACGCCACCACCGCCAACGGCGGCCCCGCGGTCGTCGCGGTGATCGACGGGCGGGTCTTCGGCATCATGTGCCTGGAGCGGACGCGGGAGGGCATCGTCGCGATCCGCAGCCAGGTCAACCCGGACAAGCTGGAGCGTGCGACGCAGCGGTGGGCCGCAAGCGATTTCGGTGCTCCGGTCCTGGCCGAAGCCCTCTGAACAAATATGTGACCCAGGTCACACTCCTGTTCTGTCAGGGATCCGCGGGCTGCCCGGTTCAAGAGGCGTGACCGGGCCACAAGGCGCCGCACCCGCACAGACAGGAGCCAAGAAAATGCAGCACCGCATCATCGTCCTCGGCGCCGGCTACTCCGGAGCGATCGCGGCCGGCCGGCTCGCCAAGCGGCTGCGCCGCGAGGACGTCGCCATCACCCTCGTCAACGCCGAACCCGACTTCGTCGAGCGGGTCCGGATGCACCAGCTGGCCGTGGGCCAGGAGCTGACGCCGCGCCCACTGCGCGACATGTTCGCGGGCACGGGCGTCGAGCTGAAGCTCGCCAAGGCAACGTCGATCGACGTGGACCGAAAGACGGTCGCCGTCACGAGCGCCGACGGCTCGGAACAACTGCCGTACGACACCCTCGTCTACGCCCTCGGCAGCGGATGGAACGCAGACGGCGTCCCGGGCGTCGCCGAGCACGGCCACCAGATCGCGAGCCGCCCCGGCGCGCTTCGGCTGCGCGAGCGCCTGGCCCAGCTCGCGGAGGGCGAGACGGTCCTCGTCGTGGGTGGCGGCCTGACCGGACTGGAGTTCGCCACAGAGGTGGCCGAGGCCCGCCCGGACCTCGACGTCGCGCTCGCCACGCGCGGCGAACTGGGCGACTGGCTCTCCCCGAAGGGCCGCACGCATCTGCGCAAGGTCACCGACGGGCTCGGCATCACGGTGTACGAGAACGCGCCGGTGACCACGGTCGAGGCGGACCGGGTCACGACCGCGGACGGCCGGACCATTGCGGCCGCCGTCACCGTCTGGACCACCGGCTTCGCGGTCCACCCACTGGCGAAGGCCACCGGCCTCGAGCTCTCGGACAGCGGCCGGATCATGGTCGACGCGACGATGCGCTCGCTCTCGCACCCGGACGTGTACGCGATCGGCGACGCCGGCCACGCACTGGGCGCCGGAGACAAGCCACTGCGTATGTCATGCGCCTCCGGCGCCCCCATGGCATGGCGGGCCGCGGACGCTGTCGCCGCCCGCCTCAGTGGCGGCACGCCGACGAGCGCCCCACTGCGCTACTTCAACCAGTGCATCTCACTCGGCCGCAAGGAAGGGCTCATCCAGTTCGTCACCGCCGACGACCGCTCCGTGGACCACACCCTGGCCGGCCGCTTCGCGGTCCGCTACAAGGAGTTGGTCTGCAAGGGCGCCCTCTGGGGTGTCGCCAACCCCACCCTGGGCATTCCGGTACGACGGCGGCGAGTGGTGGCCGACCACGTAGCGTCTAAGGAGACAGCACGGGTGACAGCCTGAGCTTGCCGGAGGAGTCTCAGCGGCCCCCGCACGCCGAGCAGCGCCGTCGGCCCCGTCGATGAGCACGCGCTCCTCGTCCCAGTTGACCGCGAGGCCGGCCAGGAGCTTCAACGCATCGCTCACGCGCCGGGTCCGGGCCGGCGAGAGCGATGCGGGCATGGAACGGCACCGCGTACAAAGATGCCTGACAGCGAGTGCCCTGGCGCGCGAGATGATCGAACAGGCTGTCCTACGGCCTGCTGTCGAGACTGCTCCTCGTCTCGGCGCAGGGCACGCAGTTGGCCGGGAACATCGGCGGCCGTCCCCAGGCATCGTTCAAGTTCGACCAGTCCACTTCGACCAGACCGGTCACAGGAAACGAGGACGCCCATGGCCTACGAAGTGAAGGTCCCTGCCAGCCAGCTACCGGGATTCATTCGCAGTGCTTCGGGCTTGAGCCCGGTGGTGAAGCGAATCTCGTAGAGCGGCGCGGAGCGGCGCGGTGTCGTGCCCTGTGAAGCAGGGTGCTGCTGTCTCCAGGGCTGGCGACGCGGAGCGTCACAGTGCCGGGCGGTGAGGGTCAGATCGGTCGGTTTCTGTTGCTCGATGTACTGCTTGACGATGCTGAGGGGTGCGCCGCCTACAGTGGTGGCGAAGTAGGACCTGGACCAGAGTTTGCTGGCCCGCCAGTAGTGCCGGACCAGGTCGGGGAATTCCGGGCACAGGCGTCGGGAGAAGACTCCTTTGAGGGAGTTGGCGAGTTTGGCCACGGTGACCTTGGGCGGGACGTTCACCAGGAGGTGGACGTGGCTGTCTTCTCCGTTGAACTCGATCGTCTCGCACTCGAAGTCGGCGCAGACCGCCCGCACTATCTCCTCCATGCGCCGAAGAGGGCATCCGTGAACACCCTTGTGCCGGAACTTGGTCACGAAGACCAAGTGGGCATGCATGACGAAAGCACAGTGTCTGCCAGTTCTGATGTTCCGCATCTCGGTCATAACCCGAATATGTAGGGTGACGGTCATGCAGCTTCGGTACGCCTTCAGGTTGTACCCGGAGCCCGGCCAACAGGCAGCTTTGGCACGGGCGTTCGGGTGCGCCCGCGTCGTGTTCAACGACGCGGTGCGTGCCCGCCGTGACGCCCGCGCCGCCAAGGAGCCCTACCCCACATCCAAGGTCCTTTCGGCGTCGCTGATCACCGAAGCGAAGCAGCGCCCCGAACGCGCCTGGCTCAGTGACGTGTCCGCGGTGGTATTGCAGCAGGCGCTGCGGGACGCGGATACCGCCCACGCCAACTTTTTCGCCTCCCTCAAGGGGGAACGCAAGGGGGCGAAGATGGGCGAGCCGTCCTTCCGCTCCCGTAAGGACTCGCGGCAGGCAGTCCGGTTCACCGCGAATGCCCGCTGGAAAATCACCAAGGACGGGAAACTCTCCCTGCCGAAGATCGGCGAGGTGCGGGTGAAGTGGTCCCGAGCACTGCCATCAATGCCGTCCACGGTCACCGTCATCAAGGACGCCGCCGGCCGGTACTTCGCCAGCTTCGTCATCGAAACCGACCCCGTGACCGACGCCGCCAAGATGCCCGCCCCTGCCCCCGACTCCTGCGCCGGCATCGACCTCGGTCTCACTCACTTCGCGGTCCTGGACGACGGCACGAAGATCGATGCCCCACGGTTTTTGCGCCGTGCGGAGAAGAAGCTCAAGAAGGCCCAGCGGGAGCTGTCCCGCAAACAGAAGGGATCTAAGAACCGTGAGAAGGCCCGGCTGAAAGCCGCCCGCGCCCATGCCCACGTCGCTGACGCGCGCAAGGACTTCTGCCACCAGCTCTCCACCCGGATCATCCGTGAGAACCAAACGGTGGTCGTGGAGAACCTGGCGGTCAACGGACTCGCGCGCACCCGGCTGGCGAAGAGCGTGCATGACGCGGGCTGGTCGGTGTTCGTCGACATGCTGGAATACAAGGCTAAGCGGTACGGGCGCGAGTTCGTGCGCATCGGCCGTTTCATCCCGACCACCCGTACCTGCTCCGCCTGCGGACATGTCGACGGACCCAAACCCCTTCACGTGCGGGAGTGGACCTGCCCCGCCTGCCATACCCTGCACGATCGCGATGTGAACGCCGCGAAGAACATCAAAGCCGCCGGATACGGTGGTTCGAGCCTGCGGAGCGTTGGTAAGACCAAACCCCCAGCATCATCGGGGGCGAGGCACGGCGTGAAGAAGCAGGAAGCCACGGAATCCCGTACCGAAAACCGTGCCGCGTAGCGGCACCGCAACCAGTACGAGACGGCCAAAATCCTCGGACTTCAGCCCGAGGAGCATGTCAATTCCCCTCCATCGAGAAGAAGTACGGCCGCCCGATCGCCGAATGGAAGGAGCTCATCCGCGCCTCCCCCCTCAGCAAGCACATGGAGCTCGTCAACTGGCTCAAGTCCGAGCACGGTGTGGGCCACGGCCACGCCAACGCCCTCGTCGCCCACACCCTCGCCGAGGACGCCGGCAAGTAGCCAGGGCACGAGCACCGAGCGGAAGGCCCACTGCAGGCAGGGCTTCCGGCCACGGCAGCCGCTACTCCAGCCAAGCGCCGTCACGCATGATGACCCTGCCGCTCAACTCCGGCTCCCCGCGCCAAGCACGTACCACCTTCGGCTCTATCTTCAGATACACGAAGGGGTCGTCCTCCGTGCGCGGGTCCCAGCCGAACTTTCCGGCGAACGCGCCTGCTGCGTCCGTCGGCACCTCCTGGTCGGTGAAACTCTGCGCCGTCCCCTGGAGCAGTACGACATCGAACGTGTCCGGCAGTGACAGGCGCACCCGCGGGTCTTTGCGTACGTTGCGCACCGTCGCCGACGTCCCGCTCGTGCACACCCAGACCGCTTTTCCGTCCCATGCGAACCACAACGGGACCTGGTGGGGGCCGTGATCGCAGTGAGCTGTCGCCACCCAGACATCCCGCTCCGTGGCAAGGCGGTCGAATGTGTCGCGCTTACGTTCAGCCACCGAGCGGTGAACGACTTTTCTGTTCTGCATAGCCGCCGACGCTAGTCAGCAAGATCGGAAAGCGCATGGGGCTGTGGCCCTACATCCCTTGACCGATATCCATGTCCGTCTCGGACGTGAACGAAGGTGAGCCGGTCTGAGGAACCTCTGCGTGTGGGGTGGGGAGATTCAAAAGTGCGCCGGTGACTGAGCACCGTAGGTGAACTCCGTGGCCGACTACGTGCTAAGAGCGTCCCGGGCTGAGCATGTCAGTGGGCGCCGCTCGCCGACTGACATGCTCAGATATTGAGGGCTCTGGAGCAGCGCACGCGTGCCGTCAGAACTGTGCCGGCCCCTTGAACCTTGGCTCGCGTACCCTCGCCGATCCGGGCGAACAAGCCAGGCTTGAGCGGACAAGCCGGCCGACTTGGGGCGCGTTCCTCTTCGTCACTTCCCGCTGTAGACGGGGAAGGCGCTGTGCTCGCCGTAGTCCACGTCGCTCAGGCCCCTCAAGGTGTCCATGTCGTCGCTGGAGATCTCGAAGTCGACCTCGGTGTTGGAGCGCATGTGCTCGGGGTTCGCGGTCTTGGGCAGCGATACCGTGCCCAGCTGCAGGGTGTAGCGGATGCACAGCTGCGGGACGGACACGCTGTACTTGTCTGCCATCGCTTGGACCTCGGCGTTGTCGAGGATCGCTCCGTGCGCGATCGGCGAGTACGCCTCGACGAGGATCTGCTTGTTGTCGCAGTAGTCCAGGAGCTCGGAGGGGGTGTTGCCGGCGTGGACGAGCAGTTGGTTGACGTGGGGCACGACGGTCGCGCCCGGCGCGATGTTCTCGAGGTCCTGCTGCTGGAAGTTGGACACGCCGATGGCGCGGATCTTGCCGGTCTGGTGCGCCTCTTCGAGCGCGCGCCAGGCTTCGCGGTTGCCCTTGGCGTAGTCGCCGCCGCGGAAGTCGTCCCATGGCTGCGGGCTGTGGATGAGCATCAGGTCGATGTAGTCGGTCCCGAGCTTCTCCAGGGATCCGTCGATCGCGTCGACCGCCTGGTCGTAGTCCTTGATCTCCGCGGCGAGTTTGGTCGAGACGAACAGCGCGTCGCGGGGGACGCCGGCGGTGCGCACGCCCTCTCCGACGCCGCGTTCGTTGCCGTAGGCCTGGGCGGTGTCGATGTTGCGGTAGCCGATCTCCACGGCGGCGCGGACGGCGGCGGCTGCCTTGTCGTCGTCGATGAACCAGGTGCCGAGCCCCAGCTTGGGGATCTCTACACCGTTGGACAGAGTGTAGGTCTCGTCGAGGATGGTCATGCGGTTGCTCCGTTCTTCGGCAGCTTTCCGTACACCTCGTCGGTGACGGGCTCGAGCCATTCGTTGCTGACGTCTTCGCCGGGGGTGATGAAGGCGATGTGGGAGAACCAGGAGTCGGCTTTCGCGCCGTGCCAATGCTTGGTGCCCGCCGGGACGCGCACCACCGTTCCCGGTTCCATGCTGACGGGGTCCTCGCCCTCGGCCTGGTACCAGCCGCTGCCCGCCGTGCAGAGCAGGATCTGGTCTCCGCCGCCGGCCGTGCCGTGGTGGATGTGCCAGTTGTTTCGGCAGCCCGGCTCGAAGGAGACATTGCTGACGGGAACGCTTCCCGTGGCGAGCGGAGCAAGGTAGCTCTGGCCGATGAAGTACTGCACGTAGGCGTTGTTCTTCTCCCCCAGCGGGAAGATCTGGTGAAATCCGTCGACGGTCATTTCTTTCTTTCCTTCGGTTTCAGCGCTTCGGGTTGGGCAGGGCACGTAGCGCTTCCTAGCGATTGACGTAGGCCATGTGCTCGGGGTTGTAGCGGTCGCCGCTGACGCCGACCCGTCGGGGGAGGCCGTCGAGGTCCGCGACCTCGTCTGCTGACAGGGCGACGGTGGTCGCGGCGGTGTTCTCCTGGATGCGTGCCGTGTGGCGGGTGCCGGGGATCGGCACGATCCATGGCTGCTGGGCGAGCAGCCAGGCCAGGGCGATCTGGCTCGGCGTTGCGCCCTTGGTCTCGGCGAGCTGCCAGACGTGGTCGACGAGCGCCTGGTTCGCGGCGAGGTTCTCCGCCGTGAAGCGCGGGACCCGGTGGCGGATGTCGCCGTCGGTGAAGGTCGTGGACGTGTCGACGGTGCCGGTGAGGAAGCCCTTGCCGAGGGGGCTGAACGGGACGAAGCCGATGCCGAGGTCGGCGAGCGTGGGCAGCACCTCGGCCTTGGGGTCCCGTGTCCACAGAGAGTATTCGCTCTGGACGGCGGTCACGGGGTGGATGGCATGTGCGGCGCGAATGGTGGCGGCGGAGGCCTCGGAGAGCCCGAAGTGCCTGACCTTGCCCTCGGAGATCAGCTCTCCGACCGTGCCTGCGACGTCCTCGATCGGCACATTGGGATCGACTCGGTGCTGGTAGAAGAGGTCGATCGTGTCGGTGCGGAGCCGCTTGAGGGACTGCTCCGCGCCGCGGCGGATCTGCTCGGGACGGCTGTCGAGGCCGACGCTCCGGCCGTCGCGGATGTCCCATCCGAACTTGGTGGCGATCACGACCTGGTCGCGGATCGGCTCGAGCGCCTCGCCGACCAGCTCCTCGTTTATGTACGGGCCGTAGACCTCGGCTGTGTCGAAGAAGGTCACTCCCTCGTCGACGGTGGAGCGCAGCACCGCGATCATGTCGTGGCGGCTGCCGGGGTTGGGGCCGTAGCTCTGGGACATGCCCATCACGCCGAGCCCGATCGCGGAGACCTCCAGGCCTTGTCCGAGTGTTCTTGCGTGCATGGTCAACTTTCTTGGGTCGTGGTCGGGTGCCCGCTCCAGGGCGGTGCTGCGGTGGTCGCGGCGAGGCTCGCGAGCAGTTGCAGACGTTCCTGGCTGGGCGAGCCGGGTTCCGCGGTGTAGACGAGAAGGGACAGTCCGGGTTCGGCGGTCAGCTCCATCCCCTCGTAGGTCAAGGTGAGGTCGCCGACGGCGTGGTGGTGGAACTCCTTGGTGCCCGATCCGTGGCGGCGCACATCGTGTGCTCCCCACCGGGTGCGGAACGTGTCGCTGCACGTGGACAGCTCACCGATCAGGTCGTGGAGCTGCTTGTCCTGGGGGTCACGGCCGGCTTCGGTGCGCAGGATCGACACGGTGACGTCCGCGGCCGCCTCCCAGTCGGAGTAGAAGGTCTTGGCCCGCTCGTCGAGGAAGCAGTAGCGTGCCAGGTTTCCTTGTCCGGGGCCGTCCAGCACCTCGTCGTAGAAGGCATGCCCGAGGACGTTGGTGGCGAGGACGTCCATCCGTCCGTTGCGCACGAACGCGGGCCCGAGGACGATCGCGTCCAGCACACGGGTGAGGCTCTCTCTGGGCACCCACTTCTTCGGCCTGCGTTTGCGTACGGGTGGGGCGGCGCCGCTGGCTGCCCGTGCGAGGTCGAAGAGGTGCTCGCGCTCGGCGTCGTCCAGCTGCAGCGCCCGGGCGACCGAGTCGAGGACCGCGTCGGAGACGCCGGCCAGGTGGCCGCGCTCGATCTTGGCGTAGTACTCCGGGCTCACGTCGGCGAGCATCGCCACCTCGCCCCGGCGCAGACCCGCGACCCTGCGGTGTCCGTAGACCGGAAGGCCGGCCTGTTCGGGGGTGAGGTTTGCTCGACGGGACATGAGGAACTCCCGTGCTTCGTTCCTGGCGTCCATGCGTTCCACGCTAAGGCGCGAAGCCTGGGTGAGGGATCCTCTGCCAGTACATCCTTCACCGGGGACTCCCTCGCTGTGCATGTGCGGCGATGTCATTGGCATTGCATCTTCAGAGATCGACGGCGGACGTCGGCGCAGTTAGGGAGAGATCGTGGCTGAGAACACGGGCGCGGGCTGGAGCGGCGGGAAGAACGCCTTCGGCGACTTCGCCCCGGGAATGGTCCATTACACCGACAGGGTCCTCTTCGACGAGGTCTGGGAGCGCGAGGGACTGTCCAAGCGCGACCGCAGCCTCGTCACCGTCGCTGCTCTGACGGCGCTCGGAAGGATGGACCAGCTGCAGTTCCACCTCGGCTTCGCCCGCCAGAACGGCGTCACCGACGAGGAACTGCAGGAGGCTCTGCTGCACCTGGCGTTCTACTCCGGCTGGCCCAACGGCATGGGAGCGACGAGCGTGCTGAAGAGCATCGTCGAGCAGCAGGGCTGAGCTCGTCCCCAGGTGCGGCCGCGGTGTCGGGCCGGTGGTAGGTGACGGCACCCCGTTCACGGCTTCCGGCCTCGGGTGACGCCCAGGTTCCTGGTCGTCAGGGCCGCCAGGAGTGCGACGGCGGCGGCCAGAGCGAGGCTGGTACGCAGCCCGTGCTGGAATCCGGACGTCCCGGAGATCAGAGCGCCGAAGACGGCGACGGCCAGGGCACCGCCGATCTGGCGGCTGGTGTTGAAGACGCCACTGGCGGTCCCGGTCTGCTCGGCGGGCACGTGGTCCAGCAGCAGGGCTGTGGTCGGGGGCATCACCAGTGGGCCGGCCATCCCCACGGGGATCAGCAGCAGCGCGCTCGCCCACACCGGCGCCGAGGCCGGCACCAGCGCCAGGGCGACCGAGCCGGCCGCCATCAGGACCAGACCCGTGATCACCGGGACGCGGGGGCCGGTGCGCTCGGCGATCCGCGCGGAGAACGGCGTCAGCAACGCACTGAGCAGCATCATCGGAAGGAACGCGATCCCGGCGCCCAGCGCGGACAGGCCGTGCTGCTGCTGGAAGTACAGGGAGAAGAGGAACGGCAGTCCGTAGAAGCCGGTCATGAACGCGAAGCCGATGCCGGTGGCGACGACCATCGTCGCGGAGCGGAACAGGGTGAGCGGCAGCATCGGGTGGGCCACTTTGGCCTGCGCCGCGAGGAATGCGACCAGAGCGGCGAGGGCGAGCCCGAGCGCTGCCAGGACCTGAGGCGCGCCGAATCCGGCGTCCCCCGCCTCGATCGCCCCGTACGTCAGGCCGCCCATCGCAAGGATCGCGGTGATCTGCCCGATCCAGTCGAAGGGGGCGGGGCGGGTCGGCGACGGCCTCGTGCGGGAGAGCAGGAGCAGGGTCAGGACGCCGACCGGCAGATTGATCCAGAAGATCATCCGCCAGGAAACCAGGCTCAGCACGCCTCCGAGCACCGGGCCCGCGGCTGCGGCTGTGGCGCCACCCATCGCCCACACGCCGACGGCTCGCGCACGGCGGCCCGGCTCCGGGAACGCCTGACGCACCAGCGCCATCGACGTCGGCATGGTGACGGCCGCGCCGATGCCCTGCACCAGGCGGGCGGCGATGAGCATGGGCAGAGTCGGTGCCAGACCACAGGCCACCGAAGCGATGACGAACAGGCTCAGACCCCCGGCGAACGCGCGGCGCGCCCCGATCCGGTCCGAGAGGGCCCCTGCGGACAGCAGCAGCGCCGCGAACATCAGCGTGTAGGCGTCGACCACCCACTGCAGGCCGGTGATACCGCCGCCCAGCGCGTCGCGGATCGAGGGCAACGCGACGTTCACGATCGTCGCGTCCAGCGTGATGACGAAGAAGCCGAGGACAGCAGCAGCCAGCGTCGCCGTGGCGTGCCGGTTCGTCTCATGCGCGTCCGCCTTCAGCGACCGGGGCGGCGAAGCGGTAAGAGGCATGACGGTACGGGGTCCTTCCACACAGCGGAGACAAGCGCCGGTCCAAACGGTCCGGTCACCTGTCCACAGAACCACTCACCACATCTGACCTGGGAGTCCTTGTCGGGAGGGGTCCTGCCAGTACCCCTCCCGGCCCCGGCCTGGCCTACGCTGAAGTCGTGCCAGCCGACGACGTCCGCACAGACATCCGCCATTTCCTCACCAGCCGCCGAGCCCGCATCACCCCCCAGCAAGCCGGCCTGCCGGACTTCGGCGGACGACGCCAGGTCAGCGGCCTTCGCCGCTCGGAAGTCGCCCAGCTCGCGTCCATCAGCGTCGAGTACTACACCCGCCTGGAGCGCGGCAACGTCGGCGGCGTCTCCGAGGAAATCCTCGACAGCCTCGCCGCAGCCCTCCAACTCGACGACGTCGAACGCACCCACCTCGCCGCCCTCGTCCGCGCCGCCAACGCACCGCACCGCGCCCCCGACCGCGACGGCGGGGTCTCACACGTCCGCGACAGCCTCCAGCAGATCCTCGACGCCATGACCGGAGCCGCCGCCTTCGTCCGCAACGCCCACCTCGACGTCCTCGCCACCAACCAGCTCGCCCGCACGCTGTATCAAGAAGCCCTCGACACCGAGGAGCAGCCGCCGAACCTCGCCCGCTTCGTCTTCCTCGACCCCCGGGCCCGACGCTTCTACCGCGACTGGGAGGGCATCGCCCACGACGCCGTCGGCAGCCTGCGCGCCGAAGCCGCCCGCGCACCGGGCAACACCGACCTCGCCGACCTCATCGGCGAACTCGCCACCCACAGCACCGAGTTCGCCATGCGCTGGGAAGCACACGACGTCGAGTACTACCGCAGCGGACAGCAGCGCTTCCACCACCCCACCGTCGGCGACATCGACCTCGACTACGACGCCCTCGAGATCCCTGCCGACCCCGGCCTGACCCTCATCACGTACACCCTCTCCCCAGGCTCCGCGTACGCGGACGACTTTCGTCGGCTGCAGGCACACGCACTGGCTGGGGGCAGCAGTCCCGGCTAGGGCCTGTGTCGAAAGTGGATCTTGAGGTGAGATGATCTTGCTTCGTGGCACGTGGAGATCTGACGGATGCACAGTGGGCCCGCTTGGAGCCCCTGTTGCCCAGAGGCAAGAAGCCTGGCCGTCCGCCGGCATGGACCAGGCGGCAGCTGATCGACGGCATACGGTTCCGTACCCGCACCGGTGTCCCGTGGCGGGATGTGCCGGAGCGGTACGGACCCTGGGCCAGGTCGTACGACCTGTTCCGCCGCTGGCAGCGGGACGGCACCTGGCATCGGATCTTCGCCGAGCTGCAGGCCCAGGCCGACGCCAAGGAGCTCATCACCTAGGACCTCAACATCGACTCCACCGTGTGCCGGGCCCACCAGCACGCCGCCGGGGCGCGGAAAAAGGGGCCCTGCAAAAGGAGCCGCCCGGCGGCATCGCCGTCGAGCCGGACGACCACGGCCTCGGACGCTCGCGCGGCGGCCTGACCACCAAGCTCCACCTCGCCGTCGAACAGGGCCAGCGGCCCATGGCCATCGTGATCACCGCCGGACAGCGAGGCGACTCCCCGCAGTTTGAACCTGTCCTGGAGAAGGTCCGTGTGGCCCGCCCCGGCGCTGGACGGCCGCGGACCCGGCCCGACCGGGTCCGCGCCGACAAGGCGTACGCCTCCCGCAAGAACCGCGCCTACCTGCGGCGACGCGGCATCCGCTGCACCATCCCGGATAAGGCCGACCAGGCCCGCAACCGCAAGAAGCTCGGCTCGCGCGGCGGCCGGCCACCCAGGTTCGACGCCGAGGACTACAAGGCTCGGCACGCGGTCGAATGCGCCATCAATCGCCTCAAGAGGCACCGCGCCGTCGCCACGAGATACGACAAGCTCAGCGTCCGCTACGAGGTGACCGTCCTCGTCGCAGCCATCAACGAGTGGCTGTGAACAGCACATTCGATACACGCCCTAGGTGTGCGGCGGCCCTTGGTGCGACGTCTGCCCCTGCTTGGCTTCGCGCTTCGGCTATGGCGATCTCGGCGACGCGGTGGAGGGAGCTCTGGTAGGCCACGGCATTGCCCGGCTCCTTCTGCCAGGCGCGGATGATGATGTCGGCGAAGTGCAGCGAACCCAGCGGGATTTCCAGGTAGAGGGTGGACCTGCTGGGCCCGGTCGAGGACATCACACCCGTGTACCAGCCCTATCCGCACGATCACAGCGTCGACATGGACGTGACGGGGCGCCGTGCCCCTTCGGCCGCGGCTCCCACGAGCTGGGCCAGATCCTGCAATTGTGTGTGGTCGCCCTCTACGACGTGCCAGTCGTAGAGGGCGGGGGCCGCTCCCCACTCATCGACGCGATGGCAGCCGCCACCACCCCGCCCCGGCGCATCACCGTCATCGCCCCAGGCGACGACGCGGTCGGTGCATTCCTCAGGCCTCGCCCTCCGCCGCCGCGCTGGCCGGTATCCGGCCGGCCGCCGCCAGAACTCTGTCCGGGGTCTGCTAGTCAGTCTGGTGTGCCGTTGGCTGACGCGCAGTGGGCGCGGCCAGAACCGTTGTCGCGAGCGTCCCATTCGTGGGAAAGGATCGACATCACCACCTCGTCGAGCCAGGCACCGTCACGCAGCTGTGCCTGCCGTCGCGTGCCCTCCTCGACAAAGCCCACCTTCTCGTACACTCGCCGTGCCCTGTGGTTGTGGGCGTACACATCCAGCTCAATTCTGTGCAAGCCGACCTGTTCGAAGCCGTACCCCACGATGAGACGCGTGGCTTCGGTACCCAGCCCCCTGCCCCGCCCACGAGGGCCGATCAGGGTCCGGAAGGCGCAGCTGCGGTTGGCGGGGTTCCAGTCGTAGAGGACGACCTCACCGACCACGATCCCCGTTGCGCGGTCGGTGACCGCGAGATCGAGCCGGTCTGCTTGCTCACTGCGCGACCCGTACCAGGCACGCAGTCGCTCCAACGTGAGCTCAGCCGACGGTTCGAAGGTGTAGCGGATGACTTCAGGATCCTCGATCACCTCGGCGATGGCGGTCGCGTCTGCCTCTGTGAAGGGGCGTAGCAGAGCCTTCTCACCAGTGAGAATCGGCTTGTGGGCAAAGTCGGTGAACGTGCTGTTCCTCATCCCGGGATCTTCGGTGTATTGCAGCATCCACGCAACAGTGTTTGGACAGCATCCGGGCCGCAGAGTGATCCGCGAGGGACGACCTACGCCGGCGATCACCCTCCTCGGCGTCGGACGCCTCACCAGAGTTCCGGACGCGCCGGCAGACCCGTCGCGGCAGATCGCCGTCGTCCGCGTCTCCGCACGGCCCGGGCCCTTGCCACGACGATCGTGCACAGCGTCATCGACGCCCTGTGGCGGGCGGACCCCACGCCCATCGAAGCGCAGTTCCTGTCCACCGTCGCCCAGCACCGGCGGGAGTCGGAGACCAACCCGACCCCGGTCCTACGGCAAGCGGAGTCGGCTTCCGCGCCCGGGCCACGCCGACGGTACTGTCCCTGCTCGGCGGGCCTTTCCTCCTGCACACTGCCACAGCACTTACGCCGGACAAGCAGAACGCTCTGGGCCACAGCGAGAACGAGGCCGACGACGAGTCAAAGTGAACAGGCGCCCCAGGAGCCGTCACACGGCCTGGGGGCCGGCGTCTTCCTCCCACATCTCAACAACGCGCCGCGCGGCTTCGGCGTAGGCCGCCGCCGGGGACGCGGGGTCCTCCAGGACATCGCGCTCGCGGGTGCACTCCCACTCGACCTGAGCAGCCAGGTCGACCAGCGCCTCGGCTCTGTGCCCGGGGAGCTGGTCGGCCGGCGTCGTCCTCGTCGCCCACTCCAGGTCCTGCCATCGGTCCGGCGCAATCCTTTGGACCGCCTCGACAAAGACCATGGGAATCTTCCGTGGGGCGCGTACAGCGGGCGTATACAGGACCTCGCCGGTGTCTCCGCCGGTCACCGTGTACCGGCCGACGGGCCGCAGCAGTCGGGTGCTGCCGTCATAGCGGATCAGGGTCAGCTCGATCCCGTCGGCCCTGCCGGCTTCGACGTCGACGCCGCTGACCACGCCCTGATGCCGGATCGGGTGTTCGTCATCCGTCCAGCCATCGTCGAGGACAACTCTGCGGCCGCGCAGGGCAGTCCAGTCGACGGCCACAGGGTCCTCAGGCTCGGTGCTGCTCATGTCTGCCCCAACGTCTGATCAGTCAGCAGGACACGAAGCGCACCGTGCCCGACACCCGAATGCGGACACCTCCGGCCGCGGTTCCCCCCTGACGCGACAGCGACCTCAGGGCGGCACGTGCCGCGTCGGCCGTCGCAGACCGCGTCAATGATCTTCTGGGTGCCTCGACCGGCGACAAACGACATCGTGGTCTGCAGGGCCCGCCCGGACCCATCATCGTGGTCCACAGGACCCGCCCGGACCATCTGCGCAGCTACCGGGCGGCGCCCGCAGCCCACGTCAGCACAGCGACCGGAAGGACTCCCGCACCTCGGCATGGGCTGCGCCGCCCTCGCTCAGCCCAGGGACAGGGGCGGGCGCCCGAGCACGTCGCAGTCGGACATCCGCGGGCGGCGATCATGGGAGCTTGGACGGCGCAGGCCGCCTCACAGAGGTCCTGGGAGCGGGGGTGGATGTAGGCGGGTTCGGTTGCGGCCAGGCCCTGCACCGAGGCGAAGCAGAGCTGCTTTGCCGCGAAGACCATTGTCTGTCCACCCGGTCCGGTCGAGGAACGGCCGCTGCCCGGCCCCGCATCGGGCAGAGGCCAGAGGACAGAGAACAGGGGCAGCATCGACGGACCGCTGCGCCGAAGGACGCTCCTTCCCCTTCCTGAAGCCGCCGGGCAGGGCGATGCCGCAGGAACAGGGCGATGCGACCGAGGCCTTGACGCACCTGAGAGGAGCCGGGGCGCGTGATGTGGGGCAGAATCCTGCGCTGTGGTGATCAGCGCGCGTGAACTCAACCGGGCGACCCTCAGCCGCCAACTGCTGCTGGGGCGTGAGCCGCTGACCGTCCCCGACGGTGTGCGGCGTGTGGTCGCGCTCCAGGCGCAGCACCCTGCCTCGCCCTACCTCGCACTGTGGAACCGGCTCACCGGGTTCGCTCCCGCCGGCCTCGATGCCGCGTTCACCGGGCGTTCGGTGGTCAAGGCGACCTTGATGCGGATCACCCTGCACGCCGTACACACCGAGGACTACCCGGCCTTCCGCGCGGCGATGCAGCCCACGCTGTACGCCTCCCGGCTCGGCTTCCGCTTCGCCGCCGCGGGGCTGACCACGGCGGACGCCGACGAACTGGTGCCGGAGCTGCTGGCCTTCGCCCGCCGGCAGCGCACCTCGGCAGACATGCAGGCGTGGGTCGAAAAGCGGCTCGGCGCCGAGAAGAAGGAGGGGGCATGGTGGGGGCTGAAGGCGTACGCGCCGTTGCATCATGCCCCGACAGATGCCCCATGGTCGTTCGGCCTGAGGCCGTCCTTCGTCGCAGCGGGAACAGCCGCCTTCACCGGGCGGGCGGTGGATCCACAAGCGCTACGGACCCTGATCCTGCGCTACCTGGCGGGATTCGGGCCCGCCTCAGTGGCGGACGTGGCCCAGTTCGCCATGGTGCAGCGGCCAGCCATCCGCGAGGCGCTCCGCGCTCTCGACGGCGCCGTCGAGCAGCTCCAAGGGCCCAACGGCAGAACGCTGTTCGACCTCCCTGGCGCCTCCCGGCCGCCCGCGGAGACCCCCGCCCCGCCCCGGCTGATGGCGATGTGGGACAGCGTTCTGCTGGCCTATGCCGACCGCAGCCGGGTCATACCCCCGGACTACCGCCCCTGGGTGATCCGCAGGAACGGCGACGTCCTGCCCACCCTGCTGGTGGACGGCCATGTCGCCGGTGTCTGGCGCCCGGTGGACGGCGGCATCGAGGCCACAGCCTTCCGCCCCCTGTCCCCCGCCGCCTGGGAGGGGCTCGCCGCGGAAGCTCAGTCCTTGAAGACTCTCCTCGGCGAACGTGAGACGACGGTCTACAGCCGCTACGGCCACTGGTGGTCGAAACTCCCCGAGGCTGAAGCGCGGTTGCTGTGAACAGCGGGCTCTACTGCCCAGACTTCGATGGCACGCACGGAAGATTCGTGGGGCACAGCCCGCACAGACACGACGGCTGCGGCATCCGCGCGCCCGCTCAGCAGAGCGGGAAGACCCGCCGCAGTAACACCAGAGTCGCAGGCTGTTGAGGTGCGGGGCAGAACGCCAGGCGACAGTTCCCCGACGAGGCCGGCGGCGTCGAGGCCGGTCATGGCAGTGCCGGGCAGTGTCTCCGAGGAAAGCCTGCGGCCCACCGCAGTGGATCGCCGTCGCCGGCGGCCGCAGCGCGGGTCTGTCGCTGTTCTTCTCCCCTACTGCGCGCGCTGCGCGACATCCCGCTCGCACAGCCCGGACCGGCGTCCGCGGCAGGGGCGTCGTCACACCCCGAATGAAATCGCCGGGGACAACCGCCGCGCCATGCCCAGACACCCGCGGCACAGCTCGCACGTTCGATCCAAAACCTCATCACGGGCCCCAGAACCTCATCACGGACGACAGCGCACACAGCAGTGACCGGCCGGTGGCCTCTCGCGTGACTGAAAGCCACGCAGGCCGGCCACCGGCCGGTGTCCATACCCGGAACTACCGGGAGCTACAGCGTCGGGTCGATGTCCGGCTTACCCGAACCGCCCATGTGCTCGCTCTGCTCCTTGAGCTGGCGGGCCTTGTCCTTCAGACGCTGACGCTCCTGCGGGTCAGTGGCACGTTCCGCGGCCTGTTCCAGGTCCTGAGCCTTAGCACGCATCTGCTGGGTACGACCGGACTCGCCTGCAGCGCTCATGATCACTCCTTGGGTGACGAGGGAAGAGCGGGCCCCATCAGAGAAACAGGCCCCGTCACCCCCTGCATCTCGATCAATCACCCACTGTCATCTGCCCAGCTGGGAAGCCCTTACGGAACGACGTGTGCGCCGGATCCTTCTCACGCTGTGGGGTGCCGTCGCTCAGTGGCGCCGGTCCCACGGCCCCGCTCATCAGCGCCCCGCCGCTCCCCACCCGACGGTGCACTTTCACGGCTCCGCCAAGTGCCGGAAGTCGCTGGCACCTGTCATCCCCCGTGCGCCCAGCTCCAGCAGTGCCGTGCGACGGCGCGGCAGATTCTGACAGAACACTGCGGCTGCGTAGGCGCCATGTGTCACGACATGCAACCAGCCCAACAAGTCGTCCCCACCACGAATCCGAGTTGGCCCCGGGCCGGCGAGGCCGGATGAACTGGCGCGAGGCCCGTGGTGGCGGACGGCGAGCTGTGCAGCTCCAGGATCTCGGCGTTGGCCGGTCGAAGGCTGGTCCATAGGATCACCTCCGACCGGGCACTCAACTACACCCCGGACGGCGCCTCTTACTGGGCCAGGTAGTGACTGATCAACGGGCGCATGTGTGAGTGGGCCATGGCCGTCCACGACTGAGGGCCGGTGTCGCGTGGCTTCACACCCCGCCTCGAACGCCACCACCACGGAGGCAGGCATCTGGCCCCGCCCCGACTTCCGCGGCAAGCGTCTCGCACCGCCCGTCATAGCCGCCTCGTACCAGCGTGAGCACCGCAACAAGACCCTGCTCTTCTACAGCAGCGCTGCAGACAACCACGCCTCCCAATCCGTCGCTCGCACTCTCGGCCACACCCCACTCGGCTGGATCTGGACAGCACGTCAAAAAGTAGGCTGAGAAGCTGTTTCTGATGCCTCCTGACAGGCGGTCCGAAAAACTCGGTGGACATCGTGTGGGCCAAGGGCGAGCGTTGACGGAATGCAGCAGGAGAAGATCTGGGACGCCGATGCCGCTCAGCGCTACGACACGCCCGGCTCCGGAATGTTCGCCCCCGAGGTCCTGGAACCGGCCGTGGACCGTCTCGCCCAGCTCGCGGGTGACGGAGAAGCGCTCGAGTTCGCCATCGGGACCGGCCGGGTAGCCGTCCCGCTCGCGGAGCGAGGAGTCTCTGTCACCGGCATCGAGCTGTCGCTCCCGATGGTGGAGCAACTGCGAAACAAGGTCGATGAAGCAACGATCCCCGTGATCGTTGGTGACATGGCGACCACCGTCGCCCCTGGAAAGTACGCCCTCGTCTATCTCGTGTACAACACGATCTCCAACCTGCTCACCCAGGATGAGCAGGTCGAGTGCTTCCGCAACGCTGCCCGCCATCTCGCATCTGGTGGCCGGTTCGTGATCGAGCTCTGGGTACCCGAGTTGCGCAAACTCCCACCGGGTCAGACGGCCACCGTCTGGCAGTCCGAACCCGGCTACATCGGGTTGGACACCTACGACGTACTCCATCAGCACGTCGTATCGCACCACTTCCGCTTCGATGAGACCCAGCAGGCGCGGTTGTTCCGCAGCCCTCATCGCTATGTCTGGCCGGCAGAACTCGACCTCATGGCCATGCTGGCCGGATTCGAACTGGAGACCAGGCATGCGGACTGGGCCGGCGCCGAATTCACCGCCGAGTCGCGTTCTCACGTCTCCGTCTACCGGATCCCACCCGCGGAGTAACCACGCATGGCCGGGAGATCGATGGCGCGTCAGTGCTATGCCTCGTACGCGCGTCGGGACGAGGCAGAGCCGTGTCTTCACACGGCCACGACGCCCGAATCATGCCCCTGGACTTCAAGCCTTCCAACATCCTCAACACACATCACGCCCACCGGTGCCGTAAAAGTCCTCGATTTCGGGTTCACGCAGGAGCCGACCCATACGCAACCACGAACCGTTTGACTCAGAGCCGGCTTCATCACGGGAAGGCCCCCATACATGCCCCCGAGCAAGCAGGCGGCCTCCCGGACCTCACAGCGACCTGTACGCGCTCGGCTGCCTCCTCCCTGAGCTGATTACAGGCCAACTGCCCTTCCAGGCAATCGACACCGTGGATTGCCTGACAGCAGCGCACCTCACCCAGGCCCCGCCCGCCCCCGGCTCGGTCTCCACGGGCATGCCGCCCACCTGAGAGGACCTCACGCTCACCCTGCTACACAAAAATCCCGAAAAGCCGTATCCGAACGCACACGGCCTCGCCCGGGCGCTACGACTCCGTCGAAGCCGCAAGCTCGGTCCCGCCCGGATCGGCCCGATCCTGAGCATGACGTTCTGTGGGATTGCTTGTCCGACGCACCGCGCAGCCGATGTCTAGGGCCGGTACCAGGCGGGCTCACTTTTCTGCCCGCTGGTTCGTCGAATGGGAGACGGACAACTGCGACGAGGAGAAGCAAGCACCGTGGACATGCGATCCGGACAAGCCGAATCAGGTCGCGACGACGCCGCCGCGCGACGGTACAGCATCGTGAACGAGCAGGGGCCGCTGATCAATCTCGCTTACCGTCTCCTCGGTTCCCTCGCCGATGCCGAGGACGCGGTCCAGGAGGGCTACGCCCGCTGGTACGCCCTGTCCCGAGAGCAGCAGGACGCCATCGGCTCACCGGGGGCGTGGCTGTCCACCGTCGTGAGCCGCGTGTGCCTCGACCTGCTCGGCTCGGCTCGGGTCCGGCGCGAGCGCTACGTCGGCGAGTGGCTGCCCGAACCGGTGCCCGACGTCATGGAACGGTACGGCCGGCGGCCCGGCGCCGAAACCGACCCGGCGGACCGGATCACGCTGGATGAGTCCGTCGACATGGCCTTCCTCGTCGTGCTCGACTCGATGACCCCCGCCGAGCGGGTGGCCTTCCTCCTCCACGACGTGTTCCGCTACCCGTTCACCGAGGTCGCCGAGATCGTCGGGCGCACGCCGGCGGCATGCCGCCAGCTCGCATCATCGGCCCGCCGCCGCGTCGGCGACGCACGGCCGATCACGGCACCGGCCGCCCGCGCACGGGTCGTTCGCGACTTCAAGCGGGCGTGGCAGGCCCAGGACATCCAGGCTCTGATCAACCTGCTCGACCCGTCGGCGACCGCGACAGCCGACGGTGGCGGTCGGGTCGCCGCGTCACTGACTCCCATCGAAGGCGGCGCGGAGATCGCCCGGTTCCTCGTCGATCTCGCACGACAAGCGGGCACCTTGAATCTGTTGGAACGGACCGTCAACGGTCAGGCAGGACTCGTCGCCACCGACCGGGGAAAGACGGTCGCGGTGTACGCATTCGAGATCGCCGGCGATCGCATTCAGCGGCTCTGGGTCGTGCGCAACCCCGTGAAGCTCCGCGTGTGGACACAGTCCTGAACGTACTGACCGGCACTGTGCCGCAGGGCCCGGCGCCGCGCCTCACATTCCCGGCCGCCGCATCGTCGTACTCGTGAGATGCCCGGGCCCGATCAGGAGGAACAGATGGAAACATCAGCCAAGGCTGTCCCCCACTTCGCGTTGCACCTCGTCGTCGACCACGTCGAGAGCAGCATCACCTGGTACGAGAAGGCGCTGGGCGCCACGGTGACCCGCATCATCCGACTGCCGGACGGGTCCATCGCCACCGCTGATCTCGACGTTCACGGTCTGCCCGTCGCCATGGCCGCACCCGTGCCGGGCACCTTGCTGGCCAGCCCTTCCACGAGCGGTACCTCAGTGGCCGCCTACCGACTCGGGGTCCAGGACGCCGACGCGGCAATGAGGCAGGCCCTCGCCGCCGGCGCCACCGCGAGCCGTGAAGTCCACGACGCGTTCTGGGGCGTACGCACAGGAGAAGTACTCGACCCCTCCGGCCACCGCTGGGCATTCGACCAGCACCTGCACGACGTACCGGCACAGGAAATCGAAAGCCGCCTGGCCGAACTCCTCCCGGGCCACTGACCAAACAGGTCACACTCAGCAGAACGAGTCTGCGCGTGCGTCGCGCAATTCCCGGCATGATGACCTTCGGTGAGCACAAAGGGCCGGCCTCGAGCGCCGTGAAGGGCTGCCACAACCGCCCCGGCCCACTCCCGAAGTAATCAACTCCCACCGCCGAAGTACTCATGAACGGCTGGTTCTGCACCCGTCACCCGCCCGCAAGGACGAAGACTGTTGTAACGACTGCATCGTCGACCGCTCAAAAGACATGCTCATCCGCGGCGGCTTCCACGCCGATCCCCGAGAGACCGAAGAGGTGCTGACGACGCAGACTGCGATCAGCATCGCCGCGGTCACCGGCGTACCGCACGAGAGCAACGGCGAGGAAACCAAGGGCGTTCGTCATCCTGCATCCCGGCGCCGATACCTCACTCGACGAGCGTGGCGCCAGGGACAGGAGCCAAACGGCCGGCTACATGCACCCGCGCCTCATGAAGATCGTCGAACCCCTGCCGACGCCCCACCCGAGACCCTCAAGTGCGAACTCAAGCAGCCAGCGCCACACCACGGCGTTACGTCCCGATACGCCGCCCCCGAAAAGGGTCACCTCCAGACGGCCCAGCAGACCAACCGATAGAGTCCGCACGTGCGTTGATCTCCCGGGCGGCGGCCAAGCGCCGCCGCAGACGGTGCGGGCGCCCCCGACACGTCGGGGCCGTCCGGTCGGCATACCCGTCACCGCACACCGGAGATCACGCAATGGCTGCTCAAGAACCCCTCACCTACGACGCGTTCGTCGAACTCGCCGCCGCCGATCCAGCCGTCGTCGGCCTGGTCCTCAAAGGCTCCCGGGCCCACGAGGGCATGACCACCGAGCACTCCGACCACGACCTGTACGTCGTCCTCGCCGACGCAGCGGTCACGGACCTCACCCGGTTCACCGGGCACCGCACCCCACAACTCGACCTCGTCATCCTCTCCCTCGAGCAATTCCGCGCCGCCGGAATGCCCGGCTTCGAGCGTTACGCGCTCGCCCGCGCCCGTATCCTGCTCGACCGGCTCGACGGAGACATCACCCACATCCTCGCCGACAAGGCACGGCTCCACACCGATGAAGCCTTCCGGGAGGCGGGCCAATGGCTCGACGCCTACGCCAACTCCCTCTACCGTTCGATCAAGAACGACCGCGACGGACATCCGCTCGCGGCCCGGCTCGACGCCGCCGACAGCATCCGCTTCCTGCTGGAACTGCTCTTCGCACTGGACCGCCGCCCCCGTCCCTACAACAAATACCTCGGATGGGAACTCGCCCGATTCCCGCTGCCCGGCTGGGACACCGACCAACTGCTCGACGCCGCGGACCACATCTCGGGCACGGGCGACGTGGCCACACAGCGTCACCTGTTCGCTCAGGTCGAGACAGCAGCCCGGCAGGCCGGACACAGCGCGGTGCTCGACGCGTGGGGTCAGGACCTGCACCTGATGCGACCCCAGTAGCAGCCCGCACAGATGATCCCCACCACTGCTCGTGCCGCCCGAGTCTGCGCAACGGGCCCTGGCCGACGCTCGCGGACCGGCCGTCGGTGCAGCCAGAGCCGTTCGGCGGGCACCCGCGGGTGCGTCGGCCAACGATATGGAGTTCGAGGGCGGCGTCTACCATCCCGTATTCGTTGAGCTGAGTGCGCAGGGCGGAAGGCGCAGGACTCGGCGGTAGCCGCAGCACATCAACGACCCCAGTACCGTTGCGGGTATCCACCGAGGAGATCTGCCAGCGCAGGGGGCGACACCGGGGGTCATCCATTCCACGTGATCCCAACGTCACGGCGCGGGTCGCATGACGATCATAGCCCCGCGTCGACTGGGGATGGCGCGTGCTCTACGTCGTCGGGGGCCTGGGGCTCGCCTTGTTCCTCGGCATCCTGCGCCGGCTGCCCGAGTCTCCCCGCTGGCTGGAATCGGTGGGCGACCTTGAGCGTGCCGAGGTCACCATGTGTGCGATCGAGGAGCAGATCGTCCGTCAGGGACAGCCCCTGCCACCGATCGAGGCCGAGCCGGCGCGCCCCGTTGTCGCCGCCGATACGGGAACGGGCGTGCTCGCGCTCGTCCGGGCCGGTCACGGGCGCGCGTTCTCCGTCACCTCGGTGATCTGGACCCTGGGGATCGTCGCCTACTTCGGCTTCAACTACTGGGTGTCCACGCTGCTCGCACTGCGCGGCTACGACCTGGAACGGACCACGTTGTACACGGCGGTCATCGTGACGGCCGGTGTGTTCGGCCCCCTGGCCGCCACCTCCTTCGCGGACCGCTGGCAGCGCAAGCACATCCTGGTAGGCGTCGGAGCCTGCCTGAGCGTTCTGGCCCTGCTGTCCACCCTCGCCCATTCCACGGTGACCACGATCGCTCTGGCCTGTCTGCTGTCTTTCGGCTTCCAGCTGGCGGTGCCTCCGACCTCGACCTACGCCGGCGAGGTCCTTCCCACCCGATTCCGCTCGACCGGCGTGGGGTGGACGATGTCCTTCGCCCGCATCGCCAACGTCGTCGCGGCGCAGGTCATTTCGGCCCTGCTCCTGGCTTTCGGAACCGACTCGGTCTTCTACCTCGTCGCCGTTCTGGAAGCCGCCTTCGCCCTGGCGGTCGGTTTCTTCGGGGTCAGGACACGCGAGGTGACGCTGGAGGACGTCAGCGCGTCCGAGGCGGCCACCGCTCCGCCCCGGGCGGAGTCGCTGCCGCCCGTGCGTGTCGCAGGGCGGGCGGCCGACCGTCCTTCCGTCGAGGGGGTGTGACTCCACACGGACGCAGGGGCGGGGGGGGGGCGCCGGGGGGGGGGGGGGGCCCCCCCCCCACCCCCCGGGGGGGGGGGGCGCCC
>NZ_JBHJYS010000024.1:0-97458 GCF_042270245.1 Streptomyces sp. NPDC055955
CGCAGACAACACCAGGCCCGCATCAGCCACTACAAACAACGCGGCCACACACCACCCGAAACTGCCCACCAGTCAGGGCAAAGACCGTTGCAGTACTAGTTCTAGGAACCCGGTCTCGGTATCCGCGACACCGAGACCGGGCCTGGCGGCATCACAGTAGGAGATGCTGAGCGGGGCACCGAGCCATCCGTTCGGGACTCCGAGATCACACCAAAGCCGCTGAGTCGGACCCCATCACGTCAGGTCGCCGAGATCCCCTCTCACGCCCCCAGAAGGGAACAGCCCCGACCTGGCCTGAGGGACACCCCTTACGCTGGCCCGATGGGGGCCGGGCTGCGCGAGCGATGGGGCGGACAACCAGCGTGGGTGAGGTGGACCCTCGCGGTGTACTTGATCGGTTTCCTCGTGGGGACTCGCACCCACGTGCTCGATGTCGCCCGTGACGGCATTCACGCCTATGCGATGTTCCCCCAAGTGCCCCTGCAGGTGTTCTTCGTCAGCTTGGTCGTCCTCGATCCGCTGGTCATCGTGTTGGTGGGACTCGTGCGGCGAGAAGGCATCTGGCTGGCGGGCGCCGTGATGGTGCTGGACGTGTGCGGCAACGGATGGGGCAACCGGCACTGGCTTCACGACGATCCTCCGCAGCTGCTGCGACTGTTGCCCCTCACACTGTTCGGAGTGTTCGTCGTTGCGTCCGTGCTTCCCTTGCAACGCGCGGCGCAGATTGGTTGTGCAGCGCCCGGCGGTCCCGCACCACGCAGACGCACCTGAGGCCACCGCCATCGGCGACAACACCGGCCGCTACGCGCTCGAAGGGCCCGGCCTGCGCCAAATACCCATTCGTGTCGCCCAGTCGGGTCGCTCCGCAGGCGAAGCGCGGCTCGATCCGCACGAGGGTGGCGCGACGACGCTGCGCCAACGGCCCAGCCACCGGGGCCCGGCAGATTCCCCCAAGCCCTCCCCTCCCCTCCCCTCCCCAACAGTCCGAGGCGAACCACCATGCCCCCAGAAGGACGGGTTCGGCCAAGCAAGCGTGCCGTCGCCATGGTCTTCCGCCAGGCTTGACCCTCACGTGACGTCAGGCTGCATAGTCGGTGCCGTGGAGGATCACTGGACCGTCGGACGCGTGGCCGAGTTGGCCGGCGTGAGCGTCCGCACGCTGCATCACTATGACGAGATCGGACTCGTGCGTCCGTCGGCACGAACCGCGGCCGGGTACCGGACCTACTCCGCGGGCGACGTGGAACGGCTCCGGGAGGTGCTGGCCTACCGGCGGCTGGGCTTCGGCCTGCGGGAGGTCGCGGAACTGGTGGGCGACGCGTCCACCGACGCGGTTGCGCACCTGCGCCGGCTTCGTGGCCTGCTGCTGGAGCGGCGTGATCGCGCCGACGCCATGGTGGCGGCCATCGACAGGGAACTTGAGGTACGGGCGAAGGGACTGAAGGTGACACCGGAGGAGCAACTGGAGATGCTCGGTGCACGGCTGTACGACGCGATCGGCACCGCTTACGCCGCGACTCGACGCACCGAGCCGCGGATCGCCGGGCAGATCTTGCAAGCACTCGGAGACGCGCAGACAGTACTGAACGTGGGTGCCGGCACTGGCTCCTACGAGCCTGCCGATCGCGAGGTGATCGCGGTGGAGCCATCAGCGGTCATGCGGGGACAGCGACCTGCCGGCTCGGCGCCGTGCGTTGCCGCCGCCGCAGAGAGCCTGCCGTTCGAGGACGACTCCTTCGACGTAGCGATGGCCGTCTCCACGGTTCACCACTGGGGGGACCCGATAGCGGGGCTGCGCGAGATGCGGCGCGTGGCCCGCCGCGTGGTGGTGCTCACCTTCGACACGGACGAGCCCGGATGGCAGGACCGGTTCTGGCTCACCCGCGACTACCTGCCCGAGTTCGCCGCCGTCCTCGAAGGTTTTCCCTCACTTGCCGGGATGGCAGACGCGATCGGCGCCCGCGCCGAGTCGGTGCCCGTCCCGTGGGACTGCGCTGACGGCCTGTTCGAGGCGTACTGGCGCCGACCCGACGCGTATCTGCAGGATCACGTGCGCCGTGCGGTGTCCGTGTGGACGAGGGTCGGGCCGGAGGCCGAACAGCGGGCGGTGCGAAGCCTCAGCGACGACCTCCACTCCGGCCGATGGGCCGAGCGCAACCGTGACCTCGCCCACCTCGACGCGGCGGATCTCGGCCTCCGCCTGCTCATAGCCTGATGGTGTCGGCGCGGTCCTTGAGCCGGCGCCCACCAGGTCGACGGGGACACACTTCCCCTTCCGGGGCTTGTTCCTCGCGCCTTGCCGTTCTTCGGCCGAGGACCATTTCAGGTCCAGGTCCAGGTCCAGGTACGGGTACGGGTACAGGTCCCGATACCAGCAGCACTTCGTGGTCTCGCCGTTCGTCCCGGAACAGCCACGCATACGTGACACCTCGACGCGCGAGGCGACCAGTCAAGGCCTGTTCGACCGCGGCGCCTGGGCGCTGGATCAGCTGAACGTGCGTCGGTAGCTCTGCGGGCTGACACCGGTGGTGCGTTTGAAGCGGTCGCGGAAGGTGGTGGGTGAGCCGAAGCCGACCTGGCCGCCGATGCGCTCCACCGAGTGCGCCGTGGTTTCCAGCAGGTGCTGTGCCTGGCGGATGCGGGCCCGGTGGAGCCACTGGAGCGGAGTGGTGCCGGTCTGTTCGCGAAAGCGCCGGATCAGGGTGCGGGTACTGGTCCCGGCCCGCGCGGCGATGTCGGCCAGGGTGAGGTCGCGGGCCAGGTTCTCCCGCAGCCACGTGAGCAGCGCCTCCAGTTCGGAGCCCTGTGGAGTGGGGGCGTGGTCGTAGACGATGAACTGCGCCTGTCCCCCCTCCCGTTCCAGAGGCATGACCGACAGGCGGGCGGCGTCGGCGGCGACGGCCGAGCCGTAGTCGCGCCGGATCATGTGCAGGCACAGGTCCAATCCTGCGGCAGCGCCGGCCGACGTGAGGAACTGGCCGTTGTCGACGTAGAGGACGTCCGGGTCGACGTCGATGTCGGGGTGGAGGGTGGCGAGAAGCTCGGCCGCGCACCAGTGGGTCGTGACGCGTAGCCCGTGGAGGAGCCCTGTGGCGGCCAGGGGGAAGGTGCCTGCGCAGATGGAGGCGATCCGTGTGCCGTCAGCGGCGGCCGAGCGTAGCGCGTCACGTACGGCGGGAGGGAGCGGGGCGGTGGGGTCGGCGACGCCCGGCACGATGATCGTGTCCGCGTCCCGGAGGCCGGCGAGGTCCCAGGGGGCGCGCAGGGTGAAGGCTCCGGCATCGATCTCGTCGCGCTCGGCGCACACCCGGACCTGATAGCCGGGCCGGCCGTCGGGCAGGCGGGTCCGCGAGAAGACCTCGATCGGGGTGGACAGGTCGAACGGGATCACCTGATCCAGCGCGAGGACGGCAACGGTGTGCATGGCCAGAACCTACCTCCTCACCGCACGATGCATCCGAGCCGATCTCCGGACATTCCCATGTCAGCGCGCTTGTGAGGCATCCGGAGGCTCTTGGCAATTTCTCGTTGAAACCTGTCACTCGTGCCACTGGGCGATCGGGTCCACTACCGGTTGACTTCAAGGCGTCGGAGAGAAAGCGACCCCGAAGGAACGCCCGATGCACATCCAGGTTGTCTTGTTCGACGGTTTCGACCCGCTCGACGTCATCGCCCCCTACGAAGTGCTGTACGCCGGTGGCACGGCGTCGGACGGAGCGGTGACCGTGGAACTGGTCTCGGCGGAGGGACCCCGAGAGGTGATCAGCGGCACCGGAGGGCTGGTGCTGCGTGCCGCGGCAGCCCTCGACCCGGAACGGGCGGACATGATCCTCGTACCCGGAGCCTCCGGCCGCGTCGGCGAACCCGGCGAGGTGCCGCAAGAGGAGGCGGGCGTCGGTGAGTGGAAGCAGGACGAGTTCATCCCGGTGCTGCTGGGGCGCACGCTGACCACCGAGCTGCCTGCCCTCCTGCAGCAGGCGATGGAGGATCCGGACGTGACGGTCGCCACCGTCTGCGGCGGCTCGCTCGTCCTGGCCATGGCCGGTCTGCTGGAGGGACGCCACGCCACCACCCACCACTTGGGTCTGGACATGCTGGACGCCACCGGCGCCCACGCGGTCCGCGCCCGCATCGTGGACGACGGCGACCTGATCACCGGCGCCGGCGTGACCTCCGGGCTCGATCTGGGCCTCTACCTGCTGGAGCGCGAGCTGGGCCCCCGTATCGCGCACGCGGTCGAGGAACTCTTCGCCCACGAGCGTCGCGGCACTGTCTGGCGCGCCCACGGGCCGGCTCCCGTCGCCCCTTGAAACACCCGGCCGCGCTCGCCGCCGGTCACTCCCTCATTCCCGTAACGCACAGTCAGGAAGTACATCGGCATGCCCGTAGAAGGCACCTGGAACCTGTCCATCTCCACCCCCATCGGCACGATGCAGGCCGTGGTCGAACTCCGTCGGCACGACGGAGTCCTGACCGGAACCGCCCACGGAGCCGGCGAGGAGGTACCGCTGCACGATGTGGTCCTCGACGGCGACCGGCTCACCTGGAAGCAGGCCATCACCAAGCCCTTGCGGCTGAACCTGGCATTCGATGTGACCGTCGACGACGACACCCTCCAGGGCACCTCCAAGGCCGGCCGCCTCCCGGCCTCGAAGGTCACCGGCGAGCGCCAGACCACTGCGGAGTACCAGGCGTGACCAAGCTCCTTCTGTCCCTGCACGTCCTGGCCGCCCTCGTCACCGTCGGCCCGGTCACGGTCGCCGCCAGCATGTTTCCCGCGACCCTGCGACGCGCCCTCGGCGCCCCCGATGCCGACTCCGACGACGACTCCGACGACGACTCCGACGACTCCGACGACGGCAACATCCTCACGACCCTGCGCACTCTGCACCGCATCTGCCGGGTCTACGCAGGTATCGGCATCGCCGTGCCCCTCTTCGGCCTCGCCACAGCCGGCAGCCTCGGTGTCCTCGGCGACGCGTGGCTGATCACCTCGATCCTCCTGACCGCGGCGGCCGCCGGTGTCCTGGCCCTGCTGATCCTGCCCGCCCAGGACCGCGCTCTGGCCGAGACGACGGGTTCCGCCTCGCCCTTGTCGGCGCCAACTCCCTTGGCACCGGGCCGTCTCGCCATGGTCACCGGCATCTTCAATCTGCTCTGGGCCACCGTCACCGTACTGATGATCATCCGTCCCGGCTCCACCACGGGAGTGTGACCATGTACGTCCAGTCTGCGCGCCATCCGCGCATCGCGGCGCACGTCGAGCTGATCTCCCTGATCGTGATGCTGGCCAATGTGTTCACCGTCCACCTCAAGCCCATCTCGTCCTTGGCCGGCCCCACCCACGGCTGCGCCTACCTGTTCGTCGTGATCGCGACATGGCGCCTCCAACAGGCACCGCCCGCCGCCAAGGCCGTGGCCCTCGTTCCGGGCGTCGGCGGGCTGCTCGCGCTGCGACAGGTCGACCGCGCCGATTCGGCCCGCGTGCAGACGGAAGAAGTCGGGGCTTCGGGAGAGACCGACCTTCCCTCGGGTGTGGCGGAGCGCAGTGCCCTGGGGCTGCGTGCTGGATCGTAGATCCTGCAGCCCGGGGCGGGTTGTTCCAGCCCTGGGCCGTGTGACCGGATCACGCGTGACAAGTGCAGCACCTTGCCGTGTGTGTCAGCCACGGTGGCTGTCCACCCTGTATCCCTTTCCGAAAGCGGCAGTTGAGCTACGCGGACGGCTGGAGCACTGCGATCATCCGAGGCATGACGTGGGACTGGAACGGCAGTGAAGTCGCCTTCAGGGTCGCGGCCGACGAACAGACGGACGATGTCCTGCAGGTGCTCGATGAGGCGGCCGGTTGGCTCGGTGCGCGGGGGATCACCCAGTGGCCCGCACGATTCGAAGCGGAGTGGGTTGCCGAGGCGATAGCGCGTGGCGAGACGTGGCTCATCGGCGTCGGAGGCAGCGTCGCCGGCACGATCACTCTGGATTGGGAAGATCCCCTGTGGACGGAGCTCGGCGGGTCCGCGGGTTACGTGCATCGGATGGCGGTGCGCCGCTGGGCTGCGGGGCTGGGGGTGGTGATGCTCGGATGGGCGTCCGATGCCGCCCGTCACCGTGGTGCCGACGCGCTGCGGCTGGACTGCGTGAGCTCCAACGCGCGGTTGCGCGCCTACTACGAGGCTCGCGGGTTCGTGCACCGCGGTGATGTGGCTGTGGGCGGCGCCCCTGGGCAGCGGCGGGACGAAGGACCTGTCACCTGGGTGAGCCGGTACGAACTCGACTTGTCGGCCGCTTGACCGTCACTGTCACAGCCATACGTCGATGGCTGCGATCGGCACTGTTGCTTCGCAGGGGGAAATGGGCCTGGGCGTGAACTGCGTGTACCTGGTGTCCAGGTCCCTGC
Organism: Streptomyces sp. NPDC055955; assembly: GCF_042270245.1. Lineage (NCBI taxonomy): Bacteria > Bacillati > Actinomycetota > Actinomycetes > Kitasatosporales > Streptomycetaceae > Streptomyces > Streptomyces sp. NPDC055955. The sequence goes on from NZ_JBHJYS010000024.1 coordinate 6,395, forward strand.
GCTCGGGACCTGGCCGACCTGCGGGGCAAGCGGGGCAGCGGGGCAGCGGGGCAGCCCAGTCTCGGAGCACGCAGCAGGGGCCCCTGATCGGGGCAGGTTGCCGGACGGGGCTCGTGCCCTGGGGAGCTGTACCTCGTGGGGACGTCGCTCCCGCTGTATAGGTGGTGCCGGTCGGGCTGGAGCCGTCAGGCTTCCCGGCACAGCGTGGGCGCGTTGCTGGGGTGGAGGCCTCGATGTGGATGTCACCGTCGGTTAGGACGAAATGGAGCAAGCAATGGGTGTTTCACCCCCGTGAGTATCTCGTCCGCCAGTAGCCGACCCACGATTCCGCACAAGGTCACTCCGCTGTGCGTGACGGCTTCGTAGTATCCCCGCGCCTCCGTCGCCGAGCCGAGCGAGGGAAATCCGTCCCAGGGGATCGGCCTCCATCCGACGCGAGCATCGACGAGTTCCGCATCAGCCAGTTCCGGCACCACCTCCCGGGCGAGGGAGAGCAGCTCATCGATGTGTGAGGGGTGGGCATAGCCGGTTGGTCCCAGCTTGTTGTCGACAGTCCGGCTGTGGACGAGGACTTGATGGTGGCCGTCCACGCGAATCTCCACGTTCGGTGCATGCATGGCTTGCCGGACGGGGTCGGTCCTGCAGTGGAGGCGGGCCACGCAGCCAGGTTCTTCGATCAGGGAAAGCTCTCTCCCGATCATTCTCGCTACCAAGTCGCCATGTGGGCCTGCCGCGTTGACGACTGCGTCAACCGGGTGGGTGGTCGTCCCGACCGTGATGTCGGTGATGCGGGACTGGCTCACGCCGATACCCCGAACGGGCCTGCCCAGGAGGGCAGTGGCTCCTTGCGCGACAGCGAGAGAAGTGAGCTGCCTGGCCAGACGTGGGGCGTCGATGGCCGGCTCGGCCGGGAAGTGCGCCACTGGATGATCAGGATGGGGGAACCGCACGTGCGGCTCCAGGACGTCGTTCGCGTACCGGGCGGTCACGATCTGGGCGGGGTACCCGCGTGCAGCGAGGCTGTCGACCCTGCTGCGGAGCTTCGCCGAGTCGCCTTCGGCTGCGGCCCAGCGCAGATGCCCGGTGGCCAGTACCCATTGCGCGTCGAGTTCGTCCGCCATCCCGGCGAGTTCGTGCAGCCCTCTCTCGCGCAGGGCAAAGTACGCGGGATCTTCCACACTGCTTGCGTTCGCCCAGGCGAAGCTGGCCCTGGTGGTCGCCTCGCCGGGCTGGCCTGAGTCGACCAACAGCACTTCCGCGCCGCGTTGAGCGAGCCGCCACGCGATCGCACTACCGACAACACCGGCACCGACGACTGCGACTTTCACTTGTGTGCCCTCCCCCTGTGCCCAACTGCCGTGTAGACAGTGGGAATTTACCCAGCCGAGCTGCTTGGGCACAGGTCCAGGGCGAGGTGCCCGTCACGCACGACGAGGGGCAACCAGGCTGATGCTGACGACGGCGGCCGCGCGGTCGGCCTCAGTCCACACGTCCAGCGGGTCCGGATCGCCGCTGTGGGGCGGTGGGCGATCGCTGACCAGCGCCACGGCGGCCTGGGCGCTGTCCATCTCTGCGATCCGCGAGCCGGCCCCGGCTCAGCCCCTCAACGCATCTCTTTGTTGCCGTCTCCTGCCTAGAAGGACGGGGATTCCCCACGGCGTGGTGCCAAGTATGGGATGACGTCTCTTGGATGACGTCACGTCGAAGGGTTCATGCCCCGTGTGAGCTCGGCCAGGGAGAGCGGTGAACCGAGGACCCGCTCGGCCGCACGATGGCCTGAGCAGAGCGCGCCGTGGACGGTCGCCGGGTCGCGCCCCCAGGTCGCTTCGCCTGCAAAGTGGAGAACGCCGTCGACGGGTTCTGCCATCGCATCGTGATCGTGGTGCGAAGCGCCGACGGCGACGTACGAGTACGAGCCGAGGGCGAGCGGGTCGCTGCCCCATCGGGTGATCCAGTGCGCCACCGGCTCGGGTACGGCGTCGCCGTAGATCTTGCGGAGGGAGCTGAGTACCGACGAGACCACCTCATCGTCGGCCTTCTGCTCGATCTCCCGCCCCCAGGCACCTCCGGCGAAGGTGAGCAGCATCGGCCTGCCGCTGACCGCGGAGACGTCGTACCAGGAGTGCCAGGGCACACCGGCCGGGCCGTGCTGCCGGATCGCGTAGACATCGTCCGGCCAGAACTGCTTCTCGAACTGCAGGAAGACCTTGTTGAACACGCCCATCCCGAGCCGAGCGATGGGTCCCGCGACGGCGTCGGGCAGAGCGGGCGTGAAGTCGATGGCCCCTGCTTTGAGCACGCCCAACGGCACCGTGACAATCACGTGCGCGGCCTCGAAAGACTCGTTCTCCGTGTCGACGCGCACCCCCGCAGGCGACCTGGTGACGGCGGTCACGGTCATTCCCAGACGCACGTCGAGACCTTCGGCGAGAGCGCGGGGCAGCGCATCGTAGCCGCCCGGGAAGATCACTTCGTCACCTTCGATGGCGTCCTCGTCGAGGCCATGAGCGGCGACCTGTTCGACCTCCGCGCCGCATTGCTCCTCCGTCCGATGCCGGTAGAAGGCACGCACGCGTTCGGCGCGTTCGGGTTCCCATCCGGTCGCGGCAAGGGCGCGCTCGGCGGCAATGGCGTAACTCTCGTCGTGACCGGACTTCGCGACGGTGGCCTGGAGAAGCTCATCTGCCGTGTCGACGTCGAGGGTCCATTCTCGTGTCGCGTCGTCGTCCAGCAGGCGCAGAGATTCGTCGTAGTCGGCGATCGGCCGCCCGCCGGCCTGGAAGCTGCCCACCGTGAACTCGCGCGTCTCCATCCCGAGCGCGGCGACAATTCCCGTAAGCGGGTTGCCGGTGAGGCCATGGATCCATGAGGCGCCCCGATCGACGCAGAAGCCTGCCGTGCGGTCCGTCCACGTCCGCCCACCGACGCGGTCCCGCGCCTCAAGCACGACCACCTGCTGTCCTGCGGCGTGAAGCAGTCGTGCTGCCGTGATGCCGGCTGTTCCCGCGCCGACGACGATCGTGTCCATCATCATTCTCCTGTCCAAGTCTTACGGTCGGATCTGGATGCCGGCGATCGGAGGCAGGCGAGCCGTCGACGGCGACGCTTTTCACTGGAGTGGGGGCATCTGGATGTCGTGGCGGAGCGAGGCCCAGCGGTGGGAGTCGTGTGATCGACTCCGTTCGTCGGCGTGCGGCGGCTGGGACGGCCCGGCGTACGCCACCGGGCCTCGGCCCCGGGTGTACGACGTCAGGAGGCGTACCCGAGTTGGTCGAGGGCCCGCTCCAGCGTGTCGGCGAAGAAGTCGGCCGCGGTGGTGTCGATGCACAGCGGTGGCTTGATCTTCAGGATGTTGAGGTGGTCGCCCGTGGGCTGGACGACCACTCCGAGGTCGAGCATGCGGTCGCACAGTTCCGCGGTCTCTTCCGTCGCGGGCTGCAGGCGGTCGCGGTCGCGGACGAGTTCGAGGCCGAGGTACAGACCCGAGCCGTGCACGGCGCCGATGATGCCGTAGCGGTCGGCCAGCGCCGTCAGGCGGTGTTTGAGATGGCGGCCGACGCGTGCCGCGTTGCCCTGGAGGTCTTCGTCGCGCAGGGTGTCCAGGACGGTGAGACCTACAGTGCTGGAGACTGGGCTGCCGCCTGTCGAGGAGAAGAAGTAGCCCTGCTCGCGGTACTTCTCGGCGACCGCCTTGGAGGTGATGACCGCGCCGAGCGGGTGGCCGTTGCCCATGGCCTTGGCGACGCAGACGATGTCGGGGACGACTTGCTGCTGCTCGAAGCCCCAGAACCAGTGGCCCAGGCGGCCGTAGCCGACCTGGACCTCGTCGGCGACGGTCAGGCCACCGTGGCGGCGGATCGCTGCGTACACCTGGGCGAGGTAGCCGTCGGGCAGCGCCACTCCCCCGGCGTTGCCGTAGAAGGTCTCGCTGAGGAAGGCTCCTGGCGGGCGTCCGGACGAGGCCAGTTCGTCGATGGCGGCGACGGCCTCGGGGGCGTAGCGGGCGGCGTCCGGCCCTCGGTGCCGGCCGCGATATGAGTTGGGCGAGTCCACGGTGTGCACCCAACTGGGGCGGGTGGCGAGGGCGTTGGGGTTGTCCTGCAGGGACGTGGAGACCGCGTCGGAGGCATAGGTCCAGCCGTGGTAGGCCTCGCGCAGCGCGACGACGTCGCTCTGGCCGGAGGCGCCGATGGCGAGCCGGATACCGAGATCCACCGCTTCGGAACCGGAGTTGACGAGAAACACCGTGTCCAGCGGGTCGGGCAGCAGTGCGGCGAGGCGCTCGGTGAACTCCACCACCGAGGCGTAGTGGAACCGCGAGTTGGTGTTCAGGCGCCGCAGTTGCCGTGCGACGGCCCGCTCGATGCGCGGGTGGGCGTGGCCGAGCGGGGTGACGTTGTTGACGATGTCGAGGTAGGAGCGGGCGTCGGTGGAGAGCAGGTGGTGGCGCCAGCCACGCTCGATGCGGGGCGGGGTGGCGTAGTAGTGCCCTTGTACGGTCGCGAACACCGCGTCTCGCCGCTCCAACAGATCCGCGTGGTCCGCGTGGTCCGCGTGGTCCGCGTGGTCCGCGTGGCGGATGGGGTCGCCGGCCGGGAGGCCGAGGAGGCGGGCCGGGTCCGCCGTGAGCGGAAGCCAACCGGCGGCGTACTCGGGCCGCACCATGTGGGGGACGGCGGGACTGTCGGGGTTGTGGATCGCGATGTGAAGCGTGGTGTCGGGGGCGAAGTGGGCCAGGCACTCGCCCGCCTCGACCTCCGTGCCGGTGGTGATCAGTGGGTGAACCGTGTCGGGGAAGGACAGGGTCAGTACCCGCGGGCCGTACGTGATCTCCAGTCGGCCCGGTTGTACGGCGAGGATCGTTCCCGCGGCAGGCGCCTGCGCCGAGACGGGCCTGTCGAGCCACAGGTCGATGCCGGTGGGCACGGTGGCGGGGGAAAGGGCTGACAGGGGTGGTGCCTGAGTGAGGCGGGCCTGTCCGTATCGGGTGACCGCGGCAGCGGCTCCCTCCGCGAGCGCCTGCGCTGCCAGCCGGTCTTCGGCACCAGATTCGCACCAACCGCCGCGGTCCATGGCGTCGGCGCCGGTGGACAGGTCCAGGACGGTGATGTCGTCGGCGGCGAGGCCGCGCAGCAGCAGATGCGGCGGCACATCCGTCGTCACCGGTGCGTCGGCCCGGCCGACGGCGTCCTTGACCAGGTGTGTCATCACGGGCAGGGGCAGGCTGGTGGCCTGCTCGAAGATGCGCCATTCACGTTCGAGCGCGGACGTGGCGTAGGTGTTGTCCTCGTCGACAGCGGCCTGTTGGCGCCCGCTGACGACCAGGCCGGCGGCACGCAGGACCACGAGCGGCCACAGCACGTCCGTCTCCTGTGCCGACAGCGGACGTACGGCGTGGAACGCGCGGACGGCGGGCAGCACCTGGTGGGGCTCGACTCCGTCGTGGTGCAGCATCGAGGACAGCGATACGGCGAGTTCGCCGACCGCCCAACTCGTGGTGAGGTCACCGAAGTCAATGATGCCGTCGGGCACGGGGAGGTGGTTGTCCGGAGTGCGTATCAGGTTGTCGTCGGTGAGGTCGAGGTGCACGGCCTGCAGCGGCAACCGCTCGGCATGCGGTTCGACCTGTGCCCAGGCGTCGGCGGTCGCGGCGCGGACAGCCGCACGGCGATCCAACTCGCCGACGTACTGGTCGAGTTCGCTGACGACTCGATGGGCGTGGCGCAGGTCCCACTGCAGCACGCGGTCAAGGCCCGGGTGCCGGAAATCGCGCAGGGCCGCGGAGACCTTTCCGGTGATCGTGCCCATGGCCGCCACCGTGCTCGGCGACAGGTGTCGCGGCCCCGAGAGAGCACCACCGGGCAGGTATCGCAGCAGCCGCGCGATCGCCGGCCCGCTCTCCGTGTCCACTGTCCGGCACAGAGCAGAACCGTCGGGGTGACGCAGGACGGTGGCGACGCGCAGTTCCGGGTGGGCCGCGGCGATCAGGTCGGCGGCGGCATCTTGAGCGTCGATCTCCGCGGAACCGAAGGCCGGATGGGCCACCTTCAACACCGCCAAGGGCGTGCCGTCACCGTCGCACAGCAGGAAGTTGGCGTCCTGCTGGCTCCCCAGCTCCTGCGCGCGAACGGGTACTCCGAGCAGTTGACCGGCTATGCCCTCGGCCTGAACAGGTGTCACCTGGGGGGCGGGGAGAGCGCCTTGGGTGAAGAAGTCGATGGTGCGGTGCTCGTCGAGCGGCATGGAGGTCCTTGGCTGGCTGGCTGCTGGCTGCTGGCTGGGCGAAGCGTGAAGTGGCGGGTGCGCGGACGCCGCTTGGGCCTGTCCGGCAGATCAGTCCGCGCGTGGGGCGGTAGGCGTCTTTCCGTTCAGATGAACGGATGCGGCTGCGGCGACTGCGAGGCGGAGCGGGCAGGTAAGGCGGAGCGTCGGCACCGACGAACTCGCGCACGGGCGGACTCCTCGGGTGAAGCCGCGAGCGACTAGAGGTCCGAACCCGCGACCGCGGCATGAAACGAGAAGGAGTACCGCACCCGCGACGGACGCGGCATGATCCGCCGGACCGGCTCTAATCGACCCCCCACATGAACCGGTGGGTGTGGATGCCGAAGTACGGGAAGCTCTCCACGGACGCGACCCCGTCGACGGTCCGTACGACATCGTTGATGAAGTCCAGGAGATCGCGCGGCTTACTGCACACGACCTCGGCAAACAGGTCGAAGCGACCAGAAGTGAGAACGCTGTAGACAACCTCGTCGTGCCGGGAGAGCTCGTCCGCCACGGCCCGGGAGTCGCCTCCGACCCGCAGCCCCAGGAGCGCCATCGTCTGCTGGTTCATGGTCATCGGGTCGGTCACTCCGACGACCTGGACCACTTTGGCGTCGATCAACCGCTGCAGCCGGAGCCGCGCAGCCGAGGGCGAGAGCCCCACCTTCGGCCCCAGATCGGCGTAGGGGATGCGGCCGTCGATCTGCAGCTCCCGCAGAATCGCGCGGTCGGTGTCATCCATGAAGAACCTCCTTCCTCTGCATGAACGGCGCATCACGCACTCGTTTCACTCACCATGTCGGATCTCAGCGCGAGAATCAACAGCCCTGTCGACAGAATCGAGCATGCACCCTTCCGCGCGTACCACGCCGCCCTCATCGGCTCGCCCCGCGCCGAAGCACTGCTCCACCCCCTGGCCATACCGGCCACCCACGTCGAAGCCGAAGCATGGACGGGATCCACCCGCGTCACCGGCGGGCGAAAATCCCAACCGCGCAGCCCCAGAACTTGCTCAACGTCTCGTCTCCGGAGTCGCTTGACCGTCGCCGGCGAATTCCGTCAGTCCGGTCACGTCGTCCATGCGACCGCGGATGGGTGTACTGGCACGGGTGAGACAGCGGACGTTGCCGCCAGGCCGCGCATCGAGCCGTGATCAATTTGCTGGGTTCGTCCCCAGGGCGCCCTCGGGACAGGATGGGGCCGCTGGAGATCCTTAGCTGCTGAGGTCACTTACAAGCTCAACACCTCGTCCGCGGCGAACGGCAGCGGGCCGCGTCTCCGTGCCCGCCCCCTGGCAAGGGGTTCTCCGCTCTCCTCAAACCTGGAATAGTCCTACGGCGCGTGACGACGGATGCGTTGCTCGAGAGGATGACTTATGGCTCCCACCAACGCGATGACCGCGGAAGCTGTTGCCCTGCAGCATTTCCTGGACGCCCAGCGGGCCAGTGCGTCGGCCATCCTCGACGGGCTCACCGATGAGCAGCTGCGGACCTCGGTGCTGCCCTCGGGATGGACACCACTGGGACTGATCAAGCATCTGGTTGATGCCGAGCGGCACTGGTTCCAAGAGGTGTTTTGCGGAACCGCGGTCGATGTCCCGTGGCCCGACGACGAGGACGTGATGACATCGGGGCGCCCGGTTGCGGAGGTGTTTGCTTTCTACCGGCAGCAGTGCGAACGAGGCAATGCCCTGCTCGCCACCACTCCGCTGGACGCGAAGCCGGCCGGGCGGCACGGCAGCGCCCTGGACGAGGAGACCGCCGATTTGCGGGGGATCGTTCTCCACATGATCGAAGAGACCGCGCGGCATCTCGGCCACCTCGATGCCGCGCGTGAGCTCCTCGACGGTCGCACCGGCCTCGGCCCGCGCTAGAGATCCTCACAGCCGGGCGTACGGCGTCAGCCGTACTCCTCCAGCGGCCGCTGCACTCCCAGCCTGAAGAACTCCCCTTTTTCATCGGTCAGTTGTATCTGTTCCAGCCGGTTGCCCAGCAGATAGTCCACCACCGCGGCACTGGCCGGAGTGCAGCTCAAGGGTGGGCCAGGCCCCACCGGATGGACCCCGAACACTTCGGCGCTGCGAGCACCTGCGCAGACCTCGTCCGCTGCTGCCGCATCACGAGCTCGCTGTTTTGCGTACGAGGAGCTGGATTCCCCTTGCCGGATGCCCACTCATGGTGTTCACCGTGATGTCCCGGGTGTCGAGGGGTTCGAATCCAGACAGCAGGGATGAGAACCATGAGCGGGGGTGGTGGCGGAACACCGCGCCGTCGTCTGTCTCGAAGACGCCGTAATGGTCGTAGCGGCCGGCACAGCGGTCGTAGCGACTGCGGTTGCGTTCGTCGTCCTGCAGCACGTAGTCACTGACGTACAGGATCCCGCCAGGCCTGAGAACCCGATTCAGCTCATCGACCAGTCGGCGCTGGGCTTCTTCGCCAGGGATGCACGTCAGCACGGCAAAGAGCACGGCCGTGTCGAAGACTGCATCCGGATACGGCGAGAGTGGCGGTGTGTCCAAGACGGCGAAGCGTGCGGTGGGTTGGAGAAGACGTGCGCGCTCGATCATTCCTGGCGAGGTGTCGATACCCGTGAGATGGTCGAAGCCCTGCTGTTCGAGCTCCTGCAGCGTGCGGCCGTAGCCGCATCCATAGTCGAGAATCGCGGCGTGCCGGTCGATCCCGTCAAGCCATGGCAGATGGAGCGGGTGCGTGAAAGTCTTCGTGGCTGCGGCAGCATCCCAGTAGGGAATCTGACGGTCGAGGTCCGACATGGCGTCTGCCTTCCTGGCGGCCCCGCCCAGGTCGCCCATGACCACGGCGGTAGGACTGCGATCAGCCGCCTCCGCTCGAAGTGGTCAATGACCTGACAAGGTACGCCCTTCCAGAGTCAGTCAACAGAATCCGCCAACTCCTCTCCGAGAAGACACACTCCAGCCGGCGGCCGGGTCCGCGATCCCGGCAGGCATGGTGCCTAGTATCCGGTCGCACAGTCGACCGCGGTACGGAGCTGCCCATCAGGCGGTCGATCATCGAGTGATCCTGCTTGAGCGATCACAGCACAGGGAGCAGCTCCGGATGCGCATCTGCGATGGCCCGGAACAAGGTGAAGCCTGCGCTCTGGTGGTGGCTGTCGAGAGCGGCACAGAAGCCGCGGCAATACAGCAGCACTTCACGAGTGGCTGCCTTCCCAGAGGTGCCGTCGGTAAGCGAGGCGCGGCGGGGTGGGGCGAGGTGAGTAACGGCTCGGACTGGCGACCTCCTAGCCCGTCCGGGCACCTTCACGCTTGGGTCATGCGGAGACACCACGGGGTACGTAGTGGAACGGCCGGCGGGGGCCTGCTCAACGGTTGCCTGGTTGTGGTCGTGCTGTTTCTTGTGTGCTTCATCGGACTCGGCTCGATCAAGTGCCGTCTCTCTCACAACGTCACAGAGGGCGTGCCGGAGTGCGGCACCTGGCCTGGTCGGACAATGTCGATGCATCGCATCGGCCGGCATGAACTGATGGCTTGGTTTACGGATTCCAGGGGAAACGAACTCCGAACTCCCTTCCACACAGGCACGGATCATGGCTGGGCGGCCTACTGGACGCTCCAGCGGTGCGGGTGGCCGGGTTCTTCAGGGCAGGCGAAGATGTTGAGTTCGCCCCAGCGGCCCACGGCGACCTCGGTCGGCGTACCGGACCGGTGCGCGGGCAGGCCCTGTTCTTCCAGTGGTTTCCAGCTGCCACTGCCGCCGTCCCATTCCGAGCTGTCGATGGTCAGCAGCAGGTGCATGGGTGTCGAGCAGGTCCGGCAGTTCACAGGGGACGGGTCTGTGGTGTGCCAGGAGGCGAAACCGCCGACGCGCCAGCCCGGTGGGATGGACAGGTCGTACTGGTAGCCGACCACCGCTGCGGTGTCCTCGTCCGCCAGTTCCTCATCCTCCAGCTCCTCGGCTGCCAGCTCCTCGGCCTCCTCCAGCGCTTCTTCCCAGGCGTCGATCCGGGCGCACAAGTCCTCTGGGAGAAGTCCGGCGAACGGGTAGGTGGTCACTTGCTCCGGGTGCAGCACACACGGTTCGGGCACGTACCCCTCGAAGCCGACGACCTGCGGCTGCGGCGGTGAAGTCTGCACCTCGGCGACCTCCCACGACCGGCGCCAGCGCAGGTCGAGCAGCATGCCGTAGCCGGTTGGTCCGTGCGCGTCGAAAGGGCACCAGAACACCTGGAGCAGATCGCAGTCGTCCGGCCCGGCCGGCAGGTCCGGGATGTCTTTCCTGTACAGCTGCGCAACGCCGATCAGCGGAAGTGGATCGTTGGCAGCAGCCTCTGGGAGACGGTGTTTCTGTTCCAGTTGCTCCAGCAGCTGCCGCTCCCCGTCCGTGGGGCCGGGGTTCGGTTCACGCAGCCATGCGGAAGCCAGGATCTGCCGCTGTCGGCGGATGTCCGCCGGGCGTCGGCCACGCGCGTGGCTGTGGGGCTCGGTGCACATCGGCCATGGTTCGTTCGCCGGCCACAGCAGCGGACCGCCCACGGAACTGTCCGCCACTTCCGGTCGGCCCGGGCGCGGGTGGAGCCGGGTGGTGGTGCCCCGGTGGGCCGACAGTTCCGGGAACAGCGCCTCGACATCGAGCGGGCGCGGCGGTGTGGTCCTCGACATGCACGTGACCCTAAACCGCCGCCAACGGTCATGAGGCACCGCCCTCGAAGGCAGCAACTCCACATCCATGCTGCCGAAGCCCGTGAAAGGTGGTCCGCGCCGGCGCCGGGTTTCCCCTGGTCACCGGACCGGACTGAGCGGAATTCCCCCGGGGTTCACAGGTGCCCGCGTCCTCGGCTTCGAGGCCGACGCCGTAATGGCCGTGGAAGCGAAGGTTGGAGCGGCCGGCATTGCGGCCGCTCATCGAGGGTGCGGTTGTGGGCCGTCAGTTGGAGCCGGCTCAGTGGGTGAGAGCCTCACGGACGGTGCCGCCGGTCAGGGCACACCACGTGCTGAGGTCGACCCTGCCGTCGGGGTGGAGGCTGTGCAGGCGCTGCATGTCCTGGACCGCCTTCATGGTGTTGTGGTCATAGGTGCCGGTGACGCTGACGGTGTCGGCGTAGCCCTTGATGGTGAGCAGATACTGCACGGCCTGGACAGGCAGCCCGGAGGCGTCCTTGTCCAGGGAGGGCGCGAGTGCTTCCCAGGTTGCCGTGTCGAACGTGGCGTCGGGGGTGACGGCGAGACCGTGGCTGGTCTGGAAGTCGGCGACGACGGTGTTCATCTTGGTGCTGAACACGCCGTCGATGGAAAGGTCGCTGTAGCCGGCGTTCACCAGCAGGTACTGGGCGACCTGTACCACCTGGCTGTCGACGAACCGCCAGATGTCCGGCCAGCGCCGTGCCGGTGCCGCGGCTGGCGACACGCCCATGGAATGCAGTACCCCCTTGCGAATCTGGGGGAAGAGTCGGTAGAAGGCGATGCCGGGGCAGTCGGTGCCCAGGCGGAAGTCCCAGTGACCGAAGATGTCCCACGCGTTCAGGTGGAACTGCCGGCACACCGCGGTGCACAACTGCACCAGCGAGTGCAGCAGTGCCGGAGGCGGGGTCTCGGTTATGTATGTGCCCTCGTTCTCGATCCCGATGGCGTTGCCGTTCTCCCCGGGACAGTGGGCGGCCGTCACTTGGTGCTCGCCGGCGGCGAGGGTCTCCAGGCTGCGGTGGCGGCCCTCGAGGACGTAGCCACCGCGGCTGACGGTGAAGTGCTGGCCGGTATCCGCCCAGCCGTTCGTGTCCATGTGCAGGTCCTGGCAGTCACGCGCCAACTGCATGGCGTGCTCACGGGAGTAGTCCGTGACGTTGGGGAAATCCATGTGATGCAGGATGATCTTGTTGGTGGTGTTTCCGGTGATCTGGGTCGGGCTGGCCGGCGGCCGCGCACCCCAGGTGTCGCAGTCGATGATCCAGGGGAACTGGGGCAAGGGCGTCGCACCGGCGGCGGCGGGGAACGCCACCTCCGTGCCGACGACAGCGGCGACTGCCGCGCCGAGGCCGACCCGGAACAGGGTGCGGCGATCGACTTCGTGCTCGTGCATCACCATGGGGACTCCGAGGTAAGTGGAAAGACCAGGGTCGAGGGGGCAGCCCGTCGGAGAATATGCGGCGAACGACAGGCCCACCAGGCATAGTTCACGAGTTTCTCCGCGAACATCCGTGTCGCCACAGAGCTGATCCGGCGACTGCGCAGCCAAGCCCTCACCGGGCGGAGAACCGCAGGAATCCTACAGTGGACTAGACCATTTTGTGGTTGCCGCCAAGGAGGGAACGGGCCCATTATCGGCGGACCGTGATGGAGCATCAGGAGGCGCACATGGAGAGACTCTCGCGTAGAACCTTCACCGCCGCGGCCGCGGGCACGCTCGCTGCCGTGACCCTGCCGGCCAACGCTCAGGCGGCGGACACACCGGCTGCGGGTGCCGGGACGGAGCACGCGCCGGCCGCCGGCGGCCACGGCGCCGGGCACAGGCAACTGCGCGGCATGTGGATTGCCACCGTGGCCAACACCGACTGGCCTTCGGCGCCGGGCCTTTCACCCGAGGAGCAGCGGCAGGAGCTGTGCGACCTGCTGGACGTGGCGGTCGAACGGCGCCTGAACGCCGTGATGTTCCAGGTACGGCCGACCGCCGATGCCCTGTGGCCCTCGCCCTACGAGCCGTGGTCGCGGTACCTCACCGGTGTCCAGGGACGCGACCCGGGCTGGGACCCGCTGGGGACGGCCGTGCACGAGGCGCACCGCCGTGGCCTGGAGCTGCATGCCTGGTTCAACCCCTACCGCGTCTCGCTGACGACCGATGTCACCGCGCTGACACCCACACACCCGGCCCGCCTCCACCCGGAGTGGATCGTGCCGTTCGGCGGCAAGCTCTACTACAACCCGGGCCTGCCCGAAGTGCGCCGCTTCGTCGAGGACGCCATGCTCGACGCGGTCCGCCGCTACCCGATCGACGCGGTCCACTGGGACGACTACTTCTACCCGTATCCCGTCGCCGGGCAGACGTTCCAGGACGACGACGCATACGCCCGCTACGGCACAGGCTTTGCCGACCGCGACGCCTGGCGCCGCAACAACACCGACCTGCTGGTGCGGGAGATGGCCGAGCGCATCAGGCGGATCCGGCCACGGACGCGGTTCGGCATCAGCCCGTTCGGCGTGTGGCGCAACGCGGGCACCGACCCGCTGGGCTCGGCAACCACTGCCGGCGTGCAGACCTACGACGATCTGCACGCCGACACCCGCAAGTGGGTTCAGGAGGAGTGGATCGACTACATCGTTCCGCAGGTGTACTGGAACATAGGGTTCGCCGCCGCCGACTACGGCGTGCTGGTGCCCTGGTGGTCCGACGTCGTCTCCGGCACCCGTGTCCAGCTCTACGTAGGCGAGGCGTTGTACAAGGTCGGTGTCGCCGGACAGCCCGCCGCGTGGCAGGACCAGGCCGAGCTCTCCCGTCACCTCGACTTCGACACCCACTACCCACAGGTGCGCGGCAACGTCTACTTCTCGGCCACGCAGGTCGCCGCCGATCCGCTCGGCGCGATGAGCCGGGTGGTCGCCGACCACTACCCTACTCGGGTGCGCACACCATGAGTTGAGCACCTGACCGACTGCACGGTGTGCGCCGACGTCACCCGGATACTGGCAGCAGATCCCGCACCAGGGTCCACTCGACATCGTTCATGTCCGAGCCGTACCGCGGCCGCCGGGCCGGCCGGTCGGACGCGTTCCCGAACCTGTGGACAAGGCAGTCACACCCACGAGTGGATGAGCTGGACCCGGCCACCACGACCACGCGACACTCGGGCGACAGGGCCTCTTGCTTCTCGCTGGACTCGACATCCGCGAGCTGCCGAGAGGCCCTTCTTCCATGCCTCCACACCAGCCAACTCACCCGAACCAGGCCCCCGTTCGAACGTCGCCGATCACACGAGCGGATGGAGAACAGCAAGTTGGAGGCCGAACCGAGACAGCGCCCCAGGTTCTGCACCGGGCGCAGTCCGGCAAGTCAGAGCAGCCCGCGGGGGGCCCGACGGGGGTGGCCGTCGGCCCCCGAAGCTCGGTCCGGCCGGATCGGCGCGCGGTTGCACACGGGTACGCACGTGTGCGCTCAGAGCGCCCGGTGCATGATGCGCAGCCCCACATATCCGTGCGCCGGATGGTGGATTCCTTCTGAGAGGGTCCCCACCACCGTGAGGCCGAGCGAGCGCCAGAGGGCGACCGCTCGCGTATTGGTATCCACTGGCCCTGAACGACTCGTGGCCACCCGCCCGCTTCGCATCTGCCGTCACCGCGGCGCGATTTAGACTGAGGACCCCAGGTAAGAGCTGCCAGCGGAAGATCAAAACCGACCTGTGCGGGTGTGCCTGCCGGGAGGAACACCATGGCAACACTGCTGTCCGTCAACGTGGGACTGCCGAAGAACGTGCAGTGGAGGGGCAACGAGGTCCGCACGGGCGCGTGGAAAGCCCCGGTCGAGGGCCCTCGAATGGTGCGTCGGCTCAACATCGAGGGTGACGGCCAGGGTGACCTGCAGGGCCACGGCGGGGAGATCAGAGCGGTCCTCGTATACCAGAACCAGTCGTATGCCTACTGGAGCGAAGTCCTCTCGCGTGACGATCTGGCGCCCGGCCATTTCGGCGAGAACTTCACGGTCGACGGACTCTCCGACGACGAGGTGCGCATCGGCGACCGTTACCGCATCGGCGAAGCCGAGTTCGAAGTCACGCAACCACGCGTCACCTGCTACCGCGTCGGGATGCGCTTGGGCGAACCTCGCATGGCGTCGCTGATGGCCTCCCATCACCGCCCCGGCTTCTACCTCCGCGTCATCGCCGAGGGGCACGTACAAGCTGGGGACGCGATCACGCGGACGCACTCCGATGAGAACTCTCTGACGGTCGCCGAGGTCGACGCCTTGCTCTACCTCCCGGACCCCGACCCGCTGAAACTGCAGGCCGCACGCGGTATCACGGCACTGAGTCCTGGCTGGCGCCAGTCCTTCGAGGACATGCACCGCCGGCTCCTTCACCCGGCCCCGGCACCGCCGGCCGGACCCGCCTGGGAGGGTTTCAGGCGGCTTCGGGTAGACCGTGTCGTGCCTGAGACACCGGCCGTGTCGTCCTTCTACCTGCGCGACACCGACGAATCTCAGGACCTGCCGACGGCCCTGGCAGGCCAGTACCTGAGCGTGCGCATCCTCCAGGAAGGCCAGCCGACCCTCGTACGCTCCTACTCGCTCTCGTCGGCTCCCGGCGCCGCCGAATACCGCATCAGCGTCAAGCGCGAGGACCAAGGCGCGGCCAGCAACTATCTGCACACCCGGCTCGCGGCCGGCGACACCATCGAGGCCGCAGCCCCGCGCGGAATGTTCGTACTGAACAGCGAAGAGCTGGGCAGTGCCGACACACCGGTGGCACTCTTCTCGGCCGGCATCGGCGTCACACCCGTCCTTGCCATGCTGCATCAGCTCGCCGCCCAGGACAGCGCCCGGCCCGTGTGGTGGGTCCACACCGCCCGCGACGCTCGCCACCACGCCTTCGCCGAAGAGACCGGCCGCGCGCTGGAGCGCCTGCCCAACGCCCGGGCCGTCACGTACTACACGGCCCCGAATCCGGGCGATGTCGAGGCCGGCACGGGAGCGGGCATCGTCCAGGGGCGTGTCGGCCGCGAGCAGATCCGCGCGCTGGGTATTCCGTCCGAAGCGCATGCCTATCTGTGCGGCCCGGTCGCCTTCATGGAGGACGTTGCCGCGGCGCTGGTCGACGTCGGCCTGAGGCAGGAGAACATCCACTCAGAGGTCTTCGGCGCGCTGTCCGCCATCAATCCGGGACTGATCAATACGGTCCAGCGCAGCCCTCACCAGCCGCCCGGCCCGCAGGGCGAGGGCCCTTCGGTGACGTTCACCCGAAGCGGGCTGGCCACCACCTGGTCGGACACGTTCGCGAGCCTGCTCGAACTGGCGGAAGCGTGCGATGTGCCCACGCGCTGGTCCTGCCGCACCGGGGTCTGCCACACCTGCATCACTCCGCTCTTGTCGGGCAAGGTCCGCTATACGACTCCCCCATTGGAAGAGCCCGGGACGGGCGAGTCCTTGCCGTGCTGCAGCGTCCCGGACACGGACGTGATCTTGGACCTGTAACCCCGTCGGCGCCTACACCCTGGGCGTGCCGGGCGTGCCGGGCGTGCCGGGCGTGCCGGGCGTGCCGGGCGTCCTGGGCGTCCTGGGCGTGCCGGGCGTGCGAGAACGGTGCCCTTGAAGCTTTCCGGCTCCCCCGGCGGTGAGCGGGCCGGCGCTCGGGGCGGGGTCAGGAGGTCTGGGCGTCCTTGGCGCGCTGGTAGTGGCGCCGGGCCTTCATGCGGTTTCCGCACTCCGCCATCGAGCACCAGCGCGCGGTGTTGGGCTTGCTGCGGTCCAGGAGAAAGCGCCGGCACTGCGGATTGGCGCAGGGCCTGAGCCTTCCAGGACGGTTCTCCTGCAACGTGGCCCAGGTCAGTACCGCCTCACTCGCCAGGCGCATTTCGGCAGGGGTGTGCAGAATCCATTCAAGCCTGCCGGTGGAGATGTCCGGAACGCTGCGCGCCTCGGTCAGGAACTCTCCCAGGCAGGCCGCATCGGCGTTGCCACGTACGACGTCCTGCAGGGCATCGCGTGCCGCAATGAGGTGGCGCAGCTCAGCCGTGCTCCCGGTGCCGCCGTGCTGCCGGGTCCACGCGCGGCCCTCGTCCCCGTCGTCCAGGGCGTCCTGGACAGCCCCACCCACCATGGGGGTGGTGTTGAGCAGTTCCAGCAGTGCGTCCTCCGGGATCATGCTGCCCATCATCACACCCCTAACCTCTATACATCACTTGACAGGTTACCTTGCCGTCGCCCCCACGAGATCCCGATGGCCGCAATCAAGGGAACCGTCAGCGTCTGCACCCGATCCCCCGGCGCCCACAGAACACCGCAACGCACCCCCGCCTCACACGCAGAGGCGACCTCACCAAGCCCGACCGCACACACTCTCCCGCCTCTTTGAATCTGACTTCCACCTCATCGAATCTAACCTTCAAATTGCATTTGACAGGTTAGATTTCCCGTGATTCCATCGTAGACACCAGCTCAAAGCGACCCTGGAGTTGTCATGAGCAGCCACGTCGTTCATCACCACACAGCGACCGTCAACGGCCTGGATGTCTTCTACCGGGAAGCCGGCACCCCCGACGCCCCGGCCCTGGTTCTCCTGCACGGCTTCCCGACCAGTTCGCACATGTTCAGGAACCTGATCCCGGCACTCTCCGACCACTACCGGGTCATCGCCCCGGACATGATCGGTTTCGGGCACTCGGCCATGCCGAGCACCGAGGAGTTCGACTACACCTTCGACTCACTCACCGATATGACCGCGGCCCTGCTGGAACACCTCGGCGTCAGCCGGTACGCGGTCTACGTCCAGGACTACGGAGCGCCCATCGCTTGGCGTCTTGCGCTGCGCTCCCCGCAGAGCATCACCGCGATCATCACGCAGAACGGCAACGCCTACACCGAAGGCTTCGTGAAGGCCTTCTGGGACGGCCTGTTCGCCTATGCCGACAACCCCACTCCCCAGAACGAGAAGCCACTGCGTGGGGCCCTGGGGCTCGACGTCACCCGCTGGCAGTACCTCAACGGAGTCAGCGATCCCAGCCTCGTCAGCCCGGACAACTGGGTCATCGACCAGGCACTGCTCGACCGCCCGGGCAACGACGCCATCCAGCTCGCGCTGTTCCGCGACTACCCGACCAATGTGGCGCTCTACCCGCGGTTGCAGCAGTACTTCCGCGACAGCCAGGTCCCCCTGCTCGCCGTATGGGGCGGCAACGACGAGATCTTCGGCCCGGACGGCGCCCGCGCCTTCCAGCGCGATCTACCCGACGCCGAAGTGCATCTCCTGGAGGCCGGCCACTTCGCCCTGGAAAGCCACCTCGACGAGATCACCGACATCATTGGCGACTTCCTTGCACGCGTCAGCACCTGACGCCCCGTCGTACGCCCTCTCCAACCCACCACAGCCGGTCGGCGCAGTGAAGCAGGGCCGTCACGGCCGGTTGCACATACCCCTCGATGTGCACTTTTCCACCCCGGCAGCTCTCTGCTGAGGTCCTGCTTGACCGCGAGCACGACCTCACCCGCCAGCGGGCAAACGGCGCCCCGCGTTCACTCGCCACCGCTTCGACCCGGCCGCTCTCACCAAGGTCGTATCCCGCGTGGGGTGCCGCGTCCTCCACGATCAGGCACCGGTCGGAGCCAGCGGTGACGTGGATGTAGCCACCGACGTCGTCGGCGCGCCAGATCTCCAGAGGGCCGGCCGCATCCTCGCAATCGCGGCGGTGCCAGACGGCCACGACCTGCTGGACGCGACGTCCTGCCAGGCCATCGAGGCCCCCCATACATCGGACACTCGTGCGGTTCCGTCGATATCGCCGGCAGGCCGTACCCGGCGTCGAGCAGCAGGTCGCAGGGCTTGCGGGACGACCCTCAGGCAGCTCGAGCATGCGGTCGCGGTGTGGCCCGGCAGTGATCCACGGCTTCCGTGTGACTGATCCGGCCGACTAGAGGGCACTCGACCAGTGAGCGCGGAGGTACTGAGATGAGTGCCGGAGAGAAAGCCAAGGCAAAGGCCGAACAGGTGGTCGGAAAGACCCTACGGAAGGCGGCCTGGGCCGTACACAAGGATGACCTCGCCGCAAAGGGCGCCGCCCTCGAAGCGCGGGGCAAGATGCGGGGCGCGAGGGAGAGTGCCAAGGACACCTTCAAGCACTGACGGTCTCATGACGTGACTCACCATGATCGCGTGGCACTCGGGTAGGTTCAAAGAAGTGGCGTACGGGTTTCGACCTACGCGCTCTTGCCCATCCGAACCGCAAGGGCTGCGTGGCAGGGGTTGCTGGCTGCCATGATCGGTCTGTGGACGACTCTGCGTGGGCGGCAGGCCCCAGAGTGACGACGTCGGACGCAGTGCGGCGGAGGTGGGCGGAGGCCGGCGTCAACCGTCGCGGCTCTGCCCGTCGGCTCCCGGGCTGCCGGAGACGTCATCGGGCGTCAGCGCTTTGGAGCCTTCGTCCTGGTTCTGCAAGGCTCGTTGGAAGCTCCATTGGGCGGGTGGCGTGACGTCGTTTCTGGGTGCTCGTACTGGTCGTGGTCGGCGGTCTGGGGCGTAGATCATCTGGCAGGGCGGTTTTGCCGATGAGTTCGCCGTCCTCGAACGGTCTACCCGGCGATACGACCGTTCTCGACAGGAGTGCCATGTCGACCATCCAGCCAGTGATCACGACTGCTGACCAGGACGTCCTGCTCAGCTTCTATACGAAATTGTTCGGCGCCGAGGAGATCTTCCGGGTTCCGGAGGAAGGGCCCGCCTTCTATGTCGGCTTGCGTATCGGCGACAGCGACCTCGGGCTGGTGGCCAAGAAGGATCCGGGGAACGGGGCGGCACCGCGGGTCTTGCTCAGCATCGGTGTCGACGACGTCGACGAGACGCTCGGCCGGGTGGAGGCGCTGGGCGGCTCGGTCCGCCGCGGCGCCAACGACATGCCGTGGGGACAGCGCGTCGCCCACATCCAGGACCCCGACGGCAACCCCGTGAATCTCACCCAGCCGACCCCGGCTCAGTGACGCGGCTCCGGGGCTGGGTTCTGGATTTTGAAGGCGCGCGTCAGGTGTCTCGTCTGCGCCTGAGGCCCCCTTCGCCGCGTGGTGATGCGTGGATGCTGAAGGGGCGTAAGGGCCACTTTTGAAGAACTCTCGTCGGACGGCGAGTGCCGTGCGGCGAAGCCCGGGACGGCGGGGCGAGGCGTGGAAACGTGAACACAGCGCGTCGATCGCCACGCCGACAGGGTGCATCAACTGGCCGGCATCACACGCCAGTTGATGCAAACGATCGCGCCGGAGACCAGGTGCATGGAATCCCCGGGCGCGTGGTGGCCGGACCCGTCGGGGTGCATGTGCCTGGCTGACGGGCGCGAGATGCCGGCCTCATTGCCCTATCGGTCCGTCAGCCGCGCTTGCCGGGCCAGCCGGCAAGCCCCTCTGCGCTGGGGGACTGCGCGATGGCCTGCTCGACGGAGTCGTGGAACGAGTAGATGTGACGCAGACCGCCGAGAGAGAAGACGCGCAGGAGCCGCGCGTCGGAGCAGGCGATCCTCAGCGACCCATGACTGCTTTTGATGCGCTTGGTGACGGCGACGATCATGCCGAGCCCCATGGAGTCCAGAAAGGGGGTGCTGCACAGATCGAGAACGAAGTGACGGTGCCCCTCGGCGAGACTCCGGATCACTGCGTCGTGCACGAGGGGGGCGAAGACGATGTCGATCTCGTCGTTGGCTTCGACGATCGTCCAGCCATTCGTCACATGGCAGTCGACCGACTCATTCGGTCCTGCGACGCCCTGATCGCGCACGTCCCTGCTCCTCTGCACCCATGTCCGGTTTATCCCGCTAATACATGAAACGTGCCATGGGTGCGGTGTCGCAAGGACTCGGTTTTCAGATGGTGAGCGAGAGTCCGCGCGACACCCGCTCCGCCGTGGCGACCAGCGTCGACACGGCACCTTCGAGACGGTCGGTGCGGTTGGCGCGCAGGGAGATGCCGAGCGCGCCAAGCGTGTCGCCTTGACGGATGGGCACTGCGACGCACGCGGTACCCAGGGAGTACTCCTCGAGATCGGTGACGGCAGGCCCATGGGGCGCGGCGTCGAGACGCCGTAGCAGTTCGGCGCGGTGAGTGATGGTGCGAGGGGTGAGGTCATTCAGCGTGTGGCGGGAGAGGTAGTCGGCGCGGGCATCGTCGTCGAGCTCACGCAGCACGCACTTGCCGAGCGCTGTGGCGTGCCCTGCGTCTTCGAAGCCGACCCACAGATCGACGCGGGGCGCCTTCGGCCCGTCCACGATCTCCGCGACCCGGATCTCGCCGTCCTCATAGAGGGTCAGATAAGCCGCGGCCGACAGGCCGTCCCGCAACTCCGTGAGCGTGGGACGGACTCTGCTGAGCGCCGCCTGATCGCGACTTCCCCCATGCAGTGCGCCCAGTCTCTCCCCCAGGACGAACGTACTGTCGTCGAGTTTGCGCAGGTAGCCCTCGTGCACCATCGTGCGCAGCAAGTGGTAGGTCGTGGCCAGAGCGAGCCCGGTCTCGCGCGCGAGCTGCTTGGCCGTTACGCCACCTTCGTGCGCGCCCACAGCCTCCATCAACCGGAAGGCTCGCTGGACCGACGCAATGAGCGTGGGGCCGCCTTTGCCACCCATGTCTCCACATTGCTCCATATGGACAATTTGTGGCAAATTATACGTTCGGGTTGTTGCCTGGCCGAGGGCCATCGCCGCATCAGCGGTGATCACGAAGAAGCCGAGTACGGCGGTGGCCGGAAGCACCTTGCATACAGCCCCTCACCCACAGTGTCGGGGCGCAGCGCGGGGCGCCAGGATGCGGTCACTGTCATGACGCGGTGTGATCCCTTCTCGACGGTGCGCCAGTCCGTCACGCCCGGCGACTCATCCACGGAGGCACACACGCTCGACACCTGCGAGCAGCCCCCAATCTGGCGCGCTTCCTCTTCTGTGACCCGCGCGCCCGCCACTTCCACCGCGCCTGGGAACACGGCGACCGCGGCTCCGGCCTCGGCGTCGTCGTCGTGAAGGAAGGCGCGCGAGATGCCTGCTCGGCGGGCGATGAGGCGGCGCTGACCTGGTCCTTCTCCCGTCGGATCCGCGCGATGGCGTCGTGGACACGCTGGAGCGCGGTCAAGGTCTTGCGGCGGCGGGCGGCGTGCGCCTCCGCAGCGAGGGCCTCGGGAACGGCGGCGGTGTTCACACAGCTTCCCGTTCGGGGCGCAACCGCCAGCTGTGCACGTATCGCTCTACTCGCCCTGCTCGTCGTCGGCCGCATTGGCGAGGTCGGTGGCGCGGAAAGGCGGCGGACCACACGCGATGGAGCAGTCCTGAGATTTGCGCAGGTCCAGGACGAGGACCTCACCGACAGCCCTGAATCGACAGCGGTTGCGCAGCGATGCCGAGGCGCCGGATCAGGTTCTGACCCCACCTTCTGCAGACAACGCAGGATCGCTGTCAAAGGCTGAGAACTCTTGAGGCGTTGGCCGTTGAAAGACCCTGAATTGTTCTTCGAGCTTGGCAAGAGGAATGCCGTAAGTGTCGGCTGAAACCTTCCTGTTGCGGATCTCCAAACGCTCGCGCAGCACCGCGAGTGGTGGATCGAGTAGGCACAGAACGACCTTGGCCCCACGGTCCTGGGCCTGAGTCCGATAGTGGTCGCGTTCGTCCCGTCCTAGCAGCCCCCAGTCGACAACGACATCGATGCCTTGCTCGAGGACTTGCAGGGCCAGGTCGAACTGAAGCTTCTCGACGCGGTCACGGACGGCTGCAGGGGCGAAGGCCGGCAGGTCTGGATAAAGCCTCCGCATCCATGCGTCACCGGTCAACCGAAGCGCGCCGCGCTCTTGCTCCAGCTTCCGAGCCAACGTGGTCTTCCCGGAACCCGCTACACCGCACGTGAGAAACAAGGTCGCCATGGCCGGTCACCCTACGAGTGTCGCCGATCGTTGCGCGACCGGACGAACGTAGGGTCTGTGGCTTCCTCATATCGTCCCGCTCGGATGCGCGAACCGGATGGTCGCGGTGACGGGCACCGGGACGCAGGGCCGCGCCGATGCCGCGGCAGTGGCGAGAGCGCTCCGGCTCACCGAGAGGCCCACCTGGAGCATATGAGGATCGCGAACGGGTGTGGTTGACAGTTCTGTCCGGCTGCGCCGCTGAAATGCGGCAGGGCCTGGTCTATCTCTGAGGGCCCATGGGCCGACGTGGGCACGGCGTCCCCCCTCCCTTTCGGGGTAGCCGTATGGGCAGTCGTCGGCCACCGATGCCCCACTGGAGAAGGAGCACGCCCATGCGCCTGTATGCCCAGACCACGGCACGTCGGAGCCGCCAGATCCTCGCAGACCTGATCGCGGTGGCCCTGATCTGTGCCGCGGTGAAGCTGGCTCTGGCCGTGCACGACGCGATCAGTCAACTGGCCGCTCCGGGCCGCAAGGCGGAAAGCGCCGGCAACAGCCTCTCTGACGGACTCGTCGACGCGGGCGACGCCGCCTCGAAGGTGCCGTTCGTCGGGGGCCAGTTGAAGAAGCAGCTCAGGTCCGCCGCCGGCGCCGGCACCGGGCTGGCCGACGCAGGTCGTTCGCTTCAGGACACGGTGGGCCACGTGGCGACGCTGACCACGGTCGCTCTGATCGTCATCTCCGTGGTGTTCGTGCTGCTGTTGTGGCTGCCCCCGCGCCTGCGCTGGATCCGCCGCAGCGCCCTCACCCGGCGCCTCGCCGTCAGTCCGGGCGGCGCCGACATCCTCGCGCTGCGCGTCCTCGCCGGCTCGCAGCGCGATCTCACAACGCTGCCCACGCCACCTGGCGGCCTCGCAGAGGCTTGGCGGCGCCGCGACGAACAGGTCATCGCCGACCTGGCGGCGATTGGCTTGCGGCAGGCGGGGCTGCGCGCCTGACGGGTGTGCAGCGGGCGGGGCTCGGGCCAAGCCGAAGTCGTCGCCGAAAGGGCGGTCCGCATGGGAGCGCAGCCAAGGCTCCCGTGGCCTGCACGCTGGTTGGCCCCCGGTGTACAAGTCCGATGCACAGAATGGGGCCGGCAGCGGAGCGGGGAACCGGTCGGTCACCGCGTCCGGGCGCCGCCCGAGGACACACAAGCCCAGAGAAAACACACGCCTCCACCCGCGGTGGGCTCTCGAGGTCATCGGTCCTGTTCTGGGCTGAGGACGGCGTGGGCGGCCGTCAGGAAGCTTCGCACGGTGTCCCGTTCGGCGGGGCCGAAGGAGTCCAGCACGTCCAGCAGCCCGTCGATGACGGGGCGGAAGAACTCCTGGCCCAGACGGATCGCCTCCGGTTCGACACGCAGCAGGACACGGCGCCGGTCGCGGTCGTCGCGCACCCGGGCCACGTGCCCGAGCCGCTCCAGCCGGTCGATCACGGCGGTGGTGCCGGCCGAGTTGAGGCCGAGGCGAGCGGAGAGCAGGCCGGCGGTGGCCGGCTCGCCGGCCCGGGCGGCGTCGAGGAGGCAGATCAACGCACGTACGTCGGTGTTGTGCATGGCGTTGCGGTCGGCGAACTCGGCCTGACGCAGGCCGAACTCGACGCTCACGGCGCGCAGCAGGTGCACCAGCCGCAGGCTGTCCGGCTCCTGCGGCCCGCGGCCGCTCCGGTCGGTCCTGCCACGGTCGTCGTGCTGGTTGTTGTCCACATCGCCTCCGCCTAGGATCTCTCGCTGAGCGAGATTCTTGCTCGGCGAGAGAATGGGGTCAACATGTCCGTGATCGTGCCCGGTTCCTTCCGCACCGCCTACGACGAGGTCCTCGGCCGGTGGCCCGGGCCGGTCGACCGCGCCGACCTGCCGACCCCCTACGGCGTCACCCGGGTCAACAGCTGCGGACCGGCCACGGCGCCGCCACTCGTCCTGCTGCCGGGCGGCGGGGCCACCTCCACGGTGTGGGGCGCCTGCGCCGCGGCCGGGCTCACCCACCGTTACCAGGTGCACGGCGTCGACCTGATGGGAGATCCGGGCTTCAGCGTGCCTCAGCCCGGGCGTCCGGTCCGCTCCGTCGACGACCTCACCGGCTGGCTGGACGCGGTCCTCGACCAGATCGGTACCGCGGGCCCCGACGCGGGTCCGGTGCTGCTCGGCGGGCACTCGTACGGGGCCTGGATCGCCGCCCACTACGCGGCCAGGCGGCCGAAGCGGGTCGCCGGCCTCGTCCTCCTCGACCCGACCCGGGTCTTCGCCGGCCTCAGCCCCGCCTACGTCCTGCGCGCGCTGCCGATGCTGGCGCGTCCCACCCCGCGACGGATCCGCTCCTTCCTCGCCTGGGAGACCGGCCGGGCCACCCTCGACCCGGCCTGGCTGCGGCTCCAGGAGGAGAGCGCCGGCTTCCCGGCCGTCCGCCCGGTCATCGGGCCGCTGCCGGACCCGGCCCCGTTGCGGGAGCTGTCGGTACGCGTACTGCTGGCCGGGCGCGCTCGCTGCCACGACCCCCGCCGCGTCGCCCGGGCCGTCGCCGAGATGCTCCCCGGAGCGCGGACCGAGGTCGTGCCAGGAGTCTCGCACCACGCCTTCCCGCTGGCCGCGGCCGACGCGATCGCACGGCGACTGGACGCCGGGACCGGCTAGCGGGCCAGGCCTGGTGAGGTCAGATCGGCGCCCGCGTGGTCAGCCCTGCGCGACAGGGCGCGCCCGGTCAGGCGCTGTCGATGCGGTCGAGGAGGACCCGAGCCTCGACGGTGCGGCGATGGTCCGGGCCGAAGGAGGCCAGGCAGGCGTCGTGAGCGGCTGCTGCCCGGAGGCGGGCTTCGGTACCGCGGCGGAGCCCCAGGAGGGCGGTGGCCACGGCCAGTTCGACGGCGCCGGTCTCTGGGCGGCGGTGTTCCTCGGGCAGGCTACGGCGCAGCTCGTCGGCGCGGTCCGCCTCGGCCATGGCCTCCTGGTGGCGGGCCTGGCCGTTGAGGCTGCGGGCCAGGCCGAGCCGCAGGACCAGGGACAGCCGGTCCGGTTCGGGATGGGCGGCCAGGGCCTCGCGGGCGAGCGCTTCGGCCTCCGGGTGGCGTCCCTGCGCGTTGAGGGCGAAGACCAGTCCGTTGCGGGTGGCCGCCGCCAGTTCCTGCATCTCCGGGCCTGCGCCGCGGTCAGCGGTCCGGGCGACGGCCGCGCACTCTGCCTCACACTCGGCG
Source organism: Streptomyces sp. NPDC055955 (assembly GCF_042270245.1). NCBI lineage: Bacteria > Bacillati > Actinomycetota > Actinomycetes > Kitasatosporales > Streptomycetaceae > Streptomyces > Streptomyces sp. NPDC055955. The sequence goes on from NZ_JBHJYS010000024.1 coordinate 32,423, forward strand.
TGCCGACCGAGCGCAGCCAGCTCCTGGGCGCGGTCCGAGCGCAGTTTCAGGGTCTGCCAATGATGGACCCCAAAGATCCTGCCGAAGGCCGGCAACGCTTCGTCGTATGTGGCGACGGCATCGGCGTGGCGACCCTGGGCGCCCGTGGCGAGCGCGGCGATGCTCAGCGCCAGCGGGGCATACCTGTCGGCGCGTGGCAGCGACCGGGCCACGGCGCGGGCCTCGGCCTCCGCCTCGGCATACTGCCCGGCCTTGTACAGGGCTACGGCCTGGGACACAGGGGGACTCGGCAGCTGCCTGGCGTCGCCTTTGCGGCCGCGCGTCCGGAAGAGTCTCATGGCCGGAGCTTACGGATGTTGCTCACGCTTGTTCGACGAAGGGGCGGGAGCGGGCGGCCGCCTCGGATGTTCCAGGGCCAGGCGGACAGCGCGTACTCACACCGCACCGCCGCGAAGCGAGTCTTTGAGCAGCAAGAGGCGAGTCTTTGAACACCAATTGGAGTGCCAGAGTGGCCATTTGGCGTACTCAGCCACACTCACCTCTGCCCGAGCATTTGAACTGCGTGCACAGCTTCGAACGCGCAGCGGAGGAAGCCTTGCGGGCGTTTTTTCCTGGACGGCGGCGACGACCTCGACCTCCGCCCGGGCCGCCAAGCGCGAGCGCTCGTGGCCCAGTTCAATCGTGGACGCGACACACGCCCGCACCCCGGCACCCTGACACCCCGGCACCCCGGCACCCCGGCACCCCGGCAACCAGGCTTCCCGGCAGTGGAGCATGCCGCTTCGGGGACGCAGGGAGGAGGGCCGACTCAGGAGGGTTTCTCCCGGGCCGGCCCTTCGGTGGTGAAGACGGGTCCTGCGGACCCGTGGCGGCACCTCTGCGTCAAGGCCTACACGCTGACTGCGCGTCAGGTGGCCATCCGCGTGCGCCGACGGCTCAGGCGGGGGCGCAGGCTCACCAGGACCGCGGCGATCACCGCCCACAGCGCGAGGGTGGCCAATGGCTGCACGGCCTGCGCGCCGTGGAAGTAGCTCAGGTCGGTCACGGCGCGGACGGCCGCGCCCGGCGGCAGCAGGGCGGAGACGGCGCGAGCGGCGGACGGCAGGAGGTCCGGGCCGATGGTGGCTCCGCTGGTGGAGTTGCCGACCGTGAGCAGCAAGAGGGTGGCGACCGGTACGCCGACCGGGCCGAGGTAGGTGCCCAGCAGCTTGGTGGTGAATGCGGCCGCCGCGGCAAGGAGGGTCAAGCCGAAGGCCAGCGGCATGACTGGTGCGGGCACCGCACCGAGGAGGGGTCCGGCGATGACGGTGGCGACGACACCGATGGCCGCGGAGGCGCCGGACAGCAGCCAGAACCGGTGGCGCAGGCGCAGATGGTTCGCGAGCCCGAGGGCGTTCTGGGCGAGGACGAATCCGGCCAGCGTGACGCCGAACGCCATGTAGAACCCGGCCAGTCCACGGGAGTCGAAACGGGCGAACGGGACGACATCCACCGTGGTCAGACGTTGGTTCGATCCGTGGGCGTAGGCGCCGATCAGGGCCTTGACCGCCGTCGTCGTTGACTGGCCGTTGGCCCCGCCGACCTCCAGGCGCAACCGGTCGGAGTCCGCGCGGCGGCTGAGCGCGGCCACGGCGTCGCGGCGCTTCACCTCGGCGCGCCCTGTGGCGGCGTCGGCGACAGGGTGGACCTCGACGCTGTCGCCAAGGGCTTGGCGGATGTCGCCCGAAAGGTGCTGCCCGGCGACAGCCACCGGCACCCGGTGTGGCTGGGGGTTGCGCTGCAGACCGACGTAGCAGCCGACGAAGGCCGCCACGACGACCAGGGCGATCACGGCCGGCTGGAGCCAGAGCCGGACCGGTGGCGCGGGCGAGGCGGAGGCGGGGGTCAGGTCGGCTTCGGCGGCCGGGCCGAGGCGAGTGGCCATGAGAGGTCTCCCGTGAAGGGGGCGCCGTTGGATGAGGGAGGAGAGCGCCCGAAACAGATAGCCAGAAATAGATGACGCATGTGATCTAAAAGCAACTGTACGATAGATGTCGGCCGACATCCAAAAGGGGATGCCCTATGGGTCGCGTCTCACATGCACAGGCACCGACATCCACTGCGGACAGCAACGACGCCTGACCGGCGGTGCACACCAGCGTCTGTGACCGGGCACGGCATCAGTCCCAGCCGCCAGCAGCAGCCGGACTCGCTCGGACCGCCCTCCTGCTCCCGCCGGTGCAAAAGGTCAGAGGGCCTCTCACCCTGAACGTTCAGGGTGAGAGGCCCTCTGACCTTTACGTCTGACATCTACGTCTGACATCAACGTCTGACATCAACGGCGGCCGTCACTGGCGACCAGAACGCCGCCTGAGCAGTCACTGAACAGTCACTGAGCAGTCGGTCCATGTGGCTCACGGTTTCCCGCGGCGTGAGGAACACCTGTGTCAGTCAGTGCCCCATCAGTGCCCCAGATTCACGTCCGCGTTCTTCTCGCCCTCGCCTCCCACCACCAGCGGCACGGCCTGGGGCCCGTACCCGCTGGCGATCACGGTGTAGTCGCCCGTGTCCAGGTCGTTGAAGGCGTAGGCGCCGTGCGCGTCGGTGACCGTCGTGGCGATGGTGTTGCCCGCCGCGTCGAGGAGCGTGACCTGGGCGTCGTCGACCGGGTGGCCCGCGCGGTTGCGGACGGTGCCGTGGACGTGGGCGCCAGGGGTGAGGCGGATCTCGTAGCGGTTGGCGGCACCGCCCGCGACCTCGGCCGGCAGGGCCGCCGGGCGGTGTCCGGGGGCGCTGACCACGAGGGTGTAGTCGCCGGGGACCAGATCCGCGATGCCGAATTCGCCGGCGTGGTCGGCCGCTGCGGAGGCGACGACCTCGCCGCGCACGTCGGTCGCGGTGACCAGGGCGCCGGGCAGCGGCCTGTCGTCGGGTGCGGCCAGGACGGTGCCGGTCAGGCCGGCCGCGCCGGAGAGCACCAGGTCGAAGTCGACCAGGCCGTCGGCCACCGTGATGGTGGTGGCCTGCGGCTGCCGGGCGCCGCCGGAGGCGATCAGGACGTACGTTCCCTCGGCGGGGGCGGTGACCGCGTAACGGCCGTCAGTCTGCGTCGTCGTACGGCCGACCTGGCTGCCGCGCAGGTCGATCAGCGTGACCACGGCGCCCGCCACGGGCGAACCCGCGATGTCGCGGATGTGGCCGCGGACACCCGAGGCCGGTTCGTCCGCGAGGGCGGTGGCGAGCGAGGCGACCGGAGCTGCCTCCACCGCCTCCGCCGTGTCCGCCATCGCCGTCACGGGCGTCTCGGCGGCGACATCCGAAGCGGTGCCGTCCTCCTCGGCCGCCCGCGCCTCCAGGCCCGACATCTTGCGCAGCGGTACTTCCTTGGTCCACAGGACCATGAGGAACGCGACCGCGATCACGCCCGCCGCGATCAGGAACACCACGTGCATGGAGTCGGCGAAGCCCTGCTTGAAGGGCTCCGACAGGCGCGGGTCCAGGTGCTGGATGAACGACGAGTCGCTCAGTACGTCGGAGCTGCCGCCGCCCGCGCCGGGGTGCCGCAGCATGTCGAGGACCGGCTTGTTGGCCGGGTCGGACAGGACCGCCGGGTCGTGCAGCGCGGCCTGGAACTGGTGCGTCCCCGCGGCCGACTTGAACGCCGAGGAGATCTTGTCGCCGACGTTCGAGAACAGCACCGACAGGAAGATGGCCGTACCGGCGGTGGCGCCCATCTGCCGGAAGAACGTGGACGACGCGGTCGCCACGCCCATGTCCTGCGGCGGGACGGCGTTCTGCACCGCGAGCACCAGGGTCTGCATGCAGCCGCCGAGGCCGAGGCCGAAGACGAGCATGTAGATCATGCTCTCCCACAGCGGGGTGTCCCACTGGACCTTGAAGTGGAAGAGCAGCAGCGCCGCGACCATGAGGACGGTGCCGATGGTTGGGAAGATCTTGTAGCGGCCGGTCTTCGCGGTGATCTGACCGGAGACGATGGACGCGATGATCATGCCGAGCATGAGCGGCAGCATCTCGAGACCGGACTTCGTGGGGCTCGCGCCCTTCACGATCTGCAGGTACTGCGGGATCATCAGCATCCCGCCGAACATGCCCGCGCCGATGAGGACGGACAGCAGGCTGGTCTTGCTGAAGATCGCGTTGCGGAACAGGCGCATCGGGATCAGCGCGTCGTCGCCCATCCGGCGCTCGACGAGGATCCAGGAGATGATGCCGACGACGCCGATGCCGTAGCAGGAGAGGGACCTGGACGAGTCCCAGCCCCACTCCCGGCCCTGCTCGGCCACCAGGAGCAGCGGCACGACGCCGAGCGCGATGGTGAACGCGCCCCACCAGTCGATCCGCCGGTCGCGGCGGGTGTGCGGGATGTTGAGGACCTTGGCGACGACGAACAGCGCGATGATGCCGATCGGCACGTTCACCAGGAACACCCAGCGCCAGCCGACGACGCCCAGGATGCTGTCCTGACCGGCGAGGAAGCCGCCGATGAGCGGCCCCGCGACGCTGGAGGTGGCGAAGGTGGCGAGCATGTAGCCCTGGTAGCGGGCCCGTTCGCGGGGCGGCACGATGTCGCCGATGATCGCGAGGGCGAGGGACATCAGGCCGCCGGCGCCGATGCCCTGCAGGGCGCGGAACGCGGCGAGCTCGGTCATCGACGTCGAGAACGTGCACGCCGCCGAGCCGAGGATGAAGATGCTGATCGCGCCCAGGAAGTAGGGCTTGCGGCCGTGCAGGTCGGACAGCTTGCCGTAGAGCGGCGTCGCGATCGTCGAGGTGATCAGGTATGCCGTCGTCGCCCACGCCTGCTGGCTGAGGCCGTGCAGGTCGTCCGCGATGGTGCGGATCGAGGTGGAGACGATGGTCTGGTCGAGCGCGGCCAGGAACATGCCCAGCATCAGACCGCTCAGAATGGTCAGGATCTGGCGGTGGCTGAGGCCACCGCCGGTGGAGGCGGGTGCCGCCTCCGTGTGCTTAGCGGTGTCTCGGCTCGGTGCCGACACGGCCTCACTCATGCTTGCTTGCTCCCTGCTGCGCCCCGGCTTCGGGCTGAGTCCCGTCGCAGTGGCGTTTCTGTTGATGCGCTACCAGGTCGTCGTTGAGGCGTGTCATCAGCTGGATCAGCTGATACCGGTCCTCGGGGGGCCAGGGGCCGAGGAGCTCCGCCAGCTGCGCGTCGCGCTGCCGGCGGTACTTCTCGTACACCGCCCTGCCGGACTCGGTCGCGTGCAGCAGCGTGCCGCGCCGGTCCTCCGGGTCGGGCCGCCGCTCGATCAGGCCGCGCTCCACCATGGAGCGGACCTGACGGCTGACCGTCGACAGGTCGAGGAAGGTCTCGGCGGCCAGATCGGTGGCCCGCTGCTCCCCGTCCCGTACGAGCCGGGCCAGCAGGACGCGCTCACCGGCGCCCTGCTCCAGCTTGGTCTGGTGCCTGCGTGCCGCGACCAGCCGGGTGAAGCGCACGATCTGGCTCCCCAGTCCTGCCCCGGCCTCCTCGGCACTGGCGACCCCGGTGTCCCCGGTTGTCCTGTGCTCCCCCGCTGCGCGGTCATGGACCGTCCCCTTGCCCATTGCCCGCCCCCTCTTCCACTCAGATTTTATTGCTTGTAGCTACCAAGTGAGTGTAGAGGGCCCGGAACAATGGTCGGTACGGGGCTTCCGATGCACGACCCGGCGCGCGTGGCAGCCGGATGCGCCGGTGGCGAAGGGGCCGCCGCAGACAGCTCCCCGTTCGAGGCGACCACGGTCTGATGTCTTGAGGCGATCACGGTCTGATACCGACCAGGCTCGTACCGGTCTCCCCCGCCCGGGCGCCCGCGCTCATCGCCGAGGGCGCGCGGAGGCCCGCGGCGTCTCGGGCACGCAGGACAGCGCGCTCGCGCCGGCCAGGGTGAGTGCCGCTGCCCGAGGTGCTCGTCGCCGATCTGAGCACCCAGTACAAGGCGGCCTGGGGATGGACACGTGCCCCACCCTCAGGTGGACGTTGCGCTCAGTCATGGTCGCCGCGGTCGTGGCGCGCACTGGGTGCGCCGCCCATCATGCGGAGCATGTCCCGCCCACCGGTGCGGAAGAACCGGAAGAGGAGGGCGGCGGCCAGGGTGAGGAAGGCGATGTTGAGCCAGGTGGTGTAGTTCCAACTGATGCCTTCCATGGGGACCTTGGCGTCGGCCTGATCGGGGATGAGACCGAGGCCGCCGAACACGAACTCCACGATGTAGCCGGCGGTGACCATGGCGAGATAGAAGGTGCCGAGCAGGAACACGGCCATTCTTGCGCCGTAGTACTTCCGGTAGATGTTGAGGATGGGCAGGATCAGCAGGTCCGCGAAGATGAACGCGACGACGCCACCGAAGCTGATGCCGCCCTTCCACAGCACCACCGCCAGCGGCACGTTGCCGATGGAACAGACGAACGAGGCGATCGCGACGAGCGGGCCGACGATGGGCCCCCACAGTCTGGATGCCAGTGGGTGGCCGTCGAAGAAGAACGTGCGCCAGAACGAGTCCGGAACCCACGCGGCGATGGCCCCGGCGATGAGCAGGCCGACCACCAGGTCGCGCAGGATCGCGGCCCACTCCATGACGAACACATGGCTGATGGACGTGAACCCCTCGCGTGAGAACAGGCGCCGGGCGAAGGAGCCTTCGCGCTGCACGGACATGTCCATCGCCGCGTGCCCCTCCATCGAGCCGGCGATTCCGCGTTCGGCCTGGTCGCGGGCCTGACGCAGGAGTTTGTCCCGCAGGAAGAGGCGGAACAGCACGGCCAGCACGACGATCATGATGGGCCCGCCGACGAACTCCGCCGCAGTGAACTGCCAGCCCATCAACAGCGCGAGGATCACGCCGAGTTCGATGACGAGGTTGGTGGAGGCGATCTCGAAGGCCATCGCGGCGGTGAAGTTCGCTCCCTTGCGGAACAGCGAGCGGGCCAGGGCTACGGCGGCGTAGGAACACGAGGAAGAGGCCGCGCCGAGGCCTGCGGCGATGGCGAGGGTGTGGGGGCGGTCGTCGCCGAGCAGGGAGACGACGGTGGATTTGCGGACGACGGCCTGGACGAGGGCGGACAGGGTGAAGCCGAGGATCAGGGCCCAGGTGATCTCCCAGGTCATGGAACCGGCGATCGACAATGCGTGCAGTACGGCGTGGATCATGTCCGAAGCCTTCCGGGGCGAGCACGACCTGAGCCCAGCGACACGTCGCACCAGGGTGGATCTGTCGTGCGGCGGCGGGGCGTGGGGCGCCACCCATCTGGGTGGCGCCCCCGTCAGGGTCAGCCGACGTTCAGGGTCAGCGCCGCGGTGTGGAGTGTTCCGCCGGTCTGGAACTGCAGGAACAACCGCCAGTTCCCCGAGGTGGGCAGCTCGGCGTTGAAGGACAGCTCCGGGCCGCCGTGGTCACCGTTGACCTTGGTGGTCGGGTGAAGGTGAGCGAACGCGGTATCGCCCTCATGGAAGGCGGTCAGGTGGGCGTAGGTGTCGAGGTAGGGCTCAAGGCCGGTGACCGGCTTGCCGTCCTTGGTGATGGTGACGGTCATGGGGTGGGCCATGCCGGCCATCGGCGCGCCGTTGACGGTGACGGTGTACCCGTCGACCTCGGCGGTCTTGGCGGCAGCAGGCAGCGGGGTCTTGGTCCCGGTGCCTGGCACGGAGACGGTGCGGGACAGGACGAAGGCCGTGCCCTTTCCGGCGCCGCCGTCAGGGGTGAAGGAGGCGAACACACGCCAGGAGCCGGGCGCGAGGGAGGCCAGGTCGGCGGTCCAGGTGCCGTCGGCGGCCATGGCCGGGTGGATGTGCTGGAAGCCGCTCAGGTCGGAACGGATGGCGTAGAAGTGCATCCGCTTGGTCTGGTCGACGGCGAAGGCGGTGACGGGCTTGCCGTCCGGGCCGGTGACGGTGAACCGGTAGGGGGCCTGTTTGCCCGCAGCCATGGCCGTGTCCTTGCTGGTCAGGCGGTAGCCGTCCTTGGTGTCGCTGAGGCCGTTGCCGTCCGCCATGTGATCCATGCCGGGCATGTCCCCCGTCGAGGGCGACGCGCTCGCCGAGGATGCCTTGGCACTGTGGTCCATGCCCGGCATCGAGGAGGAAGTGCTGGAGGAGCCGCAGGCCGCCAGGGTCAGCGTCAGGACGATGGCGGTGCCGGCCGCCGCGAGGGCGCGACGACGCGCTGTGGAACAGGCAGAAGTGAGCATGGGAGTGGGTCTTTCCGGGTGGGCGCACCACGCCGGGCGGGCGCGCGGAAGTGAGCAGGGCACGTCGCCGGTCCCCGGAGATTCCGGGGTTTCGGCGTAGGCCTGTCAGGTCCGCGCGACGCACACTTGGAGCAGCAGACTCCGCCCGCCTGGCGTGGGCGGCCCGCGCCGCCCTGTGCGGCCCAGGGCCACCGGTCGCCCTACGACGGGGAGCACCGCCGGCACGGCGACGACGGCCATGAGGCCGGCCACCGGCAACGTCGTGGAATCGCGGGCCGGCGTGGAGACGCACATCGCCCCGCCCATCGACGACATGGCTGACGCCTGCTGCGCGGCGGCATGAGTCGTGCCCGCAGGTGGAGTGGACGCCATCGCGATGCCTGCGTGGTCGGCCGCATGGGCGGCCGGTGCGGACATAGGGCTGTGGCAGCCCTCGGCGGCGCTTGCCGGTGAACCGTGCATGAGAAACAGGCCGAGCAGGACCGCACAGAGCGCCGGCAGCCGGGCGTTGACCCGCCGCCTGCCCCTCTGCCCGATGCTGTCCGTCACACCATTTCCTTCCTCACGTCATGGCGCGCGTACTGGGAAGCGCGCCTGACCGACGATACCCGGGCCGGGTACTGCGCGCTGGCCGGCCAGGACTCCTCACCGCCTGACCGGTCGCGCGCTCCCGTGGGTCCTGCGCCGAGGTTCCACGCTGTGGAGGGCTTGGGCACGGCCCGGGGAGCGGGGTGCAGATATCCGCCGTGGCGAAGGCCGGTCAGCGCTGCGGCGCAGGCGAAACCGAACAGGGGCAGCGCGGTCCGGGGCAACCACGGGGCGTGGGTGCGGGCGGCACCTCTGAACGCGCACGGGTGCCTTTCGGGTCAGTCGGCCCTTGCCGCTTTCTGATCGCTGAGACCCGAGGGGCAGGTGCCTGTCCCGATCGGCCCTCCTCCAACCTGCCCGTTACACACGTTCCCGATCCGGAACCTGGCCCGCCTTGTCCACGACCGCGTGCCCGAGCACCGCCGTACCGGACATGAGCGTCCCCTTCTTCCCGTACGACGTGTCCTGGACGAGGTAACTGCGGGCACCGAGGAACGTGAGGTCCTGCCGGTCGAAGGTCCACTCGGTGCGGGCGTGGAAGGTGGTGTCGGTGCGGGCGATGCCGACGCCGCGCCGACCCGTCACGTCGTGTGCGTCGGCGGTCCTGGTGACGCCGGGGATCCTGGCCGCGGCGCGGTAGAGCGCCGCGGCCGTGTCGGGCGGCATGACCCCGCCGAGCAGCGAGCCGATGCAGTCGAAGACCGCCTGGTCGCGTTCTTGCCGGTCGGACTTGGGCGCCTTGGCGTACAGGTACGAGAGCAGCTTGTCGGGGTCGGTGGGCAATGACGCCATCCAGTGGTACGTGGGGCGGCTGATGCCTGCCGGGGTTCCCTTGGTGTCGCCGAGTTGGGCGTTGATGGGGAGCGTCTCGCCGTCGGTCCTGGTGACGCCGAGCTTGTGCAGCGGTCCCGGCTCCTGGGCGAGCCACGTCTCGGTCTCCGCCAGCGGGCCCACCACCGCCTTGCCGCTGGTCAGATCTGCCCCGCGGGTCTTCTCGCGGGTGTACGCGAACTGGTCGTCGCGCACCTTCAGGGTCTCCCCCTTGCCCGCTGCGGCGGAGATCTGGTCGAGGAGGACGGCCGCGGGGTGCGTGGTCCGGGTTGCCGTGCTCGCGGGCGGGGCGTCGTCGCCTGTCGCGAGGACGATGCCTGCGGTGAGTATGCCGCCGAGGGCGAGCGCCGTGACCGGCATCAGCAAGACGGGGCGCAGGAGGTGTGAACGGCGTTTGCGGGGGCTGGAGTTGGGGGATTCGGGGGCGAGCTGGTTGTCGCGGTCGATGCGCTGCATCAGTTGTTCCTTGTGACGGAGGTGCTGCGCGCGCGGGAGGGGTGAACGGGCCGGGGCCGGCAGCAGCCGGGCGATCTCCTCGACGTCGTTGTCGCAGACGTCCTTCTTCTCGTTCATGCCGTCTCCTCCCGCACGGGCAGGGCCGCGAGTGCGGCTTCACCAGTCATCTCTCCGCGAGCCGTACGCGGTTCCGGATTCCGCTGCTTCATCTCGCTCGTCCGCGCCTCGTCGGCGAACCGGGCGAGCTTGGCGCGGGCCCTCGACAGACGCGAACGCACGGTGCCGACGGGGATGTCGAGCGCCTCGGCGGCCTGCTGATAGTCGAGCCCTGACCACACGCACAGCGTCAGCACGTCGCGTTCGTGGCGCCGCAGCCGGTCCAGGGCGTCCTGCACCGCTGCCAGGCGCCGCGCGTCGTCGACGCGTCCGGCGACCTCGGAGGCGAAGTCGGGGACGACGGGCGACTGCCGCTGGCGGGCCAGGAACGCGCGGCGGCGACGGAGTCCGCGCCGCGCGTTCTCCGCCTTGTGTGTCGCGATGCCGAGGAGCCAGGGGCGCAGGGATCCCCCGTCCTCGTGCAGCCGTTCCCGTGACCGCCATGCGGTCAGGAACGTCTCCGACATGATGTCCTCGGCGCTCGCCCAGTCGCCGGTCAGCCACAGGGCGTGCTGATGGACGGGGCCGGCGCACTGTTCGTACAGCTCGGCGAACGCGTCGCGCTCACCGGCCCGTACGCGTCTGCGCAGATCGTTCTCTGAGTCCCTCACAGTCACTACCTCTCCGCCGCCCCGGCGGAGTTCCTGTGACCTGCGCCATGCCTGTCCGACAGGGTACGTACGTCACGAGCGCGTGACGCCTCCCGCTCCGTCAGGATCCGGCGGCGGACGAGTGGCGAGCCAACTCGGTGGCCAGGCGTCGCATGACCGTCCGATTGGCGCGTCGTATCGTGGCGCGGACGACGGGTGTCAGCAGGCGGTCGGCGAGCGGGGTGTGGACCCAGGCGTATGTGAACGACACGTGGCTCCCGCCGGTTCGCAGCGGCTCGATGGTGTAGGTGCCGTGGGCCAGGCGTCGGCCGGCCGCGCTGACGTTCCGTTCGACGATGCGCCGCGGCGGGTCCGCCTCGACGACCTCGATGGCGACGTCTGTCTTCGTTCCGCCCAGCGCGGCGGTGACCGTGGCACACGATCCGATACCGCGGCCGTGGCCGCTGTAGCGCCAGTCGGTCAGGTAGTGGTCGGTGAATCGCTCGTGGTGAGCCATGACATCGAGGAAGTCGTAGACCTGCTCGGGCGTCTGCGGTACGTCGATCGATACGGTGACAGACTTCATGTACCACACGGTACGCACGACATGTACCGATTGGTACACTCCCGACGTGGTGAATACGGTCGGCTCAGATCCTCAGGGCGAGGCAGCGCCCGACAAGGACGGGGACCGGCGCGCGCAATTGGTGAACGCGGCCGTCGACCACGTCGCTGCACACGGCATCGCAGACCTGAGCCTGCGCGGCCTGGGCGCCGCGATCGGCGTCAGTCACCGCATGCTGATCCACTACTTCGGCTCCAAGGAACACCTGCTCGTCGAGATCGTCCGGACGTCGGAGCAGCGCCAGCGCGATCTGCTGTCCCGGCTGCGACTGGAGCCCGGCCTCTCGCCCGCCGATGCCGCGCGTCTCCTCTGGCAGCAGCTGACGGACCCTCAACTAGCTGATCAAGAACGGCTCTTCTTCGAAATCTACGGGCAGGCGCTGCGAGGCCGTCCCGAGGCTGCCCCGGTCGTGGAAGGGCTCGTGAACGACTGGCTGGAGCCGCTCGCCGCCGCCGAGGTCGCCACAGGGGCGGACCCTGCCGTGGCACGGAACCGGGCCCGGCTGGGACTCGCCACCGTCCGCGGTCTGCTGCTCGACCTGCTCGCCACCGGTGACCGCGATGGCGTCAACGCGGCGATGGAGGACTTCCTCCGGCTGTATTACGGCGCGAAGTGACGGAGTTCTCCCATCGGGCCAAGCGGGGCCAGGCGTGGTTGCAGTCGCGTCCGCGACGTGCGACGAGCCAGTCGTGCCAGCCGGTGAGTCCGTGTCCACCGTGCCGTAGAGCATGCTGGTCATAGCCAGTCAGGAACGCGGTCAGCAGGTGGAAAGAGGCCTCGCCGACGAACATCCCGGGACGTTGGCCGACGCTGGCCAAGTACTCCCGTTCAGTGATCTCCGAGAATGGCCTTCATACGCACCCTCCTCGTCACTGGCGCTACAGTTCAGGGCTGGACGAATCCTGCTGCGGGCCCCCCGAACATAGTCCGTTGACTGTGTGCTGTAAGGGAGTTGAAGCGTGATGAAGTACATTCTTGTGTCCCATCACGTGACAGGCTGACGTGGCAGCGAGGAGCAGGAACGATGACGAACCCGGCAGCCTCGGACCCCGCTGCGGGAAATGAGCAGGCCCCCAGTGCGGGCGGCAACGCCGCCCCAGGTGCTGCCGATTCCGGCACGGCTTCCACGGACGCTCCGGCAGCGTCTACCCCACCTACGCCAGCCACGCCGACGTGGCGCGATGAGGTGCTGGAGCAGCTATCGGGACAGGACCCGGCTCACGGCCGAAAGCGCGCCTTCAGAGCGATCGCCGCCACCTGCGTGGTGGCCTTGGTCAGCATCGTCGGCGGCTTCGAGGTGTCGCACTGGCTGGAGAACAGACATTCGCAGGGAGACGCCAAGCGCGACGACCACAACGCGGATGTGATCGAGGACGCAAAGAAGCCGTTCGACTGGAAGATGAACCCAGGTCTCAGCGACGAGGAACCATGGACGAGCTGGGTGCTTGACCGGCGACTCGCTCCCGAGGAGCAGGCAGAGCTCAAGGGGCTGAGGGATGACCGGAAGGCCATCTGGGCCTTCGTGAAGAAGCGCGGTGGGTGGCGTGTTGCCATGGAAGCTGATTCGTACAAGTTGCAGCTGACCAGCGAAAAGCAGAAGGCAGTAGTCGTTACGCAGTTGGCGGCACGGGCGGTGAACTGTCGGCGGTCACCGGTGAAGACCAGCATCTCGATCGGGACCGGGGGGACCGAGGTGTGGGATAACGCGCACTTCAACCTCGCCGCCGATGGCTCGTCAGCGCCTGCGCTCATCTTCAAGCAGAAGGATCCGACGGACAGCCCGGAGGAAGCGCCGTTCGAGAAGGTGGTCTCATTGGGCGGTGCACAGTCCCCGGGCTTCTTGATCCTGACTCCCTTCTTGACCGCTCCAAAGTTGTGTGACTGGTCGGTGTCCTTGGAGTACAACGTGAACTCGGGAAAGACACAGTCCCAGACAATCGCCAAGGATGATGACGGTCGGCCTTTGCAGGTCACCGGACTGCGCGGGGAGGGGGTCGACTCCTGGGTGTGGTCAGATGCTGGCGCCTGGACGCACTCCCCACCGGTGTCTTAACTGAGAGTGTGGTCCGGTGGCGTCTGACCTGTGCCGTCGAGGTTCAAAACCCCCATTGCTAGTGACCCGGTGGCGCGAGGGGGCGAAGGCCATTGCATCACGTTCCAGAGCCTGCATGACTGAGGCGCAAGGGCTTCCTACTGTGCTTTGAGCGTCCATAAAACGTGGTGTGCCGCAGAAGTCTGTGCATGATGAGCGGAGGCTACCGCTCTGGCCTCGCGTCTGAACCATGGGATGGCGGTCGTCCTCAGGTGTCGTTCCGGAGGCAACGGCCGCACGCTCCAGCAGGAGGCGAAGATCCGCAAGACCGGGCTCGACCAACTCGTTCAGGGCTGAGTGGTCTCCGACACCATCGGTCACAAGAAGCCCGAACCGGAAATCTTCCATGCGGCAGCAGCAACCGTCGGCTTGCCTCTGCCTGGTGCGTGGGTCATCGGCGATGCACCGCATGCTGACATCGCCGGCGCCGAAGCACTCGGGCTTCGCAGTGTGTGGGTGACGGAGGGCCGACCCTGGCCCCAGAACTCCTTCCAGCCGACCCACATCGCCAAAGACGTCGCTTCCGCGATCAACCACGCCGCGCGGAACCAGGGATAGGGCACCGCAACCCGGCGAACTCCCGGGTCGGCCAGAGTGACTTCCGTGCTGTGACGGCGGTTGAGCGGCCCTCCGCGCCGTACTGCGACAGGCGGCGGGGCGAACAACCTGACACCCACCGCGCCGGACTCGCCACCCAGTTCGTCGTAGAGAGGTCAACGGCCCCGCCGTGATGAGGTGTTGACGCGGGACCCGCCGGATGAGGACTCCTCTCCGGGCGCCGGCGGCGAGACACGTCAACGCGACGACGCGGGTGGCGGTGTCGTCGGCCTGGAGGGAAGGTGGCCGGCGTTCGCGGCGATGTGGGCGTCCGGGGGTGGATCGCCCGCTGCGCGGGCTGGTGGAAGGGATCGGACGGAGTGCCGCGCGGCGAGGGGCGTCCTGGCCGGATTCGTGGATCGTCCAGCCGGTCATTTCCGTCAGGGGCGCTCCCGGGGCGCTCGGCTGTCCCGCACGAAGACGCGTCGCGGAGGCCGTTCCTGCGCAGTGAGAATCGGCATTGCCAAGATCCGGGCACCGGGCGAGCATTGCCCGCGCGCCCGCCCGGTGACCTGAGGTTTTTCCTGCCGGCGGGGTCCCACCCATGGCCCGTCCGTCCGGAAGGGAGCACTTCTCGTGTCACGCCGCTGGATCCTCTATCTGCTCAGCGCCGTCCCGGTCGCCGGGTCGTTGATCGTCGTCAACACCGAGCGGCCCTATGTCCTGGGCCTGCCGATGGTGGTGTTCTGGGCCGCCCTGTGGGTGGTGCTCACGACCGTCGTCATGGCGGTCGTCTACTGGCTCGACCCCGCGAACCGCGAACCCGATGAACTCGACGAACCCGGCGCGCCTTTCGGCGACGCAGCCCCCGGCACGACCGACCGCACCGCCGCCGAAGGAGCCGCCCGGTGAACGTCGCCCTCGCCGTCCTCGGCAGCGCATTCGTCCTCGTCCTGGTGCTCGGGCTGCTCGCCCGACGCGGCCGCACCATGGACCTCGAACAGTGGTCCGTCGGCGGGCGTGGACTCGGCAGTCTGCTCGTGTTCCTCCTCGCCGCCGGCGAGAACTTCACCACGTACACCTTCCTCGGTGGCAGTGGCGGCGCCTACTCGATGGGCGGGCCGATGATCTACATGTTCTCGTCGATCTGCTACGTCGTCTTCTACTGGCTGGCGCCGCCGATCTGGGCGTACGCCCGCCGCCACAAGCTGCTCACCGCCCCCGACCTGTACGCCCACAAGTACCGCTCGCGCGGTTTCGGCGTGCTCACCGCCGTCGTCGGTGTCGTGTCTCTCGTGCCGTATCTGGTGCTGCAGCTCAAGGGCCTCGGCATCATCGTCCACGAGTGTTCGTACGGGCGGATCTCGCAGGGCGCCGCCGTGTGGATCGGTGTCGCCGTCATCGCCGTGTACGTCACCGTGTCCGGGCTGCGCGGCACCGCCTGGAACGCGATCATCAAGGACACGTTGATGCTGGTCCTCGTGGTGGGGCTCGGCCTGTATCTGCCGATCCACTACTACGGCGGGCTCGGTGACATGTTCCACGCCCTCTCCGCCGCCCACCCGCACTTCCTGACGCTCCCGGACCACGGCTACAGCGTCTGGTGGTACATCTCCACCAGCCTGCTGTTCGCCCTCGGCATCTGTACGTGGCCGCACATGATGCCCGGCATCCTGGCCGCCCGCAGTGCCAGGGCGCTGCGCCGCAACGCGGTGATCACCCCCGCGTACCAGATCGTCCTGGTCATGGTCCTCGTCATCGGGTTCACCGCGCTGCTCAAGGTGCCGGGCCTGGGGGACGGGGACCTCGCGCTGCTCTCGCTCGCGAAGGACGCGCTCCCGCCGTGGCTGGTCGGCCTCGTCGGGGTCGCCGGCATGCTCGCCGCGCTCGTCCCCGGCGCGATGCTGCTGCAGTCCGCCGCCATGCTGATCGCGAAGAACATCTACCAGGCGGCCCGCCCCGCCACGAGCGAGCGGACCGTCGGGCGGCTCAGCCGGGTCCTCGTGCCGCTCCTCGCGCTCGTCGCCGCCGTGCTCACCTTCCGCGGCGGCGAGGCCATCGCCATGCTGCTGATCATGGCGTACGGGTTCGTCGTCCAGCTCTTCCCCGTCCTCGTCGCCTCCATGTGGCGGCGCAACCCGGTCACCACCGCCGGTGCCTGGGCCGGTGTGTGCACCGGCGTCGCCATCGTCAGCTGGACGACGCTCACCGACGCGACCACCGCGAGCCTGCTGCCATGGGCGCCCCAGCCGGTACGGGACCTCGACGTGGGCGTCGTCGCCATGGTCGCCAACATCGTGGTGCTCACCGCCGTCAGCGTGGCCACCCGCACCCGTGCCGGATCCCGGAACGACGCCCGTCCGGCCACCGTCCCCGTCCCGGAAGGAGCCACTTCATGACCACCGAACCCCTGATGCTCGGCGACCACCCGCTCACCCTCGACGACCTTGTCGACGTCGCCCGCCGGCACCGGCCCGTGGAACTCGGCGCGGCTGCGGAGAAGGCCATGGCGCCGAGCGCCGCCTGGATCCACGACCTCACCGCCGACATGGCCGAGGGGCGTCAGACCCGGCCCGTCTACAGCGTCAACACCGGATTCGGCTCGCTCGCCGGACGCCAGGCGTTCGAGACCGCCGAGGACGCCGTCGAGCTGTCGCGGCGCCTCATCACCTCCAACGCCTGCGGTGTGGGCCGGCACTGCGGTGAGGACGTCGTCCGGGCCACCATGCTGATCCGGGCCTCCAGCCTGGTCCGCGGCTACTCCGGCGTCCGCCCTGCCGTCGTCCGCACCCTGCTCGCCATGCTCAACTCCGGTGTCCACCCGGCGATCCCCGAGTACGGCTCGCTCGGCGCCAGCGGAGACCTCATCCCGCTCGCCCACCTCGCCCTGGTCCTCAGCCGCCCCGACGCGGACACCGACCCGGAAGAGGACAGCGGTCTCGCCCACTTCGAGGGAAACCTGCTCAGCGGGCGCGCCGCCATGGCTGCCGCGGGCATCGACCGGCTCGCCCTCGGGGCCAAGGAGGGCCTCGCCCTCACCAACGGCACCTCGTACTCCACCGCGATGTGCGCCCTCGCCACCGCCGACGCCCACAACCTCCTCGCCACCGCCGAAGTGACGGCCGCGATGAGCATCGAGGCCCTGCTCGGCTTCGGGGACGCGTTCCTGCCCCAGCTGCACGAGGCCCGCGGCCACGCCGGACAGATCGCCACCGCGGCCCGGCTGCGCCAACTCCTCCACGGCAGCGCCTTCATCGACGGCGCCGCCGACACCGACCCCGTACGCCAGCCCCCGCAGGACGCGTACTCGCTGCGCTGTGTCCCGCAGGTTCTCGGCCCGGTCCGCGACACCCTGGCCTTCGTCCGCGGCATCGTCGAGACCGAACTCAACGCCGCCACCGACAACCCCCTCGTCGTACCCGGCCTTCCCCGCTCGCTCAAAGCGATCTCCGGCGGCAACTTCCACGCCCAATATCTGGCGTTCGCCTCCGACTTCCTCTCCATCTGCGTCACGGAGATCGGCTCCATCGCCGAACGCAGGCTCTTCCGCCTCAACGACGGCACGCTCAACCGCGGCCTGCCGGACATGCTCGTCGACGGCGAGAAGGTCGGCATGGACTGCGGCTACATGCTGCCCCAGTACTTGGCCGCCGCCCTGGTCTCCGACTGCAAGACCCTCGCGCACCCCGACAGCGTCGACTCCATCCCCACCTGCTCCAACCAGGAGGACCACGTCTCCATGGCGTCCAACGCGGGCCGCCACGCCCGC
Source organism: Streptomyces sp. NPDC055955 (assembly GCF_042270245.1). Taxonomy (NCBI): domain Bacteria; kingdom Bacillati; phylum Actinomycetota; class Actinomycetes; order Kitasatosporales; family Streptomycetaceae; genus Streptomyces; species Streptomyces sp. NPDC055955. The sequence continues at coordinate 50,251 of NZ_JBHJYS010000024.1, forward strand.
CAGGTCGTCGCGAACATCGAAGCCGTCGTCGCCACCGAGCTGTTGATGGCCGCTCAGGCCCTGGAGCTGCGCCTCGCCGAGCAGGGCCGGGACGCCGAGGCCCTCGCCCCGGCGACCCGCGCCGCCGTCGACGTACTGCGCGCGACGCCGGCCACCGACGGCCGCCCCATCGACCACCTCACCCGCGACGTCGTCCTGTACCCGCGGGTGCACGCCGCCCTCGACCTCGTGCGCTCCGGGGCGGTCTTGGAGGCGGCGGACAAGGCCACCCACACGCCCTGATCCGCAAGGGAGTTGCCGGGCAGTGGCGGGCCCGGGCAACTCCCGCGCTCACACGTCGAGCACCAGCCGGTCCCCTCGGCAGCGCGAGACGCAGATCATCATGACGTCGCCCGCGCCCCGCTCCTCCTCGCTCAACAGCTGGTCGCGGTGGTCGGGAACGCCGCCCAGCACCCTTGTCTCACATGTCCCGCACACACCTTCCCGGCACGAGGTGAGTGTCCGCACCCCGGCCTGTGACAAGGCGTCGACGATGGACTGCCCGGCCTCCACCGCGACCTGCCGTCCGTCGGCGGTCTCCACCGTGAACGGCCGGTCCTCCCCGTCCCGTCCGTGGCCCTCCGGGTCGGCGGCGAAGCGTTCGAGCGTCAGCCGCGTCCGCGGGTGCGCGGCGGCGTACGCCTGCACCGCCGAGAGCAGTCCGGCCGGGCCGCACGCGTACACATGGGTCTGTGCCGCGCCCATGCCGTCCAGCTCCGCGACGAGGTCCGCGACGCCCGACTCGTCGTCGCGATGCAGCCGCACCCGCTCTCCGTACCGGGCGAGTTCATCGGTGAACGCCATGCTCTGTGCGCTACGCCCCAGATACAACAACTGCCAGTCGACACCCTTGTGTTCGGCTGCGGCAAGCATCGGCAGGATCGGCGTGATGCCGATGCCGCCGGCCACGAACACCAGCCGTGGCGCGTCCAGGTCCAGCGCGAACGCATTGCGGGGCACGCTCACCAGCAGGGTGTCGCCCTCCCGGACGCGGTCGTGCAGATACGCCGATCCGCCCCGGCCCTCGAGCTCTCGCAGCACCGCGATGCGCCAGCCGGCCTCTTCGGGCGCGGAGGACAGAGAGTACTGCCGGACCAGGTCCCGGGACAGGACGACATCGATGTGAGCTCCGGGCGTCCACGCCGGCAGCGACCGCCCCTGACGCGCGGCCAGCACCAGCGAACGGACCCCCGCCGCCTCGACGCGCGTCTCCTTCACGGTCACGGTCAGGTGCTCCTGGGTAGGCATGCTGCTTCCTCCATCTCGTCCTGGCCGGTTCGTCCGACGACGAAACGCCCCGTGCTCAGCCGCATCGTCAAAGACCGGCCGCACGGCGGCAACAGCGGTTCTCAGCAGGTGATAACGCCCGTGTCCGGTCCGCTGCCCACCGCTTTACGGTGCCTGCGCCACCGGGCCGCATCACGCACGCCGCCGCACCCAAGGAGGTCTCCATGTCCGCCCCGACCAACGCTCCCGTCGCATTCCTCCCCGAGGACCCCTACGACGACGCCCACCTCACCGACCCGTACCCGCTCTTCACACGGATGCGCGACGCAGGGCCCGCGGTATGGCTGGAGCGCTACGAGGTGCACGCCTTCACGCGGTTCGAACAGTGCCGTCAGATCCTCACCGACCACGAGACGTTCCTCTCGGGCGCCGGCGTCGGGCCACGCAACTACCACCAGGAACCCCCGTGGAAGCCGGCCGGCATCTTGGACTCCGACCCGCCGGTGCACACGCCGCTGCGCACCGCCATGACCGGCGTCATCTCCCCGCGCACCGTCCGCACCCTGCGCACCGCGTTCCATGCGTACGCCGAACAGCTCGTCGACGAACTCCTCGACAAGCGCGAGTTCGACGCGGTGACCGAGATGGCGGAACTGTTCCCCATCGAGGTCTTCGGCAACGCCGTCGGCATCCCCCGCGAAGGGCGCGCGGAGAACCTGCTCCCGCACGGAGCCATGAACTTCTCCGCCTTCGGACCCGAGGACGCACGCTACGCCGAGTACTTCGCGGCCGGCGAGCACACCACCGAGTGGGTCATGGACAACTGCGCCCGAAAGAACCTGACGCCCGACGGGCTCGGCGCGAAGATCTGGGAGTACGCCGACCAAGGTGTGATCACCGGCGACGAGGCGACCCGCCTGGTACGCGCCCTGCTGTCGGCGGGACTCGACACCACGGTCCTCGCCCTCGGCAACACCATGAAGTGCCTGTCCGCCGACCCTGCACAGTGGGCGCTGCTGCACGCGGACCCGAAGCTGACCCGGTTCGCCGTCGACGAGGCACTGCGCCACGAGTCCCCGTTCCAGTCCTTCTTCCGCACCACCGCGCGCGAGGTCGACTTCCACGGTGTCCGGCTCCCCGAGGACACCAAGATCGCCCTGTTCACCGGGGCCGCCAACCGCGACCCGCGCCGCTTCGGCGACGACGCCGACACCTACCGGATAGAGCGGGACGCCTCCGGGCACCTGGCGTTCGGCTTCGGCATCCACCAGTGCGTGGGCCAGCCCATCTCGCGTCTGGAGCTGGACGTCCTGATCAGTGAACTGGCCCGCCGGGTCAAGACGGTGGAACCGGCCGGTGAACCAGTGCCGTTCCTGCACAACACGCTGCGCGGCTGGAAGCATCTGCCGCTGCGGATCACTCCCGCGTGACGCGACCGGCTCACTCCGGCCTGATGTGACGGCTGATCGGCTGACGGGCACAGGACCGTGCCGGTCAGCCGGTCTGGGGCGTGGCCCCGTCCTCCAGGATCTCCGCCAGCCGGGCGCTCACCGCTCTCAGCCGGGCGCGGGCCTGACGCCGCCACGTCGGTCCGCACCGCGGTTCGGGACCGGCCACGGTCAGCGCGCACACCACCTCGCCCATCGCGGTCACCGGCACCGCGACGGCGACCGCTCCCTCGTTCAGCTCGCCGTGCGAGATCAGGAAGCCGCCGGCGCGGATGCGTTCCATCTCCCTTGCCAGGCAGGCCCGGTCGGGAGTGCGGTCCGTGATGGCGCGCATCGGCCGGCCCAGCACACGGTCGATCACCGCGGGTGGCGCGTGGGCCAGCAGGATGCGCTGACCGGCACCCGCGTACAGCGGCAGCAACTGGTTGATCCGGAACGCCATGCGTACCGCATGCGGTGACTGCGTCTGGCGCAGGCACATCGCCTGCGACCCGACCCGCACGGTCAGCACCGCTGTCTCACCGGTCGCGTCCGTCAGCTCCTGCAGCAACGGGTGCCCAAGCTCCACGAGCCGGGTGTGCGTCAGATGCTGGCCCGACAGTTCCAGCAGCCGCCAGCCGGGTGCGTAGGTACCCGAACGCTCCTCCACCAGGTCCAACTCACGCAGGGTGCGCAGGTACCGGTACACCGTGCTCACCGGTATGCCCGCGTCGGCCGCGATCTGTTCGACGCGGGTCTCCCCGGACTCGGCGACGCTGATGAGTACGTTCAGCCCACGCTGGAAGGACACCCCCGCGCCCGACGCCGCGGGGCGCGCGGCCGACGGTGCCTCGTGGGAATCGTGCTCGTGCGGGACAGCCCTGGACAAAGTCTTCTCTTCTCGGACCGGTGCGCGTATCGGTGTGCCCTGCCGGAGGCCGTCAGAGTAGATCAGCGAACGCCTTCGTACGACCCCCAGTCCACTGCGAGAGACGGCCCGGATCTGTGGGTGGTCCTACGGCCGGGCCCCCCTTGGACTCAGACACCGCACTGGCCGCGTCCACCAGCGGCCATCGAGCAGGCCGAGGGCGCGCTGAGCCTCTCCCACCCTGAGCCCATGCCCGCACGGATCGAACCTCGCGCGCGAGACCGGCTCGACGACATCTCCGAGGGGAACACAGGACCAGCCATCGAGGAGACGTCCGCGCCCGTCACCGGCCGAGCCACCGATCCGGAGCCGGCCCCGCGTGAGCGCAATCGCCCACGCCCGTCGCTCGCCGACGCCCGTCGCTCGCCCACGCCCTCGTAGACGGCCGTCTCCAGGGGGTCGCCGATGCCCTGGGGACGCATGGGCCACCAGCCTGTCGGCGCCCGACGGGGCGGGGTTCCGGTCCAGGTGGCGGGCTGGTCGGCGGTGACATACGCGCTGTGCAAGATGGTTCCTCTGGGCTCTGGGCCCTGCTTCACTCCGCACATGACCCAGATTCCCGTGATCGTCACACTGCTCAGCAGTGGCGCTGCGCTTGCTGCCTGGAACATCAACCGGCACCAACGCAAGATCACCAGGCACCTCATCGATGGACGGCGCATCAAGGTCTTCTGTCTCGTGAAAGACCCTCAAGTCCCCGGATGGACAGTCGGGCACTTCGTGATCGAGTCCGGGGCCTGGGCTTGGGAGCCTCGTCCGCGTCACAAGAACCCGTTGACGTTGCCTCCTGATCTGGAGGTGGCACGTGTACGGGAACCGGTGCCGAGGGAGACCACACGCCTCAATCGCCGCTTCGTGGTCATGGAATGCACATCGGCCCAGGGCGAGGTGCTTGTTGCGGCACTGCATGGACACATAGAGCACGTGTTCATGGCTCTCAGCCGCCCCTGACATCCCCGCCCTCTCGCGTGATAGCTGGCGCTCCACCTCGTTCGGGGTAGCACCTCAACGCACATACGGCCTGCCCAGCGACCGCTTCGCACGAAGCTGCCGCATAGTGCTCAACGACGGGACCGGTCTGTCACACAGCGCTGTCCACTCGTTCGTAGACGCTGATGTGGCGCCAACTGGCGGCGTCGTACGGCTCCCCCTTCCAGCCACCCCAGCGTTCGCGCAGCCGGAGCCCGGCGATGCGGGCCATGAGGTCGAACTCGGGCGGGTGGGCCAGGCGCAGCCTGATGGGGAAGAGCCTGATACCCCCGCTGCTGATGCGGATGTGGTTCAGGTCGAGGACCTGGGTCAGCGGGTCGTACCGGCCGGCGTCGAGGTCGACGTGCTCGAGGCCGACCCGCTTGGTGTCGAGGTACTGATGTCCGGGGCGTGAGGGTCCCGGCAACAACGCCTCGATCCCTGCCCACAGCGAGTCAGGCGGCACCAACGTCAACGTCGCGTACCGCTTCACCGCACCCGAGAACGCGGAAGCCGCCATGCAGGGCATCCACGATGCCTATGAAGCCCCCGAACGGGTGGTAGTCCCACTCAGCAGGTTGTGAGTGATCCCATGCCGGACATTCGCTAGACGGATACGACCGATGGCGGCATGCCGCCTGTCTTCCTGGAGCGCCCATGCCTGTCGACCCCACGGACCCCGACACCTTCGAAGACGACACCTACATCGGCGAGTTCGACGTCGAGGCACCCGAAGCCGAGGCGGCCGAACACCATGCGGGCCGAACGCTCCACAGGGATAGGGCGCTCATCGGGGCAGACCCCGCCGCCTCCAATGAGGCCGACCTGGCGGAGCAGGCACGCGTAGTCGAGTTGGACGAGGACGAATATCGCTGACCGGGCATACCCGCGGAGCGCAGCGCTTTCACGCTTCACCGGACGTGATGACCGTCCTATGTCAGTTCGGGGAGCTTGGTGTCGGCGTTCGAGTCCGGCGGTCGCCCGTTTACGTGTCCCTGCGTCCCCCGAACGCCATGCGCCGCACTTGCCGGTGCGGGGTCCCCTGACGAGGAGCGGGCCCCGCACACGTCCTCGCACAGCTAGAAGGGGGTCTTGATGCGGCTCTGGATCTCAGTGTCGCCGGCGGGCGAGTCGACCGGCAGCTGAACCCCGAACCCACCGTCACTGGAAGTACCACCCTCACTGACGCCATCAGGATCTTCCCCGTGGCTCACATCGCTCTCCACCCCGGTGTCACCGGCAGGCGAATCGACCGGCAGCTCAACCCCGAACCCACCGTCACTGGAAGTACCACCCTCACTGACGCCATCAGGATCTTCCCCGTGCCGCACGTCGCTGTCGCTGCCACGGTCCTGGCCGCGGTTGTAGTCAGAACCCCGGTAACTGCCGCCCCTTTCGTTGACACCGTCAGGGCCTTCCCTGTAGCGCGCGTCGCTGTCGCCGCCACGGTCATAGCCCCGGTTGTGGCCGGAACCCCGGTAGGTACCGCCCCTTTCGCTGCCGCCGTCAGGGTCGCCATCCAAGGCGACCGCGCCCTGAGCCATCGGTGCAGCCATGGCGGTCATCGGCAGCGCCAGACCGCCACCCCCCAGCACCACGGAAGCCGTGACCACCACAAGACGGCGATTCCTGGAACGCTTAGTCATGGGAATTCCCCATTCGGTATTGCGGGATTCCACATTCACCCCGCATCGAAATCTAGGATATTCGCGACTCCCTATTGTCCGGGGCCGTTCCGACGGGGACATACTTCCAACAAATCAGGCTGGAACCCTCCCGGCGCGTCACCACAAGACGTGACACGACAAGCGAGAAACCGGCGGCCCGGTGGGGCTGAGCCGTCGGTTCGCACGGCAGGGAGCCATTCCCCAAGGGGACAGCCCCGATGCCGGACATCCACACCTATGGCCATACGACAGTTCGCCACACGTCCTCGTAGGCACGATTCAGACGTGGAGTGACATACGCTCCGGCTCTTGATCGCGTCGTGGACGCGATCTCCCCATCATCCTAGATCTTCTTATGCGGCGATTATACCTCCGCTTTACCCGTTCGGCCGGTCTCCCGACCCGCTCTACCGCCCTCAATAGCGATGCCACATATGCGATGGAAGAGGAAATGATGAATGGCAAATTCGCATCACAGAGGGCAACGGCCCATTGGCAACAGACTGGGCGCCAGCCGAAGGAAATCACCAGCTCCGGGCCGACGTCGAGCCCCTCGTCTGCGTCATCAAGAAGCTCACCCTGGAGAACCGGCAAGGGCGGGAGGCACCGTCACACCCTGGCCCGCGCGTCCGTGCATCGCCGACCCAGCCGGACCCGAGTGACGCCGAACGGCACCCCCCGACGCGACAAGTACGCCCCACAGTCCTAACGTCGACGCAGGACGTCAGTACGCGGCGTACCTACCGGCCCCGCGCCCCACGCCAACCGTGCGCGGGGCCGCCGACATCGCCTGGGGCCCGTACCCGAGTACGGGCCTCCGGCCAGGTGTCGCAGAGTGTTCACTACACGATGAGGGTTCGTCGCCGGGCATGATCCAGCTCGGATACTGGGCGAACTCGACGGCAGGCGGCGCATCATGCATCTGTCTGCGGAGGCCATGGAGGAGCCGGGCCACCCCGCGCGTACGGATGCGCGGACTCCTCGACTCCGGCCGTGACGATTTCGGCCGACTACACCGGGAGAAGAGTCAACTCATCGAGGCCGCGGACCAGTCTGCTCACCGCGAGGAGCGGCGGCCGTAACCGCACGCTATCGAGCCCACGAGCAGTCTGAGCGGGGACTCTCTTGGCGTGTGCGTGCCAGGCATTCACGCTCAATGCTTTTCACTTCAGTACAGGACCGCCCACCGGACCACCCTTCGCACTATTCAGCCCTGAACAGGGCAATCATCAGCCCTATGAAGCATGCGGCCGAAACCACGCTCAGAGCGACGTAAATGATCCTGGACCACCGCTCAGGACTCACCGAGCTCCCCCTCCCTGGACAACCAAGCGTAGTAACTCTAGGGCCGCGAGGCGCCGTCCGGCCGGCATTGCTGACCCTCATGCCAGGCACGTATGGGCTGGTGAGGTGCTCTTCACCTACCTGCCGCTGCACAACGGTGCGTGACCTTCTGAGCCGTTCGCAGAAGCGTCTTAAGATCCGCTCGTGGCACACACCTTCGATGAACTGGTCGAGAGACAGCAGGCGGCGAACGCCGCGCACCGCGAGGTCCTGCGCCTGCGAGACGAGTACGGCCCGCCGACCGCGGCGGGCTGGGCTGAAACGCACACGGCGGAGTATGAGACGGCCTGGCGCGCCTGGCAGGACCTGACCCGGGACACGCAGGCAGCGGTCACGGAGTACGCGAAGGAGCAGGGCGTTCCTCGGCACCAAGCCGAGCAGGACGTAAAGACAAAGGCCCGGGACGGCGCCTGAGTTGACGGCAGCTACGCCGCGCTGTCCGGCCACGCCTTCGATTCACCCCACCACTCCTTCGCGGCAACTCGGCCAATGCCGTCCGGGGCGTCCGGGGCACCGGACATGACGCTGTAGCTGCCGATCGATGAGCTTCCGCTCCCCCGTCGCGATAGTCACTACGTCGGCTCTGCCCATCCCACGTACTTCCCGACGTACTTCACGATCGATGCAACCGAGGCCTGAGCGGCTCAGAGCGCGTTGATCGCAGATGGCGCACGCTCCGCTCGAGCCAAAGCGCGCAGCAACGCCGCTTGGCCGTGCCGGCGGGCGGCGAGTCTGGCCAGCAAGGTCAGCACGGGATCAAATGCCGTGGCCGGGATTTTCGGCGCAGCGATTCCCACGCTGACCGCCAGGTCGTCCATGTGGACGGCGAGCTCCATCATCCGCGTCACAAGGAAGTCGTCCAGGCTCAGCGCCCACCCCGTCTGGGGCATGAACACGACCCGGCCACTCTGAACCCTCGGAAGGGCGACCTTCTGTTCGCCAAGTGCCGCACGGACACGCTCCAGCAGCACTTGGGCGCCCTCGGATGCGATGTCCTCACCCTTCGCCCGAATGCCGGCGTTCGCCTCACCGTCGAGTGGTGCATCGATCCAGGCGGCGCGGGCGTAGTGCTCGAGAAGCGGGATCGGCGCCTCGTGCGACGTGGGTTCCTGCAGGGCCGGCGTCACGCTGAAAACCTGATACGCGAGATGACCAGCCAAGGCGGCGACAGTCATGTCCGTCAACGCGCTGTTCTTCTCCCAGGAAGCGGCGACTTCCGGCACACCCAGCAATGTCATCGCCTGGGCCGCAGTATCCAGATACGCGTCCGTGAGACTCATCAGACCCCCCGTGATCGACTGCCCCCAGTATGCGGGCAGGCAACTGGGGCGATACAGCCCTCCGCGATGTCACCCTGACGGAACGAGCGCCCCATTCGCCAAGAACACCCAGTGCCCCAGCAGGTTCCCGCGAGAACGATCCTCAGAATCCTGGTACCCGCCGATTTCGTCCGCGCGCTCGTACTCCCTACTCGTACTCGTACTCGTACTCGTACTCGTACTCGTGGGCCATGGTCCCCGTGGGGGATCTCGCCACGGGACTATGACCTGCAGTCGCACGACGGGGATGTTGCCGAGGGTGTCGCCGTTGTGGAATCTGGCGCGGGCCTCGGCGTCAGGGCGGGGCTGGCCGGTCATAGGTACCCCTGATGGTGCTGCGGTGAGGAGGAGCGTGTGCCTCGGCCGCGTGGCGCACGCCGCGGGTGCGGGCCAGTAGCCGCCGGCACCGAGGGCACCGACACTCGGCGACGGCACCTGGCCGAGCACGCCGAAATCCGTGTCCGGCCGGCAGTGCGGACAGGCCGGGGCACCGCCCACCATGCACGAGCTCGTCAGCTTCCCCGACCGTCGAAGAGTCCGGCTGCGCGGGCGCGGGTATGCAGGACTGGCACTCGTCGTGTGCGTGGGAGGGGCGATGCTGACCATCCTGATATCTGTGCTCGCAGTCCTCGTGTCCGTGGGGTCTCTTGTTCTGTCCTACGCGTCCAACCGCCGTTCCCACATGCCTGTCTTGCAGTTCATGTGGGAGAGCGCGCAGGGCGATTCCGGTGAGCCGAAGTGGTGGCTCGTCAACGTCGGAACAGGCCCAGCGACGAATGTCGTTGTTGCCCAAACCATGAGAACGGGGCTCACAAGGGGACTCAACGGAGAAGTGTGGTTCAACCCAGTGCTGGTGCCTTCTGTCCCGGCCGGGGGCAAGCTTTCGTTGTCATGGCTCGGTGGAGTCATGGGCTTGGAGTCAGGCCTCGGAGCCAGCTACACAGACGTCGAGCGGTACTTCTACACCACCAAGTGCGGCGACGACGTCTCGATGTTCTTCAGCGGGCTGCATCTTCCTCGTTGGCCGCTGCTGAAGCTCGGCGGGAACAAGGCGGTCAAGACATGGTGGGGCGTGGAAGATCTCGCCGGCCCTCAATGGTCCTCGGTCACGGCTGATCACGTTCGACGGCGCTGGTGGCTGCCTTCACGCTACGGGCTGTCACGTCGCCTCGGCGGTTGGGCGGATCCAGTGCTCTCCTATCGGCCACGATGACCCTTGCAACCTCGAGCCACAGCGCTCACCGGCTCCCCCGAACTCTCGGCCTCGCGCGAGCACCAGACCCCGCCCACCAGCACCAAAGGGATGCGGCCGCCTTGATGCAACCAGGCCCTGTGGACAGGCCTCTAGCCTCAACTCGCCGCTAATCGTGAGGTATTGTGCCAGCCTGAGATTGCTGATGCGCTGAGAAGATGTCCGATCTGCAGGATGCCGCTGCCGCGCACGCGCGTCGACAGCGGGAAGAAACGGATGCCGCGGCGGCCGTGGCGGATGCCAAGAAGGCGGCCGCCGATAGGGCCCTGGAGGTGCGACTGCGCGATCTGGCCGGGCCGGGCCGCGCGTTCTTCGCCTTGGCGAGGAGCCGGGGCGAAGGCGGGGCGCCGTCGAGTTTCCGTTCTACCGATTCGGCAATGCAGGTTATACGAGTGAGCGAGCCCTGCGTCATCGCGGCGCTCTGGGACGGCAACTCCGGCCGCTTCGGCGGCTCCACCCTCAATGGATGTTGGGCTGTCACCGGATCCGGCGTGTTCTACGGAGAGGCGCAGTTACACCAGCGCCGTGACTTCAACGACGAGGTCCCTATGCGCGAGGACCTCTTCGTCGTCGGATCCCTGGCCGGCCACGTGAATGGTGACGCGCTGGAACCGGCGCTCGTTCCTCTGGTGACGCAGGAGGAACTGGTGGATGCCGCCGCCACATTGCTCGAATCGGTTCCGGTGACTTCGCTATTCTCGCGCGGCGACCGGACAGGAATCCAGACGGGCGGGCTGATCGGCTACCTGCGTTGGACACTGGTGGACACCGACCAAAACTCGGCACGATTGGTCCATGGCGCCCACACTTGGTCCGCATTGCTGGCTGCACCGATATGCCGAGGTGCGCCCGTCCCCCATTGCGGGTTCGGGCCTGTTCGCTCGAGCCTCGCTGGCAGCCGGAACCGTCGTGGCTCGATTGGGCGGGCGTGTTGTCTCACACCAGGAGTTGCAGGACCTGTTCGCGGCAGCGGCGCGCGCGTCCGTCCACCCCTACATCGACACCATCGCCGTCGATGACAGCACGCACCTCGTCCTCCCACCTCGCACCGAGCAGTCCATCGGTTACAGCAACCACAGCTGCGATCCGAACCTGTGGTGGGACAGTTCGTACGCTCTTGTAGCCCGCCGTGGCATCCGCAGAGACGAGGAACTCACCAACGACTACGCCACGAGCACCTGGGACCCCTCGTTCTCTCTGGCCTGCGCCTGTGGTGCACCGAAGCAGTGCCGGGCCATCGTCACCGGTGGCGACTGGCGGTCGCCCGAACTCCGGACCCGTTACGGCGATCACTGGGTGCCGGCCCTCCTGAGCCGCATCACCAGCACTCTCTAGGACAAGGCCACAAGAAGCCACGTCAAGCGGACGACGCGCACATTAGACAGTTCACGGCGCCGTATCACCCAACCACGTTCCGCTGACTGAGAGACACCGAATACCGCCGGACCGTAAAGCAGCGCGGGGCCAACTCGCTTTGCCCGTATATGGTTGCGAGGTCTGCTGTCCTGACACATGTTCGGCCACTCGGCCACGGTGTCTTCGTGACCGTCGCCGACACGACCTCTCCACCTGGAGGAACTACAGATCAGAAACGCGGCATAGTCCCGTGGGCGTCGGGAACGTCCGTGTAGCGCCATAGCTTCGCGCCTCAATCGGCATGGAGGAGGCTTGTCACTCGGCGGGCCGTCTCCGAGTCGCCGGCAGCACACGGCTCGATGAAGCTCGGTCAAGTCCGTCCGGAGGACGCTGAGGGGGTCTCGGGGGTCTCCTTGGACCGAAACACCGGGAAAGCGACGGGCCGGTAGGCGCACCACGGCATGGCTTCCGCTGTCAGTTCCCGCTGTGAGTACCTAGAGCAGGAAGCTGACGCTCTGACGGGTAATGCTGGGATACTGCTCGCCTGTGACCCCTTCTGATCTTGCTCTCCGCATCCATGCCGCCTCTCACCTGACCGGTCGGTTCACGCTCCGGTCCGGACGCACCGCCACGGAGTACTTCGACAAGTACAGGTTCGAGGCGGATCCTGTTCTGCTGGACGAGATTGCCCGACGCATGGCACCGCTCGTGCCGTCCGGCACGGAAGTGCTGGCCGGCCTGGAGATGGGCGGCATCCCGGTGGTGACCGCGCTCGGCCGGCACACGGGGCTGCCCTGCGCGTTCGTTCGCAAGCAGGCCAAGGCGTACGGCACTTGCCGTCTCGCCGAGGGCGCCGAGATCGAGGGGCGCCGGGTGCTGGTCGTCGAGGACGTGGTCACCAGTGGCGGGCAGATCGTGCTGTCGACCGCGGATCTGCGGGGCCTGGGCGCTCAAGTCGGCGGTGCTCTGTGCGTGATCGACCGGGAGCAAGGCGGCGCCGCCGCTCTCGCAGCCGAAGACATCGTGCTTCATTCGCTGCTGACGGCCGAGGACCTGCGGGGCGCCGCGACATCCGTCCGGTAGGCCGCTTCTACCGGTCACCCAGGCGCGTGGAGCCCGGGCAGGACCTGGCCGCTCACAAGCGGTGCGGGCGAAGGGGGCCACTCCGCACCCGGCGGCCAAGGCGGCCACCGACGGGAGTGGCCCTCCCTCGTGAGCGTTCGACGGTGCCGACGCGCCGCTCGACGTCGACGCCCAGCTCGACGTAGGCGAGGTGCTCCACGTAGCCGAGGCGCCGTTTGGCCTGGTCGCCATGTTGGACGAGAGCAGGCTGGGCTGCCCTCGACTCGCCCCTAGGGCCTGTCTGAAGTTGTGATCAAGGACTGCGATTCCTCTCTCGGTGATCGTTGGGCGGTGTTCTGTGCGTCGCTCTGGATCCCGCCGACCTGGCAAGATGCCCTCATGGAAATGGGTGTCCCCTGGGGATCCACGCCAACCGTCGATCTCCGCCTGTGGCGCTCCGATGCCATCGTGCTGTTCGACTGGCTGATGAGCACCGACCTGAACGCCGTACCGATCACGCATCCGGCTCAGAAGCAGGCTCTCGCAGACTTGCTGGCGCGCTTGGAGGAGGTGGACGTCATCGAGTCCACCGAGGAAGAGATCGCCGCGGCCCAGGAAGAGGTGGCCAAGGACATGGGCTGGTAGGAGAGCACATGGCGAGCGAACTCGACGGCACGGAAGCAAAGTTGGCCGTCATGGGGCATTTTATGATCAGGACTTCAGACAGGCTCTGGCAGTCGGTGGACAGAAGCCGAAGGGCGGGAGAGGCCAGGACACTCTCGATGCCTGATGCCGCGGGAAGGCGATGAGCTGGCGGGCCGGAGGCCACCAGGCAGGTACTGGTCATCAGGAGTGCCGCTGCAATGATCACGCCCAGGCATGGTGAGTGAACGGCGGCTGCGACCGCGATGAGCGGTCCGCAGATCTTGGTCACTTCGGTGAGAACCGCGTCCAAGGCGTAGGCGCTGTGCACCAAGTCCTTGGACACTGCCTGCGCCCACAGGGGGCGGATGCCGGCCATGACAGGCGGGGCGGCGGCGCAGGCGAGAGCACCGAAGCCGATCATGCGCGTGGTTCCCGCTGCGGTGGCCAGGCCTGCGGTGGCAAGGGCTGTGATCACCGTCAGGGCAAGGAGAGGCAGGCGTTGGCCGTAGCGGTCGACGAGGCGTCCGCGGAGGGACCTGTCACGGCGCCGCCCATACTCCAGGCGCCTGCTACGGCCCCGGTGTCCAGGAGGGACCCGGAGGAGCCCTGTCCGATCAGCACGGTGGCCAGCGGGAAGACAGCGAAGCCGAGTTTGCCGGTGGCGGTGGCAGCGGCAGCGGCAGCGGCAGCGGCAGCGATCAGCCTGCCTTCTCGGGCAACCGATGCCGCATCTCAGTCTGTCTGGGTAGGCGGACCGAAGGCCGACACCCACAAGATCTACTGCGAGTCCGGCGCGAGCGCGCCCACATCAAGGACCTCTCAGCGATGCGGCAAGGAGCTGGCACAGCCTCAGTCTTGGCGCAGCTGCTGGAACTCTGGCTGGTCCCTTCGAAGTTCGACGGGCTGAGGGCGGAGCGAAAGCGCCTGGCGGAGCGGGGATGGATGGGGAAGGGCTGCCGCGGGGGTGCCGGACGTGCCGCGGCCGTCAGCGAAGCGAGGGCGTCAGGCGTGACGGAGCAGGCCGCGAAGCGTTGAACCGAGTGGTTGTGGTGCCGCCGGACAGAGCGTCCAATGACATTGGACACCGGTCTCTGTAGCACCTGATGGCAAGCCGTTCAAGAGTGTTTGCTCAACCGCCTTGCTAGCAGGAAGAATCGATCTCGTGGCCAACACACTGCAGGAATTGGTGAAGAGCCGGCTGGACCAGCAGGGCTGGTCCTACGGTGACGTGGCCCGGCGCGGCGGTATCCCGCGATCCACCGTGCACCACCTGGCGACCGTGACGCACGTGGCCCGTATGCCGCAGCAAGCCACCCTCGAAGGACTGGCCCGGGGACTGGAACTGCCCCTGGACGCGGTACGTCGAGCCGCTGCCGAAGCCTGCGGCATCCACCTCTACTTCGAGGATCCCGCCGACACCGCGTCGGACCCGGAGATCGCGACCCTCATCGCCAGCGTCCAGCGCCTGTCCGACGCCGACCGCCGCCACGTCACCGCACTCGTCGAGTCCCTCCTGCGCAGCACCTCCGGCAGCCCCCGCTAGGGGTTTTGCCGCACGGACGTGCATTGCGTGGCGAAGTGTCAGATCGCCGTAAAAATCGCTCCATTGGGGCTATCCTCTCGTCGCACGGGCCGCGTTGAACCGCCCGAAGCCTCCAGGGAGAGAGAGGGGCGGCTACGTGCTTGTCGTCCGTGGCGTGTCCGCGACCGCCGTCGTACGGGGCAGGACGGGGGAACCGGTGGTCCTGCTCTCCGGCGAACTCCCCGAAGCCCTCACCTCCGCAGCCCGCGACGAACTGCTGAACCTGGCCGCCGCGGTGCTCGACGCGGAGGAACTGCGGCTGTTCCGGAGCTGCCTGTCCGCACTGCACTGCGGCGAGAAACTCGAAGAACGCCGCATCGAAGTGAGCGGAGCCGTCCTCACCGTTTACCGGAGTTGATTCCGGACACGGCCGCGGGGCTCCCGGGAGTTACTCCCGGGAGCCCCGCATTGGGTGCGCCCGACGTCGGGTCTCGCCCGATCAGACCGGATCAGACCGGATCAGAAGTCGCGGTCGCAGTTCCTGTAGTCGTTGTAGTCGTTGTAGGCGCGGTAGTTGACGTGGCGGTAGCCCCTCCAGTCGTTGCGGTAGCCACAGTTGTCGTCCCACCGGCTCCAGTAGTGCCCGCGGTGGTGGCGGTTGTGCCGGTAGTCCCCGCACCAGCCGTTGTTGTGAAGGGCCGGCTTGTGCAGGAGCCGGTAGGTGTGGGCCGGGGCGGCCGTCGCGGTAGAGGCCATGGCCGTGCCCGTCAGGGGGATGGCGACCGCTGCGATGGTCAGGGCAGCCGTCGCGGTGGCGCGTGCCAGTTTTCTCACCGTGTTTCTCCTTGTTTCGACGAATTGCCGGATGGCGTGCCAGACATTACTCGGCAACGCCCCTCACGCATTCCTTCAACCGGCTTCTGGTGACTTACCGGAGCACAATCGATGCAGAGTTCCGTGGCGCCCGAAACCCGCCCTGAGCTTTGCTTACCGGGTGTTTCCGGTCTCGCTTCCGCGGCCGCCGGAAGCACTCTTCAGGGTGAAGCAACTCCCGTGTGTCGTGGCCGCGTTGCGCGTCACCCTGAGATATCAAAAACTCTTCTGGGTCGCCCCGGATAATGCGTTGAAGAATTCTCTGCCGTTTTCATGAGCGGAGAGTTCTGCCCTGCGCAAACGGAAATCTGCCGCATCGCGTTCGCCCCGTGTTGTGCGCAGTCGGTTCAGCGCGGTCAGCTTCGGTAGACGGCCAGGACGGCTCCGCTCACCTCGATACGGCGTTCTTCGAGTTTCTCGCCGCAGTGCAGTGCGGACAGGCAGCTCCGGAACAGCCGCAGTTCCTCCGCGTCGAGCACCGCGGCGGCCAGGTTCAGCAGTTCGTCGCGGGCTGCGGGGGTGAGGGCTTCGGGGAGTTCGCCGGAGAGCAGGACCACCGGTTCCCCCGTCCTGCCCCGTACGACGGCGGTCGCGGACACTCCTTGGACGACAAGCACGTACACCCCTCTCGCGGAGGTTTCGGGCGGTTCACCCGTCTTGAGGGTCGAGAGGATAGCCATGGTGCAGCCGCGCAACATGGCCCGATTGGGGCCTAGTTGAGCCAATCGGGTGAGGGCGCGACGCGCGTCGGACGTAGTTCGTGTCCGGTCATTTGCCCTCTCGCCTGCTGTTTCCCTCGATGGGCGATGTGTCCGATGGGGGGCGATGTGCGTGAAGTGGTTGTCCGAGGTTCTTGAACGGTCTACTGTCCAATCTCGTCAGACAGATCGTCCGGCATGGATGGACGTCCGAGACCTACGTGACCCTCCATGCCCATTCAGTAAAGGAACCACCATGCTCGGCATGCGTGAGCTGGACGCGGAATCCGCAGAGCTGCTGCCCGGCCGTGAGGCCCTGGGCCGGCTGAAGTTCAACTTCGTCAAGACGACGAACGTGACGCGGCACGTCGCCTACGTCCAGGCCCAGAACAACTCGTACGCGCTGAACGCCTGCTCCCCCGAGGCCATCGCCCAGTCCGCGGCCAACCAGACCATCAACGTCCACCAGTAACCAGCCCTTTATCCCGAAAGAGGTTTCACCATGAACAACGAACAGCTCAACGAAGAGTCCGCGGAACTGCTGCCCGGCCGTGAGGCCCTGGGCCGGCTGAAGTTCAACTTCGTCAAGACGACGAACGTGACGCGGCACGTCGCCTACGTCGACGCCCACAACAACTCGCTGGCGGCGAACGTCAACTCCCCCGAGGCCATCGCCGCCTCCGAGGCCAACCAGACCATCAACATCAGCCAGTAGCAGCACCCGTCACGTGCGGACCGTGTTCTATGGCGACGCGGTCCGCACCGGGGGGAGGGAGGCAGGACGATGGCCAAGGGTCAGGGGGCCCATGACCCCGCTCCCATGGGGACGGCGGTACGGGACGCAGACAAAACGTTTCCCGGGGACGTGTACGAGGAACCGCGCTTCCCCGTCCCGCGACTCGGAGCAGGGCTTCAACGCCTGGGCGAGTACCAGGGATCCGGCTTCACAGAACGCAAGTATCTGGTCCGCCGGGAGGACGGACAGGTGGTCCAGCTCTCCCCGCTGCTCTATCTCGTGGTCGAAGCCATCGACGGCGTACGCGACACCGAGGGCATCTCCCACCGGGTCAGCGGCCGCTTCGGACGCGAGCTCAGCGCGGACAACATCCACTACCTCGTGGAGCACAAGCTCCAGCCGCTCGGCCTCACCGTCCCGTTCGGGCAGGCGGACGAGCAGATCGTCGCCGGCCCCCGGTCCGACCTCCTCCTGGTCCTCAAGGGCCACCGGGTGATCTTTCGCGAGCGGCAGGTCGCCCGTATCGCCAGGGCACTGTCCTGGCTGCACCGGCCCGCGGTGGTGGCCCTGGTGCTGGCAGCGGTCACCGTGCTGGACGTCTGGCTGTTCGGCTTCCACGGAGCAATGCAGCCGGTGCTCCAGGTGCTGGAACAACCCGTCCTGATGCTGGCCGTCTTCGCGCTGATCGTAGCCTCGCTCGTGTTCCACGAGTTCGGTCACGCCTCGGCCTGCCGGTACGGGGGCGCGCGCCCCGGAAGCATCGGGTTCGGCCTCTTCCTGATCTGGCCCTCCATGTACACCGACGTCACCGACGTCTACCGCATCAACCGGGCCGGCCGAATCCGCACCGACCTCGGCGGGGTCTATTTCAACGTCGTCTTCCTGCTTGGGCTGGCCGGCGCCTACCTCCTCACCGGCCAGCCCTTCTTCCTCGGCGCGGTCTACCTGGTGCACTTCGAGATCCTCGAACAGCTGATGCCGGCGGTCCGCCTCGACGGCTACTACATCCTCGGTGACCTCGCGGGGATCCCCGACCTCTACGGCAAGATCAAACCCATCCTCCTGAGCATGCTGCCGGGCCGGCCGGTCCCCCCGGAGGTGGCGGGCCTCAAGCGCTCCGCACGGGTCATCGTGACCAGCTGGGTGCTGACCATGGTGCCGCTGATCCTCGCCGAGCTCGGTTACGTCCTGTGGAACCTCCCCCGCCTGCTCGAAACCGGGCTGCGTTCCCTGGTCGAGCAGGCGACCGGAACCTGGTTCGCCTTCGCCGACGGACAGATCGCGGCCGGACTCGTCGGCGTCGTCGGAGGGTTCATGATCCTGTGCCCTCTGGCCGGCGCGGGGTATCTCGCCGTGCGCCTGACCGGGCGGCTCGTGCGGGCAACCCTTCGCGCCACCGAGGGAAACCTCCGGCTTCGCCTGGTCATCTGCGCCGGCGTGCTGACCGCGGCCGCCGCGCTCGGCGCGGCATGGATGGGCGGGGTGACACCCAAGCCGCTGCCGCCGCGGCCGCCCATCATCCCCATTCTCCAGCCCGGCGTGCCCACGCTCCGCGCGGCGGCGACGCCGTCGGCATCGGACGAGTCGCCCCAGGACACCCAGCCGGAATCCCCCGACCCCACCGGCCCGTCGCCGGAGGCGAGCCTGCTCTCGCCGACGCCCGATGCCAGTCCGTCCGACGAGGCCGGCACGGCGAGCGGTTCCCCTTCGGCCGACGACGAGACCAAGACGGCTGCCCCGACACCCAAGAAGACGACGTCGAGCCCGCCCCCGACCCACAGGCAGAGTCCGGCGCCGCCCGGGCCCAGCCCCTCGGCGGGTACATCGAGCCCCTCAGCGTCGGCCGGGCCCTCGTCGAGCCCCTCTCTGCCGCTGCCCACCGAGAGCTTCCCCGACCCCTCCAACTGGTGATCCCCCGGGGGGCCCAGAACCCCCCGATGAACAGCCGCGAACCCCGGTGAACCCCCGTGAACCTCCCCGGCCCCGTGCCGCTCATACACCCGCAAAAGGAGAACTTCAGTGAGCCACCGTAAACCACGCACCGGCACAGTCGGCCGGACGGCCATGCGCCTGGGCATGCTGACCACCGTCTGTCTGACCGGCCTCGCCACCGTGACCCCCGCGGGCGCGACGACCGGATCCCGCACCACCGGTGGCGTCGGCATCGCCGTGGACGAGGCACGGTCCCTGGCCAACCCCAGACACCGCGTCGACCACGACGAGGAGTTCTCGGTCCATCAACTCGGCACGGTCCTGGGCGCCGGCGTCCGCAACCGGGCGATCGCCCGCTCCGTCGGCTGCTCGATCGACGCTCCCTGCCGGTCGATCGCGCTGTCCTTCCAGGTCGTCACCACGAACGGGGTCGCGGGCCTCAACGCCTCGAACACCAGCAAGGCCATCAACGACCACTGCGCAGGCTGTGAGACCTTCGCCGGCGCGTACCAGTTCATCGTCTCGACCCCGTACCGGTTCACGCTGAGCTCGTCGACCAGGAACAAACTCGCCGCGTACGAAGGGCGGCTGGCCGCGCTGGAACGCAGCCGCGAGCCGATCGACGTCGTCAAGAGCCGCTCCGACGCCCTGGCCGCCGAGGTCGTGAGCCTTCTCCAGCAGGCGGTGGCGGCCGCGCCGCGCGGCGAGACCGTCAACCCGCTGGTCGCGCGGCCCACCGTCTCGCTCCGGCGTCACATCGACTAGCCTCCGCGCTCCGTACCCCGGAGCCCAACGCCTCCCCGGGTCCGGCTGCTCCTCCGGACCCGGGGGCCGACCTCCCCACGGATGACACCCATGCAACCCACGCGATACCCGCCCGAACTGCGCCGCAAGGCCCTGGACCTGCTGGCCGACGGCGAGCCCGTGAAGAAGGTCGCCGTCGCTCTCGGCCTCAGCGACCAGACGGTCTACCAGTGGCGGCGCCGGTACCTGCCGCACCTCAGCAGAGGAGGGCCCAAGCCCTCCACGGGCATGGACCTCAGGGCCGCGCGCCGGCGTATCGCCGAACTGGAGTCCGAGCTCGCCGCCCTCCGGCGCGCGACCGAGCTGCTGTGCGATGTGGTGTCCCCAAAAGGCGATTCGAGGCAGTTCACGTGATGGCCGGTGAAGGGCTGCCCGTGCGCACCGCCACCCGGGCTCTCGGGGTGACCGAGTCCGGCTACTTCACCTGGCGCGCCCGCCGTCCCTCCGCCCGGTCGATCCGTCACACCTGGCTCACCGAACTCATCACCAGCATCCACGCAGCCTCCGGCGCCACCCACGGATACCGGCGCATCCACCGCGAACTCACCCAGACATACGGGATCGCCGTCAGCCACGGGACGGTGGAACTCCTCATACGCCGGGCCGGTATCCAAGGGCGCGCCGGCGACGGCACCCCTTCCTGAAAGGAAACCGGAACATGACCCTGGAACACCCCACGCCCCCGCTGCCCATCTCCTCGCTGCTGCGCCCCCAGATGCGCATGGAAGGGGACCTGCCGGCCACTCAGGCACACCAGGTGATGCTGCACTGCGCCCTGGACGCGGCCTGTGTCACGGTACGGATGACCGACCTCCCCGCCGTCACCCGGATCGCCGAGCTCGACTACCAGACGGTGGCCACGGTGATCAGATGGCTGCGGATCCTAGGAGCCGGACGGTGAACGGCCCGACGCCGCCCATCAGTCGTCGGAGCCGGATCCGGAGCCGGAGTCTGTCGGGGCGTCGCGGTCAGGAGCGCTGCGCAGGAGGGACTCGACGAGTGCGGTGACGTGGCGGCGGTCGGCGTCGGACAGGCGCTGGACACTGGCGATGAGGGTCGCGATCTCCGGGTCCGACGCGGTGTCGGCGGGATCCTCGAAGTAGAGGTGGATGCCGCAGGCTTCGGCAGCGGCTCGGCGCACCGCGTCCAGGGGCAGTTCCAGCCCCCGGGCCAGCCCTTCGAGGGTGGCTTGCTGCGGCATACGGGCCACGTGCGTCACGGTCGCCAGGTGGTGCACGGTGGATCGCGGGATACCGCCGCGCCGGGCCACGTCACCGTAGGACCAGCCCTGCTGCTCCAGCCGGCTCTTCACCAATTCCTGCAGTGCGTTGGCCACGACATCGATTCTTCCTGCTAGCGACAAGCTGACGCGTTCGCGCGAGATCGAGTCTATGTCGGTGCGTGTGGGAACGATCACGCCTGAGCAGCCTCAGTTCCGCTCGCAGTCACTCGACCCGCTCCCGCGCCGAACCTTCCCTCGCCTCCGACGGCCCGGCGCCGACACGACCGGCCACTTCCGAACGAACAAGAACGTCGACAGCCGCCTGCCCGGCCGTACGGACAACAACTCCCACCAGCGAAGACGCGGCGATCAAGTGCGGAACGGCAACGGCACTGAGGCAGGACGTGAGTCCGGGCAGCGGCTGAGCGTCAACCTACGTGGGGATTGCTCCTCAGCAACGGCGGACTGAACCGCCCTGTCAGGCCCGCCAACGCCTCCCACTCGTCCGGTGTCAGCGGCACGACCACTGGACGGGCGGCCCGCCCTGAACCCGCAGCGAGCGAAGGGCTGTTCGGCGACCCAGCCCACATGGCGCACCCGTGGGACGAGATCGACCACTCGCACCCCGTCGGCGACCGCGAGCAACGCCACGCTCATGCGCGGAAACATCCACACATGCTCAGGCATGGCCACGGTCAGCACCACGGTCCGGGACATCGGCCCCGGACCGTGACACATCGCGCATGAGCGGACAGTTGCGAACTGTCAGGTGGCTACCGGTATCTGGTGTCAGGCGGCCACCGGTATCTTCGGCTCCTGCCCCTTCTGCGCCGTCGCGTCGCCTGCCCTGTCCGCTCCGCCTTCCGGCGCGGACTTCCGCATCCCCTTCAGGATCACCACCAGGGCCGTCGACACACAGACACCGGCGGCGATCGCGATGAGGTAGAGGAACGGGTTGCCGATCAGCGGGACCACGAAGATGCCGCCGTGCGGGGCGCGCAGGGTGCAGCCGAAGGCCATCGACAGGGCGCCGGTGACCGCGCCGCCGGCCATCGAGGCGGGGATGACGCGCAGCGGGTCCGCCGCGGCGAACGGGATCGCGCCCTCCGTGATGAACGAGGCGCCGAGCACCCAGGCCGCCTTGCCGTTCTCGCGCTCGGTCCGGGTGAAGAGCCGGCCGCGCACGGTCGTCGCCAGGGCCATGGCCAGCGGCGGGACCATGCCGGCGGCCATCACCGCGGCCATGACCTTGAGCGAGCCCTCGGTGGGGTTCGCGAGGCCGCCGACCGCGAAGGCGTACGCGACCTTGTTCAGCGGGCCGCCCAGGTCGAAGCACATCATCAGGCCGAGGATGACGCCGAGGATGATCGCGTTGGCGCCGGACAGGGAGTTCAGCCAGTCCGTCAGGGCGCGCTGGAGGGAGGCGATGGGCTTGCCGATGACGAGGAACATCAGGAAGCCGACCACCGCGGAGGAGATCAGCGGAATGACGACCACCGGCATGATCCCGCGCAGCACGGCGGGCACGTTCACCTTCTGGATCGCCATCACGACGCCGCCCGCGATGAGACCGGCGGCGAGGCCGCCGAGGAAGCCGGCGTTGATGGTGAGCGCGATCGAGCCGCCGACGAACCCGGGCACGAGCCCCGGCCGGTCGGCCATCCCGTACGCGATGAAGCCCGCGAGGACCGGGACGAGGAACGCGAAGGCGACGGAGCCGACCTGGAAGAGCAGCGCGGCCCAGCTGTCGGTCTGGGTCCACACGAAGTGCTCGGCGACGGACGGGGCCTTGTTGATCGTGTAGCCGCCGATCGCGAAGCCGAGGGCGATGAGGAGACCGCCGGCCGCGACGAACGGGACCATGTAACTGACGCCGCTCATCAGCCACTTGCGCAGTTTGGTGCCGTAGCTGTCGCCGGTGTCACCGGCCCGGTCCACGGGGGTGGCGGACGCCGCGCCCGAGGTCGTCTCGCCGCGGGCGGCCTTCTTGCGGACCTCGCCGATGAGTTCGGCGGGCCGGTTGATGCCGGCCTTCACGCCGACGTCGACGGTGGGCTTCCCGGCGAAGCGGTCCTTCTCCCGTACGGGCACGTCGTGCGCGAAGATCACGCCGTCCGCTCCCGCGATGACCTCCGGGGCGAGGCGGGTGAAGCCGGCCGAGCCCTGTGTCTCGACCATCACTTCCACGTCACCCGCGTCTCGGCCCGCCTTCTCCAGGGACTCGGCCGCCATGTAGGTGTGGGCGATGCCGGTGGGGCAGGAGGTGACAGCGACGATCTTGAACTTCGCGGCGGGGGCAGCGGGAGCGGTCTCGGGAGTGGGCGTGGGCTCCGGCTCGGGCATGGATTCCGAGTCAGTAGGGGATTCGGGCGTGGACTCCCCCTCCGCAGTCGGCTCGGGCGCGGACTCCGGCTCGGGAGCGGGTTCGGGTTCGTCCCCGCGGATCAGCGCCGCCGTGGCCCCCGCGTCGGTCGCCGAGCGCAGCGCCGCCTTGAAGTCCTCGTCCATCAACTGCCTTGCCAGCGACGACAGGATGGTGAGGTGGGCGTCGTCCGCGCCGGCGGGTGCGGCGATGAGAAAGATCAGGTCGGCCGGGCCGTCCGGCGCCCCGAAGTCGATCCCGTCGGCGCTGCGGCCGAAGGCGAGGGTCGGCTCGGTGACGTGCTCGCTGCGGCAGTGCGGGATGCCGATGCCGCCGTCGAGGCCGGTGGGCATCTGCGCCTCGCGGGCCGCGACGTCGGCCAGGAAGCCGTCCAGGTCGGTCACCCGGCCCTGGGCGACCATCCGTTCGGCGAGGGCGCGGGCCGCCGCCTCCTTGGTGTCGGTGGACAGGTCGAGATCGACCAGGTCCGCGGTGATCATCTCGCTCATCGCGGGCTCCTTCGCACTCGTATCGCCTTGGCGGCGTGGGTGGGGACGGGGGTTTCGCCGCGGGGACGGCGGCTCCGGGACGGAGCGTGGGGAGTGATCAGGCCGGAGGCGACCGGATGGGGCGTGTTGAGGGGCGGGGCGCAGGCTGTCATGGCGCGGGCTCCCTCAGGACGCGGTCCAGCGGGACGTCTGCCGTGACCGTCACCGCGTCCGGGTCCAGGTCGGCCGGGGTCGGCATCGCGCTGCCCGGGAGCTGGACCGCGGCGGCGCCATGGGCGACGGCCGAGGCCAGCGCGCGCGGGCCGGTGCCGCCCGCGATGAGGAAGCCGGCCAGGGACGAGTCGCCCGCGCCGACGTTGCTGCGGACAGTGTCGACCGGGGCGGTGGCGAACCAGGCGCCCGAGCCGTCCACGAGCAGCTGCCCGTCCGCGCCGAGGGAGGCGAGGACGGCGCGCGCGCCGAGGTCGCGCAGCTCCTCGGCCGCCTTGACCGCGTCGCCGACGGTGGCGAGCGGGCGGCCGACCGCCCCGGCGAGCTCCTCCGCATTCGGTTTGACGACGTCGGGCCGTTCGCGCAGGGCCGCGAGGAGGGCAGGGCCCGAGGTGTCGAGGGCGATCCGGGCGCCGGCCGCGTGGGCGCGGGCGACCAGTTCGGCGTACCAGGACGGGGCGAGGCCGCGCGGGAGGCTGCCGCAGCAGGCGATCCAGTCGGCGCCCGCGGAGCGTTCGCCGACGACGGCGAGCAGCGACTCGGCTTCTTCCGGGGTGAGTTCGGGGCCCGGCGCGTTGATCTTCGTCAGCGTTCCGTCCGGCTCGGCGAGCGCGATGTTGGACCGGGTCTGTCCGGCTACGGGAACGGGGTCGACGCTGATTCCCTGGGCGTCGAGAAGCTCGGCCACGAGGGCGCCGGGCGCGCCGCCCAGCGGAAGCACGGCGAGCGTGGGGGCACCGGCGGCGGCGACGGCCCGCGAGACGTTGACGCCCTTGCCGCCCGGGTCCATGCGCTCGCCGCTGGCGCGCAGGACCTCGCCCCGGTCGAGCGCCGGGACCTCGTAGGTGCGGTCCAGTGACGGGTTGGGGGTGACGGTGAGGATCATGCCGCGTGCGTCTTCCGTGGTGGCTTGTGAAGGGAGTGCCGGTGCCGATGCCGGTTCCGGGGCCGGGGGCGGTGTCGTGGGGTTCATGCGCGGACCACTTCCGTTCCGCCCTTCTCGATCGCGGCCGCGTCCTCGTCGCTGAGGCCGCTGTCGGTGATCAGCACGTCCACATCGCCCAGGTCACCGAAGCGGGCGAAGTGCTCCTGCCCGTACTTCGCGGAGTCGGCGAGCAGCACGACCCGGCGGGCGGCGCCGACGGCCGCGCGCTTCACGGCGGCCTCGGCGAGGTCGGGGGTGGTCAGGCCGTGTTCGGCGGAGAACCCGTTGGCCGCGAGGAAGAGGACGTCCGCGCGGATCTCCCCGTACGCCCTCAGGGCCCAGGCGTCGACGGCGGCGCGGGTGCGGTGGCGGACGCGGCCTCCGACGAGGTGCAGCTGGATGCCGGGGTGGTCGGCGAGGCGGGCCGCGACGGGCAGGCCGTGGGTGACCACGGTGAGCGTCGATTCCAGGGGCACCGCCGCGGCGAGGCGGGCGACCGTGGTGCCCGCGTCGAGGATCACGGTGCCGTCCTCGGGGAGCTCGGCGAGCGCGAGCCGCGCGATGCGGTCCTTCTCGTCGGCCGCAGTGCCCTCGCGCTCGGCGACGTCGGGCTCGAAGTCGAGCCGCCCGGCCGGTATGGCACCGCCGTGCACCCGCCGTACGAGACCGGCCCTGTCCAGGGCCTTCAGGTCGCGCCGGATGGTCTCCGCGGTGACCTGGAACTCCTCGGCGAGCGACAGCACGTCCACGCGCCCTCCGTCACGCGCGAGACGGAGGATCTCCTGCTGCCGCTCAGGTGCGTACATGTCCGTCTGCCTCCGACGTTCTCGCCCGGTCGTGCCCGAGTCTGTGGTTTCCATCTGACACTACGACTGGATTTCCAGAAAGTAAACAGATTCGGGCACACCGCAGACACAATCGGACTTTGACCGAGGGCGCCA
The DNA here is from genome assembly GCF_042270245.1 of Streptomyces sp. NPDC055955. NCBI lineage: Bacteria > Bacillati > Actinomycetota > Actinomycetes > Kitasatosporales > Streptomycetaceae > Streptomyces > Streptomyces sp. NPDC055955. The sequence goes on from NZ_JBHJYS010000024.1 coordinate 76,220, forward strand.
CAGGCTGTTCCCCGCGGGCCGGTGGGCGACTCCCCCACATGACGTACAGCGGCTCTCCACATGACGTACAGCGGCTGTCCGCGTGCGTACGACGAAGGGCCCGGCCTCCTCTCGGGGAACCGGGCCCTTCGGGCTATCCGCTGCACAAATGGCACCCACGGCGTCTACCGCACCTGGGGCCCGTTCGGCGCCTGCGGCACCTGGGGCCCTGTCACGCACTTCACCGTCGGCCCGCGTTCCAGTAACCGTCCACGGCGAGCTCGGCGCCGGTGACGTGACGAGGAGCCGCCCGAGAGCGGAACCACGACCACCTTGGCGCGCTCGCCCACCTCGGCTGCCCGATCACCGTGTCCACGGCCTGGGAGAATCCGCATTCCGCGGAGCCGACCCCGCCCCGCAGCGTTCCGGCCCCACTTGGGCACGCCCCACACCGCCACTTCCCCTCAGTCGGAGCGCTTAGCCGACACCGCTCACGCGGCCGGCAGCGGGAACAGCATGCAGGTGCTGGTGGCGTGAGCGAGTACACGGTCCGTCGCGTCGACCAACTGAGCCTGCGCGAGGGCGGTTTGACGGCCGCTGCTCACGACCGTGCCGATGGCGCGGACCCTGCCGGTGTCCACGGTGATCCGCCGCAGGAACTTCACGGTCAGATCGAGCGAGGTGTACGCGACGCCCGGCGGCAGCGTCGACTGGACGGCGCAGCCCGCCGCCGAGTCGAGCAGGGTCGCGTAGACCCCGCCGTGCATGCTGCCGATGGGGTTGTAGTGCTCCTCCCCGGGGACGAGCGAGAACACCGCGCGCCCCTTCTCCACCTCGTCGAGGCGGAAGTCCAGGGTCGCGCTCACGGGCGCCGCGGGCAGCCGTCCCGCCTGTATCTCCCGCAAAAAGTCCAGGCCGGAGGACTGCCCCACGGCGGCTGCCGTGAGCGCGGGGTCCTCCCACTCATACGTACGTGTCCGTCCCACAGCCCCGCTCCTCCCGGTCTGACTTTGCAACTTGAAGTTAGCCCTGGCCCACCTGGCTGTCAATCATGAAGTCAGGGTTCTACGATGAGGGGCATGGAGTGGCTTGAGACGAGCACGGAGAACTGTCCGGTCCAGCTCACGCTCGACGTGGTCGGGGAGAAGTGGACGCTGCTGATCCTGCGCGACGCCTGCAACGGCGTCCGCCGCTTCGACGACTTCCGCCGCCACATCGGCCTGTCGGAAGCCCTCCTCAGCGACCGCCTGCGGAAGCTGACCGCGGCCGGCATCCTGAGGACCGTGCCGTACCAGGAACCCGGCAGCCGCTCCCGCAGCGAGTACCGGGTGACCCGGAAGGGCTGGGACCTGTGGCCGGTGCTGGTGGCATTGAAGCAGTGGGGCGAGGCACACACGGGTGAGGGGCGGGGGCCGGTCATCGACCTGCGGCACGCGGAGTGCGGAGCCCCTGTGCACGTGGCGGTCGAGTGCGAGCAGGGGCACACCACCCTGTCCCCCACCGACGTCACCGCACGCCCCGGCCCGGCAGCCCGCCCCCGCGCCTGACACACGAGCGGACTCCGCCGCCCGACGACGTACCACTCGTCGCCGCCGACACGTCCGGGGTGCGCACGCACACGGTGCGCAGCGCGCTATCGCCGTACCGATGACAGCGGCGGGTGGGCGTTCGCGGTCCCGGCGTCCGCCTCCTGATCCCGTGGGTGGAGATCGAGTCGGGCCAGATCGGCCCGGAGCGGCGCACCTGCGGGCCCCTCGATGGGCAGCACCTCGGAGGGCCCTCAGGGTCCGAACGGCGCAAAGCGGCCGGAAGGGGGCCGGGCCTACGGTGGAGATGTGGAAGCAAACGGCGGCCGGGGGACGGACCGCGAGGTCACCGTCTGCCTCGCCGGCGACGTGATGCTCGGCCGGGGCATCGACCAAGTGCTGCGGTACCCCGGCGACCCGCGGCTGACGGAGCCGTGGGTGACGGACGCACGTATGTACGTCGAGATGGCCGAAACCGCGCACGGACCGGTACCACAGCCCGTCGACAACGACTGGCCGTGGGGCGACCTGCTCGAGGAGCTTCGGGCCGAGGCGCAGCGGGCCGCCGGGCCGAGTGCCTGGGTGCTGAACCTGGAGACCAGCGTGACCCGGTCGGACGACTTCGCCCCCGACAAGAGCGTCCACTACCGCATGAGTCCGGCGAACCTGCAGTGCCTGGCCGCCGCCCGGCCCGACGTGTGCGTACTTGCCAACAACCACGTCCTCGACTTCGGCCGGGACGGACTGGCCGAGACCCTCGAAAGCCTCGGCGCCGCCGGGCTGCGCACCGCCGGTGCGGGCCGTGACGAAGCCGAGGCGTGGCGCCCCGCGGAGGTCGCGCTGCGCCCTCCCGCGTCCGCACCAAGGACCACGCCCGACCACGGGCCGCGCCTCCTGGTGTTCTCGGTCGGCCTGCCCTCCAGCGGAATCCCGCTCGACTGGGCAGCCACCCCGGACCGCAGCGGCATCGCCCTCGCCCCCGCGCCCTCACCGTCCGCCGCGGCCGACCTGGTCGCCCGCATACGGACCGCCCGTCGGCCCGGTGACCTGGTGGTCGTCTCGATCCACTGGGGTTCCAACTGGGGCTACCGGGTCCCGCCCGACCACATCCGCTTCGCCCACGACCTCGTCGACGGCGGCGCCGACCTCGTCCACGGCCACTCCTCTCACCATCCCCGCCCCTTGGAGGTCTACCGCGGCCGGCTGATCCTCTACGGGTGCGGAGACCTGGTCGACGACTACGAAGGGATCACCGGCCACGAGCAGTACCGCGACGACCTCCGCCTCCTCTACACCGCCCGCCTCGACAAGGCCACGGGGACGCTGCGAGAACTGCGCCTGACCCCCTTCCAGGCCCGCCGCCTCACGCTGCACCGAGCCGGCCTCCGCGACGCCCACTGGCTGCACGACGCCCTCACCCGGCACGACGCCCCCTTCTCGACGACACTCACCGTCGGCAGCGACGCGACGCTCACCCTCGCCCAGGGGAGGCACGAGGCGTGAACGCAGAGGGGCTTCCCGCACGAGCGATGGCCCCCTCGGGTGCCGCCGGCCGACGCGTCGCAGATACTGCGGGGCGCCACTTCCCTCCCCCGCACGTCCCCCGCACGCGGCCCGGCGGGGAAGCTCGCGCGTAGACGACCGCCGTCCCCGCCCGGCCCGTGCCGTGGTGGCCGGGCCGACGAGTGTGAGCGCACACAGCCGGGGCCGCGACGCCGACGAAGGCAGAGCAACCCGTGAGGCGGCCACAACCTTCACGCTTCAGGCCCTCGGAGCATGTCAACTGATCAGTGCGTCCCGCAGCTGATCGGGCGTGGCGGTGAGCGACTGCTCGGCCCAGATGACCTTGCCCAGGGCCGTGTACCTGGTCCCCCACCGCTTGGCCAGTTGAGCGACCAGGAACAGCCCGCGGCCGCCCTCGTCCGTCGTGGCGGCGTACTGCAGATGCGGTGAGGTGCTGCTGTGATCGGAGATCTCGCAGACCAGGCCCCCGTCGCGCAACAGGCGGACGTGGACCGGCGGCCTGCCGTAGCGAATCGCGTTGGTGATCAGTTCACTGAGGATCAGCTCGGTGGTGAAGGCGAGGCTCTCCAGCCCCCAGTCCGCGAGCTGCCCGACGCACTCGGAGCGGATGCGCGAGACGGCGGACGGATCGCTCGGAACCTCCCACTCGGCGACCTGGTCGGACGCGAACAGGCGCGTACGTCCGATGAGAAGGGCGACGTCGTCCCTCGGCTGCGGTGGAACCAGCGCACGGAAGACCGCGTCGCACATGGCTTCCGGAGAGTCGCCGCTCGCGTCGCGCAGAGCGGCGCGCAGAGCGGCGAGCCCCTCCTCCACGTCGCGCTCGCGGTGGTAGATGAGCCCGTTGGTGTAGAGGACGAGCCCCGTTCCAGCCTCCAGTTGCAGCTCCACCGCCTCGAACGGCAGACCGCTCACACCGAGCGGCGGCCCCGCGGGCAGCTCGGCGAAGTCCACGCCGCCGTCAGGGCGCACGAGAGCGGGCGCGGGGTGGCCCGCCCGCGCCATGGTGCAGCGCCCGGAGACCGGATCGTAGATCGCGTAGAGGCAGGTGGCTCCGGTGACCTCCGTGGCCTGCTCGCCGCCGGCGCCTGGCCGGTCGAGGCTGGTGACGAGGTCGTCGAGGCGAGCGATCAGCTCGTCGGGTGCCAGGTCGAGGGTGGAGAAGTTGTGGATCGCGGTCCGCAGGCGGCCCATGGTGGCCGCCGCGTGCAGCCCGTGGCCGACGACGTCACCGACGACGAGCGCGACCCGGAACCCCGGGAGCGGGATGACGTCGAACCAGTCGCCGCCCACCCCCTGCCATATCGGGCCGTAGCGGGAGGCCGCGTCCAGGGCGCTCTGTTCGGGCAGTCCGCTCGGCAGCAGGCTGCGCTGGAGCGCCTCGGCCATCGTGTGTTCGCGGGTGTAGCGGCGGGCGTTGTCCACGGAGATCCCGGCGCGGGCGACCAGCTCCTCGGCGAAGGAGAGGTCGTCGTCCCCGAACGGCTCCGAGGATCCGGCGCGCCAGAAGTTGACGATACCGAGGTTCAGGCCGCGCGCCCGCAGGGGTGCGGAGAGCAGCGAGTGCATGCCGTAGGCGAGGAGGCTGTCGGAATTCGTCGGGTCGCGCTCCCGCCAGGCGCGGGCCCGGCGCAGATCGGCGGCGACGGCGGGATGGCCGGTCACCAGGCCCATGCCTTCGGGGGTGGTCGGCAGGAAACTGACCACCGATCCCATCGGGTAGAGCGGCGCATCGTCCCGGACGCCGCTCACGGCCGTGCGGCGGAGCGCCAGGCCCCCGGCCGCGCCCGTGCCCGGGGAGGGTTCGTCGCCGTTCAGTACGGGGTCGGCCAGCTCGACGGTGACGAAATCCGCGAAGCGGGGGACGGCCATGTCCGCCAGCTCCTGCACGGTTCGCTTCACGTCCAGCGTGGTGCCGACCCGCCCCCCGGCGTCGTACAGGAGCTGCAGGCGGGCCCGCGCCCGGTCGGCCTCCTCGTACATGCGCGTCATCTCGGCCGGGTCCAGGCCGTGCGTCTGACGGTGCAGCCGCCGCCGGACCAGCACCGCTCCGCCCATGCCCAGACAGAGCGCGGCCGCCGCGCCACCGAACACGACCGGCAGCTGGCCGATCACCCCGTGGTTCACCCGTGCGACGGTGATGCCCACCGAAACGTAACCGGCGACCTGGCCGCCCGGGCCGCGGACGGGCGCGGTGGTGTCCACGATGTGCGCCAGAGGGTTGGTGAAGCTGCTGGTGTACGGCCCGTTCCGGGCTCGCAGGTACGGGCCGTAGATGTGTTTGCCGATGAGGCGCGGGATGGGCGAGGTGTACCGGATGCCATGCGGGTCGGTGAACACGACATAGTCGAAGCCCGCGCTCTTGCGGGCCCGTTCGGCGATGGGCTGCAGCGTCGCCGTCGGATGACTCCCGGCCAGGGCCTTCGCCGTACCTGGAGACTCCGCCAGGGCAACGGCCGCGATACGGGTGCGGTGCTCGGCGTCGGTCGTGTTGTAGTACCGGGCCTGCAGGACGAGCGCCACCAGCGCCGAGGCGATCAGGAGCACCACCGCGGCGACCTGCCACAGGAACACCTGCCCCGCGATGCTGCGCACCCGCAGCCGCGAACGCACAAACCCGAGCGGACGGCGCCACGCCGGTCCGTCCGTCCATGCGGGCCGTTCCTGTACGTCCATGGCTGGTCGTCTTCCACGCTGCCACACGGCCGGGCCACACGCATGCCACACATGGCACGGCACCACGCACGCGGCCGAAGCGGCCCGTCACGGCCGACGTCGGCCTTCGCGCGTCGTCGCTGCCGCGGCGGTTCACTGCGCGAGCGCAGCTGCCGGGATCATGAACGCCGACGCGATCCGGCCGAACGCCGCGCGCGACGCTCCCGGCTTCTCCCTGAAGGCGCTGATTGAGCTGATCTCGTCAGCCCGCCTGCACGGGTGGACGGCGCGATGACCGGCGAAGGGTGCAGGTCGAGCGGCGACGGCAAACTCTGAGTGGCGCGGGCCATGGTGGGCGCTCATCGACTGTGCCGCGAGAAGAACAAGAGCGCTATGCCCTTATTGTCCGGATAGTCTGGGAACTGTGATCGAGTCCGGACGGCCGCGGCTCCGTCGGCGCTACGGCCGGGGGAGGCTTGTGCGGCTGTCGCCGGTCATTCTGACCGTCGTCATCGCCAGTCTGGCGTACACCACTCCGCCGGAATTGGCCTTCAGCCGCCTCCTGCCGGCGGCACCGGCCCTGGCCGCCGCCATGTGGCCGGTCCTCCCCACCATCCTGCTCGGGACGGTCTGCCTCTTCCTGATGATCGGCCTCAGCCTCGTCTTCCCCGATCTGGGAACGTGGTGGACGGCCGCGGGGATCATCGCGGTCACCGTGGCCGCAGCGTACGGAAGCCATGTCCGGCTCCAGCGGGAGCGCACCCTCTTCCATGTACGGCTCGTCGCCGACGTGGCCCAGCAGGTCGTCCTGAGCCGCATGCCCCGCCGCTTCGGGAACATCGAGATCGAGTCGCTGTACCTCGCGGCCGCGGCGGAGGCCCGCATCGGCGGGGACTTCTACGAGGTGGTCGACACGCCATACGGGGTCAGGCTGCTCATCGGAGACGTGCGGGGCAAAGGCCTGCCGGCAGTGGGGACGGCCGCGGCGATCGTCAACGCTTTCCGGGAGGCGGCCTTCACAGAGACCGGCTTGGTCAACGTCGCCCGCAGGCTGGACGCCAGCTGCACCCGTTACAACGACGCCTTTCCCGCCGACGGGTCGGCGGAGCGCTTCGCCACCGCCCTTGTGGCCGAGATCCCGCACGAGGGCAGACGCATCGACATCCTCAACTGCGGACACCCGCCGCCGCTGCTCCTGAACGGCAGAAGTCTTCGCGTCCTCGAATCCGCCGTGCCCTCGCCGCTGCTCAACCTCGCGGAGCTGATCGGCGATCACTACACGATCGACAGCTTCGCCTTCGCCCCCGGCGACCTGCTGCTCCTCTATACGGACGGGATCGCCGAGGCCCGCGCCCGCGACGGCGAGTTCTTCCCGCTGGCGGCTTGGATGCGTCGGCAGCCCCCGACACCGCCCCGCGAACTCCTCACGGCCCTTCACCGCGACCTCCTCCGCTACAGCAGAGGGCGCCTCGACGACGACATCGCCGCCCTCGCCGTACGCCTGAGCAAACCCTGAGGCACGCAGGACGACATGCCTGGGCCGATGGGTCAGGAGCGCGGCGGCAAGCTGTCGAGCCCGTCGGCCGCGCGCACGTGCCCGGAGGGCCAGTGACGGTGACGGTCGGTGCCGGTGCCGGTGCCGGTGCCGGTGCCGGTGCCGGTGACGGTGCCGGTGCCGGTGACGGTGCCGGTGACGAGGGACAACGCCCGGCGGTGAGCCCTTCCTGGGAACCTCCGAGCGTGGTGGGCTGCCGAGCTACGGCCGCATTTCCGTACCCCCCAGGGATCGACTGGGCCGCGCATCCGGCAGCTTCATCGCCTTGGGACGCGAGATGCGGTGCACGCTGGTCTCGCCCTGCCGGGGTCGACGGAGGAGCATGGGAGATGAGCGACCGAGGGAGGCCCGCCATGAAGTCCGAAGCCTCGGATTACGACACCTGGCTGTACTCTCACACACCCTCCCAAGCCGAGGGCGAGCGCGACGAGCCGGCTGAGCGTACAGCCCAGCACCCGGACGTCCCCAGGACCGAGCCGTCCCAGGCGGAGGGCGAGCGCGTGGACGACATCAAGACCCCATGACCGCGGCGAGCCGGGCTGCGCCTTGCCACGCCGGTGTCACTGCTGCTCGGAACGGACGACCGTCCCGGAAACGTCGCCTGTCGAGGCGACTCGCTGCGGCACGCTCGCGCTGTCGCTGTTCGGCGGCCTCCTGGGTGCATCGTGCCGCAGGGTTGTCCACCCGGCTGATGGGTGACTTGCCGCCGCCGGCGGTGTGGCAGTGAGGGCAGTCCGCGGCCGGCCGGGTGGCGTTCCGCCCAGCACCGGCATACCCGCGGGCGTACTGCGCCTCGCGAGATGCCCTTCTCGGCGGCCGCATACGCGACTGCGCGGTCGCACGGCACACGGGCGACAAGCAGCCATGCGCCGTGCCGAATGAGACTCGAAGACTTCGTGTGGTGCCGTCAGCCGGAGGCGTCGGAGGTGAACGTGACGGGCAGCTGTTCGGGGCCGCGCAGAGCGCCCGGGCGCCACCGCAGTTCGCCGGGCGGCACAGCCAGGCTGAGGTGAGGCAGGCGGCGCAGGACGGTTTCCACGGCGATCTGGCCTTCGAGCCGGGCCAGGGGCGCCCCCAGGCAGTAGTGGATGCCGTGCCCGAAGGCGAGGTGCGCGTTGTCCTGCCGGGTGATGTCCAGGCGGTCGGGGTCCGGGAACTGCGCCGGGTCGCGGTCGGCGATGGCGGAGGCGACCAGCACGGTCGCGCCGCGCGGGATCGGCACTCCCGCGATGACGACGTCCTCGCGCGCGAACCGGGCGATGCCGGGGTTGACCGGTCCGTCGTAGCGCAGGAACTCCTCGATGGCGCCGGGCAGCAGTTCCGGGTCGTCCCGCAGCATCTGCAGCTGGTCGGGGTGGGCGAGCAGTGCGGCGATACCGCTGCCGATCAGGTTGACCGTGGTGATGTATCCGGCCACCAGCAGCAGGAAAGCCATGGCGATCAGCTCGTCCTCGTCCAGCCGGTGTTCCTCGTCCCGGGTGGCGATCAGCGCGCTGAGCAGGTCGTCACCGGGCCGGGCCCGCTTGTCCTGGAGGAGTCCGGTCAGGAACGAGCGCATCTGCCGCCACGCTCGGTCCACCCGGGCCGGGTCCGGCGGCTCGGCTCCTTGAAGGATCATGTCGTCGGTCCACCGGTGGAAGTCGTCCCGGTCGGTGACGGGCACTCCGAGCAGTTCGCTGATCACTGTGACGGGAAGCGGCAGCGCGAAGTCCTCGATGAGTTCGGCCTTGCCTGCGGGCACGATCGCGTCGAGCAACCCGTCGGTGATCTCCTGGACGCGTGGCCGCAGCTCGGCCACTCTGCGGGCGGTGAACGCCTTGGAGACCAGTCGGCGCAGGCGGGTGTGGTCGGGCGGGTCGGAGCGGAGCATGGTGCGCAGCATCGACTCGCGCTCCGTGGCGGGCAGCCGCTCGAGGAGCCGGGGGTCCGAGGCATCGCGGACGTCGCTGCTCAACCGCGAGTCGGAGAGGGCTGCGAGCCCGTCTTCATAGCGTGTGACCAACCACGCCTCGAGGCCACCGGCGAGGACGGCGCGCCGTACCGGTCCGTCCTCGCGCAGCTGCCGGTAGAGCGGGAAGGGATCCGCCATGAAGGCCGGATCGGCATACGGGAGAAGGACCGGCTGCTGGCTCATCAGGCCTCCAGGGTCGTCACGAACCCACACGGCAAAGGTGTCATTTTTGAGGGTATATGCACCATTGACGCGGATTGTGGATGTCACCGAAGGGACGGGCTGCGATGGAGCGGACGACGTGCTGCGTGGTGGGCGGCGGCCCCGCGGGAATGGTCCTCGGCCTGCTGCTGGCCCGCGCCGGCGTGGAGGTCACGGTCCTGGAGAAACACGGGGACTTTCTGCGCGACTTCCGCGGCGACACCGTGCATCCCTCGACTCTGGCGCTGCTGGACGATCTCGGTCTGGCCGAGCGCTTCGCCCGTCTGCAGCAACGCCGGGTGACCACGGTCCAGCTGCCGCTCGGCACGGACGGTTCGCTGGTCACCGTGTCGGACATCAGCGCGCTTCCGGGCCCGTACAACTACGTGGCGATGGTGCCGCAATGGGACCTGCTGAACCTCCTCGCCGACGAGGCCCGAAAGGAGCCGTCCTTCTCCGTGCGGATGAGCACCGAGGCGACGTCGTTCGTGCTGGAACACGGACGGATCGCCGGGGTGCGGTACCGCACGTCCGACGGCCGTACCGGCGAACTGCGGGCCACCCTCACGGTGGCCTGCGACGGTCGGGGCTCGCTGGCCCGCTCGCGGCCCGAACTTCGGCTGCGGCGGTTCACCTGCCCCATGGACGCCTGGTGGTTCCGGCTGCCACGGCGGGAAGGCGACCCGCACGGGCTCGTGGGAGGCGCCGGGGGCCGACTCCTCACCGCGATGATCGACCGTGGGGACTACTGGCAGTGCGCCGCGCTGATCCCCAAGGGAACCGACGCCGAGCGCCGAGCCGCCGGCCTTGAGCGGTTCATGGCCGACTTCTCGGCCGCCGTGCCCTGGGTCGCGGACCGGGCGCACGCGCTGCGGTCATGGGACGAGGTGAAGATGCTCGACGTGCGGCTCGACCGTCTGCGGCGCTGGCACCGCCCGGGACTGCTGTGCATCGGCGACGCGGCGCACGCGATGTCACCTGTCTTCGGCATCGGCATCAACCTCGCCGTCGAGGACGCGGTGGCCGCCGCGCGCCATCTCGTCGAACCGCTGAGCAGGGATGTGGTCGGCCTGCGGGACGTACGTGGCGTCCAGCGGCGCCGGTGGCCGACCACTGCGGTGACACAGGCACTGCAGCGGTTCGCTCACGCGAGGGTCATCGCGCCCGTACTCGCGGGACGCCCGCCTTTCGGCAACGCCAGGCGGGCGCAGCGGATGAGCGACCTGCTCGCCACCTCGACGTGGCTCAAGCGCGTGCCGGCGTACTTCATCGGCTACGGCGCCGTGCGCGAGCGTCCGCCCGCCGCGTCGGTGCGGTGAGCTGCGGCTCAGCACCAAGCCGTCTCTCGGTGAGCTGCGGCTCAGCACCAAGCCGTCTCTCGGTGAGCTGCGGCTCAGCACCAGGCCGTCTCTGTCGGATCATGCCTGGTCAGCGTCCTCCTCCGCCTGCACCCAGGCCAGCTGCGCGTCGCTCAGCGGCGGGTCGAACCCTTCCGGGAACAGCAGCATGGCCGGCTGCGGCCACATGCTCTCCGCCCCGTGCTCCTGGCAGTGCAGGACGATGAGATGCGGTCCCTCCCCGCAGGACTCGTGCCAGTAGTGGCGGTCATGCGTCTGACAGAAGTACCCGTACGCCGAGCAGCCGTCCTCATCGGTCGGCTCGTAGAAGCTGGGATCACGGACGATCTGGGTCACCGGCTCCTGCCGATTGAACCGGGGGATGGGCCGGGGATCACGCCACAGCAGTCGGGAAGGGAGCACGCGCCCATCCTGCACCGACGGCGACTCGTTCGGACGACCGGGCCGTCGGTCCGCCTACGCCCCCTTCCCCACCGCGCGCCGCATCTCCCCCCGCCCCCCGCGAACACCCACGACAGTCGCCGCCGCCCCGATCCGCGACCGGAGGCTCGGCGACCCGGCGCCCAGGTAATTCGATGGCGCGCATCGAGCAGTGTCCGCACGCTGTCACCGTGGCAGAACTCAAGCACCAGATCCGCGCCCGCTACACCGACTCCACAGTCGTCGTCTACCAGGCATACAGGCCAGAACTCGGCCTGCCCGCAGCCCGAGAGGGCCGCTTCCCGACAGCCTGGCAGCGAGACCGGATGACGTGGATCAAGCCGTCCTTCCTCTGGATGATGTACCGCTGCGGATGGGCAGCCAAGGAAGGGCAGGAAACCGTACTCGCGGTCGAGATCACCCGCGAAGGCTTCGAATGGGCATTGGAGCAGGCGTGCCTGTCCCACTACGAGCACGGACTGCACTCCGACCGAGCAGCCTGGAAGCGGGAGTTGAGGCGGGCGCCGGCTCGTGTCCAATGGGACCCCGAGCGCGATGTGCATCTGCGGCCCCTTCCCCACCGCGCGCTGCAGCTCGGCCTCACCGGCGAAGCCGCCCGCCGCTACGCGGACGAATGGACAGTTTCGATCACGGACATGACTGGTCTCGCGCACGAGATCCATGGGCATGTCCGGGACGGCGACGTGGAGACCGCTCAGCAACTTCTCCCCCACGAACCGCCCTACCCCGTGCCCGACGGACTCTTGGATCACCTACACCGATGAGTCCTGCCACCGGCTGAGATGTGCGGGTGCACCACGTCCGTACTCTCGCACTCCCCAAGGTCCGCAACTGAGCTGGAAATGTGGGCAGTTGGCGAGGACTTGATCCTGAGGCAGCGCCCGGCGCGACGGGTGGCGGGCTGCTCCATCCGGGCAAGTGAGCTGCCCGGTCACCCTGCTATGGTGCGCCGATGTCAGCGACGATCAAGAAGTTCCAAGTCACCTTCGACTGCGCGGAACCTGAGCGCCTCGCCCGCTTCTGGTGCGAGGTGTTGGGGTACGTCGTGCCTCCGCCGCCGGAGGGGTTCGCCACGTGGGACGATTTCAAGCGTGCGCAGCCGCCTGAGCAGCGGGATTCCTGGTTCGCGTGCACAGATCCCTCAGGGGTGGGCCCGCGACTGTACTTCCAGCGCGTCCCCGAGGGGAAGACCGTCAAGAACCGGGTGCACCTTGATGTGCGGGTCGGCACCGGCCTCGTGGGTGAGGAGCGTCTGGCCGCGCTTGAGGCCGAATGCGCGCGACTGGTCCCTCTCGGCGCCGTACACGTACAGACGCTGTATGACGGCAATGATGCGTGCATCCCGATGCTGGACATCGAGGGCAACGAGTTCTGTATCGACTGACCTTCTCCGGAGGTGGGCAGCCACCTCGTCCGGGCCTCCCGGTCCCGTATGGGCGGGAGACACCCCGTGAGGGCGAGGTGTGCGGCCTGGCGATGCCGAGCGTGACGGTGTGAACGCCGTCGCCTGTCGGACGGCGAAGTGAACGGAACGGTGCACCAGCACCCGCCTCTGGGCGTGCACCACCTTGCGCGGCGCCGCGCAGGCACCGGACTGGGCCATACCTCGATGGCCCGGCCAGGAGCACATGGCTGCGGCAGCCTGCGGGTTCGCCACCTCCCCCGCACCCGGACCCGACCGAGCCGGCGCCTGATCGACACTGTGTGTACGTACACACCTCAACAGGCTTGGGCTACACCGGCATCGATCTCGGCGCCGAACACGCCTCGCCCGTGTCGACGGTCCGGTTCTTCCCCGGAGCGAACGACACGGAGCTCGACCGGCTGAAGGGCTGCCGCTTCGAGGGGCGCCGACGGCCCCACCAGCGGCTGCCACACCCTCGCCACGGTCAAGGACAGGCCGGAGTTCGGCTGGAACCAGATCGCCTTCGACGACCCGTCGCGCTACCGGTGGCTGCGCTACGTGAGTCCCGACGACGGCTACACGAGCGTCGCCGAGATCGAATTCCTGGCGCCGCGCGACAGTGACCGGCAGGGCAGCGTCACCGTCAACGGCCCTGACCGACTGAGCCAGTTGGGCGACAACGACGTGGTGACCACGTTCCGCAACACCACCACCCACCGGCTCCACGACGTCCGCCTCTCCCTCGCCTCCAGTCGACCCAGGACCTGTCCACTCGCCAGGTGCACGCCGCCGACGCCACCACGTTCGGTCCGCGCGAATCCGTGTCCACACGCTGGCAGGTGGACGTTCCACTGACCGCGACCGACGGCGCCTACCAGCTGCTCGGCAGGGCCACGTAGGAGAAGGAGATGGATGGGGCCGCCGGACGGGACGAGAGCTGGAGTGGGAGCTCGACGACACTGGGCAAAGCCCTGACCGCGCACCTCGACCCCGCGCTCGTGGCCCTCGACCCGGACGACTTTGCGCACACCCGACTGCAGAGTCACCAAGCACGCGGCCCGCGAGGTCGAGGTCGACTGGGACGAGGTACGCGCCCCCACGGCCGACCCCGCCTACACGCTTGCTCCCGCCTCGGGCACGGTCCGGATCCCGGCGGGCAGGACCCGGTCCACCACACTCACCGTGTCGGCGTCCGACCAGGCCGGACCGACTCCGGCTTGGATGCCGGGCGCCGTCTCGACGTCTGCGGAGGCGAGGGGGACCGGTGTGAACATTGGCGGTTCCTCGTCCCGTGTGAGTGCCGTCGGGCCATTCCGCCCGACGGCGTCCAGTTCATCGGGCGGGCGCACGGCGGGCGTTGATCACTTTCCGGCCGGCCTCTCCCCCACTTCCTGCCGTGCCGGTTTCCCCGTCCCCGGAGCAATGTCCGTACTCCGCGGTATGAGCAGCAGCGCCACCAGGGAAAGCACGCAGCAGGCCACGATGTAGACACTGATGCCGACGCTCGATCCGGTGTCCTCGAGGATCGCCGCGGCGATCAGTGGCGCCGGGCCGCCGGCGATGACCGAGGCGAGCTGGTAGCCGATGCCCGCGCCGCTGTAACGGACGTGGGTGCCGAAGCCCTCCGCGATGAGCGCGGCCTGGGGTCCGTACTGCATGTCGTGGAAGACCAGCGACAGCACGATCGCCAGCAGGACCAGGCCCGCGGAGCCGGTGTTGAGCAACGCGAAGTACGGGAACGCGAAGACGGCGACGCAGGCGATCCCGATCCCGTACATGAGGCGGCGGCCGATACGGTCGGAGAGGTGGCCGAAGACGGGAATGGAGACGAGTCCGACGGCGGCCGCGACGAGCGTGTCGTCGAGGAGGTCACTGCGCGCCAGGTCGAGGTGCTGCGTCCCGTAGGTGAGCACGAAAGTGATGAAGAGGTAGAACGGGGCCTGCTCGGAGAGGCGGACGAACGCCGAGGTGAGGACCTCGCGCCACTGGTGGCGCAGCACGTCCCAGACCGGCAGGCGGACCACGGCCTGCGCGCGCTTGACCGCTTCGAAATCGGGGCTCTCGACGACCCGCAGTCGCACATACAGCCCGACGGCGACGAGAACGGCGCTCGCCAGAAACGGGATCCGCCAGCCCCAGCTCTCGAAGCCGTCGCCGGTCGCCGAGGTCATCCAGCGCACCATGCCGGTCGAGGCGAGCAGTCCGAGCGGCACGCCCATCTGCGGCCAACTGGCCATCAGACCACGGCGTTTCTTCGTGCCCCACTCCATGGCGAGCAGCACCGAGCCGCCCCATTCGCCGCCGACGCCGATGCCCTGGACGACCCTCAGGACGACGAGCAGGATCGGCGCGGCGAGGCCGATCGACCCGTACGTGGGCAGGCAGCCGATGAGGACCGTGCTCAAGCCCATCAGGACGAGCGTGATGACGAGGGTGGACTTGCGGCCCACCCGGTCGCCGAAGTGCCCGAAGATCGCCGCGCCGACGGGGCGGGCGGCGAAGCCGACGAACTGTGTCGCGAAGGAGGCGAGGATGCCGGTGTACTCGGACTGGCCGGGGAAGAACAGGTGCGGGAAGACGAGAGCCGCGGCCGTCCCGTAGAGGAAGAAGTCGTACCACTCGATGGCGGTGCCCACCGTGCTGGCGACGACGGCACGGTTGCGGTGGCTGCGTGTCGCGGCCGGTTGTCCGGTACTCGTGCCCATGGGGGATCCCCTGTCTTCGGCGGACGGGCCTGCATGGGGGGAGGCTGCCGTGAGGGTGCTCCTTGGATCGGGACATGTCAAGGATGCTGGCGGGGCTCCTGGCACGGGCGGTACGTCAGGGGCGCGACAGCCGCGGCGGCGCGACGCGGACATCCCGCTTGCCCCTACCCCGCACGTCAGGAGTTGCGTCCCTGCGCCTTCGCACCCGCGCAGGCATGCGACGCCTCCGGAGGTTCGCCCATGTCCTCGCCGTCCGCCCCGTCGACCGGCCTCGAGATCCAGCCGGCCTCCACGCCCGAAGGCCTGCCGGGCCCGCGGCGAAGCCGCTCCCCCGGCGCCGCCAAGGGCGTCGGACACGGCGCATCGCCGCGCTGGACACGGAGATCGCCCGCCTCACCGCCCTGCGCGACCGGCTGAGCCGGCACCTCACACCCGGACCACCTGCGTGACCCCACGCCGGCGACAGCGCCGCAGCGAGCACCGTGTACGGGGTGGACCCGGGCCCACAGACGACAACACCGGACGGCCATCAACGTCAGCTCGCGACCACCGGGCACAGCCTGGACGCGGGCCCGCAGACAACAGCACCGGACGGCCGTCAGCGTCTGCTCGTGCCCGCTCCGGCAGAAGCGGCCGCCCGCCGACGGGGGGCGTGCCGCGGGGCGCCTTCCCGAGCGAGCCGATCCCGCGCTTCGGCGATCACGCGGGACGGTGCGGGACGGGTCACCGCTGGAAGGACACCTGCCACGGTCCCCCATCGTGGTGGTCGGAGAGGTGGGCCCGGTCGGCGGTGCGGCGCCGGCCGCGCGCAGCGCCCGGACGCGGAGCTCGGCGACCTCGTGCTCCGGCATGCGGATGCTGCTGGTCATCGCAGGTCAGCGCCCGTGGTGGTGCATGACGTGCTTGGTCCGCGAGTAGTCCTCCAGGGCGTAGACGGACAGGTCGCGGCCGTAGCCGGAGCCCTTGAAGCCGCCCCACGGGACCTCGTTGGCGAGCACCAGATGCGAGTTGACCCAGACGGTACCGGCGTCGAGGCGGGCGGCGACGGCGTGGCTGCGGCGCGCGCTCTCGGTCCACACGGACGCGGCGAGACCGGCGTCGACGTCGTTGGCGCGGCGGATCGCCTCGTCCTCGTCGGTGAACGTCTCGATGCTGACGACCGGACCGAAGACCTCCTCGCGGGTGATCTCGGCCCCCTCGGCCACGCCGACCAGAACGGTCGGCGCGACGAAGTAGCCGGGCTTGCCCTCTTCGAGGGCGGCGCCGCCGACGACGGGACGCGCGCCCTGGGCGACGGCCCGGCCGAGGTAGCCGCGTACCCGGTCGTAGTGCGGCTTGGACACCAGCGGGCCGATCTCCACGTCGTCGCCTGCGCGCGGGTCGCCGACGGTGATCTGCTCGATCTCGCGGACGACGTGCGTGGTGAACTCCTCGGCCACGGAGGCATGGACGAGGACGCGGCAGGCGGCGCCGCATTCCTGTCCGCTGTTCCAGAAGCCGGCCGTGCGGAGGCCGGTCGCGGCCGCCGCCAGGTCGGCGTCCTCGAAGACCACGAACGGGGCCTTGCCGCCCAGCTCCAGGTGGGCGCGCTTGACGGTGTCGGCGGCGGCGCGGGCGACGGCCTGCCCGCTGCCGGTCGAACCGGTCAGCGCGATCATGGCGATGTCGGGGTGGCGCGCGAGCCGGTCACCGACCACGGAGCCGCGGCCCGTGACGACGTTGAAGACACCGGGCGGGAGGAGGTCCGCGACCAGCTCGGCGAACTTCAGTGTGGACAGCGGGGTCTGCTCGGAGGGCTTGAGGACCAGGCAGTTCCCGGCGGCCAGGATCGGCGCGATCTTCCAGGCGCCCATCAGGAGCGGGTAGTTCCACGGGGTGACCGCGCCGATGACGCCGAGCGGCTCGCGCAGCATCAGTGAGGTGTGGTCGGCGACGTATTCGCCGGAGGCCAGGCTGCTCCCGGTGGCGCGCAGGGCGCCCGCCATGAAGCGGAAGCCGTCCGCGGTCATGGAGATGTCGTCGCGGGAGACCGCGAACGGCTTGCCCGTGTCGGCCGACTCCAGGCGAACGAGGAGGTCGGCGTGGGTGTCGACCCGGTCGGCGATGGCCAGGAGGAGGTCGGCGCGCTCCTTGGGGGTGATGCGGGCCCAGGCCGGGTGGGCGGCGCGGGCGGCGGCCACGGCACGGTCGGTGTCCTCGACTGCGCCGAGCGGGACGCGGGCGAGCAGTTCTTCGGTGGCAGGGTCGAGTACGTCGCTCAGCTCGGGGCCGGGTTCGGTGAACTTGCCGTCGATGAAGTGGCCGAGCGGGGGCAGCTCTTCCGCGCTGATCAGCGGTGCGGTGCCGGCCGCGGCGCGGCGGACGGTGAACGTCATGACAGGAAATTCCTCACGTCTCAGTCGTGGACGGTCAGTTGTGGACGGCCAGGTGGGGCAGGTCGGCGAGCGCGGCGCGGATGCGTGCGCGGTGCGCCGGCTCGACGTCGAGCAGCGGCTCGCGCGGTGCTCCGACGGGCAGGCCGATCTCCTGGAGGGCGGCGCGGACGCCCTGGATGAAGGGGCCGCCGGTCATCAGCGTGTCCATGAGCGGGAAGATGCGCTTCCAGCGGGCCCGGGACAGTTCCAGGTCGCCCGCGGTGAGCGCCTGGTGCACGGCGACGAGGTCGGCGGGCATCACGTTGCCGGTGCCGGCCATGACGCCGGCTGCGCCTTCGGCGACCGCGGCGAGCAGCAGGCTGTCCCAGCCGAGGAAGGTGTCGATGACGTCGCCGTGACGGTGGATGAGCTGACCGGCCTGCGCCATGTCGGCGCTGGTGTCCTTGATGTAGCGGATGTTCTCCTGCTCGCGGGCGAGCGCGCCGACGGTGTCCGGGTCGAGGTTCACGCCGGTCGCGTCCGGGATGTTGTAGAGCATGACCGGGATGGAGACGGAGTCGGCGACCGTACGCAGGTAGCGCAGCGTCTCGTCCATCGAAAGGGCTTCGTAGTACGGCGCGACGACCATCACGACGTCCGCGCCCGCCTTCTCGGCGTGCCGCGTCAGCTCGACGGCCTCGCGGGTGGCGACGGCGCCGGTCTGGGCGATGACCGGGACGCGCCCCGCGGCCTGGTCGACGACGGTCTCCACGAGCAGGCGGCGTTCGTCACCGGTCATGGCGGCGAACTCGCCGGTCGAGCCGCCCGCGACGACGCCGGACACACCGCCGTCGACCGAGCGGTCGACGAGCACGCGCAGGAGCTTCTCGTCGATGTCACCGGCCTCGTCGTACGGGGTGGCCAGCGCGGTCAGGATGCCGTTCTGCAGGGGCATGGTGGTTCTCCTTGCGAGGGGTGGTGTGGGGTTCAGGAAGCGGTGATCAGACCCGCGCGGGCGGTCTGCCGGTGGGTGGCGAGCAGGCCGCGTACGTCCGTCGCGGCGTTGAGGCCGGACTGGATGGCGGTCTCGGTGTAGAGCGAGCCCATGTAGTCGCCCGCGAGCAGGACGCGGCCGGTCCGGCGGGTGAGGGTGGGCTGGAGCCTGCCCCGGCCGGGGAAGCAGTACGGGGCGCCCAGCGGGAGACGCCAGATGTGCGACTCGGTGACGTCCGAGGCGACGCCCGGCAGCACCTGGTCGAGGTCTTCGAGGTAGGTGGTTCGGATGCCCTCGTCGTCCATCTCCATCAGATTGCGAGCGAGTGTGCCCGGCGAGAACGTCATCAGGCTGGAGCCGGGGTGCCGCTCGCGGCTGTAACCGTGCTGGATGTTGGACATGTTGAGCACGACGTTGAAGGACCTCTTGGGTGTCGCGATGCCGTAGGCGTTGTCCCACGGACGCCGCTCGGTCTCCCCCGTCAGGAACGCGGCGCTGACGTACGGCCCGTACTGGATCTTCGAGAGCGCGTCGCGGAGGTCCGCGTCCAGGTCGGGGGCGATGCGGTGGGTGACCGGGGCCGGGGTGGCGAGCACGGCGGTGCGCGCCTCGACCTCGAAGTCGAGGCCGTCCTGCTGGTAGCGGACGACGACCGAGTCCTTCTTGTGGACCACTTCGTTCACTGTCGCGCCGATCCGGACGCGGTCGCCGAGGGCCGCGGCGATGGTCTCGGTGAGGGTGGACGGGCCGCCGACGATGGAGTTCGACAGGCCTGCGCCGATGTTCCACACGAGGCTGAAGTAGCCGACTCCGGCACCGGCCGAGATCTGGTCGATGTCGCCGGCGGAGCGGGTGACGGTCGGCTCGAAGAGAGCTTGGGCGTCGGCGGGGATGTCGCCGATGAACTCCTTGAAGCTGATGTCGTTCATGAAGTCGTAGACCCGCTGCTGGCGTTGGGCCTCGCTCTCACCCTTGCGCCGGCCGACGATCCGGGCGTACTTGCCGACCTTCGTGAAGACCTTGGCCCCGGTGGTGAGCATGCCGATGCGGGCGGACAGCGGCATCGGGATGCGGAAGGGGTACGTCTCCACCCGGCCCTTGAGCAGCAGCTTGCCGTTCATCTGGAGGCCGGAGAGCGAGCCGGGGACGGGGACGGCGTCGACGCCGGTGTTGTCGAGCAGCCACGAGGTGGCGGAGTTGCCGCCCGCGTAGACGTGGCCGCCCCAGTTCAGGAAGTAGCGGCCACGCTTCTCGGACCGGACGCGGCCGCCGACCCGGTGGTCCGACTCCAGGACCAGAGTGTCGAGGTGGCGCAGCCGCCAGGCGGCGGAGAGCCCGGCGATGCCACCGCCGACGATGACGACGTCTTTCATGGGAGGTGCCCCCTGATCTTCGGCAGGCCGGGACGGCCCACCTCGTGGGTACGGGAGTGCTGGTGGGGATGCGCGCGAACGGGCGGAGGCCGTTCGGCGAACTGACAGCCACACTAAGATGTGATCACAGATCACACAATGGGTTGCGGGTCACCGATTCGACGGACCGCGGGGCGGCATCAGCGAGGGCGCTCAGCGCTTACGGGCGGAGGGCCGGCGCCGCACGACCTTGGGCGGGGCGGGAGTTCCCTCAGACCCCAGGCCTTGGATACCCGGTACGCGGAGACGAGTTCGACGGGCATCCCGCCCGCACCGCCCATGGCACTAGAATGTGATCAAAGATCATGCGATGGGCCTCCGAGAACCCCTCGGGGGCTGTTTAGGATGCGCACGTGGATACGTCAAAACGCCTGGAACCGGCTCTCTCCATGGCCGACCGCGTGTACGCGGTACTGCACGAGTCGATCATGAGCGGGGAGTTCCCCGTCGGCTACCGCCTGCGCATCCGCGATCTCGCGGCCCTCGTCGGCACGAGCGAGATGCCCGTGCGCGAAGCGATCCGGCGCCTCGAGGAGGCAGGGTTCGCCGAGCGCGTTCCCCACAGGGGTTCCGTGGTGAAGGGCCTGGACCTCGCCGAGCTGGTGCACGCCTACGACGTACGGCTCCTGCTGGAGGTCGAAGCCACCCGGCTCGGCGCCGCACGCATCGGCAAGGCGGACATCACCAGGATGCGCGACGGCCTGGTGAGGATGCGTCAGGCCATAACGGAGGGCGAGGTGATGGACTACCTCGACCGCGACGAGGCCGTGCTCGAAGTCCTGTACGAGGCGTCCGGCAATCCCGTCCTGGTGGACACCGTGCGGTCCCTGTGGGCGCAGTGCCGCGCCTACAAGACCGTCGGCGCCCGCTCCGCCCTCGACAAGCCGGGCGATGATGCGCTGTGGAGCCACCAGGAACGCCTGGTCGAAGCGGTCGAGGCAGGCGACGCCGATGCGGCGGCCGCCGTCACGCGTGAGTCCCTGGCGAGCGCCACCGACCGCATCAAGGCCCAGCTGAGGGAACAGAAGACAGTGAAGTAGGGCAACGACAAGAGTGGTGGGGGGGGGGGGGCCCCCCCCCCCCCCCCCCCCCCCCCGGGGGGGGCCCCCACCCCAGGGGGGGTTGTACGACCGGGTCGTGATGCTGATGGCCGAGGACGGCCCCCAGAATAACACCGCG
>NZ_JBHJYS010000024.1:97468-190324 GCF_042270245.1 Streptomyces sp. NPDC055955
CGGCCCCCGGGCGCCCCGGGGGGCGCCCCCCCTCCCCCACAGCGCCCCGGGGCCGGCACCACACCACTTCCATGCGGGCCACCCACCCGGGGGGGGGGCGGGCGCGCCCCCGGGCCCCCCCCCCGACGCTCGTGTTGCCCCGCTCAGACGCGATCAGGTTCTCCGACCGGTTCCTTCTGCGTCTGCCAGTACTCGGCCCCCTTGATACCGAGCGGTCCCGGATCGAAATGCGGGTCGAGCCCCTCGCGCCGCTGACGGTCGTAATCCCGGATCACCTTGCGCACTACCGGCGTCAGCAGCAGGACGCACGCCATGTTCAGCCAGCCCAGAATGCCGTAGCCGATGTCGCCGACCGCCCACATGGCGTCCGCCGTGACCGCGCTCCCGATGAACGCGATGGCCAGCGTGCCGACTTTGACCAGCGCGTCCAGCGCCTTGCTGCGGCGATCGCCGAGCAGGAACACGAGGTTGGTCTGGGCCACATAGAAGAAGAACACCATCGAGGTGAACGCGAACATCGCCACGGCCACCGCGACGAACACCGCACCCCAACCCGGCAGGCTGGAGTCGATGGCCTCCTGCATGAAGTTGGGGCCCGCGACCGCACCCGGTACGTGCTCCACGAGGAACCCGCCGGCCGGGTCCTTCACGTTGTAGGCGCCCGTGACGACGAGGAGCAGTCCACTCGCCGTACAGATCAGCAGGATGTCGATGTAGATACTGAAGGCCTGGATGATGCCCTGCTTGCCCGGATGCGTGGTGGTCGCCGCGGCGGCCGCGAAGGTGCCCTCGCCGAGGCCGGTCGCCGAGGCGAACACGGCACGGCGCACGCCCCAGGCCACCGCGTAGCCGACAATGCCGCCGAACACCTGATCCTTGCCCGTGGCGCTGGAGACGATGAGCACCACCGCGTCCGGCACCTTCGTGACGTTCAGGCCGATGATGACGAGCGCGCTGAGGATGTAGCCGAGGGCCAGGAACGGAACGATCGCCTCGACGACCTTCACGATCCGGCGCGTACCGCCCAGGATGACGACCGCGAGGACGGCGGTGACGACGATGCCCGTCACCGGCCCGTCGACGCCGAAGGCCAACTCGGCGCTGGAGGCGATGTTGTTGGCCTGGACGCCCGGGAAGACGAAGCCGTACCCGACCAGGGTCGCCACCGCCACGATCGTGGCGAGCCAGGGAGCTTTGAGCCCGTACTTGATGTAGTACGGCATGCCGCCGCGGTCCTCGCCGTGCTCGCGGCGCTTGTAGACCTGCGCCAGTACGGACTCGGCGTACGCGCAGGTGGAGCCGAGGAGCGCCGTGATCACCATCCACACGAGCGCGCCCGGACCGCCCGCGGCGACGGCGGTGGCCACACCCGCGATGCTCCCGACTCCGATACGACTGGACAGGGACAGCGCGAGCGTCTGCAACGAGGACAGCCCGCCCTCACTCGCCTCGCCGGCCCTCAGGTGCCGGATCATGTCGGGAAAGCGACGGAACTGGACGCCCTTGGTGAGCAGCGTGAACAACACGCCGATTCCCAGAGCGACATAGGCCAGCGGATTCCAGATCCACCCGCTGATCGTGGACAGCATTTCCATGTGCGGCGTCTCCAGTGGCTCGGTGACACCCGTCCCTGGACGACCCCGGCACTCTACGCGGCGAGCCCGCCCAGGGAAACCCTTGTGTGATCTGTGATCACAGATTAACGTTCTGGCCGACCGGAGGTCAGCGAGCCGTGCCTGAACCCTCACCCCTGACACCCGTCCCTGACGACCTCGCACGGACGCCCCCGGCCACGAAGCCCGTCCCCGGGCACCCCTCACAAACCGCCGCGCGAAGGGGCTCCGCACACCCTGCACGTACGACCTGTCGGGCTCGTACGCGCCCCATCGGACAGAACGCCGACCTTGCCCACGCCGATGCGTCCGGCTTCAGATTTCAAGAAAGGGAGCGTGACGAGCGAGAACGCGACGGGACCGGGGGCGGGATCCCTCCCCGACCACTCTGAAGGCGCCCACACGCAGCACGGCATCGCTGCCGCAGTCGGTGAACAGCTCGCCCCGCACTCGTTCCGTCGAAGCCCTCGCCTCAGTTTCCGTCTCATTCAGCTGAGTTCGGGGACATCCAGGGCAGGACGGGAGCCGGGCCGACTGAACCGACGAACGTAGGTGAACCAGGTGGGCTCGGTTGACCTCGACGGACAGCGTCGGCTTCACTGACGCCGCGCCGTGCAACGGCCGCCTCGCCGTTCCCGAGATCTACCGGATCCGGCCCCGGAGCGCTGCGCACGAGGGGCCTCGCAGGGCGATCGGATCAGTGTCATGAGTGTTTCGACGTCCACGGTCCGCCGCCCGGACGGGAGCGCCCGCCCACTCGATCCACCGCGACCACACTGGAGTTCAGCGTTGCCTACGAACCCGTCCACCGACTCCTTCCCCACCGGTACCGGCACCCCTGCCGTCGGATCCGCGCGCCCGGGTGCCCCTGATCGCCAGGCGCGGGCCGTCTGGTCAGTGATCACCGGTATGTACGCGGCCTATGCCCGTCAGGACCGGGGTGCGATCGACGCGTGCCTGGAGCCGGACGCGACGATCTGGGACTCCGCCACCGCCCGACTGTTGTGCGGCAAGGCGGATCTGGACCGTGTCCGTGACGCACGTCCCGCATCGGGTGAGGGCCCTGAGGAGACGGGGCTCGATGCCTATGACCCAGTGATCGATGTCTTCGGCGACCTCGCACTGCTGCGGTATTGGCTGCGGGTCGACTTCGCACCTGATGCGTCGGGCTCGCCACTGCGGCCGGAGATCGTGCGCAACACCGCTGTGCTGCGCCGCTTCACGGACGAGGGCTGGCGCATCGTCCATCTCCACGAGGACGTGCAGCAGGTCGGCGGCTAGGGTCTTTCGCTTGGATCAGGCCGGAATCAGGGAGCGGGTGCCGGCGCCGTGCCTCGCAAGGCGCAGGAAGGAGCCCATGCGGAGCATCGGCGACGGACGACATCGCCGCCAGGCACGGAACCAGCCCCGCGAGCCCGGCACGATCCAAGCGCAAGGCCCCTGGGTGGCCACGTGTGTGCTCACGCGTGTGAGTGACGCTCGCGGCGCTGATCACGCAGTGTGCGTCACGCCCGGTCCACCTTTCCGCAGCGTGCGCGACGCACAGACCGCGTGCGGCCCCGTCCGGTTAGCGTCCGTCCATTCCCCGAGACAGCCGGGAGGCGGCATGACATACCGGGTAGCCATGGACATCGGTGGCACGTTCACCGACGTCGTCGCGTACGACGAGATACGCGGCACCTACTTCGCGGCGAAGGCCCCGACGACACCGGGCGATCTGGCGAAGGGCGTCTTCGCCTCGCTGGGCCGTGCCGTGTCGGACCCCGCCGCCATCTCGTTCTTCGTGCACGGCACCACGCAGGGGCTCAACGCGCTCCTGGAGCGCAAGGGCGCCAAGGTGCTGCTGATGACGTCCGAGGGAATGCGGGACGTCTACCAGATCGCCCGCGGCAACCGCGACCGAATGTTCGACCTGCACTACCGCAAGCCGGTGCCGCTGGTGGACCGGTACTCGACCGTGCAGGTCGGTGGCCGACTCGACTGGCGGGGCGCCGAGCTGCGACCGCTGGACGAGGACGCAGTGCGGGCGGCCGCCCGACGGGTACGTGCCGAGGGGTACACGGCGGTGTCCGTGTCGTTCCTGTTCAGCTACGTCGACCCTCGGCACGAGCTGCGGGCCGGCGAGATCCTGCGTGAGGAACTGGGCGACGACGTGATGGTGGTGCTCTCGCACGCCGTCGCCGGCGAGTGGCGCGAGTACGAGCGGACCTCGTCCGCGGTCCTCGACGCGTACACGGGACCGGTCGTGCGCCGCTACCTCGGCCACATCGAAGAACGGTTCTCCGAGCACGGTCTCGGCGTACCCGTCCAGGTCATGCAGTCCTCGGGAGGGGTCGTCAACGCCTCTTTCGCCCGGTCGCACCCCCTGCAGACGCTGCTGTCCGGGCCGGTCGGCGGCACCATGGGCGGTGTCGCGGCGGCGGGCCTGCTGGGCCGCGCGAACGCGATCTGCGTCGACATGGGAGGCACCTCCTTCGACGTGTCTCTGGTCCTCGACGGCCGTCCCGACATCTCGAACGAGGGCACAGCCGACGGCTTCCCGGTGCTGATCCCCCTGGTGAACCTGCACACGATCGGCGCGGGCGGCGGATCTCTCGCCTACGCGGAGGGCAGCGGTCTGCGGGTGGGCCCCGAGTCAGCAGGCGCCCTGCCCGGGCCCGCCTGCTACGGGCGCGGCGGTATCCGGCCGACCGTGACGGACGCCAATGCCGTACTCGGCCGTGTCGACCCCGAGTGGTTCGCGGGCGGACACATGACGCTGGATGTCGCGGCCGCACGGACCGCTGTGGGCTCCCTGGCCGACGAACTCGACCTGGACCCGCTCGCCCTGGCCGGCGGCATCTGTGACGTCGCCAACGCGAAGATGGCACAGGCCATCCGCACCCTGACCGTCGAACACGGCCGCGAACCCAGGGAGTTCACCCTTCTCGCGTTCGGCGGCGCGGGCCCCATGCACGCCGTGGAGATCGCACGGGAGCTGGGCGTCGAGGAGGTCGTGGTTCCGCTGTTCCCCGGGGCATTCTCCGCGTGGGGCATGCTGGGCACCGCGGTGCGGCGCGACCTGACCCGGCAGTTCTTCACCCCCGGCGACACGCTCGACCGGACCGCTCTGGCCGCCGCCCTCGGCGATCTGGGCACCCAGGGCCTCGCCGCCCTGGACGAGCAGGGCGTCCCCGCCGAGCGCCGCTCCGTCGAGCACGCCGTGGACATGCGCTACGAGGGCCAGGACTACACACTGACCGTGCCGCTGACCGGTGCCGACGAACCACTCACCGACGGCTTCCTCGCCACGGTCGCCGCCCGGTTCGCCACGCAGCACGAACAGCGTTACGGGCATGCCACGCCCGAGGCGCCGGTCGAGTTCGTGACGCTGCGCACCACCGCGCTCGGCACCCCACCCCCCCAGGAGACCCGGCCGTACACACCGGACGCGGGCGAAAGCCCCTGGGCCGGCCGTACCAAGCCCGTCGTCTTCGGCGGCAAGACGCACGACGCCCCCGTCCTCCGACGTGAACACCTCGCCGTCGGCGCGCAGTTCAACGGTCCGGCGATCGTCGTCGAGGCCACCTCCACCACCGTCGTCCCACCGGACGCGCTCGTCACCGTCGACGCGAACGGCTTCCTCGTGATCAAGCTCGGAGGCGCCGCATGAGCTCCCCTGCAGAGGCCGTCACAGACCCGGTCCGCACCATCGACCCCATCACCACGGAGATCATCCGCTGCGCCCTGCTCCAGGCCGCGGAGGACATGAACACCACGCTGATCCGCTCGGCGTACACACCGACGATCTACGAGGCGAAGGACTGCGCCGTCGCGCTGCTCGACCGGGACCACCACGTCCTCGGCCAGTCCTCGGGGCTGCCGATCTTTCTGGGCAACCTGGAGGAGTGCACCCGCGCCACCGAGCGCATGTACGGCCGGGACGTGTGGCGCGAGGGCGACGTCTGGGTGCTCAACGACTCGTACATCGGTGGCACGCACCTCAACGACGTGACGGTCTACGCGCCCATCCACGTCAGCGGCGAACTCGTCGGCTTCGCCGCGTCCCGTGCGCACTGGATCGACATGGGCTCCAAGGACCCGGGCGGCTCCATGGACTCCACGACGATCTACCAAGAGGGCCTGCGCATGGGCCCGTTGAAGATCTACGAACGCGGTGCGCCATGCGTCCTGACGCAGGATCTGATCGCTCGCCAGGTGCGGTTCCCGCAACCCACACTCGGTGACATGCGCGCCCAGGTGGCCTGCGCACTCACCGGCGCGCGGCGGCTCGCGGAGATCGTCGAGCGCTGGGGCACCGACACGCTCGCTGCCGCCCGGGACGCCATCTTCGAGCAGACCCGCCAGCTGGAGCGCGCCCAGATCGCCGACATCCCGGACGGGGTGTACGAGGCCACGGGCCGTCTGGACAACGACGGCATCGATCTTGACACCCCGCTGCCCGTCACCGTGCGCGTCACCATCGACGGCGAGCGGATGGTCATCGACGTCACCGACTGCGCCGACCAGGCGACCGGGCCGGTCAACTGCGGTGCGGCGCAGACCGTCGCGGCCTGCCGGGTCGGCTACAAGCTTCTGGTCAGCGGTGAAGTCCCGCTCAACGGCGGCTCGTTCGCACCTTTGGAGGTCGTGACGCGGCCCGGATCCATGCTGGCCGCGATCGAACCGGCCGCCTGCCAGTACTACTACTCCCACCTCGGCCTCGTCATCGACCTGGTCGTCAAGGCGCTGGCTCCGGCGATGCCGGAGCGTGCCGCGGCGGCCTCGTACGGGGACTCCATGATCGTGCAGTTCACCGGCCTCGACCCGCGCAGCGGAAAGCTGTTCGTGTCGCAGGAGGCGACGGTCGGCGGCTGGGGTGCCTGGGAGGGCGGCGACGGCGAGACCTGCCTGATCAACAACGTCAACGGCTCGCTGCGAGACATGCCTGTCGAAGTCCTGGAGACGCTGTTCCCGGTGCGGGTCGAGCAGTACGCCGTACGTCCCGACTCCGCAGGCCCCGGCCGTACGCGAGGTGGCCATGGGGTCGTACGCGAGTACGTCTTCACCGCCGACCAGAACCTGTCCTTGTGGTGGGAGCGGTCGGTCACGCCGGCCTGGGGGCTGTTCGGCGGAGCTGACGGGGCCGCGCCCCGGGTGACCCTCAACCCCGGCCGCCCTGAATCCCGTTCGCTGCTCAAGGCGAACGCGCTCCCGGTGCGCCAGGGCGATGTGCTGCGCTGTGAGAGCGGCGGAGGCGGCGGCTACGGTCCGGTGTCCGAGCGCGCTGCCGACGCCGTGGCGGAGGACATCCGGCAGGGAGCACTCACCGCGGAGCACGTCCGGGAGCGGTACAACGGCTGACGCCGGGTACGGGCCGGTGACCAACGACGGTGCCGGGCAGGGAAGACGGCCTTTCCCTGCCCGGTGTCACCGTCGCTCAACGACCCTCATCGAGCAGCACCTGGCACGCGACATGCAGTGGAAGCCGCAGCTCCGGGTCCTCCAGGTCGCAGCCCAGGGTGCGCAGTCGCTCCAGCCGTGCCGTCACCGTGTTGCGATGCACCCCGAGGCGGGCGGCCGCGGCCGAGGGGGCGCCACCGACGTCGAGCAAGACGGCCAGGGTCCGCAGCAGCGTGCCGTCGCGGTCGGCGGCGAGCAGCGGGCCGAGCAGCGCGGCGGCCGGCCGGCGCAACGCGTCGCGGGGCAGCGCCGCGATCAGCTGGGCGGATCCCGCCCGGTCCGCGCGTACGACCGTGCCCGGCCGGGCGACACCGGCGGCGGCGACGGCGTCGTCGAGCGCGGGCCCCAACGCGGTGAGGCTCTCGAGCGGGCCCGCGACCGCCCCGGCCACCGGCCAGGGCAGTGCGGCCTCGGCTACCGCCGCGGCCAGGCGCCGTTCTGCGCGTACGAGGGCTTCGGCCGATGGTTCGCCCCCTTCCAGCGTGCGCCAACAGACCCAGACGTCCCGGTACGCGACGAGCGGGCCGCCGATCCCGGCACGGTTCCACCACGTGGTGAGCAGCGGTCCGGTCTCCGTCGTCGGGGCGACGCCGGGCCGCAGTGCGTAGGCGAGGAGCGGCCCCTCGGTCGCCCAGCCGAGCGCGACCGCCGAGCTCAGGACCGGGTCGGGTTCGCTGTCCGCGGCAGCGGTGCCCGTGTCGGGCGCGTCTCGGTCGAGCAGCGTCCGCAGCAGGGCCGAGGCCGCTCGCTCGGACCGCTCCACGCCGAGCCGTTCGCCGGCGGCCCAGGCCGTCAGCGGAGCCACGGCCAAGTGCAGGACTTCCGTCATCGTCGCGGCCCAGTCCGGAGCGCGGGACTGTGACCGCGCCGTCAGGGCGGCCAGCTGCCCGCCGTCGGGATCGCGCACGGATACCCGCACGCTCACGTCGGCGGACGCGGTGTGCAGGGCCGACGCGCGCCCGGCCAGGAGGTCGCCGGACGGGCCGGTGAGCGCCACCGAGGTGCGGGGCAGCACGTCGTGCAGGGCTGCGAGTACCTCGGCCGGCCGATGCCCGGCCCCCGCGATCCGATGCGCGGCCCGGGCCATCAGCGCGGCCCGGCCCGCCTCGGGCTGGGCCACCACAGAGGCCAGCAGTACGGCGGTGTCCAGCGGTTCGCCCGCGACGAGGAGGAGGGAGACGCCGAGGCGGTCGGCCAGTTCTCCCACCGAGCCGGCACGCACTGCCGTCGGTGCGGCCACGACGCACGCCGCCGCGTGCTCCCACGCCTTGCGCAGCGCCATCTCGACGGTCCATGCAGCCGATGCGACATGTCCCACCAGCACCACAGCGGTCCCGGGCTGCACCACGTCGAGCGACTCGACACGGTCCACGATCCGAACGGACCGGATCTCGGTGGGCGAGTCGGCGGGACCGTACACGGTCGTCTCGGGCAGCGGGCCATGTCGCAACAGCTCGACCAGCGTCAGCGGGCGGCTCATGACAGCGCTCCGACCGCTCCGGCCAGAGCACGCCCTTCAGGGGTGTGCCAAGCGGGCGCCGCCTCGATCACAACCACGTCCACGGTCAGGCCCGGGAGAGCGCGTTCGACGTCGAGCACGCGCCCGTCGGCGCCGGTGACCAGCAGGATGTGATCGGGTGCGGCCGCGACGACCGCGCCGTCGGCCAGGGCGAGCAGCACTTCGTTGTGGGCTTCCAGACGGAACCGGCGCCGTAGCCCGTCTTCCTCGTCGACCAGGACGCTGGTGGGCCGCGACGGCAGAGTGACGGACGCGGCGGCATCGCCAGGTCCGTACGGCCCGGGCGACGGCTCCAGGGCGGCGATCCTGCCCCGGCACAGGCGGCGCGGCCGCCAGGCGGCGAAGCGGGCCGCCCCCTCCAGGGAGCCGACCTCGATCGCCCGGCTGACCGTTCCGTGCACGAGCGCTCCTGCCAGCACCGCCCCGTCCACCGGATACCCGGCGGCGACCGCCCAGCCTCCCGCGGCCAGGACCAAGGGACGGACGAGTTCCTCCACGCTGCTGCGCGCGCACTCCAGGGTGATGACGTCGCCGCCGGGTGTGGCCAGGGCGAGCGGCGCCGCGTGCGCGCCGGCCAGGGTGAGCAGGGTCTGTTCGAGCAGCGGGAGCACACGTCCGCAACCGTCACCGTCGACGAGCGGCAGACCACAGCGGGCGGCCGTGGCGAGGGCGATCAGAGCGTTCTCCGCGGCGGTGTTGAGCGGCACGACGGCGTGGGCCAGGCGTCCGGTCATCCGCTCGACGGCCTGCACGGCCCGCACCGGTTCGTCGCCAGTGGGCAGTGCTTCGGCGAGCGCGGCAGATGCCCCGGCCAGGGTCACGGCGATACAGAGCCCGTCGGGCGCGATCCGGTGGGCAGGTATCAGCCGCACGGGGCCATGGGCGGCGAGTTCGGCGGTGGCCCAGTCGAGGGCCACCTGGTATGCGGACTCCTCCGTCCCCGCGGCGAGTACCCGCGCGCCGACGGCCAGGTGGGCCAGTTCGTCCGGTCCGATGAGCCGGTCCTCGGCGCACGTCATGCGACAGCGTCCATGAGGGGTTCACCCGCGGCCTGCACAGTCACGCGGTGCACTCCGGCAGGCAGGTAGGCGACCGGAGCATGGGTGAGCGACCGCACCCGTACGGTGGCGGGGGCGGCGCCCGCCGCGATGGCCCGGGACAGCGCCTGGTCCCGCGCGGCATCCATCAGATGGTCCAGCTCCGCCCTGCCTGCGGCCACGACGATGTGCTCGATCTCGGCGCGGCAGTCGGCATGGGTGCCATGGCGAGCCGCGTCGAACCGCCCCTCGCTGTCGGCGCCACCGCCGGTGCGCACCACGGGCGCTCCTGGCACCCGTTCGGCAAGCCGTGCGACGACGGCGTCGATATCCTCGGCGCCTGGCCCTTGGGTCCACTCGGTCACGTCCGGGGAGCCCAGCTGCACGCGGACGCCCAGAGCTCCCGGGTAGGGGCGTTCGTGCCGCACGGGTTCCCCCTCGACCACAGTGAGGCAGCGGACGGAGCGAGCGCCCGCATCCACCACGACTGCCTGTTCGCTGCCTGTGCGCGTCACCGCGCCGCGGGCGGCACATGAGGTGGCGGGCGAGGTCGCGATGACAGGGTGGCGGCAGAAGTAGTCGGCGGACACCAGTCCCCCGCTGTCCCGGGCGAACAGCAACGGGGCGTCGATTCCTGCGGAGCGCAGGGCGCGCCGGCAGTCCCGTACGAGTTCCTCGGCCCAGCCGCCGAGCGCCGCGTTGAGGATCGTCGCATTCTCGCGTTCCCGAAGGCCGGGCGAGCCGATCTCGTACGAGAGGCTGAGGGCCGCGTCCGGGACGGTTTCGGCAATGATCTCGGACGCCTCCCACTCCGGCCCGGGCACGGTCGGGGCGCCGGCCGCACTCAGGGCGAAGGCGGTGACCCCGGCCGCACGGGCACGGTGTGCGAAGTGGGCGACGGCCCGCCGGTCGAGCGCGGCCAGGGGCCGCCCCGTCACGGAACTGCCGCCGGCCACGACCTCGTACGGCCCGGCCACCTCCGCACGTACCGACTGCGGCCAGCCGACGAGCGGGCCGAGCGCGGCATGGGAGTTCGGGGAGATCCGCAGCACCGCGACGCGACGCGGCATGGGCGGCCTGCGGGCCAGGTCGGTGACCACGGCGACGGCCCGCACCCGGCCCGGCAGCGGGCCGAGCCGTGCCAGGACTCGGCTCAGGCTCACCGCGGTCGTGGGCGCGCTCGCCACCACCGCTTCGGCCTCCACCCGGTCGGCGTGGCCCGGGTCGGCGAGAACGGCCGCGGTCGTCGCGCGCCCCACATCGATTCCGAGTCTCACCTGGTCATCTTCCCATCGCACCCGACGTGGGCGAGCCGAGCCGCCCGGCTACTCCAAGTCCTTCCCCTCGGTCTCCGGAAGCGGAGCGGCGCAGATCAGGGAGAGCGCGAGGAAGGCCATGATGAAAAGGATCGTGGACGAGTAGCTCGTCGCACGGGCCAGCAGGAATCCGATCACGGACGGTGCCAGCGAGGTGGCGCCCAGCTGGGCAGCGGTCGCCCACGAGTAGCCGGTCGCCCGGAGCGCGGTCGGATAGAACTCGCCGTTCCACGTGTTCCACACGCCCCAGGCCCCCAGGCAGAAGAACGACAGGGCGAAGTTCGCCACGTACATGGCAGTCAGAGTGTCGGCGTAGGCAAAGGCCACTCCGGCGACCGCGGCGAGGGCGACGTACGGCAGGAAGACCTTCTTACGGCCGTAGCGGCCCGTCAGCCATGACGCCGAGACATATCCCGGAATCATGAACACGGCGCTCAGCGCGACGAAACCGAGGCTCGCGGACATGCTGAGCCCCTTGTCCTGAAGCAGGGTCGGCAGCCACGTCTGCAGCCCCCAGTAACCCCAGTTGAAGGCGAAGTTGACGACGAGCATGAGGACGCTGACGCGCAGCAAGGGCCCCCGGAACAGGTCGACAGGACGGCCTGCCCGTGTCTCGGACGCCGCGGGAACGGCGAACACCGTGCCGTCGGGGACCTCCGCGCCGAGCCGTCGCAGCACGGCCCCCGCTTCCTGGTGTCGCCCCTGCTCCGCGAGCCAGTACGGGGACTCCGGGACCCATGCCCGGATGGCGAACACCCACAGTCCGGCGAGCGCGCTGGCAATGGCGACGACGTGCCAGCCGAGCCCGCCCAGGGCCTGGGTCACCCCGACGGCCAGAAGGACACCGATCGGCCAGCCGATGGACAGATAGACCGCCGCGCGGCCGCGCATCCGGGACGGCAGCAGCTCCAGGAAGTAGGGAAAAGTCACCGTGTAGATACCGGCGAGTGCGAGTCCGGACAGGAACCGCGCCACCATGAGCACGGTGAAGTTCGGCGAGAAGGCGCTGGCCAGGGCAATGACGCCGTAAGCGGCAAGGGACCACAGACACACCGACCGGCGCCCGATCCGGTCGGACACCGGCCCCCACACGAGGCTGCCGGGGATCATGCCGAGCGCGACCGCGGACAGAGCCCAGCCGATCGCGGACTCGTTGATGCCGAAGGCGTCGCCGAGGTCCCCCGACACGTACACCAGCGCCAGCTGCTCCCACGACTCGATCACGAACGCCATGAACAGGGCGGTGGCGGCCAGCAGATGGGTTCGCCCGAAAGGCATGCTCTCGAACCACGCGCCGACAGGGCGCGGCGCACTGCCCATCCCAGCCACGGCGGGCCCGGCGCCTCGGCCCGCTTCTCTCATGGTGCTCATCCGTCGTCCTTCCAGCCTGCTCAGGCTACGGCCCCCGTCATCAGGGGTGGCGGCACCATAAACAGCGACGCACCTCCGCAGGCATGCACGCCGCACACATGCGCCGACGGCTAGGCGTGCGCCGTGCACAGTACGACAGGGGCCTTCCGAGGCCATGACGTGGCGGGTACTGCGCTGCTGAACTCGTGCGGACAGGTGAGCGCTGGTCCGCCCGTCGGCGAGCTCGACAACGTCACCGGTGTCGCCGGGGATCAGTGCCACCGCGGTGACGGTCCCGGCGCTCGTGGAAGGGCTGCCCGTCAGGGGGCTGCCGCCGGCGCTCGCGGCGGCATGGATGCCTGCTCCCGACAGACACCGGTGGCGGCCAGAACAATGGTGGTTGCCACCGTCGTGGCCGCCCGCTCAGACAACGATGTACGAGAGGTCCGTCCTTGCCCCCGGTGACGTGCGCTTCGGCGAGAAGCGCACCAGGTCCACCGCGTCTGTCTCCCCTATCCGACCGCGTTCACCCCGAACGCCCGCGTGACGGTCTGCGTCAGGTGCCGGGGCACAAGCGAAGAGGCCCCGGACCAATCATGGTCCGGGGCCTCGCATGGAACGCCTGCGGGCGGCGGGACACCGCGGCAGGTTCTCTTTGCTGGATCAGCCGACGCAGTTCGGGATGGGGATGCCGCCCGAGCAGTTGGTGGGCGTGTTGTTCCTGACTCGGGAAGCGGTCAGCGTGACGGAGCCGCCGCTGTTGAGGATGCCGCCGGGGGCGGCGGCGGCGGTGTTGTTGTTGATGTTGCTGGCCGTGATGTTCGTGGTGCCGCCGCCGACGTTGGCGATGCCGCCGGCTTGGTTACCAAGGGCATGGTTCAAGGTGACGTCAGTGTTGACGAGTCGCAGCGTGCCGTCGTTGGCCAAGCCACCTCCAACACCGTTGTTGGCCGTGTTGCCGGTGATGCGGGTGTTGACGATGGTCATGTCTCCGTCGTTGGCGACGCCGCCACCGTTCACGTTGGCGGTGTTGCCCGTGATGGAGCTGTTCACGATCCGGGTGACGGTCCCCGAACCGCCGCCGATTCCACCCGAGAAGTTGGCGCTGTTCCCGCTGATGTCGCTGCCGGTCACGGTCAGTCGGCCGCGGTTCGCGATGCCGCCGCCGAAGTCGGACGCGACCCCCTTGGTGATGGTGGTGTTCGTGAGCGTGAGGTTTCCAATGGAGTCGACGGAGAGAATGCCGAAGTTGTTGGCTGCCGAGGGGTCGCGAGTGATCGTGGTGTTCCGGCCGACGATGGTGATCGTCGACTGGATGTGCGGCAGCTCCGTCATGAGCGAATAGATACAGCCCCTTGCCAGCACCAGGGTTCCGCCCCCTGCGGTGTTGGCGTTGCCGATGGCGGTGGACAGGGCATTCGCGCTGCACGGGACGACCGTCTGCGCCGATGCGGGAGTGGCCGAAGCGACGACCGTCGCGAGGGCGGCAACACACAATGCCTGCGCGGCGAGTACCGACGGCTTACGGGTGAACATGGGCAGGTGGCTCCTTCGGAAGTCCGGGATCCGCGGGGTGCTCCCCGCACCGAAAATCGGCGGCGCCGTATCTCGGGGGGAGCGGTGTTGATGGTGCCCCGTCGACGCGCCGCGGTTACGGGATGGAGACGGACGTCCGCTCGGACGGTGTAGCCGTTTCCGTCCGACGGCCGACAGGAGGCGTCCGGAACTCAGCCGTACAGCTCAACCCGGCTCCCCCTCCTGTGCCCCCTGGTGCCGGTCCCTCCGAAGTCGGCACCTGAGACACAGCCAGTCGGCAGGCAGAGTGCCCCTTGGGGGCGTTGCTGTACAGCGGCGCGGAGAACAGCCGCCGCGAACGCAGCTGACCATCAGCGGACTCCAAGACCGCCCACTCAGCCCTCAAGGCGAGAGACCCGATGCCGCTGGGCCCGGCGCCCTGCAGGGCAACCTCGACATCGGGTCAATCTTGCCCGTCCTCAAGGGAGTTGTGCTGTCGATGATCCCAGCGGTGGCCGTGGGCAGTGCTCGTGATCGGGCAGCGGCCGCTTCGGGAGGGGATCACGGCATCGGCGCTGACGGGCTGAGCACCCGCGCCGACCTACTTGGCTTCCTGAAGGGCGGCCTGCCAGACAGGGCTGTCGACGTAGTGGTTGTCGTACAGCTCCGAAGAGTTCTTGATCTCCTCGAAACCGGCCTCCCCGCGCATCACACGCCCCAGCAGGCGCAGGTAGTCGAAGCGCGGCATGCCCGGGCTGAAGACGAACAGCACATCCGCCTCGCGGCCCGGGGCCGCGGCGAAGGCGTGCGGACTGTGCGGCGGCACCAGCAGGAAGTCGCCCTTCTCCAAAACCTTGACCTCGTCGTCGATCAGCACGCGCAAGGCGCCGTCCAGGACGAAGAACAGCTCGGACGCCTTGGTGTGAAAGTGCGCGGGAGCACCGACCGCGCCCTTCGCGAAGGTGGAGCGGTAGCTGGTGAGAGCGCTGCCGTCCGTGCCGTGGTCCGCGAGCAGTGTCATCACGCTGCTGGGGTCCGCAGTGGTCTCGGCGGTGGCGGCACGGGTGAGGACGGCCTTGGGTGCGGTCTGCGCGTTCATGAGGGTTGTTCCTGTCTGTGAGCTGCGGCTTCGGGCTCTCCCGGCGCCTTGTGACCACAACTCTATGGAGCAGATAGACCTGCCATGAGGTGCATTTCACGGCCCAATCCATGGGTCAATTGACGGCGTTCGTGGGCTGGGCACTACTCACGGGGCGCCTCTCCGTCGCCGGTCGGCACCGAGGCTTCCGTAGCCGCACCTCCTGGCCGGGTCACCACGTCGATGACTCGGTTCGGCAGGTACTCACGCAGACTCTTGGCACTCGTCGAGCGCCGAGGCCAACGTGACCTCCGCGCACTTCGGGGCGGCCCTGGCGACGATGCGGCCACTCGTCAGCCGTACGCCCGACATCGTCAGCGCGACGATCGAGAGCGCCGACGGCTGGAGCTGGACGGGCGAGCTTCAGGTCGACCGGCCTCCCGGGCGGGCGGCCCGCGCGGGACGGGGTGATCCTGGTGGCATGGGTGGTACCGGTGGCGTTCCCTGGGCCCGGGTCCGACTGCCCGCCGCCTACCGGGCGGCGGCCCGCCGCTCCGCGCGGGTCACGGTGGCCGCCGGCGCCGGCTTCTACCTGTTCCTGTACGGCTTCGGCTCGGCCGAGGCAGCGATCTACGCGCTGTTCGCCGCGGTGTCACTGGCGGGACTGTCGCACATCCCCGGGACAGGCCGCCAGCGTGCCGCGGTGGTCGCGCGGCTGCTGCCGGTCAGCCTGGTGCTGATCACCGTCGGCACCTACCTGTCCGTGCAGACCTGGACCGCCACGACAGGGATGCTGCTGATCGGCTTCGCGCTGGCCTTCTCCGCGGTGGGCGGCCCACGCCCCGCGGGGGCCGCGCCCGGGCTCCAGCTGATGTACATCCTGCCGTCGTTCCCGCCCTACGACCCCGGCTCGCTCGGCTCCCGGCTGGCCGGGGCTGCGGTGGGCATCGTTTTCCTCGTACTCGCGGAGAGGTTCCTGCTGCCGGACCCACCCACCGTCCCCTATCGGGAACTGGCCGCGCGGGCCGCCGACTGCGCCCGCCGGTGTGCCGAGGAGCTGACCGAACCGCCGTACGCGATCACCGACCGGACGCTGCAGGAGGCCCAGGCCGCCAGTACCGCGCTGCGGTCCTCGCAGGTGCCGGAGGCCGAGCGGCCGGCCGGGCCGAGCGTGCGGGACCGGGGCCTGACGCACACCGGCCTGGCCACCCGCACCCTGTTGGGGCGGCTGACCGCTCCCCCGCAGCCGAACCCCGGGCCGGCCGGGTCCGGGCTCGGGCCGGCCGTGCTGCGCGCGGTGCGGGACACGGCCGTCGAGACGGCCGACCGCCTGCGGGGCCGGGCCCCCGACGCCGGGGACGCGCACGCCGAGCTGCTGCGGGCCCGCACTGCCCTGGCAGCCGGTCCGGACGCGGGCGCCTCGCCGGCCGCGCTGCGGCGGCACGCGGCGATGCTGGAGCTCGCGGACGCCGCGCTGGCGATGTCGACGGCGGCAGCCATCGCCGTACGGGGCCGGGCAGGCGCGGCACAGGCGGCCCCGGGCCGGTTCTGGTACGCCCAAAAACGCGCGCCGCAGCTGTGGTGGAGGCGGATGGCGGGGCACGCGAGCGCCCGGTCGGTGTGCTTCCAGAACGCGGTACGGATCAGCATGGCCCTCGCCGCGGCACGGGTGATCGCGGGGGTGGACACGCTGCCGCACGGCTTCTGGGTGCTGCTCGCGACCTTGACTCTCACCCGGACCACCGTGCGGCAGACCCGGTCGACGGTGCGGGTGGCACTGACCGGGACCCTGATCGGCGCGCTGATCGTGGCCGCGCTGTTCACCCTGGTCGGGACCAATATCGCCGTGTACGCGGCGGTGCTGCCGCCACTGATGCTGTTCGCGTTCACGCTGGGTCCCGTCAAGGGCGTGGGCTGGGCCCAGGCGCTGTTCACGCTGGTGGTCGCCCTGGCGTTCGCCCAGCTGGCGCCCGCGACCTGGCAGCTTGCCGAGTTCCGGCTGCTGGCCGTGCTGACCGGCAGCGCGATCGGCGCTGTCTTCGGGCTGCTCGCCTGGCCGCGGGGGGCCCAGGACGAACTGCGGCGGTCGATGGCGGTACTGCTGCGCGGCGCGGCGGAGAACGTGGTGGCGACCACCGCCCAGCTGGCCGCCGGCGGGGTGCGGGGACCGGTGACCGCCGCGCCGGGCCACCACTCGCTCATGCACTCGCTGGTCATGGCGGAGGCGGCGTACGCGCAGTTCCAGAGCGAGCCGAGGGGCCTGGCCGCCGGCCACCCCGGCCAGGATCCGAAGGGCTCGACAGGCCCCCATGAACCCGCCGGCCAGCGCAGCCCGCAGGACTGGCAGGCGACCTTGATGGCCGCCCACCACACCCTGTGGGGAGCCGACCGGCTTCTGGTGCCACCCGAGCGGATCGTCGCACCACCCCTGGAGCTGGAGCCGACGGCGGCCGTGTCCCGCCTCGGGGACCGGGTGGCCGGGCGGATGCTGCTGGTGTCGGCGCGGCTCGATCCGAGCGGCGACACCCCGCAGGACCCGGTGCCTCTGCGGGACCCCGACCTCGACGGTTTCGACGAAGAGCCGCCGGGCGCGCCGCGGGTGTACTACGCGGCCGTCTCGTGGCTGGACGCGCTGATGACAGACCTGGAGCGGATCACCGGAGAGGCCGCACCCGCGTCCCCTGACCACTGACCGCTGACCGCTGACCGCTGGCCGCTGGCCGCTGACGAGCTCGCGCACGGTTGGCGGTGCCACGTCGAGACTCTGATCGTCGATCATGGTCAGTGCGGTGTAGATCCAGGCGTCCTCGGCGGCGTTGCTGTCAGTTCCTGCCCTACGTCGGTGAGGGGCCGCAGCCGACAGATGTACGCGCGGTCCTGGTTCGCGGACAGTGGTTACGCGTCATACGTGTGCGCATCGCGGCTGCTGTCGCCACCGACGCCCATCTGACGGTGGTCCACCCTGAGCACGACCTCGTCACGCAGGTTGAGCTGCTGCGGCATCACGGTGCTCCTCTGCGCGTCGGAGAGTGCGGTGGCACGCTCAACTGGCGTGATTCCACCGGCCTGTTACGCGGGGCTCGCTTTCCCCGAAGAAACAACACAACTGACACGATGGCGCCGCCGGTGTTGTGGCTTCCTGTCTCACTGCCGGGCCGTAGGAGTTGTCCGCGAACTTTCCCGGACTTGTCCGCGATCCGTAACGGACGCATCCGTGGGCCTGGGTGTGTCGTCCTGCCCAGTGATCGCAAGGTGATCGGGGCCGGTGAGGCACTGCGTGAAGGGGACGGACATGGCGGCGCGGCGGAGCAATGGGCGGGGCTGGAACAGCAAGTTGGTCGGGGCCGCTCTCGGGGTGACGTTGCTCGCCACCGGTGCCTCGGTGTGGACCGCGCAGGCCGGTACCGTGGACGGCTCCTCACCGGAGGCGACAGCCCCGGCCACCCCGGGCGGCGCCGTGAGACCGACCGCGGTGACCATCGCACACGCCTCGGACGCGGGGACGCGCGGCATCAACATCACCATCGACGATGGCCCCGACCCCGAGTGGACCCCCCAAGTGCTGGGCGTGCTGCGGGAGTACGGGGTGAAGGCCACGTTCTGCATGGTGGGCCCGCAGGCCCAGGCGCACCCGGACCTCGTGAAGAAGGTCGTCGCGGACGGGCACCGCCTGTGCGACCACTCGGTGTCACACGACACCGCCATGGACAAGAAGTCCGAGGCCTATCAGTCGCGGCAGATACTCGACGCCGAACGCATGATCACCAAAGCCTCCGGAGGCGTACGGCCGATGTACTACCGGGCCCCCGGTGGAGCCTTCACCCCGTACAGCCGCAAGCTCGCCGCTTCCCGGGGCATGCGCCCTCTGGGCTGGAACGTGGACAGCAAGGACTTCGAGCGTCCGGGTACGGACATCATCGTCGCCACCGTCGAACGGGAGTTGCCCAACGGACCGACGCTCCTCTTCCACGACGCGGGCGGCGACCGCTCCCAGACCGTCGAGGCCCTGCGCCGCACTCTCCCCCGGCTCAAGGAACAGGGCTATTCCTTCGGCTTCCCGATGCGCTGAACCTCGACAACCCTGGCCCGGAAGCACCGGGCCGATGTCCGCACGCAGTCGGCCTTGACTCGTACTCCCTCCTGAAGGAGGGAAGTTCTGGCCGTCCCGCGCCGTGCTGTGCCGCTACGCGGCTCTCGGTAGCCGCAGAGTCAACGGACCTGGGGGCTTTGTCGATGCAGGGCGAGCGGGGCGAGCCGGTGAGGTCTGCAGGACATGTCCGGTTGCCCCAGGGATCGCGCAGCGACGCGACGTCACAAGGGGCGGGGCATGCCGGGCACGCGGACACCACCGCGCCGCGCACCCGGCTCCCTCGCGACCTGCCCAGCGTCGCGTCTAGTACTGCTCGGTCTCCACGAACCCGGCGTCCCCGTCGTCCTCCGCGTCATAGGCGTCGGCAGCGGCGGTCGGGTCGAATCCGGGCGGGCTGTCCTTGAGGCCAAGCCCCATGCCCGCGAGCTTCGCCTTGACCTCGTCGATCGACTTCGCACCGAAGTTGCGGATGTCGAGCAGGTCCGCCTCCGAGCGGGCGACGAGCTCGCCCACGGAGTGAACTCCCTCGCGCTTCAGGCAGTTGTACGAACGGACCGTGAGGTCGAGCTCCTCGATCGGCAGCGCCAGATCGGCGGCCAGGGCGGCGTCCGTGGGGGACGGGCCCATGTCGATGCCCTCGGCGTCGATGTTCAGCTCGCGCGCGAGACCGAACAGCTCGACCAGGGTCTTACCGGCCGACGCCATGGCGTCACGCGGACGCATGGCCTGCTTCGTCTCGACGTCGACGATCAGCTTGTCGAAGTCGGTGCGCTGCTCGACACGGGTCGCCTCGACCTTGTACGTGACCTTCAGGACCGGCGAGTAGATCGAGTCGACCGGGATGCGCCCGATCTCCTGACCGACCTGCTTGTTCTGGACGGCGGAGACGTAGCCGCGACCGCGCTCGACGGTCAGCTCCATCTCCAGCTTGCCCTTGCCGTTGAGCGTGGCGAGGACGAGGTCGGGGTTGTGCACCTCGACACCGGCCGGGGGCGCGATGTCGGCGGCGGTGACCAGACCCGGGCCCTGCTTGCGCAGGTACATCACGACCGGCTCGTCCTGCTCCGAGGAGACGACCAGCTGCTTGATGTTCAGGATGAGGTCGGTGACGTCTTCCTTCACGCCCGGCACGGTGGTGAACTCGTGCAGGACACCGTCGATACGGATGGACGTGACCGCCGCACCCGGGATCGAGGAGAGAAGGGTCCGGCGCAGGGAGTTGCCGAGGGTGTAACCGAAGCCCGGCTCCAGCGGCTCGATCACGAACCGGGAGCGGAACTCGTCGACGACCTCTTCGGTCAACGAGGGACGCTGAGCAATCAGCACGGGGTATTGCCTCCAGTGGTTTGGCGCCCGCTATGTGACGCCGTGGTCACCACGAAGGGTAATGGTGGTCCGGGCGATACGGCCTCCGAAGAGACCGAACCGCCCGACTCCGCCCGTCTGGCGGCCGTTCGGCGGCCCCTGCCTTCGCAGGGGTGGAGCGCCCGACGGCCAACTGCTCCTACTTCTGGGAGTCCTTCATACGGAGGGGGCGGGACTGGTACAGCCGGGTGTAATAGCGGCCTTCCGCCTCCAGTCCGGTGGGGTCGTCGCCTGCACGAAGCACCTGTTCGACGGCGCCCCGCTGTTCCGCCGCGCTGGTGAACTGCCTCTGGGGGTAGGTTCGTGCGGGGTCGG
Organism: Streptomyces sp. NPDC055955; assembly: GCF_042270245.1. Taxonomy (NCBI): domain Bacteria; kingdom Bacillati; phylum Actinomycetota; class Actinomycetes; order Kitasatosporales; family Streptomycetaceae; genus Streptomyces; species Streptomyces sp. NPDC055955. Next base: position 118,109 of record NZ_JBHJYS010000024.1, read on the forward strand.
TCGTGGTGGTCAGTCCGTGAGCTTTCAATTCGTCGATCACGGGCTGGTAGGGGACGGTGCGCAGGACGAACGCGCTGAGCCAGATCGGCTCCTGCCGGCACTCCAGCAGTGCCCGGAAGGTGCGGTGGGTGATGTAGCCGACGCCTCCGGTGACCGTGATCAGGCCGGTGGCCGCGACGGCGCGCCGCAGCCGGGAACTGGGCGGCTGGTGTTCCAGGTTCTCGGCATAGGCCTCGTCGAGCAGGCCGGCGGCCAGCGCGTACTGGACGGCGTTTTCGGCGCTGTCGAGGCCGATGACCGGGGTCGCGTCCGCGCGGCGCCGCGAGGCGTAGAACTTCTTGTCGTATTCGATGAGTTCGGTGGTGGTGAGGGCGTCGGCCTCGGGGCTGGTGTAGTGCGCGTACAGCTCGGCCAGCGTGACGTGGTGGTTGAGGAGCGCGGCGTTGAAGCCGTAAGAGCAGCAGAGGTCGAGGACCGTGACGGGGGCATCGGTGCCGTCGGCCGCGGACCGGTCGGTGCGGGTGCGACGGAAAACGTCCTGGGCATGGTGCGGTATCTCGTACTCCAGCGGGGCGAGTCGGCGGACATAGGCGCGAGGATCGGGCTCGTTGTAGATGTCGTCGAATCGGGTCTTGCCCGCTGCGGCAATGACAGGGCCTGCGACCATGGGGCGTACCTCCGCGGAATCAGGACGGGCGGCTGCACTGAAAACCTCTGTCGGGCCGGTCTGCGCCGCTTCGGTGGAGCTCGCGGCGGGAACCGGCCACGGGGTGGCCGCGCCGGCACCGATCGAACCGGTCGACGCTGATCGAACCGGCCCGATGCCGGCCGAGGGCGCGACGCCATCCACTCACGACTCGTGCGCTCACAACCCGTGCAGAACGCTGTGTCCCGTCAGAACGGACCGGCATGACCTGGCGAGCCACCAGGAATGGGATGACGGCCCGCACACAGCTCTCTCGTGACGTTCGGGCGTCCGTTCGGCGCGTAGGAACGCGCCGTGGATCTCTTCGACTTCCTGTCCGGGAACTGGCCGAATTCGGGATGCACGGTGGATCATGCCGTGCTCGTCCTCGAAGGGCTCGGCCTCGCGACGGTGGTAGGCCGGCCCCTGGCGATGCTCGTGTACCGCACCGCACTGCCGCGCGCCGCCCTGTCTGAGCGTCGCGGGCCTTTTCTCACGATACCCTCGGACGCCCTGTTCGGCCTGCTGATCATCCATGCGCGGCCAGGATGGACGTCAGCGCAGGTCAGGCCGTGTATCTGTGCTCGTTGATGAGGCCCGGCGGGCTGTTGTCGAGCGTCGGGCGGCAGCCGAATGTGGCCGATGACAGCAGCCTTCCGCCGGCCCCGGGGTCGCGGTCGGCACACGGCCGAGATTGGGCCAGGTGCCTGGCGCCAGACACTGGGTGCCTGCTGCCTGGCGCCTGGCGCCTTTATCAACCAATGGTGACGACGCGTGCCCAGGACGGCGGGGTGTCCGGGACGTAGTCGGGGTCGTCCTCGTCCGTGGCGCGGGCGGGGCGCGGGAACAGGCCGACGACGGTGCGGCAGGGCGGCTGCTCGGAGGGCCACGGCGTCTGCCCGTCGGTCAGGGCGACGATCACGTCGGGGCGGGGCCGGGAACGGAGCGCCCGGGCGAAGCCGGAGCGCAGATCGGTTCCGCCGCCGCCCAGCAGCTCGAGGCTCTCGGCTCGGCACAAGGGGACGGCCACGCCGGCCGCCGCGTCGCAGGAGATCACCGAGACCAGGTCACGCCGCCCGCCGACGGCCCGCGAGATCGCCACGACCTCGAGCAGCGCGCTGCCCAGCTCGGCGTCGCTCACCGAGCCGGAGGTGTCGATGACGACGCAGACGCGGGGCGGCGTACGGCGAAGGCTCGGCAGCACCACGCCGGGCACGCTCGACGAGCGGCGGGACGGGCGCCGGTAGCTGTGGTTCTCCCCCACTCCGGGCGCACCCGCCGCCGAGCGGATCGCGGCGCCCAGCAACTGCCGCCACGGCTGTGGTGGTTGGAAGGCTTCGTCGGCCCACCGCCGCCACCCTTCCGGGGCTTGGCCAGGTCTGCCCTTGATGCCCTCGGCGACCCGGAAGCGAACCGCGTCCCGCTGCTGCCGGGTGAGTCCGTTCGCCCCGCCGGGCCCCAGCTCCCACGGCCGCTCGTGCCCGTCGGCACCGCTGCCGCAGTCGAGCCAGGCCAGTTCCGCGGCGAGCCCGGACATCGACGCCGTCCGCAGGTATTCCTCCATCAGCAGGCCGTCGGGCAGTCGCAGCAGCGACGGCACGACCGCCCCGAAGGGCCGGGGCAGTCCGTCACCGTAGATGTCGTCGTTGATCTCGAAGTCGGCGGCGATGTTCCGGCGCAGCCTCCCCCAGCCTTCGGCCGGGGGGACCCCCGGCTCGCTTCGCTCGCCCGGCCCGGACTCCTCGTGCTCCCGCGCGTAACGCTCGCCTCGTCCGTGGTGGTCACGGAGCAGATGGGAGACCTCGTGCACCCAGACGCCCGCCAGTTCCTCCAGCGGTGTGCGGGCGACGAACCCCGGCGACACGTAGCAGCGCCAGTGCGCGTCGACCGCCATCGTCGGAACCGCACGGTCCTCCACCACATGCAGCGCGAAGAGCGCGTCGGCCAGGTAGGGGCGGACCTTCACCGCGTGCAGCCGCGCGGTGAACAACTTCTCCCGGTCCAGCGGGAGTCCGGGTCGGTCGCCGGACCTTGCGGAGCGGGCCGGTCGCCCCGGCGGTGTCGCCCGCACCGGGCGCGGGGGCGCGGGCGGGGACATGGGGCGCGGCAGAGGGCGTGGTCCCGGGCGCTTCGCGGCAGCCGTCGCCGGTCGCGGGAGCGGGCGCGGTCCGGGGCGGGGCGCGGGTGCCGTCATCGGCGTGCCCCCGTCACGCGACGGGCGTCGGCCGCGGCCGCGACCCGTTCCACCGACCGGTCCGCAGTCCGGGCGAGCCCGACGACGTCGGCCAGTCGTTCCACCGCCACCGGCACCTCCCAGTCGTCTCGTCGCAGCCCGGCCAGCGCCGTCGCCGGGGCGACCAGAAGGTCCGGAGCTCCGGTCTCCATGGCCCTGACCAGCACGGCCCAGCCCGCCTCCCATCGGTGCCGCTCCGGCCGTGCCCCGACGGCGGCCACCACCGCTTCCAGCGCCGCCTGCCGCAGATCGCCCCGCTCCGGCAGCTCGGCGGCGGCCGGGTCGGCGAGCAGCGACTCCGGGTCCGGCAGGTCCATCCGGTCGAGGTGGGCGAGGAGTTCGAGCCCCGGCCCGTCCCCCACCGCGCCCCGCACCAGCAGCGCGAGGACGTCCCGGGAGACGGAGGCCGCCGTACCGAAGGCGAGCAGGGTCAGCGCGGCCTCCCAGCTCCGGGGCGACGGCCACGCACCGCCGCGCCGCGTCTCGGAGGTGGGCAGCCGGTGGATCAGCGTCGGCCGGGCCTTCAGGAATCCGCAGACCGCGTGCCGGGCGAACGTGACCGCCTCCGCCAGCCGCTCCGGGGCGAGCCGGGGCAGCTCCGCCCGGGGCCAGACCCCGCCGAGGCCGCGTACCACGACGTCCCGGTCGTGCACCCAGTGCAGGTGTACGAAGCGGTTGGCGAGCGGTGGGCTCAGCTCCCAGCCGTCCGCTGCCGAGGCGCGCGGGTTGGCGGCGGCCACGATCCGTACGTCTGGCGGGAGTTGGAGCGCTCCGACCCGCCGTTCCAGGACTACGCGAAGCAGTGCGGCCTGGACGGCCGGGGTGGCGGTGGAGAGTTCGTCCAGGAAGAGCAGCCCCCTACCGGCGCGTACGAGTTCGACGGCCCACTGCGGCGGCGCCATCGGCACGCCCTGCACGGCAGGGTCGTCGCCGACGATGGGCAGCCCGGAGAAGTCGGACGGCTCGTGGACACTGGCGATCACCGTCGTGAGCGGCAGGTCGAGCGAGGTGGCGAGCTGCGTCAGGGCGGCGGTCTTGCCGATGCCCGGCTCGCCCCAGAGCAGCACGGGCAGGTCGGCGGCCACGGCCAGAGTCAGCGCTTCGAGCTGTTCATCGGGGCGGGGCTCGGTGGTGGTCGTCCGCAGGAGGGACAGGAGCTGGTCGGCGAGGGCCAGGTCCGTATCGGTCTCGGACGTTGTGGTGGCGGGGGCGGGGGCGAGGGCAAGCACGGGCAGGACGGTGCTGGAAGTCATGAGGCATCACCTGGGGTGGGAGAGGGGAACGGGGCGTGCCGTTCCTGAGGGCATGAGGGCGTGAGGGCGTGAGGGCGTGAGGGCGAGACAGGGCGTGACCGCCTGTGCCGCGCGACGCGTCGCGCGTGAAGGGGACTTCGGTGAGTCAGCCGATGAGGTGAGTGAGGGGCGGGTCAGATCTGACCGGTACGAGGCCGGCCCCTGCTGCCGCGCTTGCGGCGCGCCACAAGGGACGTGTCGCGGCCGGGCCGGGGCCGGTGGTCCACTTCGGTGTGCCGCGCGCCCGAAGCGTGCCCGCCCCGTGGTTCGCCGGGACCTGCGGGTACGTCGGCCAGCCCCGCCCGGAAGAGCCCGTGGTCGATGCGGCGGACCGCGGCCGACTCCAGTTCCTCCCTGAGCGGTCCGTCGCGCAGCAGCGCGGCGGGACCGAGCAGCCCCTCGACCACGGCGAGCGCACCGGTGACGTCACCGTGGCGGAGCCGTTCCCGTACGGCGGGAAGCGCCTCAGGGTTACGGTGCACCGCGTCGATCGCCCGCAGGCAGGGCAGCGCCGGACCCCCGAGCGCCACCAGCAGGTCCTCTCGGCGGAGTTGGTCCGGGTCGTGATCGACCGCGCTCAGCACCCCGTCGCGCAGCGCGATGCGGTGGATCTCGCCCCGGCACTCCACCCGGTGCGGGTCACTGGGCTCGGGGACGCGGCCGGCCACGGACTCCGGGCTGTCTCCACCCACCGCCGGGGCCACGAGCGGATGCAGCCGTCCGACCGCGATCAGCCCGGCCCGCAGCAGTTCCAGATCCGGAAGAACCCGGGCCGCCGCCTCGGGCAGCACGGGCAGCACCGCGACGTCCTGCGGGGGCGGTGCCTCCCGCAGCGGCCGGAACGTCGGCGCGTGGCTGTCGTCGGGGGCGACGAGTTCGAGCACGGCTCGACTGCGCGCACCGAGCCGTACGGTGAAGGCCCCACGAGAGCGCCCCTCGGCTCGCAACAGCAACTCCGCCTCGGTGGCCCAACTGCCCACCGCCCAGGGGGAGTCGTGAAGGTCGGGCCGACCGGCGGGCACTACGGAGGGCGCGCCTCCGCGCTGCGCCAGTTCGGCGCTCCGTCCCGCATCCCAGAGATGCCGGTGCAGATCCAGCCGGAATCGCCGGTCGGGATGCGGATGCGGATGGAGGTACGAACGGTTCGCGGGACGGTCGTTGGCCGACCCCTCCCACACGTCCAACGACATCCGTTGTCCGGCGTCCGCGAGGGCGGGCGGTGTCCGCACCACGAGGTGGGGCGGTGTTCCGCCGCACCTGCCGTAACGGGCCAGGGAGATGGTGAGACCGGGCCTCAGGCGCCCGTCGGGGGCGATCCTGGGCATGTGCCAGCGGAGCAGATCGGGCGCGAGCCCGCGCAGATCCGCGCGGATGCGGGTGGCGATATCGGTGCCGTGGCGGTCGCGCACGGCGCGCAGATCGAGGTCGACGTCGATCCGGGCGGCGGCACAGGCCCCCGCCCAGTCACCGGCCGCACGGCGCGCGGTGGCGGTCTCGATCATGGACGGTGGCACGGCGTACTCGCGTACGCGCTGCCACATCAACAGGTGGGACGGAATCTCCTGCGCGAAGTGATGTGCCATCAGCACTCACCTTGCGCGAACGATTCCTCCGATCCCCAGGAGAAGAAGGTGAAGGTGTTCATCGCGGGCAAGGTAACCACACCGAAGACGATCTGTCAGTCTCCTTTCGGACCGTGTGCCGCTCAAGAGGTTGTCGGCGCAGGTCAGCCCGCGTAGCTGTACTCGTTGATGAGGCCGCCGAGGATCCGGGTGCGCAGCAAGGTGGGCGCAGACCAATCGACGCGAACTTCTGGACCGCACGCTCCTTTGGAGGCAGGGCACCCCGCCGGGCTGGCCCAGCTCCGGGCTGCCGCGAGACGGTGCCACCTGGGGTTCCGGAGCGGGGATGCGGCCCGCGTCATGCGTGCCCCAACGTAGGGGCCCTGTCGGCGCATCAGCGTCGGCGGGGCCCCTACGTGCGCTCTACTCGGCGCGGGATTCGGTGGCGCGGCTGCGCAGGACGGCGAACACCGCTGCCGCCAGCCCCAGCACGCCCACGATCAGCCCGGCGACACCGAGCCCACGTGCGGTCGAGTCACTGCTCGACGCGGTCGACTCAGTGCTCACGGAACTCTTCGAGCTCGTCGACGGGGTGGTCGCCGTGCCGCCCTCCGCGCCCTTGGCGGTCAGCTTGAGCACGGGTGCGGGGTTCTCCGGCTCTTCCCCACCGGACGGGTTCTCGATCCAGCGGACGGTCTTGCCGTCGGAGTAGGTCTGCAGGGTCTTGAAGGTCAGCTGGTCCGTGTCGTCCGACAGTTGGCCGAAGGCGACGTTGAAGTCCTGGTACTGACCGGCGCCGATCCTGCCGCCGGTCCAGGTGATCTCGGAGACGGCGTCGGTGATGGTGCCGTCGTCGGTCTTGACGGGTGTCTTGAGCTTGGTGTTGGTCACCTTGGCCGTCCAGCCGTCCTGAGGTGTGACGAGAACGCCGAGGACAGGGTGGTCGGCGGGCAGGAAGACCTGCACCTTGGTGGTCGAGGCGGCGTCCTCCTCGTTGGGCACGCGGAAGGTCAGGACGCCGTCGGTGGCGCCCTTGGCGTAGCTCTCGGGGTGGACGGTGACGTGCGCGGAGGCGATGCCCGCGGCGGCCAGGACTCCGGCGGCGGCCAGGGCGGTCACGGAGCCGGTTCGGCGCAGGACGGTACGTGCTCGGAACATGGGTGAGTGGATCTCCGTACTGGAAGGGGCAGCGCGGTCAGACGGCGTACGGCATCCCCGTCGGCGGGCCCCGCCGGTGCACGGCGTACCGCAGCCGCACACCCGTCAATGACCAGGACTCCGCGCAGGGCCGCGGCCGGGGCGGCAAGGTGTCGTCCGGCACTCCTCCGACGCCCTGCCACCAGGCGACGAGCCCCGGGACGCACTCGATCGCCCAGCGCAGCAGTGACCACAGTGCGGCCTCGCCTCTGCGCAACCACCAGGTCAGGACGGCGGCCGCCCCGGCGTGGATGGCGGTGGCGTGCGGTGTCAACGGATGGACATGGGTGGTCATCCGCGTGCCGTGCATGACCATCGCGGCGTGATACGGCCGGACGGCGTGGAAGACGACGTGCAATGCGCCCTGAACGGCGAGCGTCACGGCGCCTATGCCGACCAGCGACCGCTCCCGGCCGCCCAGCAGACAGCCGGCCATGAAGACCGGGCCGCCTGAGGCCACCTGAACCCACACCGGCGGCGCCTCACCCGTGGCCAGCACGTGCCCTCCGGCAGCGAGGAGTACGCACAGCACCGCGAACACCGCGGCGCGCACGCTCCGAACCGCCGCGGACGCACTCATCGCACCGGATGCTCCCACACGGCCAGAGGGCAGCTCCCGCCGCCCGCGCATGTGCACCACCGTCCACGTATCACCCCGACCTCCTCTGCCCCCTCTCTACGAGTCGGGCGCGGGGACCGTTCAGGTCCCGGCCCTCCGGATGCAATCGAGGCGCAGGGGCGTCGCCGGAGCAGAGGCACACATCAGCCGTCCTGTGCCGCTCGAAGCCTCATCCCCGCTGGTCAGGGGCGAGATCCGTACGGCGGTGAGGGTGCCCACCGAGGGCCGCCCCCGGAGCCAGTGAGGCGTGAAAGAACCGGAAGCCCATGCCCTATGACATCGGTCACAGCGCTCCCGTCAATCAACCGGCGTGCTTAGTAGATAGGACATGGGGGCTATCTAAGCATTTGTCCGAATTGGCACTATTTTTGGTCGCATCGCGTGCCCTGGGATTCCGCCCGGCCGACCCGCACTCCCGTTGCCCTGTCCTACAACGCTTCTGACGCCGCGACAGGTTCCCCTCCCGCCGCCATGTGCGGACCGACGACCCGCACACACCCCTGACGAGGTCCCCGGACCTACTAGGCGGCGTAGCGGAGGGACCCCTTGTGCTCCCTGTCGAGCCCTTCTAAGAATGTCGACCCACAGGACGTCGCCGCAGCTCGGAACCGGCGTTCACGCAGATTCGACCGCGCACCGGGCGCTCGGCGTCACCCAGCGAACAGGAGCCCCTGTATGAAGTTGTCCCGAACAGCCGCGAGGCGGCCCCTCACCCTCGCTCTCGGCCTGGGCCTGGCCGCCGGCGCGCTGGGCGCGGCGGTGCCGGCGAGCGCCCAGACACCCACCACCCCGTCCGCGGCCGCCGGTACCTCCGTGGCGCGGTACGCCGGGTCGGTCAAGAAGGCCGCGAACAACAAGGCCTTCTTCGAGGCCGTACGCACGTCGGTTGCCGAGAAGCGCGCCGCCCTGCCGAACGCGCAGGCGGTGACCATCTACTACAACGCCTCCCAGGCACCGAGCTTCCGTTCCCAGATAGCGAGCGCGGCCTCGATCTGGAACAGCACCCAGTCCAACGTCAAGCTCCAGGCGGCGTCGAGCGGCGCCGACTTCTCCTACCGCGAGGGCAACGACCCAGAAGGGTCCTACGCCTCCACCAACGGCGACGGCACGGGCTACATCTTCCTCGACTACGCCCAGAGCCGGGAGAACGACTCGGTCCGCGTCGCCACCCACGAGACCGGGCACGTGCTGGGCCTGCTGGACGACTACAGCGGGCCGTGCAGCGAGCTGATGTCGGGCGGCGGCCCCGGCCCGTCCTGCACCAACCGCTACCCGGACGCCACCGAGCGCTCGCGCGTCGACCAGCTGTGGGCCACCGGACGCGCCGACCCCGTACGCGCGCAGGCCCCGGACACGGGGAACCGGACCCGCGACCCGCGGACCGGCTGACCACTTGAGCGCTGCACCGCCGGCACGGATCGTGGCGCCGGGCCGCGGGCCGTACGCGCTGCGAACGGACCATCGGCGCCATCCGGCGACGAAGCGCTCGGCCACATCCTCATCCTCGACAAGGCCCACACTCCGGCACGTCGTGGCTACCTGTCGGCGGCACTGCAACGGGCATCGCCCGCACCAGGCCCGCAACCGACCACCACGTAGCTCCTGTGAACGTCCCGCCGCTGTGCAGGACCTCGACAGACGCAGAATGCTGCGCGGCCGAATCCTCGGCGGTCTGATCAACGCGTATCGCCATGCCGCTCGACCGGCACCGATGACCTTTCGAGCGGCACACACTCCCCCAACGGCTACGACGTTCACGCGGCACACGCCTCCGCCCCGTCGCCTGATCACAACCGAAGACAGGACCTAAGGGCGATCCCCTACAACACCCTGTCATCACACAGCAGTTGCTCCGGGTCAGCACCAGGGGTGGAGCCCTCCTCACCGACGATCCGCAGGCGTCCGCGCACCCGCAGGATGATCACATCGATCGTCCACCCCAGGAGCAGCAGATGCAGACGCGCAGCCGTACCCTCACCGCCGTGGCCGCAGCCCTCGTCCTCGGCCTGACGGCCGGACCGCTCGCCGCCCCCGCCTTCGCCTCCCCCGCCGGGTCCGCCACGGCCGCTCGCGTCACCACCGGCCCGGACGCCGAGGCCCTGCGCGCCGCGCTCGCCGGGCTGCCGGACTCCGACGCGACGGCCGCGCTCGTACGGGTCGGCGGCAATGACGGGACATGGCGCGGGAGCGCCGGCGTGCACGATCTCGCGAGCGGCCGGAAGGCGGACCCTCACGCGCTCTTCCGTGCCGGTTCGACCACGAAGGTGGTCACGGCGGCGGTGGTGCTGCAACTCGCGGCGGAGGACAAGGTCGACCTGGGCGCCCCGGTGCAGCGCTATCTCCCCGGGCTCCTGTCGTCCGCCTTCAAGCCCGTCACCGTACGGCAGTTGCTGAACCACACCAGCGGGATCCAGTCGGGCGACGGCTTCGGCGACTCCTTCGAGGACGCGTACGCGCACCGCTTCGACACGCTCACTCCGAAGCAGGTCGTCGCCTCGGCGGTGGCGAAGGGCCCGGAGTTCGACCCGGGCGAGCAGCAGGACTATTTGAACATCAACTACACGATCCTCGGCATGCTGATCGAGAAGGTCACGGGACACTCGTACGCCGGCGAGGCCGCCCGGCGCGTACTCCGCCCCGCCGGCATGCACCACACGTACTTTCCCGGCACCGACCCCCGCATCCACGGACGGCACAACCACGGCTACCAGGCGGTGAAGCAGGCGGACGGCACGACGAAGTTCGTCGACGTCACGGAGTGGAACCAGGCGGACCGCTGGGCGGCGGGCGACATGATCTCCACGACGGCGGACCTGGAGCGGCTGATCACCCACCTCTTCCGGGGCGAGATCGTCCCGAAGCCGCAGCTGGAGGAGATGTTCACCGTCCCCTCGGACATCGAGGGTGCCGACATGAGCGCCGGGCTCCAGCGCTTCGAGTACGGCGGCACGGTGTACTGGCTCAAGTCGGGCGCCCGCTACGGCTACAGCGCGGTCGTCGTGGCCACCCGCGACCTCTCCCGCACCCTGGTCTACTCGGTCAACTCCACGGACGCGAAGGGCGAGTCGATGAACCCGGTGGCCCAGCGGATCGCGCTGGCGGCGCTCAATTGACATGCTCCTCGGGCTGAAGTCCGAGGATTTTGGCCGTCCCGCACTGGTTGCGGTGCCGCTACGCGGCACGGTTTTCAGTACGAGATTCCGTGGCTTCCTGTTTCTTCACGCCGTGCCTCGCCCCCGATGATGCTGGGGGTTTGGTCTTACCAACGCTCCGCAGACTCGAACCGCCATGTCCGGCGGCTTTGATGTTCTTCGCGGCGTTCACATCGCGATCGTGCAGGGTATTGCAGGCGGGACAGGTCCACTCCCGCACGGACAATGGTTTGGGTCCGTCGACATGTCCGCAGGCGGAGCAGGTACGGGTGGTCGGGATGAAACGGCCGATGCGCACGAACTCGCGCCCGTACCGCTTAGCCTTGTATTCCAGCATGTCGACGAACACCGACCAGCCCGCGTCATGCACGCTCTTCGCCAGCCGGGTACGCGCGAGTGCGTTGACCGCCAGGTCCTCCACGACCACCGTTTGGTTCTCACGGATGATCCGGGTGGAGAGCTGGTGGCAGAACTCCTTGCGCGCGTCAGCGACGTGGGCATGGGCGCGGGCGACTTTCAGCCGGGCCTTCTCACGGTTCTTAGATCCCTTCTGTTTGCGGGACAGCTCCCGCTGGGCCTTCCTGAGCTTCTTCTCCGCACGGCGCAAAAACCGTGGGGCATCGATCTTCGTGCCGTCGTCCAGGACCGCGAAGTGAGTGAGACCGAGGTCGATACCGACGCAGGAGTCGGGGGCAGGGGCGGGCATCTTGGCGGCGTCGGCCACGGGGTCGGTTTCGATGACGAAGCTGGCGAAGTACCGGCCGGCCGCATCCTTGATGACGGTGACCGTGGACGGCACCGATGGCAGCGCTCGGGACCACTTCACCCGCACCTCGCCGATCTTCGGCAGGGAGAGCTTCCCGCCCTTGGTGATTTTCCAGCGGGCATTCGCGGTGAACCGGACTGCCTGCCGCGAGTCCTTACGGGAACGGAAAGACGGCTCGCCCATCTTCGCCCCCTTGCGTTCCCCCTTGAGCGAAGCGAAAAAGTTGGCGTACGCGGTATCCGCATCCCGCAGCGCCTGCTGCAGCACGACCGCGGACACGCCACTGAGCCAGGCACGGTCGGGGCGCTGCTTCGCTTCGGTGATCAGCGACGCCGAAAGGACCTTGGATGTGGGGTAGGGCTCCTTGGCGGCGCGGGCGTCACGACGGGCACGCACCGCGTCGTTGAACACAACGCGCGCGCACCCGAACGCCCGTGCCAACGCTGTCTGTTGACCGGGCTCCGGGTACAACCTGAAGGCGTACCGAAGCTGCACGACCATCACCCTACATACGTGGGTTACGGCCCAGATCCGGAACATCAGAACTGGCAGACACTGTGCTTTCGTCATGCACGCCCACTGGGTCCTCGTGACCAAGTTCCGGCACAAGGGTGTTCACAGATGCCCCCCTTCGGCAAATGGAGGAGATCATGCGGGCGGTCTCCGCCGGCTTCGCGTGCGAGCCGGTCGAGTTCAACGCAGAAGGCAACCACGCCCACCTCCTGTTGAACTTCCCGCCCCAGGTCTTGGAAACAGCAGCACCATCAGGCTACCGGCATCTCCAATTGAGATGATCTCTATGACAGTGTCCTACATGGTGAGGCTGGGTAGTGCTCCTCAACATGGGCCAAGGGACGTGGGGTTGGATTGTTCCGGACGGGCTGTGGGAGATCGCCAGGCCGTTGATTCCGGCGGATCGGGTGCGGCCTCAGGGTGGCGGAAAGCAGAACACGCCTGATGAGACGCTGTTCGCCGCGATCATCTACGTAGGTCAGCGGTTGGGCCTGGCGGGCGTTGCCGCCCTGTTTTGGGGTGTCGAAGTCGACGGTTCACCGGCGGTTCATGATCTGGTCGAGAGCCGGTGTGTGGGGTCGGCTGCACGAGGCGGTTGTGCACCGGCTGGACGATGCCGGCCTCGTCGATGCCTCCCGTGTCATGCTGGACGCCGCGCACGTGCGGGCAAAAAAAGGGGGCGAACACGCAGGTCCGAGCCCCGTGGACCAAGGCAAGCCGGGTTCCAAGATGCACGTCCTGTCGGACGCGAACGGACTGCCCCTCATCGTCGGTCTCTCGGCCGCCAACGTCCACGACAATCTCGCGCTGAAACCCATGGTCGAGGGTCACCAAACGAGACATGACCCCTACCGCGGACGCTACTTTAAGCCACAACGCCTTCACGCCGACAAGGCCTACGACATCTCTCACCTGCGGCGATGGCTCTGGGGAAGCACATCGGGGTCCGCATCGCCCGAAAGGGGGGTCGAGTCCAGCGAACGATCAGGGCGCAGCAGATGGGCGATCGAGCGGACGATGTCGTGGCTGACGGGCTACCGCAGACTCAGCCCTCGTTACGAACGCCAACCTGCCAACTACCTGGCCTTTCTCGCCCTCGCCGCAGCCCTCTGCTGCTACAAACGGCTCCTGAAACTCACCATGTAGGACACCGTCTAAATCCCGGTAGCCATGGCAAGCGGTACAGACGAGGTGAGCGCCTCCAGCCGCTTGATCTTCCTGCGGACGACGTACAGCGGGATCACCCCGAAGGCCCCGAAGGACATGTCGACGACCGACCACCAGAAGGGGATGCCGCGGAGCGGTCCGCAGATCAGGGCGAGCGGGACGATGCCGGCGCAGGCGATCATCGCGAACTCGACGACCCAGATGTTGCGGACGGGGTCGCGGTAGGGCCCGTAGAAGGCGACGGCGATCACGAGGTGCGCGAACGCCAGCCAGTCCGTGCCGTACAGCAGGAAGGGGTACTTCCCGTCGGCGACGTCGAGCCCCTGCCGTACGCGCTCGATCCAGTCCATGAGCGCGGGCAGGTGCTCCGGCACGGACAAGGACCTCAACAGATCCTCGGCCCAGTGCAGTTCGTGCACCAGAGGGAAGGCCGTCGCGCCGCTCAGCACGAGGCAGACGACGAAAAGGACCAGCCACGCACGGATGCCCTTGAGGAGGGCGGCTCTGTCACCACTGTCGTTCATGGCAGGAGAGTACGCCTTACTTGAACGTGTTCAAAACTTGCCCTCGTACGCCCCGATCGGTAGTTGGCGACGACGTTCGCGACCTGCGCCGATGCCGACCGGGTTCACCGGCTGGAAGCGCGGTCCTTGGAGAGGCTGCTGGAGATCGAAGTCGCGGCCACGCGGGCCCACAGGCTCGCCGCCCGCCTGCGGTTGCCCTGCCTGCCCAAGCCCTGGCCCACCTGGCCCTCAACGACCTCGACTTCGCGGCCCAATCCGGCGTCGACGGGAAACCCATCCGGTGGCCGCCTTGCGCTACCTCGACGACGTCTGCGACAGGCTGTTCACGGGACCACCCGGGACCGGCAAGCCATGCTGTCCGTCGCGCTCCGCCGGGCCGCGGTCGACGCCGGGCGCCGTGTCCACTTCACCACGGCCACCGAACTCGCCGCCAAGCGTGACCCAAGGCCGCCCGCGAAGGCCGCTGGAAGATCTGTATGCGGTTCGAGAAAATCTGCTCCCTCGTCCCGAAATGACGCGGCAGCGCCGACTTGTGCATGCCCACTTCGGTGGTGATGCCGGTGACGGAGGAGCAAGGGGCCGACGCGGAGATTCCTTCTTCGGCTCCGCCTCCGTGTCGACGCCCGCACGTCGCGAAGTGACAAGGATTCGTCGCGTGCGGACAAGACGTGTCCGCGCAGCAAGCGCGAGGCTGGGCGTCCCACGATCCCCAAGAGGCCTGCAGCCCGCCGGTCCTGGCCCACGACGTGCCGAGCGAGGGACCAGGGCGGCACCGGCCGTCCGCATCGTTCTCACGGTCGCCACGCCGAACCGGCGCCGGAGACAACGTCACGCGCAAGAACTTCGGAGACATCCCCATGCACACCAGCCTCGCGTCACCTCTCGAGGTCCACCCCCACCACACCCAGCAGCACGCCCGCACCCTGGCACCGGCCGCCGTCCCGGGGCCGCTGCCCGGCACCCTGATGAGTGACGCCTACCTCACGGCGGTCGGCCGCGTCGCCTATCTGTGGGGATGGCCGTTGGTGAACCTGCACAACCGACTGCGGGTCATGGCCCAGCTGCCCGCCCCCGCACTGCTCGGCGGGGTGGTCCCCGGCGGTCCGCCCGGGACGATCGGCATGCTGCACGACTACGCCCAGCCGCAGCAGCGCATCGTCGCCTGCGCCAACCAGGACGTCGTCTACGGCTTCGGCATGCTGGACGCCGAAGCCGGTCCCTGCGTCGTTCAGGTCCCCGACCTCGGCGACCGGTTCTGGGTGATCCAGCTCGTCGACCAGCGCACGGAGTCGTTCGGCAGGCTCGGCTCCCCGTACGGCAGCAAGCCCGGTCACTACCTGCTCGCACCGCATGACTGGGACGGCGAGGTGCCGTCCGGCATCGAGAAGGTCTTCCGCTACGACACCCGGACCGGTGTCGTCGTGCCCCGGGTGTTCATGGACGACACCGCCGAGGACCGTGCCGCGCTGCTGCCCGGCGTGCGGCGGATCAGCGTGTACCCGCTCGCCGAGTACGACGGGTCCGTGCGCGAGGTGGACTGGGCGGCCCTGCCGACCGTCGGTCCCGTCGCATCACCGGAATCGAACGCCGGCCGGGGCGAGCAGATTCAGGTGGATCCGGACACGTTCTTCGACCAGCTCGGCGCGGTCATGGACGAGGTGCCGCCCCTGCCCGGCGAGGAGTCGCTGTACGCCCTGTTCCAGTCGCTGCTGACGGCGGCCGGAGCGGACCCCGCGGCGGCCCGCACCCTGCGTGAGGCTGCGCGCTCGGCCGACGCCGAACTCGTGGCGGATCTGGCCCAGTTCAGGCACGTAGGACTGCCGGCCGCGCACGGCTGGACCACCCAGCGCAACGGCGCCCGCTTCGGCACCGACTACCTGACCCGCACCGCCATCGCCAAGTCGAACATCTTCGTCAACCCCGTGGAGGAGACCGCGTACTACTACCTGGACGTGGCCGCGGACGGGTCGCGGCTGCAGGGCGGCGACTCGTACACCGTGACCTTCGGGCCCGGCGCGCTGCCGCCGGTCCGCGGATTCTGGTCGCTGACCCTCTACGACACCCACCACTTCTTCCACCCGAACGACTCCGGCCGCTACTCCCTGGGCACCAAGAACCAGGATCTGCGCGTGGATCCGGACGGCTCCCTGACCATCACGGTCGCCGCTGACCGCCCCACCGATGAGCGCCGCGCGGCGAACTGGCTGCCCGCCCCCGAGGGCGAGTTCTCCCTCTTCCTGCGCGCCTACTGGCCGGACGATGCCGTACTGGACGGCACCTGGACGCCGCCCGCGGTGGTCAAGGACTGAGCCGTGGCCGCACGGTGCGCCTGCGGCGAGCAGCCGAACCAGCGGCGGCACGAGCGGCTGAAGCTGCTCTGCTCGCTGTACCCGAGTACGTTGGCGAGTTGCGCCAGCGGCATGGCCGTCGTGCGTAGATAGCGGTCGGCCAGTTCATGGCGTACGTCGTCGACGATCTCCTGGAAGGTCGTCCCGTGGGCGGCCAACTGCCTTTGCAGGGTGCGCGGGTGGAGGGCGAAGCTCTCTGCCACGTCCTCCAGGCCGAATCGCCGGGTCGGCAGCGCCCGCTTGACGGTGCTGCGGACCTCGGCGGGCAGTCCGTGGCCGACGGCGCCGCCGACCACGCCGCTCAGATACTCCAGGACGAGTCTGCGGACCGCCGGGTCGCTGCCCTCGACCGGGCGGTCCAGCACAGCGGCCGAGAAGCGGAAGCCCAAGTGGTCCTGATCGGCCGCCACCGGGCAGCCGAAGTAGGTCTCGTACGTGGTCATGGGCGCCGCGGGCAGGTGAGGGAACGAGACGGAGAGCGGGGCGAACTCGGGCCCGATCAGCATCCGGAAGATCTGCAGGGAGGCGCCCAGGGACAGCTCGCCGATCTGGGCCACGCCGATCAGCGTGCGCTGCACCCGCGGGCGGATGCGGAAGTGGTAGTCGGCCACCGCGCCCGCCCGCTCCACGGCGATCTCGATCGCCGGGCTGTACTGGTACAGGAACCGGCCGATGCCGTCGATCGCGTCGCCCACCGAGGTGGCGTGCCGCCCGATGACCCCGACCGGGCCGAGGATGTCCAGGCCCTGATGGGTGGAGAGCCGCAGTCCGAAGTCCGGGCATCGGTGTTGTCCTGCCGCGAGGTCGAGAGCCGTCACGAGGGCGCGGTACGGGATGTACTCGTCCGGGTCGTCGATCGCCTCAGGCCGGAGGCCGGCCTGCCGCAGCAGTGGTTCTGCCTGCCCGCCGAGCGACGACACCAGTGCGGGAAATCCAGTGAGGCAACTGGAACGGATCAGCGAGCTCATGTCGCCAAGTGTCAAATTCCAGTCGTCCTATGTCAAGACTTGCCGGGCGCCGCATCGCAAGCTGGGGGCCATTCACCATTCCGATCCGGAGCAAGGGAGCCCTCGGATGCCTGTCGACTTCGACGTATCAGGCAAGCACGTACTCGTCACCGGTGGCCGCGGCGGGATCGGCGGCGCGATCGCCGCGGCCTTCGTCGACGCCGGCGCGCACGTGATCGCCACCGACCTCTCGCCGGTTCCGGCCGAGCCCCGCAAGGGCATCGACGACCGCGTGCTCGACGTGCGGGACGCCGACGCCGTACGCGCACTCGCCGAGGACCTGGACCGCCTCGACGTGCTGGTGCAGTGCGCGGGCCGCGCCGCGCCCATGGAGGAGTACGAGCTCGCCACGTTCGAGGAGATCGTCGGTATCCACCTCACCGGCTCGTTCTCGATGGCGACCGCGCTGCGCCCGCTGCTCGCGGCATCCGGCGGCAGCGTCCTCAACGTCGGCTCGATGTACAGCTACTTCGGCTCCCCGCTCGTGCCCGCCTACGGCGCCGCGAAGGCGGGCATCGTCCAGCTCACCAAGACCCTCGCCCTCGCGTGGGCGGCCGAGGGCATCCGTGTCAACGGCATCGCGCCGGGCTGGATCCGCACCGCTCTGACCGCGCCGCTCGCCGACGTTCCCGGGGCGGAGCAGGCGATCACCAGCCGCATCCCCGGCGGGGAGCTCAGCGAGCCGGAGGAGCTGGCCGGAACAGCCCTGTTCCTGGCCTCCCCGGCCGCCCGCCTGATCACCGGCGTGACCATCCCCGTGGACGGCGGGTACAGCGCCGGCTGAGCGCCGCCCCCATATGTCCGCCTGTAGTCCCGTCCGTCCTGTCCCGCCCCACCCCGTCCCGTGAGGAACCCCTATGACGATGCAAGCGGTGGTCCTGCACAACGGATCACTTGAGCTCACCGACGTGCCGCTCCCCGAGCCCGGCCCCGGCGAGGTCCTGGTCAAGACCCTGGCCAACGGCATCTGCGGCTCGGACCTGCACTGCGTGACGCACAGCCACGCGCTCGCCGCCGGTGTGAAGGCGGTGACCGGAGCCGACATGTTCGACCCGGACCGGCCGGTCGTGCTCGGCCACGAGTACTGCGCCGAGGTCGTCCGCAACGGCCCCGACACGCACGGCACGTTCGCCCCCGGCACGCGCGTCGTGTCACCGCCCATGCTCGCCCGGCCGGTGCCGGTGAACCTGGGCTTCGGCGGTGTGGACGCGCCGGGCGGCTTCGCCGAGTACATGGTGCTGTCCGAGGTGCTGCTGATGCCGGTGCCCGATCACCTGTCGAGCGAAGTCGCCTCGCTGACCGAGCCGTTGGCGGTGGCGCTGCACGCCGTCAACCGCGGCGCGCTCGGCTCCGACGACGTGCCGATCGTGATCGGCTGCGGCCCCATCGGCCTCGCCGTGATCGCCGTCCTGAAGATGCGGGGCGTCGGCCCGATCATCGCCGCCGACTTCTCGCCCGCCCGGCGTGCCCTGGCCGCCGAGATGGGCGCCGACATCGTGGTCGACCCGCGCGAGGCGTCCCCGTACGACTCCTGGCACGAGGTCGCGGCCGTCGACGACCCGGCCCGCTACGGACGCCAGACCGCGCTCTTCCCCGAGCTGCCCTACCGCCCGTCGGTGGTCTTCGAGTGCGTCGGCGTGCCCGGCGTCATCCAGCAGGTCCTGGCCGGCGCTCCGGCCTGCTCGCGGGTGGTCGTCGCCGGTCTGTGCATGGCCGAGGACACGTTCCTGCCCACCTTCGGCGTGCTCAAGGAGATCGACCTGGTCTTCTCCCTCTACTACACCGTCGAGGAGTTCGCCCAGACCCTCGCGCACCTCGCGGCGGGCGAGCTTCACGTGGAGCCGCTGATCACCAGCCGGGTCGGCCTCGACGGGGTCGCGGACGCCTGCCGGGGTCTCGCCGACCCCGAGAAGGACGCCAAGATCCTTATCGTTCCCGGACTCTGACATTTCGTCACATCCGTAATCCCCTCTTCACCTCTCTCTACTGATCAACAAGGAGACAGCAGATGGCCGACCAGCCCTCCGCCGCCAAGCTTCCCGTGATGTCGCTCCCGCAGGGTGAGCTGCTGACGCTGAACGTCAAGGACATCCCGGTCATCAAGGACTCGCTCGGACCGGGCATCCACTACCAGCCCCTCTTCCTCGACCCCGAGGTCGGCGTCTGGGTGGTGCTCGCCCACTTCGCCCCGGGCGCCGAGCTCCCGGTCCACCTGCACACGGGTGCCGTGCACGCGTACACGCTGAAGGGCTCGTGGGCGTACCGCGAGTACCCGGACCAGCCGCAGACCGAGGGCTCGTACCTGTACGAGCCCGGCGCCTCGGTCCACAAGCTGTTCGTGCCGGAGACCAACACCGAAGACACCGTCGTCCTGTACGTCGTCTACGGCGCGAACATCAACTTCACCGACGAGGGCGAGTTCCACTCGGTGCTCGACGCGGTCACCATCCAGGGCCTGACCCAGCAGCTGGCCGCCGCCCAGGGCCTGGACGTCAACTACCTGACGGGCGGCGCCGCCCGCTACGCCGCCCAGGCCTCCAAGGAGGCGTGAGCCGCCGGGCCCCGAGTCCGAACGGAACACGCGCGAGGGCCCCGGGTGCGAAAGGCGCACCCGGGGCCCTCGCCCGTTCCCGGCGCGGCAGGCGCCACGACATCGTCCAGTCACACAACAGCCGAGGAAAGCAACCATGGTCGAACCCGTCCACCGCGCCACCCTCCCCATCAACGAGCCCCGTCGGCCCGCGGCCACGCCGCTGGACGTGCGCGACGCCCGACAGCCCGCCCCCATCCAGCCGTTGCGCCCGCCGGCACAGGCGCCGAACGTGCTGGTGATTCTTCTCGACGACATGGGATTCGGCGCTTCGACACCGTTCGGCGGCCCCTGCCGCATGCCGGTCGCCGACCGGCTCGCCGAGAACGGCCTGCGATTCAGCCGCTTCCACACCACCGCGATCTGCTCGCCCACCCGCGCCTCGCTCCTGACGGGCCGCAACCACCACACGGTCGGCATGGGCGGCATCACCGAGATAGCCACCGCGTTCCCCGGCTACAACTCCCTGCGCCCCGACAGCTGCGCGACCCTGCCGGAGATCCTGCGGCAGAACGGCTACAGCACCGCGGCCTTCGGCAAGTGGCACCAGACCCCGCAGTGGGAGACGAGCCGCTCCGGCCCCTTCGACCGCTGGCCGACGGGCGAGGGATTCGAGCGCTTCTACGGGTTCATGGGCGCCGAGACCGACCACTGGAGCCCCTCCCTGCACGAGGGCACCACCCCGATCGACACCCCGGACAAACCCGGCTACCACCTGAGCGAGGACCTCGCCGACCGCTGCATCGCCGACATCCGCGAGCAGCAGACGATCACCCCGGACAAGCCGTTCTTCGCCTACCTTTCGTTCGGCGCCCTGCACACCCCGCACCATGTGCCACGTTCCTACATCGACGCCTGCCGTGGGCAGTTCGACCACGGCTGGGACGAGCAGCGGACACGAACCTTCGCCCGCCAGAAGGAGCTCGGCATCGTCCCGCCGGACGCCGAACTCACGCCGCGGCCGGACGCCATGCCCGCCTGGGCGGACAAGTCCGAGGACGAACGGCGGCTGTACGCACGGCTCATGGAGGCGTACGCGGCGATGGCGACGCACACCGACGAACAGGTCGGCCGGGTCGTCGACGCGCTGGAGAACCTGGAGATCCTCGACAACACCGTCGTGCTCTACATCCTCGGCGACAACGGCGCGGCGGCCGAGGCGGGCCTCGACGGTTGCGTCAACCACCGTACCGCGCTCAACCAGGCGTCCGAGACGGTCGCCGAGATGCTGGAGCGCATCGAGGACATCGGCGGCCCCGACTCGTTCAACAGCTACCCGGTGCCCTGGGCGCACGCCATGAACACCCCGTTCCAGTGGACCAAGCAGATCGCCTCGCACTGGGGCGGCACCCGCAACGGAATGATCGTGCACTGGCCGGCCGGTATCGAGTCCGCGTCCCGCGGCGGAATCCGCGAGCAGTTCACGCACGTCAACGACATCGCGCCCACCCTCCTCGAACTCTCCGACATCCCCGAGCCGTCGATGGTGAACGGCATCTCGCAAAGGCCCATGGAGGGCGAGTCGTTCGCGTACACCCTGAACGACGCCGACGCGCCGGAACGGCACACCACCCAGTACTTCGAGGTCTTCGGCAACCGCGGCATCTACCACGACGGCTGGTCAGCCTGCACCAAGCACGGCCTGCCCTGGATGCTCCTCGGCGAGACCCCGCGCTTCACTGACGACGTGTGGGAGCTGTACGCGCCCGGCGACTACGCCCAGGCCCACGACCTGGCAGCCCAATGCCCGGACAAACTCCGGGAGTTGCAGGACCTCTTCCTGATCGAGGGCGCCAAGTACCACGTCTTCCCGCTCGACGACCGCAAGGCGGCCCGTACGAACGCCGCCGCCTCCGGCCGTCCCCACCTGGCGGCGGGCCGCGACCGTGTGACGCTCTACCCCGGCATGCGCCACCTGGGCGAGGGCGTCGTCCCGGACACCAAGAACCGCTCCTGGAGCGCGACCGCCCGCATCGTCGTCGGCGCGGAGTCGGCGCGGGGCGCGATCATCGCCCAGGGCGGCAAGTTCGGTGGCTGGTCGCTGTACCTGCACGAGGGCCGTCCCGCGTTCACATACAACTTCCTGGCCCGCGCGTCGTACGCCATCGAGAGCCAGGACGTGCTCGCGCCCGGCGAGCACGAGCTGCGCTACGAGTTCGACTACGAGGGCGGCGGCGTCGGACGCGGGGGCACGGGGCGCCTCCTGGTCGACGGCAAGGAAGTGGGACAGACCCGGATCGAGCGCACCATCCCGTTCCTGTACGGCTACACCTCATGGATGGACATCGGTCGCGACGAGGGCGCGCCGGTGACCGACCGCTACGGCACCGACCGGGGCGTCTTCACCGGAGGAACCATCGACCACGTGGTTCTGGCCACCGGGGACGACGCGATCACCGATCCCAGGGGTGAGGTGGAGGCGACGCTGTCCGTGCAGTGACGCACTGAGAAGTGGCGAAGGCCCCCGGGTGCGCAACCCGGGGGCCTTCGCCATGTCTTGCCTCGTCTCAGAAGATCACTGCAGGGACGCCTTCGCCTTCGCCTCGCCCATCAGATCCGCGTGCGCGTCGTCGCCGGACGCCAGGACGACCTTGTGGATCCGGCCGCCGGTGAAGACGCCCCGCACGGTCCCGTAGTCGTCGGTGACCGGGTTGCCGTTGTCCTCGCCGACGTCCAGGCCGTCCGTCATGTGGTAGATGAACGGCACCGTGTGCGCGATCCGCGTGGACCCGGCCGGCTTGCCGTCGACGAACAGCTCACCGAGGCCGCCCTTGCCCACGCCCCCGCCGTCGTACGTGAAGCGGTACGTCAACTGGTGCTTTCCGGAAGTGAGTTGGTCGGAAGCCGCGATCTCGTAACGCTCGACGTCGACCCAGTTGTAGTGGAAGACCGGGACGCCGTCGCGCAGGTACAGCGCCCAGCCGGCGAAACGGCTGCCCTGAGCGACGACGACGCCGCGAGCAGGTGCGTCGGTGACTTCGACGTCCGCGGTAAGTGACCAGGATCGGTTACGGGTCGAGGGCAGGACCGACTCGTGCAGGGCCCGCATGCCCGGGTAGAGGCTGACCGAGTCCGGGTTGCCGATCGTCGGGCGTCCCACCGCCTCGCTGTCCGCCCGCACCGCCTTGCGGTCGTCGAGCGGGAAGACGTGGTACTTGGCGCCCTCGATCAGGAACAGCTCCTTGAGCCGATCCAGCTTGTCCGGCATCGCCGCAGCCAGGTCGTTCGCCTGGCTGTGGTCCTCGGGCGCGTACAGCTCCCACGTGTCCTCGGAGAACGGCAGCTGCTCGCCGTTGAGTTCCCACGGCACCGCGTGCTTGGTGCACGCGGACCAGCCCTCGTGGTAGATCCCGCGGTTGCCGAAGATCTCGAAGTACTGAGTGGTGTGCCGCTCGGCGGCGTCGGCGTCGTTCAGCGCGTAGGCGAACGAGACCCCCTCCAGAGGCTTTTGGGCCACACCGTTGACCGACGTCGGCTCGGGGATGCCCGCCAGGTCGAGGAGGGTCGGCGCCACGTCGTTGACGTGCGTGAACTGGTCACGGATGCCGCCGGGGGATGCGATGCCGGCCGGCCAGTGCACGATCGTGCCGACCCGGGTTCCGCCCCAGTGCGAGGCCATCTGCTTGGTCCACTGGAACGGGGTGTTCATCGCGTGCGCCCAGCCCACCGGGTAGTGGTTGTAGAGGGTGGGCCCGCCGAGTTCGTCGACGCGCTCCAGCATCGACTCCACGGTGGCGGGGACGATGTTGTACGTCGCGTACTCGTTGACGCAACCGTCAGGACCGGCCTCGGCGCTCGCGCCGTTGTCGCCCATGATGTACAGGATCAGCGTGTCGTCGAGCAGGCCCATCTCCTCCAGGGCGTCGACGACCCGGCCGACCTGCGCGTCGGTGTGCGTCGCCATTCCGGCGTACGCCTCCATCATCCGCGCGTAGAGGTGGCGGGCATCCTCGGACTGGTCGGCCCAGGCGCCTATCTCGTCCGGACGGGCGCTCAGTTCGGCGTCCTCGGGCGCGAGGCCGAGCTCCTTCTGCCTGGCCAGGGTCCGCTCGCGCTGCTCGTCCCAGCCGTGGTCGAACTGCCCGCGGTACGCGTCCACGTACTCCTTGGGCGCCTGGAACGGGGAGTGGCAGGCGCCGAAGGCGAGATAGCCGAAGAACGGCTGGTCAGGGGTGATCGCCTGCTGCTCGCGAATGTCGGCGATGACCCGGTCGGCGAGGTCCTCGCTGAGGTGGTAACCGGGCTCGGTCGGCGTCGGGATCGGGGTGGTGCCCTCGTAGAGGTTCGGGTACCACTGGTCGGTCTCGGCGCCCATGAACCCGTAGAACCGCTCGAATCCCTCACCGGTCGGCCACCGGTCGTACGGGCCGGAGCGCGAGGTCTCCCAGGTGGGCGTCTGGTGCCACTTGCCGAAGGCGAAGGTGTTGTAGCCGTTGCGGCGCAGGATCTCCGGGATCGGGGCGCACGAGTCGGGCCGCGACGAGGTGTATCCGTCGTGGCTCGTGGCCAGTTCGGTGATGCCGGCCGCGCCGACGGTGTGGTGGTTGCGGCCCGTCAGGAGCGAGGCGCGGGTGGGCGAGCAGATCGCCGTGGTGTGGAAGCGGCTCAGGCGCAGGCCGCCCTCCGCGAGCCGCTCCGCCGTCGGCATGGAGCACGGGCCGCCGTACGAGGACGAGGCGCCGAACCCCATGTCGTCGACGAGGATCATGAGCACGTTGGGGGCACCCTTGGGCGGGCGGATGCGCTCGATCGGCTCGGGCTGCTCGGCGTCCCTCACGTCCATCGGCGTCGCCTTCAGCCGCTTCGGCTGCTGGATGGGGAGGGTGGCACGGTAGGCCGGATTCACCACGGGGGTGGTCCTTTCGGGATGGTGCGGATGTGCGGATGGTGCGGGGTTGGTCTCTTTGTTGAGGGGAGGGGCTCAGGCGTCGGCGGGGCACAAGGCTGTGCCGCCCGCCGTGTTCGTGACGGCGCGGCGGTAGCGCAGCACCAGGGGGATCAGGGTCAGCATCAGCAGGCCGGGCAGGGCCGAGAAGCCCAGCCGGAGGCCTTCGAGCGCGGTCGAGGACTGGGTGACGGGGTGGTCAAGGGTCGAGGACGCGTAGCCGGTGAGCGACAGGACGACGGTGTAGGCGACCGGCCCGAGCGCGTGCCCGGCCGTGTCGACCGCCGTCCACACCCCGGACAGCACGCCCGCGCTGTCGTGACCGGTGCGTTCGGCCTGGATGCGGATGCAGTCGGTCAACAGCGCGTACAGGGCGACCAGGCTCGACGCCTGCCCCAGCGACACCAGGACGCCGGCAGCGGCCGTGGCCCCGACGCCGCCGTCCACGGCGAAGTACAGAGCGACGCCGCCGACCGCCCACAGCGTCACACCGGTCAGCAGCACGGGGATGTTGCCGTACCTGCGGGCGAGTGCACCGACACCGGGCACGGCGAGGGTGGAGCCGAGGGCGAACACCAGGAAGACCGTGGCCTGTTCCTTTTTCCCGCCGAGGAAGTACGTGGCCACGTAGGGCAGGCCCGTCAGGATCATCACCGTGAAGATGAAGTAGAGGAACAACAGCGCCGACAGCAGCACGAACGGCCGGTTGGCGCGGGCGGTGCGGACCGCCTCCCGCAGTGACGGCGTCCGGGCCGGGGGACGCGAGCGCACGGTCCGGGTGGTCAGGACCGGGATGAGAAGGACCACGAGCAGCACCGCGCCGACGATCACGGCCATGGTGCGGTACGCCGCCGGGGTGCCCTTCTGCGTCAGCAGCGGGCCCGCCACCCCGCCGACCAGCATGCCGAGAGTGAAGAAGAACGTCCGATAGGTCATCAGCCGGGTCCGCTGCTCCGGCGACCCGGTCATCTCGGCCGGCAGGGCGATGAACGGCACCTGGAAGCAGAGGTAGGCGGCCGACGCGACGAGGAACGTCGCGAACACCCACAGGGCGGCGGCGTCCCCACGTACCGGCGAACTGAAGGTGGCGACGAAAGCGAAGGGCATCACCACCGCGCCGGCGCGCATCAGCCGTGCCCGCCGCCCGGTGCGCGCCGCCTCCCGGTCGCTGACCGCGCCGAACCAGGCGCTGGCCACGAGGTCGAACAGCTTCGGCAGGGCCACGACGACACCGGCGAGCGCGGCCGGGACTCCCAGCGCGTCCGTCATGTAGATGAGCAGCAGCAGACCGGGCAGCGTGTTGAAGGCGTTCGACGCGAAAGCGCCGACGCCCCAGCCGGCCATCCGGCCTGCGGTCAGCGGCCGTGGCTGCGTGCCGGCGTCCTCGACCCCGGGGGAATCAACTGATCGGTTCATGTCGTGGACCGTTCTTCGGTGGGGGCCTCCTGGGCCCTGGGCGTGTGGCTGAGCCACACCATCGCCGCCGTCCCGCCCGGATGCCTTGTCAGATGACGTCGAGATCGTGTCGCTGTATGACAAGAGCCGAGGCTCATGGGTGCCTATGCGTCTGCGTCGAAGACGCAGCGGAAGCCCATGTGCCCCGTGGTGCTGTCGGGGGTGTTGGAGGTGCGGGCGGCGACCCGGTAGCGGTTACAGTACGAGTCGTGGCACAGGTACGAGCCGCCCCGGATGACCTTCGCGGTACCCTCCGCCGGGCCGGTCGGGTCGTTCGCCGGGGTGTCCTGACGGTTGTGGTCGGTGGTCCACCAGTCGGCGCACCACTCCCACACGTTCCCGGCGGTGTTGTACAGGCCGAAGCCGTTCGGCGCGTACGTGTCCACCGGCGCGGCTCCCCGGTGACCGTCGTCCAGGGTGTTCTTCGTGGGGAAGTGGCCCTGCCAGATGTTGCAACGGTGCTCCCCGCCGGGGGTCAGCTCATCGCCCCAGGGGTAGCGGCGCTGTTCCAGGCCGCCGCGCGCGGCGTACTCCCACTCGGCCTCGGTCGGCAGCCGCCCGCCCGCCCACGCGCAGTACGCCTGCGCGTCCCGCCACGACACATGGACCACGGGGTGCCGCCCCCGCCCGTCGGCATCGCTGCCGGGACCCTCGGGCGCCCGCCAGCTCGCACCCCGCACGCCGCACCACCATGGGGTGCCCGGCACGCGGTCGGAGATCCGGCGCAGCGCGGCCGGCAGGAACGAGGCGAAGACGTACGACCATCCGAACCGCTCGGCGTCGGTGACGTGCCCGGTCGCCTCGACGAACGCGCCGAACTGGGCGTTGGTGACGGCGTACGGCGCAATCCGGAACGGGCTCAGGCGCACCGCGCGCACCGGCCCTTCCCCGTCCGCAGCGAACCCCTCCGCGCTGTCGGTGCCCATCAAGAACTCCCCGCCCGGCAGCGGGACGGGCTCGCGGATCCCGTCCCCCGTTGCGGGTACGCGCGACACCGCGACCGACAACAGGCTGGTCTCTACGCCCAGTTGAGAGGAGGGCTGTCGGGACGGCGTGCAGCAACTGTGCGACGCAGAGGCGTCTTCCGTGTGGTTCATTCGTGTCCTCGGTGGCGAGCGCACCGCGTCATCCGCGCGCGGCACCGCCGCCAGCCTGCCGCCGCGCGCACCGCCAGGTCTTGCCCCCACAGGACAGACCGGTGACGCGTCATGCCAAGAATTTGTCGCCCACGGACAAGACTCGGCACGTTGCGGCCCGGCAACGTACGCCCTGCCCTCCCGGAACATCCCGCAGGAAAGAGACCGACGGTGACCAATCTCGCCCTCAATCTGGTAGACACCGCCGAAGCGCACCCGGGCCGTCCGACGCTACGCCTCGACGACCAGGTCGTCGACTACGGCACGTTGGACGAGCGGAGCGCCCGGGTGGCCGCGTGGCTCACCGCCGAGGGCGTCACGCCGGGCGACCGTGTCGCGATCATGCTGCCCAACATCCCGCAGTTCGCGATGGTCTACTACGGGGCGCTGCGCGCGGGCGCCGTCGTCGTGCCGATGAACCCTCTGCTGAAGGCGGGCGAGATCGCCTACAGTGCCGGCGACTGTGGAGCGCGCACCGTGCTCACCAGCGCAATGTCGCTGCCCGAGGCGTCGGCCGCCGCGACGGAACTGGGCATCACCTGCACCGACGTCACCGGCGAGGACTTCGCCGCCACGCTCGCCTCCACGGAACCGTCCTCCGCGTTCGCCGAACGGGCGGACGACGACCCGGCCGTGATCCTCTACACCTCCGGCACCACAGGCCGCCCCAAGGGAGCCGTCCTCACCCACGGCAACCTGCGCAGCAACACCGAGACCGTCGTCCGGCTGCTCGGCATCACCGGCGACGACACCGTCTTCGGCGGTCTTCCGTTCTTCCACGTGTTCGGCCAGACCTGCGGCCTGAACGCCGCCGTGCTGACCGGTGCCTGCGTGACGCTGCTGCCGCGCTTCGACGCCGCGAAGGCGCTGCGCATCCTGACCCGAGACCGGGTCACGGTCATGGAGGGCGTGCCCACCATGTTCGTGGCGCTGCTCGCGGCGGCGGAAGCAGCGGGCGGGGCGGACCTCGACACCGTACGGCTCGCGGCGAGCGGCGGTTCGGCGATGCCGGTCGACGTGCTGCACCGCTTCGAGGCCGCGTTCGGCTGCCCGGTCGTCGAGGGGTACGGCCTGTCCGAGACGGCACCGGTGGTCACGCTCGGCGCACTCGACGGCGTCCGCAAGCCCGGCTCGATCGGCACCCCCGTCGACGGCGTCGAGGTCCGCCTGATCGACGACGAGGGCAAGGACGCCGCCGAGGACGAGGTCGGTGAGATCGCCGTACGCGGCCCCAACGTCATGCGTGGCTACTGGAACCGCCCCGAGGCCGACGCCGCCGCCTTCACCGACGGCTGGTTCCGCACCGGTGACCTCGCCCGCCGCGACGAGGACGGCCACTACTTCATCGTCGACCGCAAAAAGGACCTGATCATCCGCGGCGGCTACAACGTCTACCCGCGCGAGATCGAAGAGGTCCTCTACACGCACCCGGCCGTCGCCGAGGCCGCCGTCATCGGCGTCCCGCACGACCTGCACGGAGAAGAGGTCTGCGCGGTCCTCGCCCTCAAGCCCGGATCGACGGCCACGCCCGAGGAGCTCCACGACTACGTTAAGGCCCGGGTCGCTCCGTACAAGTACCCCCGCACGGTCCGCCTCGTGGAGACCCTCCCCAAGGGCCCCACCGGCAAGATCCTCAAGCGGGAGCTGCCCGCGGCGTCGTAACGGGCCCCCACGAGCTCACTACCCCTGGGCCTCGCCCAGGGGGTCCTCGGCCTGCTCGGCGGCACCGCCACCATCGTCAGAAGGGGCAAGCAGACGTGACAGCCCCGGCGATCGCGGGTTTCCCGGATCCGCCATCTCCCGCGGTTTCCGCCAAGAAACGCGGCCCACTGCTGTCACGAGCCGTCGGCGGCGGCACAGTGGCGCCAGCGGCGACGACGCCGGGACGGATGAAGGGTGCCCAGACATGCCGGAATTCAACGACGGGACAGCCGAGACCGAGCCGCCCCCGGGCCCGGTCGTGACCACGGACGTCGTGGTCGTGGGCTCCGGCCCGGCCGGTGCCTCGGCGGCCCTGCTGCTCGCCACCCTCGGCGTGGACACCATCATGATCACCAAGTACCGCTGGACGGCGAACACCCCGCGCGCCCACATCACGAACCAGCGCGCGATGGAGGTCTTCCGCGACGTCGGCATCGAGGACCAGGTGCTCGCCGACGCCACCGAGCACTCCCTCGTCGGCGACACCGTCTTCTGCACCAGCATCGCCGGGGAGGAGATAGGCCGGATCCACACCTGGGGCACCCGCCCGGACCGCGAGGCGGACTACCGGCTCGCCTCGCCCTGCCTCACCGTCGACATTCCGCAGACCTACCTGGAACCGATCCTGGTCAAGAACGCCGCGCAGCGCGGCGCCCAGACGCGGTTCTCCACCGAGTACCTCTCCCACACCCAGGACGCCGAAGGCGTCACCGTCGACGTCCTCGACCGGCTGACGGGCAGGGCGTACACGATCCGCGCCAAGTATCTGATCGGCGCCGACGGTGCCCGCTCCACGGTGGCCGCCGACACCGGGCTTCCCTTCGAGGGCGCGATGGACATCGCCGGCTCGATGAACATCACGTTCAAGGCCGACATCGGCCGGTACGTCGCCCATCGGCCCTCGGTCCTGTACTGGGTCGTCCAGCCCGGCTCGAACGTCGGGGGGATCGGGGCCGGACTGGTCCGGATGGTCCGTCCCTGGAACGAGTGGCTGATCGTGTGGGGCTACGACATCGACGAGGAGCCCCCGCAGATCGACGACGCGACGGCGGTCCAGATCGTCCGCAACCTCCTCGGGATGCCGGATCTCGACGTCGAGATCACCGGCACCAGCCTGTGGGGCAACAACGAGATGTACGCCACCCGCCTGCACAGCGGCCGGGTGTTCTGCGCCGGGGACGCCGTCCACCGGCACCCGCCGAGCAACGGGCTCGGCTCCAACACCTCGGTCCAGGACGCCTACAACCTCGTATGGAAGCTGGCCGCCGTCCTCAAGGGCCAGGCGGGTCCCGCGCTGCTCGACACCTACTCCAGCGAGCGGGCGCCGGTGGCCGAGCGCATCGTCCAGCGGGCCAACAGGTCGAGCCGGGAGTTCGTGGACATCTTCAAGGCCCTCGGGGTCCTCGACGCCACGACGGACGCCGAGATGACGGCGGCGATCGAGGAGCGCAAGGCCAACACCCCCGAGGGCGCCGCCAAGCGGGCCGCGCTGGTGAGGGCGATGGACCTCAAGAACTACGAGTTCAACGCGCACGGCGTCGAACTGGGCCAGTTCTACACCTCGTCGGCGATCCTCTCCGACGGCGGCACCCGGCCCGTCCCGGCGCGCGACCCCGACCTCTACTACGAGATGTCCACCGTCCCGGGCTCGCATCTGCCGCACGCCTGGGTCGGGGACAGCAGGAACAAGAAGGCGCTGATGGATCTGGCGCCGTACGACCGCTGGACGCTCATCACCGGCATCGCCGGCGAGGCGTGGGAGCGCGTGGCCGAGAAGGTCGGCCAGGAACTCGGCGTTCCGCTGGCCACGGTCGTCATCGGCCCGGGCCGCGAGGTCACCGACCTCTACTACGACTGGGCCAAGCTGCGCGAGGTCGAGGAGAGCGGGGTGCTGCTCGTCCGCCCCGACAAGCACATCGCCTGGCGCGCGTCGGTCTTGCCCGACGACCCGGAGAGCCGACTGCGCGAGGTGCTGACCGCCGTACTGGGAAGGGTCTGAGCCGGTGCGCTTCGATCACGAGACGCTGCCCCAGCGCATACGGTTCGCGTCCGGTGCGGCGGCCGCCCACCTGGCCGCCGAGGTGGAGGCCCTCGGCGGCCGCAGGGTGATGGTGACCGCCGGCCCGGCCGCGCGGTCGGCCGCCCGCGAGATCACGGACGGGCTGCCCGTCGTGCACCGGCACGACCGGGACGGCGACGTCGTGCGGCACGTACCCCGAGCGGTGGCGGAACGCGCCCGCGCCGCGGCTGCGGAGCACGACGCCGATGTCGTGGTCGCCGTCGGCGGCGGCTCGACGACCGGGCTCGCCAAGGCGGTCGCCCTGGCCTCCGGGATCCCGGTGGTCGCGGTGCCGACCACCTACGCGGGCTCCGAGGCCACCGCGGTGTGGGGGATGACCGAGGACGGCCGCAAGACCACCGGCACCGATCCGCGGGTACTTCCCCGAGCCGTCGTCTACGACGCGACGCTGACCCTGTCCATGCCCGTCGGCCTGAGCGTGGCCTCGGGCCTCAACGCCCTCGCGCACTGCGTCGACTCCCTCTGGGCTCCCCGGACCGACCCGATCAGCCAGGCCCTCGCGGTCGAGGGCGTCCGCGCCCTGGGCGCCGGGCTGCCGCTTGTCGTCAGGGAGCCCGAAGGGCTGGGCGGCCGGGAGCGCGCGCTGTGCGGTGCCTACCTCTCCGCGTCCGCCTTCGCGTCCGCCGGTTCGGGACTCCACCACAAGACCTGCCATGTCCTCGGTGGCATGTTCGACCTGCCGCACGCTCAGACCCATGCCGTCGTCCTCCCTCATGTCCTCGCCTTCAACGCACCGCACGCGCCCGAGGCCGAGCGAGCCCTCGCGGCGGCCTTCGACGCACCGACGGCAACGGCCGGACTGGCCCTGCTGTACGACGAGTTGGACGCGCCGCGTACCCTTCGCGAACTCGGCATGCCCGAGGACGGCATCGCCGCGGCGGCGGAGGCGATCGTCGCCGCCGCCCCGCCCGACAACCCACGAGCCGTCACACTCCAGGCCATCACCGGGCTCCTGCGCGCCGCCTGGGAAGGAGCACAGCCATGACCGTCGACCACGAGGCCGCCGCTGTCCCCGCCGAACAGCAGGCGCGGGAGGCCGAGATCACCCGGGAGGTGCTGGACTCGTTCCGTGACTGCGCTGATCCACGGCTCCGGCAGGTCATGCGATCCCTGGTGCACCACCTGCACGCGTTCATCAGGGACGTACGGCTGACGGAGGACGAGTGGAGCAAGGGGATCGAGTTCCTCACCCGGACCGGGCACATCACAGACGGCCGGCGCCAGGAGTTCATCCTCCTCTCCGACGTGCTCGGCGCCTCCATGCAGACCGTCGCCGTCAACAACCAGGCGTACGGTGATGCCACCGAGGCCACGGTCTTCGGGCCTTTCTTCGTGGAGCACAGTCCGGAGATCGCGGCGGGCGAGGACATCGCGTTCGGCGCCGCCGGCGAGCCGTGCTGGGTGGAAGGCACCGTCACCGACAGCACCGGCAAGCCGGTCCCCGCCGCGCGCGTCGAGGTGTGGCAGGCCGACGGGGACGGCTTCTACGACATGCAGTACGGTGACGACCGCACGGCGGCACGCGCGCACCTGTTCACCGGCGCCGACGGCGGCTACCGCTTCTGGGGCCTGGCCCCGACCCCCTATCCCATTCCGCACGACGGACCGGTGGGCAACCTCCTCGAGGCGAGCGGGCGTTCACCGCTGCGAGCCTCGCATCTGCATTTCATGGTCAGCGCGCCCGGACTGCGCACCCTGGTCACCCACATCTTCGTGAGCGGCGACGAACTCCTCGTCCGGGACGCGGTGTTCGGTGTGAAGAAGTCCCTGATCAAGGAGTTCCAGCGGCAGCCGGAGGGCACGCCGACACCCGACGGACGGGACCTCGACGGGCGGGTCTGGTCCCAGGTCCGGTTCGACATCGTGCTCGCGCCGGACGGCGCCTGAACTGCCCGGGCGGGCAGCGGAGTTCAGCTGCCCGCCCGGGCCTCGTGCAGGACGTCGGTGGGCCGCAGGCCGTACCGTTCCTTGAAGCGGTGCGCGAAGTGGGCGGCCGAGCCGAAGCCGCATCGCGCGGCCGCTTCGGCGACGGTCATGTTCCCGCCGCCCCCGGACAGCAGGGCCCGCGCGCTCTCCAGCCGACGTGCCAGCAGATACTGGGGAACCGTCGTGCCGCCCGACGCGAACACCCGCGACAGATGCCGCTCGCTGATCCCTGTACCTCTGGCCATCCGGGCGGCGGTGAGCCCGCTGTCCGCGAGATGGTCCTCGGCGTAGGCCTTGGCCATCGCCAGATGGACGGCGGAGAGCGCGGCGGCCCGACCGGTCACCAGGCTGCCGAGCAGATCGAGGAGCGTCTCCTCGTCGACCGGCCGGGACGCCCCGGGACGTACCGCGCCACCGGTCAGTCGCGCCAGCGTCCTGGCCCGCAGGTCGCCGCCGGCGAAGTCGAACACCCGGGGCCGGGCCAACGGCTCGGTACCGACCGTCTCCCACCACACCTGACGCGGAACCTTGACGGCCAGCTCCTCCAGGCCCTGGGAGAAGCCGCGCATGAAGGGGCGGTCCGCGTCGCACACGATCAACTGCCCTGGCCGCACCGCCTGTACGCCGTCGTCGTGGTAGAAGAACGCCTCGCCCTCCAGCGTCAGATAGCAGGCGATGGCTTCCGACGGCGTGCGCCGGACGACGGCTCTGGTGCGTTCGACGACATGGGGGTTCCCCGTCACCCGTGCCACGTGCAGCCTGGGGAGCTGCAAATTGATCTCCGTCGCCTCAAGGGCGGCCTCGTCGTCGAGTGACCGGCAGCGCAGGCCGATCAGCGCCGTAGCGTTGTGGTCCTCCCACAGCGCGACCCGCTGGGCCTCGGGCAGACCGATCGTGCTGAAGCGCACGGGTTCTGACGGCGTGCCGGTCCTCATTTCCCCAGAGTAGTCCCGGCCGCCGTGGTCCAGGCACCGGGCCTGCGACGAGACTTCCGCTTCCTCTCCTGTACCGGTTTCCGCATGTCGGCGAAGTGGTCGGCGTCGAGGGCGCGGACGATGCTCCCCCATGCCCCGCTAGAACAACGCGCGTACGGCGATGAGTTCGGACAGGACACAGAAGTCGTCGTCGGCACTGAGCAGACCACGGAACGTGAGGTCTGCGACCGGCGCGGACAGGCTCGGCCGGACGCCGCCACGCTCACGCCGGCAGGTGGCGGCTGCTGCGAGCGACCGTCCTGTGTCACGTTCCGCCGGTTGAGCAGGCGGCGGGACGAGGCACATGCGTGCGGTGGTGGATCTCGATGGCGAGGGGCGTGGCGGTGAACATGGAGGAGTAGGTCCCGACCGCGAGGCCGATGAGGAGGGCGAGGGCGAAGTCGGTGAGGGTGTCGCCGCCGAAGACGGCCAGCGCGGTGAGGATGAAGGCTGCTCCCATCCCGGTGTTGACGGTGCGGGGCAGGGTCTGCAGGAGTGCCTCGTTGCTGATGCGTGAGAGGGGCGCCTTGCGGTCGCGCCGGCTCAGTTCTCTGATGCGGTCGAAGACGACGACGGAGTCGTTGACGGAGTAGCCGATGACGGTCAGGAGGGCGGCGAGGAACACTCCGTCGACGGGCTTGCCGAGCCAGGCGAAGATGCCGGTGAGGATCACTACGTCGTGGGCGAGGGCGGCGACCGCCGCGGTTCCGAACAGCCAGCGGAAACGCGTCGCGAGGTAGATCAGCTGAGCTCCGAGGGCGACGGTGAGGGCGATGAGGGCGCCGCGGCGCAGTTCGTCGCCGAGGCTGGGGCCGATGCTCTCGTCGCGGAGCTTGTCGGCGTGCTCGGTCAGATCGCGGACGGCTTCGGTGACCTCGGCCGTCTGCGCGTCGGTGAGCCGGCTGGTCCGTACGGTGAGCTGGTTGTCGCCGGAGGTCTGGACGACGGCACGCGGGAATCCGGCGTCGGCGAGTGCGGCGCGGGCCTGGTCGGGGTCGACGGGGGTGGCGGTGGCGTACTCGATGACACGTCCGCCGGTGAATTCGATGCCGAGGTCGAGGCCGCGCAGCGCGATGCCGGAGCCGGCCAGGACGAGCGCGGCAAGGGAGACGGCGAGCCAACGGCGAGGGTGGCGCATCAGGTGAGGGCTGCTGCGGCTGAGGCGGTCGCGGACGCCACCGGTGTGGGCGATGCCCGTGATGCGGGGCCGCCGACGCACGCAGGGGCGGGCGACGGCGTATTCGGCGAGGACGCGGGTGATGACCAGTGCGCTGAGCATGGAGGCGAGGACGCCGATGCCCAGGGTGACGCCGAAGCCCCGGACGGGTCCGGAGGCGAGGAAGAACAGCAGGCCGGCGGCGATGAGAGTGGTGATGTTGGAGTCGGCGATCGCACTGAAGGCGCGGCGGAATCCGGCGGCCAGGGACGAGCGTGCGGTGGGGCGGTGGCGCACCGCGTACTCTTCGCGGGCTCGTTCGAAGACGAGTACGTTCGCGTCGACGGCCATGCCGATGGCCAGGACGAATCCGGCGAGTCCGGGCAGGGTGAGGGTGGCGCCGAGGGCGGCCAGGGCGGCGTAGGAGATGAGCCCGTAGCAGGCCAGGGCCACGGTGGCCAGCGCGCCCATGAGCCGGTAGACGACGGTGATGAACACGGCGGTCAGCGCGGTGCCGATGACGGCGGCCCAGAGGCTGGCCGTGATGGCTTGGGCGCCCAGGCTGGGGCCGACGGTGCGCTGTTCGACGGTCTCGACCGGCACGGGCAGGGCGCCGCCGTTGATCAGCAGGGCCAGTTCCCGTGCTTCGCCGGGGCTGAAGGACCCGGTGATCTGCGTGGAGCCGCCGCTGATGCCGGAGCCGCAGCGGACCGACGGGTCGACCTGCGGCGAGGAGATGATCTTGTTGTCGAGGACGATGGCGACCCGGCGTGCCGGGTCACCCGCCGGGTGGCAGGCGGCTTGGCCGGTCAGGCGGGCCCATCCGTTGTCACGGCCGCCGTCCTCGAAGTCGACGGTGACGTGCCAACCGGCGCCGCCCTGCTGGTCGAAGCCTGGGGCGGCCTCTTTGACGTCGTTGCCGGTGAGTAGGGCTTGCTGCAGGCGCAGGCGCCGGCCGGACTCGTCGGCCAGGACGTGCCGGCGGGGCCGTTCGGGCAGTGGTTCGCGAGAGTCGTCGGCGCCGTCGGCTGTGCCGAGCACCTGGTGGAAGGTGAGCTGGGCGGTGCGGCCGAGGACGTCGGCCGCCTTCCTCGGGTCCTGGACGCCGGGCAGTTCGACGACGATCCGGTTGTCGCCGGAGCGGACGATGGTGGGTTCGGCGACGCCGAGCGCGTCGATACGGCCGCGCAGCACTTCCACGGTGCGGTCGGTGGCCTCGTCGTCGGTGACAGTGGTGTCGGCGGGTCGCGTCTCCAGCACGATCTGCGTGCCGCCGCGCAGGTCGAGCCCGAGGCGGACCGGCACGGTGAGCGCGATGTACAGGGACAGGGCGACGGCAGTGAGGGCGAGCAGCCCTCGGATGCGCGGGTTTCGGTTCACAGCGGGCCTCCGGCAGGCACACCGCGGCCAGGGCGATGGCAGCGGTCAGCGAAACAAAGGGGAAGGTGTCTCAGATGCCTGGAGGTGGAGGTGGTGCCCGCGTCGGGTGACGGTCCGCCGTCTGTGCGGGGGCGGGCGGGCTCTGCGCCGGAAGCGGCGTGGAGGTGGACCGGGGCGGGCCGTCGGCCGTGCAGCGCCGGGTGAGGGTGGCGGGGGCGGGCGGTGAAGGACGCTCGCCGGTGGTGTCGCGGTGGCAACGGGCCGTGGCTGGCCGTCCGTCGTCCGTGTGAGGTCCGCTGTCGGCCCGCATCGCGACGGACGTGCGTGCCGCGTCGTCCGGCAGCACGTGAGGGCGTGTGCCGGCGGTCGCCGGTGGGCTGAGTAGGGCGGCAAGGAGGGCGAGAAGGGCGGCGATCAGCGCTGCCGGGCCGAGGCCACCGGCACGCGGGACGGTGTGCGTGGAGCGTGCCATGCCCCGTTCCCCCTCTTCGGCGCGTGTCGGTGTGGCCGGCTTGCGGCGGGCTGCGGGCCCCAAGGTCCCGGCTGGGGAGTGGCAGCCGGAGCCTTGAGGCGGTCAGGGAGGATCAGGGTTCGATGAGGCCGACCCGGATGGCGTAGCGGGTGAGCTCCAGGCGGTCGCGCAGGCCGAGTTTGTGCAGGAGGTTCGCCCGGTGCCGGTGGACGGTCTTGATGCTGATGAAGAGCATCTCGGCGATCTCCTTGGAGGAGTGGCCTTCGGCCACGAGTTTGAGGACCTCTTCTTCACGGGCGGTCAGCACCTGGTCCGGGGGCTCCTCGCCGTGGCGGACGCGGTCGAGGTAGTTGCGGATGAGGGCGGTGACCGCGCCCGGGTAGAGGAAGGGCTCGTCGCGCATGGCGGCCCGGCAGGCTGCGACCAGGTCGCGGTCGGCCACGGACTTCAGGACGTATCCGCTGGCGCCGGCCTTCAGCGCCTGGAAGAAGTACTGCTCGTTGTCGTGCATCGTCAGCATCAGCACCCGCAGTCCCGGTGTGAGCGCGACGAGCTCCCGTGCGGCCTGCAGGCCGGTCATGCGGGGCATGGCGACATCCAGCACGGCCAGGTCGACATCGTGGGTGCGGGCCATGTCGATGGCCTCCGCGCCGTCCCCGGCCTCGGCGACGACCTCAAGGTCCGGCTCGCGGTCGAGGATGAGCCGCACACCGCGACGTACCAGGGCATGGTCGTCGGCGAGGAGGATGCGGATCGTGGGCGTCTGGGTCATGATCGCGGCTTTCTGGGGATCGGCACGGTCAGCCGGACCTGCGTACCGGCCTTCGGCTGGGAGGTGAGGTCCAGGGTGGCCCCGATGAGCAGGGCCCTCTCGCGCATGCCGCGGATTCCCGCGCCTTCGTGCGGGACACCGGTTCCGCGGCCGTCGTCGGTGACGGCCAGGACCACCGCGGCTTCGGTGTGGTGCAGGCTCACCTCGACGCCGTCCGCTTCGGCGTGCCGGGCCGCATTGGTCAGTGCCTCCTGGGCCACGCGGTACAGCACGAGTTCCGTCTGCTGATCCAGGGCGGGCAGGTCGGGGTCGAAGCTTCGCCGCACGCGCAGTCCGGTGTGGGTGGCGATCTGGCTGGTCAGCGAGGTCAGGGCGCTGATCAGGCCGAGATCGTCCAGCACGCCCGGACGGAGCCGTCGCACCAGGCGGCGCACCTCGTCCAGGCTCCCGCGGGTGATCTCCTGGGCCTGCCGCAGTTCACCGCGCAGGGGCTCGTCCGCCTCGCTCGCCGCCCGCTCCAGAGACAGCAGGATCGCGGTCATGCTCTGGCCGACCTCGTCGTGGAGTTCCTGGGCGATGCGGCGCCGTTCGCCTTCCTGCGCGAGCAGGACGCGGGCGCTGCTGGTGGCCCGTTCGTGCTCCAGCCTCTCCAGCATGGCGTTGAAGGCGCGGATCAGTTCGGCGATCCCGCCGCGGCCGCGCTCCGGCAGCCGCTGGCCGGGGCGCAGCAGGTCGACGGTGGTCATCAGCCTCATGAGCCGGTCCAGTGGAGCCAGCCCGATCCGCAGCAGGGCCGCGTTGGCGACCAGCATGATCACCAGGCCGGTCACGAGAATGACCGCCTCGGTCAGCACGACCGGCACGGAGACGGTCACGGGGGCCCACAGCAGCAGCGCGGTGGCGGTGCTCAGCACCACTGCGTTGAGGGCGAAGATCCGCCAGAACAGAGACACCGGGATGACGCCTTCCTTTCGTGACACGGCTGTGCCTCTACTGTCGGTCACCGCTCACCCCGATCGTGAGCCGCGTCCACTGGTCCTGACCAGCCTGTCCTAGGGCCTGTCGTCAAATTCCCGTCGTCCGCCCGAGGGGCGGGCCCGGCGGCGTCTGGTGCGTGCGATCGCAAGGCGCCGGAGAGCCCTCGTAGCGGAGCTACGAGGGCTCTCCGGCAACGCCGCGAGCGTGCGTGCCAGACGCCGCCGGGCAGACGGGAATTTGACGACAGGTCCTAGGCTGCCCGCCCCCTGCCGTGCCGTCGATGGGTCCTGGACCCCATTTCCGGGGGTGTGCCCTGCCCACGGCCGGATGGGCTCCGGGACCTGCCACAGATGGGTATCGCGCCCGATGGGTTTCCCTCGGCGGATCGGCCACGGTGGGGCCATGGCACACCCGCTGTGATCCCCTGCCGTCGCCGACCCGGCCCTGCCGCACCCCACCTTTCCGTACGTCCCCGTTGAGAGAAGGACGCACCATGTCGCTCGACACGTCCCGGCCCGAAGCCCGCCCCGAGCGCCTGACGGCGCACGAGACCCGCCAGCGCCTCGAGCACGAACGCAACTCCCGGCTGACGCAACTTCGGGCCATCGGCGAGGCAGGACAGGGCACGGAGGAGGTGATGTCGGCGCAGAGAGACACCCTCGAGCGTGTCCTCAAGGAGATCGAGGCCGCGTTCACCCGCGTCGAGGACGGCAGCTACGGCGTCTGCCTGGGCTGCTCCATGACCATCCCGGTCGAGCGCCTGGAGATCCTGCCCCACACGCGGTTCTGCGTCCCCTGCCAGCGCGCCACGGCCTGACTGCCACCTGTCCATTCTCTGTGTCCCGCCCTGTCCGAAGGGTGAAGTGATGAACCATCAGATCGTCGCCGGCCGCCACACGGTCCTTTCGATCGACGACCTCGCCGTACTCCGCGCGAACCTGGAGGAGCAGCGCCTGTTCCGCCAGGAGCAGCTGCAGCAGATCGCAGGCGCGGCCACGGTCCGCACGGTCGCGGCGCCCGAGCGGCAGGCCGCCTCCCAACTCGCGGTCCGCGACAAACTCGCCGCCTCCGCCCTCATGGTCCTCGCCGACGTGGAAGCAGCGCTCACGCGCATGGACCAGGGGCGCTACGGCGCCTGTCACTTGTGCCGCGGGCCCATCGCCCGCGAGCGGTTGATGATCGTGCCGCAAGCCCGCTACTGCGCCCGTTGCCAGCAGGTCAAGGAGGCCGGCCGGTGACCACCCCAGCCCGGCCGCGTGCCGTGAATGCCCCG
The DNA here is from genome assembly GCF_042270245.1 of Streptomyces sp. NPDC055955. Classification (NCBI taxonomy): domain Bacteria; kingdom Bacillati; phylum Actinomycetota; class Actinomycetes; order Kitasatosporales; family Streptomycetaceae; genus Streptomyces; species Streptomyces sp. NPDC055955. Next base: position 157,952 of record NZ_JBHJYS010000024.1, read on the forward strand.
CCGCGGCCCTGGCCCTGGGACCGCCAGTGGTCCGGTATCGCCCTCGACCTGGGCAGCGCCCGCACCCGGGCCTGGATCTCCGGCCGGCGCAGCATCCTCGACGTGCCCACGGTGACCTTCCCCGGCGACGGCGACATCCACCCCGTCCAACGCGGCACCATCGTCGACACCCCCGGAACCGCCCGGATGCTCGACCGCCTGCTCGGCCACCGCCTGCCCCGCTTCGGCCGCCGCCTGATCGTCGTGACCGTCCCGGCACTCGGAGGAGTCGTCTTCCGGACCGAGGCCCGAACCGCGGTCGGGGTCCTGCGGCCGTACAGCGTGCTGACCATCCCCACCGCGCGGGCCGTGGCCATGACCGCCGGGGCCGACCTGACCCGTCCCCGGCTCGTGGTGGACATCGGCGCCCACCTCACCGAGGTCACCCTCCTCACCGACGGCGCGGTGACCGACGCCCGCCACACCGCGCTGGGCACCAGCGACCTGGACGACCTCACTCCACCGACGCGGATCACCGACGCGATCGTCGCGATGGTGACCGCGATGCTGGAACAGGACTCCACTTCCCAGACGCTCGACGCCTTGCAGGCAGGCGCACTCCTGGCCGGCGGGGGCGCATTGCGCCCCGACCTCATCTACCGCCTCACCCGTCAACTGAACGCCCCTGTCAAGCCCGTGCCCGCCCCCCACACCGCGGCGGTCCGAGGCGCCGCGCAACTCCTCGAGGCCGCGCGCACCCATCCTTCGATCATCGGCAACATCGAAGCCGCCCCGCACCCCTGACAGGGAGAGGTGACAGCGCGGCGGCGCCCCGGCGCATGAGCGCCCAGTAGCGCGAAACACGAGGCCGCACGCGAACTGATCGGCGGCTCGGCGTACTTTCGCTCCTCCCGCAGGCGTACTCCGCTCCTTCCGCACGCGATGTGTGACCTGGGTGGCCGGTCCGCTTGTACCGTCTCGCCCGAGCCAGGGAGTTGCCCAATGTCCGTCGAGTGACGCCCCGTTCGGCGGTCCCGCACGCATGGGCTCGTGTTCGAGGCCGTCGAGGAACGGGTGCTCACCGGAGAGCACAAGGCCGGGGCCGGTTGCCGCCCGAGCGCGAGCCGGCGGTGCCGGTCCTGGGTGCTCGGTCCGCGCTGCGCGAGGCGCCACGGGTGCTGGAGACGATCGGGGGCCTGGTCGCGCAGGCGTGCCGCGGGGCGGACGCCGGGCGCCGAACGCCGGGGCGCGGATTGTGCGGAACGCCTAAGCCCTGCCGTTCGGATGAGGCCGGCCCAGGGAGCGGGCCAGAGCCGGCCAGGTCACGTTGTCGTCACGGTTGAGCCGGACCACCCATCGTTCCCGGGAACCGGTCCGCGCACCCGGAGGCGCCGGCGTCCCGGCCGGGGATCAAGACGGCAGCCGTGGCGAAGGTGCATCGACACCGTGCCTGACCGGTATCCCGGCGACCAGCGAGCACGAGGCCCTGGTGGTGCGTGAACACTCCAACATGGAGGGTCTGTCGGGATTCGGACAGGTAGTCATCGCACGCGATTCGGTAATGGCAGGTCACGCTGCCCTCGCCTTCCCGGCCTTGCCCGGGGTGAAGGAGTTCGCCGCGGCGGTGGCAGCGCACGCGTCAGATGCGGTTGGCGGCAGGGACGGCGCCGGCCCGATGGCATGGACGGGTCGCTCCGCCAAGCGATGGTCGTTCCCCACGGTGACCACTCGGGTCGACTGGCGCAGAGCACACCGCAGTTGCTCCCTTGCTCCAGGAATCTCACGATGTACAGTGCATGGACTTCAAGTGAATATCGGAACTATCGGTGGAACCCGACCCTGATCATCAACAGCCCGGCGAAAGGCCGCCCATGAAGAGAACGTTCACGTTGTTCACCGCGCTGGTCGTCACCGCGCTGTCGCTGACAACGGCGCAAGCCGCGGTCAAGAAGGCCAAAACCCCGCTCAGTTGCGAGTCCCGGCCGTTCACCTCGAGCCCGGGCCCGCGCTTCAACGACCCGGAGGACCCCGACGCCCAGATGAAGATCATGGGCCCGATCATCGAGTCGATCAACAGCGCCAGCTGCGGGCAGACCATTCGCGTCTCCATGTACTCGATCAGCAACGCACAGCCGGGCCCGGACTTCGCCAACGCCCTGATCGCCGCGCACCAGCGCGGCGTCATCGTCAAGGCGCTGATGGACGCCCACAGCGACAACGCGATCTGGCAGTCGATGGTCGACGAGCTGGGCAACGACCCGCAAGCCTCCAGCTTCGCCGCGCTGTGCCCGGGCGGCTGCCTGACCCACTTCAGCGGCTCCTCCCTGCACGCGAAGTACTACATGCTCAGCGGCGGGAGCGATGCGAACAGGACAGTGACCGTCAGCAGCGCCAACCCCACCGCGGCCCAGGCCAGCACGGCGTGGAACAGCAGCGCCACCGTCAAGGGCAACGTCCCCCTGTACAACTCCTACGTCAGCTACTTCTCCGCCATGGCCAAGGGGGCGCTCAACGGCCCGGGCCCGCTGGCGCCCGACTACTACAGCTCCACCAACGGCACGGCCGCCAGAAAGCTGTCCCCGCCCTCTTATCAGTGGCCCAAGGCGCGCGACAAGAGCGACACCTGGGTCGACTTCCTGAACAACGTCAAGGCGCCGGCCACGATCAACATCGCCATGTTCCAGTGGACCTCTCACGGGGAGCCGGGCGACGAGAACTATCTGGAGCTGCCGAAGAAGCTGGTGAGCCTGGCAGGAACCGGCGTCAAGATCCACATTCTGATCACCGCCGGAATGGTCGATGCCAGCGTGCAGAACTACCTGAAGAACCGTCCGAACATCGACGTGCACGACACCACCCGCGGCACCGACGCGAACGGCAACGCCCTGCACTACACGCACAACAAGTACATGACGGTCAGCGGCAATTACGCGGGGACCGCCAACTCCAGACTTGTGTTCGTCGGCTCCTCGAACTGGACGAGCAACGGCATCTGGCACAACGACGAGACGGACCTGAAGCTGACGGGCAGCTCCAACTACGACACGTTCATGACGGACTGGCAAAGCCAGTACGACCGCTGCTGCGGGACCACGGGGCAGCGGTCGCTCGCCGAGAAGCGCGCCGAGAAGGCTGCACCAGAGATTCCGATCGATCCGAAGCAGGCCCTGGAATAGGAATTCTCGGTCCGCACCTTGCCGGTGAGCTCCAACCCGTCCCTTCTGACGGGTGGTTGGGGTGAGTGGCACCCGGACGTGAAGATGCTCCTGGTGGCGAGGACACAACCAAGTTCGCCTGCCCACCAGGAGCTTCCGCGTGCTGGTCCGACCGGCCGGCGTCGAACGTTCACCTCGGCTCCGCGCTTCCTCGCCTGTGAGCTCGCCGTACGTCCGCCGGGGACAGGGCACGCGCTGGACGTCGGCTGTCCGCCGGACGGCAGACAATGCTGGTTCTGGCCCATCTGTGAGGCATCCGGACGCCGCTGGACGGACGGGGAGGCGACAAGGACACGGTCACGTTCGTCGGCTTCTGACTGCTGCTTGACCGCGACGGCCCGGCTCCGGAGTCCTCGCAGCCGGCGGCGCCCTGTACGAGGACCGCGGGCTTGTACCGTCCGATGCGCCTGCCGCGGTGTACGGCAGATGCGGCGAATGAACACGCCGGTGCGCGTTCTGAAGGCCGCCGGTACTCACAGAAAGCGACGGACCGGCCCGACCGCCGCTTCCCGTGCCCTCTGCACGAGGTCACGACGCTTCCACCGGCCGTGCTCGATCAGCACGCTCTTCTCCCGGTCCTCGTCGAAGTGACCGTCCAGGGCTGCAGTGAAGTCCTGGTCCAGGACGGCGAGCATCACTTCCTCGTCGTGGTCGAGCGAGCGCCGGTTGAAGTTGGTGGAGCCGACCAGCGAGGCGATCCTGTCGATCGTGATGGTCTTGGTGTGCATCATCGTCGGCTGGTACTGGTAGATCTTCACGCCGCAGGCGGTCAGGTCCTCGTAGTGGCGCTGCCCCGCCAGCTGGCACACCCGCTTGTCGGTGTGCGGGCCGGGCAACAGGATCTCCACCTCCACCCCGCGGCGGGCGGCGGCACAGAGCAGCCCGGTGAAGTAGTCGTCGGGGGCGAAGTAGGCGGTGGTGAGGCGGACGCGCTCCTCGGCGGACTCCAGAACGACCCGGATCAGGGTCTGCATGTCCTGCCAGCCGAAGGAGGCCGAGCCGCGCACGACCTGGACGACGGAGTCGCCATGGTGCTCACTGTGGACGAACCGGTCGCGTTCATCGAACAGTTCGTCGTGACACTCGGCCCAATTCTGGGCGAATGCAGCAGCCAGACCGTCGACGGCGGGCCCGGTGACCTGTACGTGAGTGTCGCGCCACTCGTTCTCGTCGCGGGCGTTGCCGCACCACTCCTCGGCTATCCCGACGCCGCCGGTGAACGCGGTGCGCTCGTCGACGACGAGGACCTTGCGGTGGCAGCGGTGGTTCTGCTTGAGCGGCGAGAGGTAGAGCGGCTTGCGGAACCAGGCCACGTCCACCCCGGCCTCGTCCATGAGGTCCAACTCGTCCTTCTCGATGAGTCGGCTGCCGAAGCCGTCCAGCATGAGCCGCACCCGCACTCCGGCACGGGCGCGCTCGGCAAGCGCATCGGCGAACTCGTGCGCGATGTCACCTCGCCAGTAGACGAACGTCATCATGTCCACGGTGTGCTCGGCGCCCTTGATGGCGGCGAGCATCGCTTCGAAGATCTCATCGCCGTTGCGCAGCGGCACGAGAGAGTTCCCCTCGGTGGCCGCGATGCCGATGAGCCGCTCCAGTCTGCGCCTCAGCCGCAGGGAACGCTCCCCGCAGAGTTCCGCGGTCAGACCCTCCTGCCCGCCCAGCGCCGTACCTTCGATTGTCTGAGACATACCCCACCTTGATGTGTGTCGAGTGGCGTGACGACGATCCCGCTGCCGGTGGCTCGATGCGGCGATCGAGCAGCGGAAACGGCTTGCTGTGCGGGAGGTGCGCTCGTGCGCAGCCACGTCTACCCCCTCAAGGCCCGGAGATTCCGCCGGCCTCGGGGAAGGCGACCAGCAAGGCACCTTCGCGGTGCGAACGCCCGGTACTCGGTACGGAGCGTTGCGCCCGGCAGGTTGTGGAGGTTCGTCCGCCACCGTGGCCGGGTCCCGGCAGCGCAGGTGCGATGCGTGCCGCACCCGCACTGCCAGGACTTCCCCACTCAGGGGGCAGCATGCTTATATTTGCCTCATGGAAACAGTTGCCTAGCGGCTGTCGCCTGATATCAGCATAGGCAGTCCACCGAGCGGCCCATGCCGTCCATGGACCGCTCCGTCGAAGGGTTTTCGGGTGAGTAGCAGTGAGGCCGTCGTTCGGCAGCGTGTGACGACGGCACTGCATGGCCAGGCCGACGAGGTTGCTGATCGCTGGGTGCAACTCCAGCTGAGTCAGCCCGGGCTCGGCGCGGGCATCGCCGAGCACGAGCTGCGGGAGGAAGCGGACTCCCTGGTTGCCGCGCTGGTCGCCGGGATGGACAGTTCGCTCCCGGTGGACAGGATCGTGAATTCCCACGAGGAGCTCCGACAGGCGGTCAGTGATTTTTCACTGCGCCGGGCTCAGGCGGGCACGACACCTACCGCCGCCTCCCTGGCCGTGCTCTCCCTCAAGGAGGCAGTGCTCGGGGCGGTGCAGCAGAGCTCTCACAAGGACGAGGATCTGTTTGCCCCCGCGCTGCTGATCAACCGGTTGCTGGATGCGGCGGGTGCTCTGTCGTTCGACACGTACGTCGAAGGCCGGGAGGAGATCATCCGCAGGCAGAGCCGGCAGCTGCTCGAACTGTCGACGCCGGTCGTGCGACTGTGGCAGCAGGTGCTCGCCGTCCCGCTGATCGGCACGCTCGACACCGCGCGCACGCAGGTGGTCATGGAGAACCTGCTTCAGGCGATCCAGGATCACGAGGCACTGGTCGCGATCATCGACATCACCGGGGTGCCGACGGTGGACACGGCGGTCGCGCAGCACCTGATGCAGACCGTCAACGCGGTGCGTCTGATGGGTGCGGACTGCGTCATCAGCGGCATACGCCCTCCGATCGCCCAGACCATCGCCCAGCTGGGCATCGACCTTTCGAAGATTCTTACGCGAGCGACTCTCGCCGACGCCTTGTCCGAAGCCATCAAGCTCACGGGAAACGCTTCACCCGAGTCCCACGGGGCAGCGCGTTGACCGCGGATCGGCCGACGGCAGGCGTTCCCATACTGCGACTCGGCGACGTGCTGGTCACGGGACTGCTCAACGAACTCGACGACAAGGCTGCCGCTGCCTTCACCCAGGAACTCACCGATCGCATCTCGGCGGAGTGCATCCGGGGGGTGCTCATAGACATCTCCCGCCTGGAGATCATCGACTCCTTCGTGGCTCGCATGCTGATGGAACTGACGACCATGGCACGGCTGTTGGGCGCACGTGTCATCGTGGCCGGCATGCGGCCTCCGGTGGCCATCACGCTGGTCGAGCTGGGCGTCGAACTCGCCGGGGTGGAGACCGCGCTGGATGCGGAGCGCGGCATGGCCGCACTCGGATGGCGCCACGGCCCTCAGCCCCCGGAAGGGGCGCGACATGACGCAACTCGCTGACAAGCCCGGTGCGACAGAAAACCATGGGACCACACACCCTGCACCCTCCGCTGCCGTCGAGCCGCCCACACAGACCAGGCTGCGTACGGAGGAGGACCTGCTGACGGTCCGGCACGCGGTGCGGGCGGCGACGCTGAAGTGCGGTTTCGGCATCGTCGACCAGACGCGCGTGGTCACAGCGGCCAGCGAACTGGCGCGCAACGCCTACATCCACGGTGGCGGTGGCGCTCTGTCCATCGAGCACCTGCGCCGTGGCGACATGCGCGGGGTCCGCTTGACCGTGCGGGATGACGGGCCCGGCATCCCGGACCTGGACGTCGCCCTCACCGACGGCTACACCACCGGCACCGGACTCGGTCATGGCCTCGGCGGCGCACGCCGTCTCGTGGACGACTTCGAAGTGCATTCCGCGCCCGGCCAGGGCACTACGGTGATCGTCACGCGCTGGGCACGCCAGTGACATCCCGACCGATGCCGGGAACCATGCGGGTGTCCATCGACCACTACAGCGCCGTTCACCTCGCCGCCTCCACCGCCCGTTCGCTCGCCGAGCAGTGTCACTTGCCCGGTGCCATGCCGGACCAGGCAGCGGTGATCGCCTCGGAACTGGCCAGCAACCTCGACAAGCACGCACGCGGCGGCACTGTCTACATCCAGCCGCTGCCGCTCGGCGGCGGCCTGGAAATCCTGGCGGCGGACCGGGGCCCGGGTATGCCAGAACTCCAGCGATGCCTCGCCGACGGTTACACCACGACCGGAACCATGGGCGCCGGCCTCGGCGCCGTGACTCGCATAGCGACCGACTTCACGATCCGGACCGATCGCGAAGGGGGCACCCTCGCCTGCGCACGGCTGGCCCTCCTGGAGCAGGCACCGGCAGCGAGGCAAGCGGTCGGACTGGTGTGCGTCCCCGCAGACCGAGAGCAGCATTGCGGCGACGCCTGCGCCGTCATCGACACCGACGGTGCACGCACCGCGATCGTCATCGACGGACTGGGCCACGGCCCGCACGCCGCGGAAGCCGCGCAGGCGGCCCTGCGGTCCTTCCACGCCGCCGCCGACCGCCCGCTCCCGCACCTGCTCACCGCCATACACCGCTCACTGCGCCGAACCCGCGGCGCGGCCGTGGGCGTTCTACGCCTCCAGTCGGAGCAAGCCGAGTACTGCGGAGTCGGCAACATACGCGTGGTCGCCCTCTCCCCCCACCAGGTCCACCGACGGCTGACCGGACAACCCGGCGTCGTCGGCTGGAACCTCCCCGCCCCGCAAAGCCGCTTCTTCCCCCTGCCCAAGGGTGCGACGGCCGTACTCCACAGCGACGGCATCGACAGCAGATGGACGCACTCACCTTCGCGGTTCCTGTTGCGACTGCCTCCTTCGCTGCTCGCCGTCGCGGTCGCGCACAATCACCGCTCCACCCGGGACGACGCCGCCGTGCTCGCCGCCAGGCCCTGCCAAAGGGACTCATGACCAGGAACTTCTTCTACGCTCTGCCCCAACTCCGTGAAGCGGCACGCCAGTTGTCCAAAGACCATCAGTTGCCCGTGGAGGCCCGGGCCCGCCTCGTGCTGTCCGTCGCCGACGCGGCCGCCGGCGAACTGGCCGCCGGCCGCCCCGTGGCGCTCAGCACGGCCCGGGAATCCGGCTCGCACAGCGACGCACCCGTACTGGCGGTGACCCTCGAAGCCCTACGAGCCTGCCAACCGCTCGACATCACAAACCTGCCGCTGCCCGCTGTGGCGACGGGCCCGCACTGCGCCATCTGGCGCGTACCCCTTCCCTGCGCACAGGCACAGGGCCCTGACCCCGACCTCGACACCAACACCGGTACCGACAGCGGGCAGTTGACCCCAGCGGAGGCTCAAGCTCTCAACGAGGAGCTGCGCGCCGCCCTGGCCCGGGCCGACGTACTCGCGGCCGAACACCGCCGCCTCAAGCACGAGCTGGCCGAAACCAACGGCGGTGTCCTCGCCCTCTACGTCCAGCTCGAGGAACGCGACGAACAGCTCCGCAGGGCGCACGGACAGGTGCTGCGTGACCTCGAAGACGCACTGCGGCCCCAGCCGATGGACATCGACGGTCTGGAACTCGCGGTCCACTACGCACCGGCCGAGGCGAACGCCCCCACCGGTGGCGACCTCTACGACTGGTTCGCGCTGCCCGACGGTACCTTGCACATCACCATCGTCGACGCTCTCGGCCATGGCGTACGCAGCACCCGCAGCGCGCTCAACGTCACCCACGCCGTACGAACTCTGGCCCTCGAAGGCCACCCGCTGCAGTCGATCCTGGAACGCACCCACGAGATCCTCATGCCGTTCGACCCGGACCTCATGGCCACGGTACTGCTCGCCCGGATCGACCCCAGGACGGGCAAGGTACAACTGGCCAACGGCAGCCACCCGCCCGCCTTGCTGGTGCGGACCGACGGCACATCCGAATACCTCCACCTGCGCGGTCGCGGCATCGGCTTCCCGCTGCCGGGCAGCGAAGAACTCCTGGACACCGAGATCGACCCTGACGATGTCCTCATCCTCTACACCGACGGCCTCACCGAGAGCCGACGAGATCCCGTGGAGGGCGAACTGCGCCTTGTCGCGGCGGCGCGCGAGCTCGCCGGGAGCCCACTCGCCGAACTGCCCGGCGCCTTGGCCGCACAGATGCACACCGTCATGCTGCACCCCGACGACACCCTGGCTCTGGTCATCCGCCGCACCCACGCTGCTCCGTGACCGGAGGTTTCTCCCTCCGCCGGATCACTGAACAGGGCCGCGGACAAGGCACTGCCTCTCCGCCCCGTCACCGGGTCGCCGGCACGTCGGGCCGCGCGACCGACCGCGAGGATGGCTACGAACGGACGTCGCGGCCGAACCAGTCGAGGCACACGACCAAGGCATCGTCGTCGGCATCAGCGTCGAGGTACGCCGCGAGTTCCTGCAGGATCGCCCGGGGTACCGCAGCTGCAGGGAGAAGCGCGGCGGCCTGGATCGCACGGGCGAGCTTCTTCGCGCCGTAGGTCTCTCCCGCCTTGGCGGCAGCGCCATAGACACCGTCGCTGACGAAGACCAACCGGTCGCCCGGCGCGACATCAAACTTCTGCGCGACATACTCGGTCTCTTCGAACATGCCCAGAGGGAGCTGCGCTTCGAAGGGCACCCGTTCCACGATCTTGTCGCGCTGACGCCACAGCTGGGGCGAGCCGGCGTCCACCACCTCCGCATCCCCTGTGGCCAGGTCGAAGGAGAGCAACAGGGTCGAGACATACTCCGTGCCTCGATGCTGTGCGTAGAGAGCCTGGTCGGCCAGGCAGGCCTGATCCGCGATGCCGATGCCGGCCCGCCGGGCATTGCGCAGGGCGTTCACCGCCAGATTGGTGAGGAGGGATGCCTGGATCCCTTCGCCCATGCCGTTGGTCACGCTGAGGGTGAGGGTTTCCGACGTTGTGGCCCAGTCGAAGTTGTCACCGTGGATGGCGTACGCCGGCTCCAACTGTGCGCCGATCGCGTATTCCTTGCGGGAACAGGCCCGTCCCGGCAGCAACTGCCATTGCATCTCAGCAGCAAGCGTGAGGCGGCTGGCCCGCCGGGCCTGGAGGTAGACATCGGTGTCCCGTTCCGCCACGACGATCTCATGTCCGAGGAGCTCGGCGATTTCGGTGAGGTCCTCCACCGTGTCGGACGTACATCTCTCCTTCGGGATCCGTACGGAGAGGATGCCGAGGCGGTCGCCGCGGACGGTCACCGGCAGGTGCAGGTTGACGACGCCTTCGCGGCTCACGAACCGCCCAAGTGGTTCCTGACTTCCGAACGCACGACCTTCCGGACTGGACTGCACCGACAAGGGCTCGGCGGTGTACGGCAGCTCGGTCACGGGCTGGAGCACGGTGAGGCTGTAGTCGGCCATGAGCAGATCGACGTCGACGGCTGCATAGTGCTGGACCAGAGCGGCTCGCACCGTTTCGAGGAGGTTGTGTGGTGCGGCCGTCCGTACAGCCCGCTCCACAGCCAGGAAATTCGTCACGGTGAGGCCTTCTTCGTCAACGAGTCGGGATACTGAGCGATTGATGGGGACCGGGGACATCGGCCCTCGGGTCGCTCACTGCCCCGGAAGAACGCTCCCGGCGGTGAAACGTCCTTCGTTACCGCGGTGCCCGCACAGCGCGGCCTGACAAGGCCGAGCGGGAACTTCATGGAGCCGCAAATTTCGCCGTGCAGCAATTTTTGATTCTAGCGCGCCCGTGCTGAGGTGACTGCCGTCCCGGTTCCGTCACTTGGTCCGCCGGCTGGGCGCTCGACGCCGTTGACATGTGTGCCCGTTCGCCGGCGGATCTGCGCGGACGGCTGCGCAAGGGATATTTTCAACAGAGCGGGCAGAAGACCAGCGGCGATCCGGGTTACGCATCCCATCGCGCGCAATGAGTTCACACCCTTCCACGGAGAGTGACAGCCCTATGGACCGCGAGGGGCCAGGCGATCCCCGGCACGACCTGCTCGAGGAAACGGCCGCAGCCGTGGAGACGCTCGTGTCTTTGTGGTGGCGGGCCTCCCGGGACCTCTCGCCTCGGCTTTCAGCCCAGCAGATGGACGCATTGCTTGTCACACGTCGCAATCCCGGTATCAACCTGACCGCTTTGGCGGTGGCAGTCGGCGCCGCGCCGCCCGCTGTGAGCAGACTGTGCGGTCGGCTGGAGGCCGCGGGTCTGCTGCGCCGCGAAGCATCGACAACGAGTCGTCGGGAGGTCGAACTCGCGCTGACCTCGCGTGGGCACAAGATCGTCGACGGCCTGTTCGCCCGGCGTGCCGAACTGCTCGGTGGTGTCCTGAGCCGTATGCCCACCGCCTCACGCTGTGAGTTCCTGGCGGGGGTGCAAGCGTTCTCCGAGGCCGCACGGGCCGGCCGTCGCGATGGAAGCGCTCTTTCCTGAGCCGGCAGGATGAGGCGCGCCGGTCATGCTCTGCCCCGCCAGTCCAGACAGACGACAGCGGCGTCGCCGGGCAGGTCTTCGTCATCGGCTACCCGCATCAGCTGCTCGACCAGGATGCGGGCTGCTTCGTGGGGTGACGCATCGCGGGTGGCAACGATCGTCGCAAGCAACGCATCCTCTCCAGGCCCGTCGGCTCCCGGCGTCCGCGTGCTGTGCGGGCCGCTGGTGGCGATGACCAGTCGGTCGTTCACCGCGACGCCCAGTGGCTGTTCGCGGTAGTCGGTCTCTTCGAACATGCCCAGGGGCAGTTGGGCCTCGAGGTCCACGCGCTCCACCGTGCCGTTGCGCAGACGGAACAGCTGAGGGGACCCCGCGTCCACCACGCTGGCCTCCCCGGTGGCGAGATTGAAGCGCAGCAGAAGGGTCGGAGAGCAGCGGCGGCCGCTGTACTCGCCGTAGATGGCCTGGTCGGCCAGGCATGCCTGGTCGGCGAGACTGACCCCTGCGCGTCGCGCGTTCCGCAGCGCGCTGACGGTGAGATTCGTCAGCAGTGCGGCCGCGAGGCCGTGCCCACTGCCGTTGGTGACCGTGATGGTCAGATGGTCGTCGCTGGTGCTCCAGTCGAAGTTGTCCCCGCCGACGGCGTAGGCGGGTTCCACGTGGGCGCCGAGGGTGTACTCGTCCCGCACGAACCCGCGCCCGGGCAGGAGTTGCCACTGCATCTCCGCCGCCAGTGTCAGCCGCTGCCTTCGGCGAGCTCTCAGGTAGAGGTCGGTGTGCCGGTCGGCGATGACGAGTTCATGTCCCATCGCCGTGGCGAAGGACCTGAGCTCCATCACGGTCGTCAACCCGAGGGACGGCTTCGGGAGGTTCACCGACAGCACCCCTAGGCGATCGCCTCGCACGGTGACCGGAAGGTGCAGCGTGACCGTGCCGGCGACATCGGCCTCAAGGGTGGTGGCCCCAGCGACGAAGGCACGTGCCGCTGGTGCGCCGTCACGCAAGGCAATGGTGTGCGTCGTATGCGTCGGTGTCGTGACCGGGTGCAGTTCCGTCAGGCCGTAGTCCGCCAACAGAAGCGTCACGTAGCGGGCTTGCACCTGGGTGGCGAGCAGTTTCCGCGCGGTCGGAAGCAATGCTTCCGGTGGTGCCGCACGCAGGGCGTTCTCTGCCGCTTCGAGCCAGGCTCCACCGCGATCACTCACACCTTCCACCTCTCCCCCACCGGCTTCCCGACCACCCGGAACGGCCGGCTCCCCTGCGGAGACCAACACCTCATCGCCTCCAGACAAACGCACACTGGCACCACGAACTGCATGACTGAATCGGCCCTTCCCGCCGGTCGACGACGTGCGCCGCCGAGGGAGACCTCGACACGAGAATATATTGCCGTGGGGCAACAGTATCCCTATGGCAACAGTCTAGAGCTGTGCGAGGACACCGGAGCCTCGCCTGTTACGCAAAGGGGGTTCAGCCTGCTGTCGCGGAGCGGGCGGAGTGCGAGACGCGGCCGTGTGCAGCCGCCCTCGCCTAAGCGATGGACGCCGCAGGCCCGTCTTCCGAAACAGCTTCGCCCGGCAGGCCGATGTGCGCGGCGGCGGCGGCCCGGAACACTTCCAGCCCTTCGGCCAGCGTCGCGAGGTCAGCCGGCGCCATCGACTCCAGCACGGCCTCTACTTCACGCGCACGCGCGGTGCGGAACTCTTCGAGAACGACAGATCCGCGACGGCTCAGTCGCAGGTCGACCTCGCGCCGGCTGGTGGTGCTGGGAAGGCGCTCGACGAGCCCGGCTGCCTCCAGGCGGTCGCACAGGCGGCTGACCGCCGACGGGCGTGATCCAAGCGCGTCGCCAAGGGTCCGAAGATTCACCTTCTGCTGCTCCTGGATCACGGTCAACGCCCGGAACTGCGAGGGCGAGAGAGGCCCTGAGGGTGCGGATTCCTGGCCGCGCCCCCACAGCACCTCCAGCAGTTCCGACACACTGCACGCGGCTTGGGCCACCTGCTGGCTGCGGGACGGAAGGCTTCGGGGCATATCAACACTCTCTCACTCGCGTGTGAGCTTTGTCAGCCACGGGGTCTTGCCGGCGAACCCCCGCCGGTCAGCGTCCGCGTCGGAGGTCAGTGCCGAGTGGTGGGAGCCACAGGCCGATTCCGCCGTCGGCCGGCCAGGCGTCCTACCCATGTTCCGGTCCAGCGCTCCGCCGCTTTCGACCCGGGTCACCTGCCCTACGTCACACGGCGACGGAGCCGACAGCGGCCGTCTCCGCGGGCGAGGCCGACGTCGCGGCGGTACAGGAGCGCCGGCATCAGTGCACCGCTGATGTCCGATCGAAGGCAATGAGCAAGGAGGAGGCATTGAAGGGCCGACAGGAGTGTGCACCTCAGTCCGTCACGGACATGGAGGCCGAATTGCCGGAAGTTCCGGGACATCACGCAGAACCGGCAGGCCCTTGGGCAGCGGGCCCGGACAGCGAGCATTCCCGCATCGCGCAACACTCGGCTGACCGGCCTCGCCCCCTGACGACGTCGGCCACCTGAGCGTGGGCAGGAGATGCGGTGCGGGCCTCCGTCGAGGCCCGCACCGCATCCTGCCGAGACTCACGAAGGGGCAGACTCAGGCGAGCATGCCACTGCGGAGCTTCACCAGGGTGCGGGCCAGGATCCGCGACACGTGCATCTGGGACACGCCGATGGCTGCGCCGATCTCCGATTGCGTCATCTCTTGACCGAAGCGCATCTCGATGATGCGGCGCTCGCGCTCGTCCAGATCTTCCAGAAGTGGGGCCAGCGAGCGCAGGTTCTCCACGGTTTCCATGGCAGGGTCGGGGTCACCCAGGACGTCCGCGAGCGTGCGCGCTCCCTCGAGTTGAGGTTCGCCGGGATCGCACGGCATGTCGATCGACCCCGCCGTATAGCCGTTGGCCGCGATCATCCCTTCGATGATCTCGTCCTCACTGAGTCGCAGATGCTCGGCGAGTTCCCCGACGGTCGGATCGCGGTCCAGCACGGTGGAGAGTTCGTCCTTGCCCCTGGCCAGCTGGACGCGCAATTCCTGCAGCCGGCGCGGCACATGGACGGCCCAGGTGGTGTCCCGGAAGAACCGCTTGATCTCCCCGACGATGTAGGGGACGGCGAACGACGTGAACTGAACCTCGCGGGACAGGTCGAACCGGTCGATCGCCTTGATCAAGCCGATCGTGCCGACCTGAACGATGTCCTCCATGTCACCGCTGCCCCGGTTCCGGAAGCGTGAGGCCGCAAAGTGAACCAGCGACAGGTTCATCTCGATGAGTGTGTTGCGGGCGTACTGATACTCCTCGGTCCCTTCTTCCAGCTCCTGCAGCCGGCCGAAGAACACCTTCGACAGATCACGCGCGTCTCTGGGCGCGATCTTCCCGAGGTCCTCGAGACAAGGCAGTTCACCGCCCTGATGTCCGATGCCGATGTCACGAGTCGCCGTGGCCTGCCCTGTCTCACCTTCATGAGAGTGCATCGATGTTGCGGTCATGCCACCCTGCCTTCCTTTATGTTCCGGTCGGCGCATCGCGGCGCGCACGGGCACTTCGCACGCCTCGCCGCCGGCCCGGGCTTGTCGGCCTCGGGACGGCGCCTGAGTTCGAGATCGTGTGTGACGAGCAGCGGCCGGGACGGCCTCAGTTCTTGTCGCCCAGGGCCTCGCCCGTCCTGTCGGTGACGTTGTCCGCGGGTGGCGCGCCGGATTCCACCTCGGCACCGAGGCCGGACAACTCGATGCCCGCGCGCACCTTCGCCTGCTTCGGCGGGTTTCCGCCTCCGGGGTCGTGACGGTCATCCCGACCTGGCGGCGGCGGATGCGGCCCTTGCCGCCCAGCCACAGCGCCATCGGCAGGGTGGGGCCGACCTGTCGCTTGAGTTGTGCGCCGTCGGCGAGTTCGGCGACGTCAGTCTCGCCCTGTACGGCGTGGTCCGTACTCCTCTGATGGTGGCCGTGTCGCGCTGTCGACAACTGTTGCCCTAGGGCAAATATTGACACACGTGTTGGATTCAGGGAACCCCGCCCCTCATCGAGCCTGGACGCCCACGGCTTACGGATCGCATGACACGTACCGGCCGCCGCACGCACCCAGCCGCGCGGCGAGGGGGTCTCGCCTTCCGGATGCGACGCCCCCCAGAGCCCTCGCCCCCAACCAGGGGCA
This sequence comes from Streptomyces sp. NPDC055955, assembly GCF_042270245.1. Lineage (NCBI taxonomy): Bacteria > Bacillati > Actinomycetota > Actinomycetes > Kitasatosporales > Streptomycetaceae > Streptomyces > Streptomyces sp. NPDC055955. The sequence continues at coordinate 173,666 of NZ_JBHJYS010000024.1, forward strand.
GCGCGACAGCTCGCCCCGTGACGGCTCACCCACCACGGCCACCAGCCGCCACCGAGGCCGTCGCGCGAATCGCCCACCGCGAACCCATCGACAGGCCGACGCGCTCCGCCTATTCCGCGCCTCCGCCAGCTGCGGCGAGAGCTTCGGCAGCACTTGGATGGAGCGTGAGGTAGTCATCCACCCCGGAAACCTCGAGCAACCTCTCGACCTGGGGGGCGAGGGGGCCGGCGAGGTACACCGCTCCCCGACTGGCCCAAAGCAGGAGGCTCAGAGCCGTCGAGTCGGCGAACGTCACACCGGACAGGTCCAGTACCACCGACCGACCGGAGCGGAGCGCGGCCCCGAGCGTCACCCGGGCGTCGGGTGCCGTCTCGATATCAAGCTCTCCGGCGAGCGCGACCACCTCAACCCCGCCCCGATCGAGGCCGCCCGACTCGCCATTCATTTCGGAGCACCAATAGTTGTCATGCGGCAATAATTGCACGCAGCCTGCTCGAATACGAGAGCCCATCAGCGCGACCAGCTCGCAGAAGGCCGCGTCCTGGCGGAGCCGACATCCGTCAGCTTGAGGCGATGCCCTCGGAAGCTGCCCGGGCGAGCGTGTCCGCCACCGTGGTGCATGCGAGCCGCGTCACGGAGCGCAGCTCGGCGCCGGAGGTTCCGGCACGGCTCAGTACAGCCAGCGATTGGTTGACAGCGACGACGAACGTGGCGAGCTCGTCGAGCGTCCGGCTGTCCACCGAAGAGTCCTCCAGGGCCGCGCGCACCCGTTGGCGCTGCATGTCGAGCAGGCCACGCACCTGCGCGCCGCTCTCCTCCTTCAGCGTCATCGACTGCGCGGCGGACTGGACGATGAGGCACCCCACGGGGACCGACGGGTCGGCGATACGGCCCAGGATGACGTCGAAGAATGCCTCGACCGCGCGCACCGGATCACCGGAGTGCGAGGCGAGCGCCTGCTCATACTGCGCGCCGTAGATCGACGCGTAGCGGTCGAGGCACTTGCCGAACAGGGCGTCCTTGTTGCCGAAGGCGCCGTAGAGGGAGCCGCGGCCGAGGCCGGTGGCCGAACCGAGGGCATCGAGTGAGGCGTCCGCGTACCCGCGCTGCCAGAACACCCGCATGGCCTGGTCCAGAGCCGCGCTGGTATCGAACTGCTTTCGGCCGGACACGGCGTCCACCTCCTCCCGCACGTCCCTGTCACGTCCTGCTGTGAGCCTACCCGCATCTTGGATCGATCGGTCGAGCTATCTTTGACCGATCGATCCAAGATGGCTAGCGTGAAGGTCCCCCTTCGCTCACCCGAAAGACCGCACGGAGATCGACGACATCGCGGTGCCGGCCTGCGCGCATCAGGCCGTCAGGACACGGATCTCGAGCACCATGCTCGCCAACCGCGTGACGACAGGTCCTAGGGCCCCACCCTCGGCCGACACACCGCATCAGCACGCACCACAGCAATGGAGGAAAACCATGACCGACCCCGCAGCCACCCCCCACCTCTGCGACACCCCAGTCCGTGACCTGCCACTGGACGACCTGGACGGCTTCACACACCGCTGGGTCGACGCGGGCGGCGTCCGGCTTCACGCGGTTGAAGGCGGTCAGCCGACCGGCCCGGCCGTCGTGCTGCTCGCCGGGTTCCCGCAGACCTGGCGGGCATGGCGCAAGGTGATGCCCGGCCTGGCCGGCCGATTCCATGTCATCGCGATCGACCTGCCAGGCCAGGGCCACTCCGAACGCCCGGACGGCAGTTACGACACACACACGATCGCCGCACACGTCCACGCCGCGGTGAACGCGCTCGGGGTTTCGACATACTGGCTGGCCGCCCACGACATCGGCGCGTGGGTCGCCTTCTCCCTCGCCTTGAAATACCAGAGCCAACTGCGTGGCGTCGCGCTGCTCGACGCCGGAATCCCGGGCATCACACTCCCCGACACCATCCCGACCGACCCCGAGGTGGCGTGGAAAACCTGGCACTTCGCCTTCCATCTCGTGCCCGACCTGCCCGAGACACTGCTCACAGGCCGCGAACGCGCATACGTCGGCTGGTTCCTGAAGGCCAAGACCCTCTCCCCCGACACCTTCGACGACGCCGACATCGAGCAGTACGCCGCGGCCATCGCCGCTGACGGCGGACTCCGCGCTTCCCTGGCCTACTACCGAGACGCCGCTGAATCGGCACGGAGGAACCACGAGGCCCTTGAACGACAACACCTGACAGTGCCCGTTCTCGGGATTTCCGGCAGCCACGGCTCCATCCCCGACATGGCAGCTTCCATCAGGCCGTGGGCCGGCAACACCACCGGGGTCGTCGTGCCGGACGCAGGGCACTTCATCCCGGACGAACAGCCCGACGCCGTCGCTGCCGCGCTGTCCGACTTCATCGCTCAAGGCGACTGACACCGGCCAAACCCGCCTGCCGGGCGACCTGCCTGTTCCGGATCACCACGACCGGCCGCGCGTCCCTCCTCCGCGAACACCTCGACCGACGGCACCCCATCTGGAACGAGCAGCACCCGCGCCACGCCTGACGCGCCTACGAGGCACATCGCAACGAGCATCACACCCACCGATCGCTCCGGACGCCGCTCCGCTCCACCCGCTCCCAACCGCTCGAACCCGAGCGAATCGCCGGCCTCCCCATAGCCGACACGACCGCTTCGGCAGCGCCCACCACGAGTACCGACACGCTGCATGACCGCATGGCCCAACTCCCCGGCACCCACAGGGACACCGGACGCTCCCTGGCGGAAGTATTCGATGGCCGACCGGGGTTCCTGGCTGACAGGCTGGGGCCATGAGTCCCGAGTCCGACGGCATGTCCGGCACGTCTTGGCTGGGTGACCCGATCGACGCGCGTGCACTGTTCGGTCCGGAGAACGGGTCGCTGCTCGATACCCTGCGTGGCCTGACTCCCGTCGACTGGAGCAGGACGGCAACCGGGCACTGGACGGTGCACGCCGTTGCCGCCCACCTTCTCGGCGACTACTACGGCCGCCTCGGCCACGACAACCGGAACGGCTTCGCTGAGGGCGAGACGGTCGAGGAGTTCGTCCACCGCACGAACCAGGAATGGGTCGACCTGCACGCGGACGACAGCCCTGCCTCGCTCATCGATGCCCTGGCCGGAGCAGGCGCTCAGCTCGCCCGGCGATTCGCCACAGCCGACCTTGACGCGGCCGCCCTGGGCGTGTCGTGGGCAGGCGTGGATCCCTCGCCGGCCTGGCTGGACATCGCTCGGGAGTTCACCGAGCACTGGACTCACCGCCAGCAGATCCGCCACGCCATCGGCCGCAACACCGACCCGGAGCCACGTGCGCTGAGCGTGGTCCTCGATACCTTCATGCGGGCCCTGCCCCACACACTCCGGCACACGTCAGCACCAGTCGGGGCGCAGGTCCAGTTCGTCGCCGAGGGCCCGGCCGGCGGCACTTGGACGGCGACTGCCACCGCGGACCGATGGTCGTTGGCCGAGGCGCCGAGCGGCCGACCGACCGCAGCCGTGCTGCTGGACACAGAAACCGTCTGGCGATTGTGTACGCGGAACGTCGACTCTTCGGAAGCCCTGGCCCGCTCCCGTCTACAAGGAGATCGTCGGCTCGCCGAAGCCGCGTGTCAGATCGTGTCCATCATCTACTGACGGCGCTGGCCTCACCGGCTTGCACCGCGCTTGACACCGACAGCGCCAGCAACGGGCACCGACATCAGCCAGGACTGTCTGCGGGGCATCCGTCATCGCCTCCGTCACTTCCTCGCGAAAGCTTCGGCCGACGATCGTTCACGGCGCCCACAGACCGCCTGGGAGCGGCGTGAGCACTTCACGGCGCCCTCCCACCTCCTGGGGTCCTACTTCCACCAGGGCCTCTCCGCGACACACCAGTCGCACACAGAGGCCGTTGACGATCACCTCGCCCGGAAATCCCCGGAGGACCACCGAGCCACCGCGACGGACATCGGCGAGTTCCTCACGGTCAACCCGACGGACGACGAACTGCAGCAGGCCGCCCCGCACCCGACCTGCGCGTCGCTCCCCCAGCCGGAATCTGGATATCGATCGCTGCAGGTGCCGCCGGGTTGCTCCTGGCGCGCATCCGCGGGTCAGGCGAGGGCCGGTCCTTGGCCCGCCACGACCTCGGGTCGCAGCAGGTCGGCGAGCTCCTGGGCCGGCAACAGGCCCTTTTCCAGGACGAGTTCGGCCACACCCCGGCCGGTGGCGAGGGCCTCCTTGGCGATGCTGGTGGCCTCGGTGTAGCCGATGTGCGGGTTGAGCGCGGTCACGAGGCCGATGGAGTTCTCCACGGTCGCGCGGAGCGCCTCGGTGTTGGCGGTGATGCCGGAGACGCATCGCTGGGCGAGCGTGAGGCAGGCGGCCCGCAGGTGGGTGATGCTCTCGGAGAGGGAGTGCAGGATGATCGGTTCGAAGGCGTTGAGCTGGAGCTGTCCGGCCTCGGCCGCCATGGTGATGGTGACGTCGTTGCCGATCACCTCGAAGGCGACCTGGTTGACGACCTCGGGGATCACCGGGTTGACCTTGCCGGGCATGATGCTCGAACCGGCCTGCACCGGAGGCAGGTTGATCTCGCCGAGGCCGGCGCGCGGCCCGGACGACAGCAGGCGCAGGTCGTTGCAGCTCTTGGAGAGTTTGACGGCAATGCGCTTGAGCACGCCGGACATCTGGACGAACGCGCCGCAGTCCTGAGTGGCTTCGACGAGGTTCGCGGCCGTCACGAGCGGCAGCCCGGTGATCTCGGCGAGGTGGCGGCGGGCCGACTCCGCGTATCCGGTGGGGGCGTTGAGGCCGGTGCCGATCGCCGTGGCGCCCAGATTGATTTCGTGGATGAGCTCGACGGCTTCCGCGAGGCGGCTGCGGTCCTCGTCGAGCATGACGGCGTATGCCGAGAACTCCTGCCCGAGCGTCATCGGCACCGCGTCCTGGAGCTGCGTGCGGCCCATCTTCAGGACGTCCCGGAACTCGACGGCCTTGCGGGCGAAGGCGTCCTGCAGCACGGCCATGACCTCGAGCAGGCCGTGCACCGCGAACACCGTCGCGATCTTCACGGCGGTCGGGTAGACGTCGTTGGTCGACTGGCCGAGGTTGACGTTCTCGTTCGGGTGCAGGTGCTCGTACTGGCCCTTCTCGTGGCCCAGCAGCTCCAACGCCCGGTTGGCGACCACCTCGTTGGCGTTCATGTTGGTCGAGGTGCCGGCGCCTCCCTGGATGACGTCGACGACGAACTGGTCGTGCAGCTTGCCGTCGCGGATCTCGCGGCACGCCTCGACGATGGCGGCGGCCTTCCTCGGCTCCAGCAGGCCGAGTTCCTCGTTGGCGAGCGCGGCGGCCTCCTTGACCGCGGCGAGGGCGTCGATCAGGTGCGGGTAGGCGGATATCGGCGTTCCGGTGATGGGGAAGTTCTCCGTGGCGCGCAGGGTGTGGATGCCCCAGTACGCCTCGGCGGGGACGTCGCGGTCGCCGAGCAGGTCGTGCTCGCTGCGGGTGGTGGCTGCGGCGGTCATGGCTGTGCGGATCCTCTTTCGGACGAGGGTGTACGTGCGGTTACGGGGTGAGCGGGTCGAGCGCGCGGACCGGCCGGACACTGCCGACCGCCTTGCCACCGCCGAGCAGTGGCTCCCCTGCGAACTCGGCGAGTGCCGCCGGGTCGACCCCGGCCCGGGCCAGGGCGGCCGCGGCCACGGGGATGCGCGCGCGGTCGGCGCCGTCGGCGATCTTCACTGCGGCGGCCCGGCCGTCCGGCAGCGCGGCGAGCTGTACGCCCTCGAAGCCGTCCTTGGTGAGCAGCCCGGGCACGGCCCGCATCAGCGCGGCGACGTCCCGGCCGGAACCTGAGGCCATCTCGGCGTGCTCGCGCATCGCGTCCGCCACGCGTGCCTCGGGGGTGCCGGGCGCGGCGGTGGTGATGCGGGCGGCGGCACGGGCGAGGCCGTGCAGGGAGACGGAGAAGAGGGGTGCGCCGCAGCCGTCGACCGTCACCTGGCAGATGTGCTGTCCGGTGAGGTCTTCGACGGTCTCCGCGATGGCCCGCTGGAGCGGGTGCCCGGGGTCGAGGTAGTCGTCGAGGGACCAGCCGTTGAGTTTGGCTGTGTAGAGCATGGCCGCGTGCTTGCCGGAGCAGTTCTGGGCCGGCCGGGAGGGCAGGCGCCCCTCGCGCACCCAGGCATCACGGACGACCGGGTCGAACGGCAGGTCGGGCACATTGCGCAGATGGTCCTCGGTGACGCCGGCCAGTTCGAGGATGCGCCGGGTGCCGGCGAGGTGCCGTTCCTCGCCGGAGTGGCTGGCAGCGGTGAGCGAGAGCAGTTCGCCGTCGAGAGGAAGCCCGGCCCGCAGCATCGCCACGGCCTGTACGGGTTTGAGCGCCGAGCGCGGATAGAAGGCGGCCTCGATGTCACCGATCTGCAGTGCCACCCTCCCGTCGGCGGCCAGGACGACCACCGACCCGTAGTGGATGCCTTCGATGACACCGCCGCGTACGAGATGGGCCACCGGTGCGTGGAGGGGCTCGCGGACCACGGGTGCCGAGGCAGGCGCTCTGCCGCACATCACTGCCTCGTTCACGCGTCCGCCCCGTCGCGTATCCCCGCAACCCGGCGACGCACTCCGTACCATCCCGCCACGAGCGCCGCCACGATCACCGGCAGACACAGCACGGTCGTCCGGCCCGCTCCCCCGTCGGCGTACATCAGCACGAGCACGGACACGAGGAAGCCGATGGTCACGATCTCGGTCCACGGCGAACCGGGCAGACGGTAACTCGGCCTGGACAGTTCGCCGTTCTGCGTCTTCCGCCAGAACATCACGTGGCAGATCATGATCATGCCCCATGTGGCAAGGATGCCGATCGCGGCAAAGTTCAACACGATCTCGAACGCGTCGGCGGGGACGACGAAGTTGAGGCCGACACCGAGGACGCAGATGCCGCTGGTGAGGAGGATGCCGCCGTAGGGGACCTGGCTGCGGCTCATCACGCCCGTGAACCTCGGAGCTGAGCCGGACACCGCCATGGACCGCAGGATCCGGCCGGTGGAGTACAGGCCCGAATTGAGCGACGACATGGCCGCGGTGAGGACGACGAGGTTCATGACGCCGCCCGCCGCCGGGATGCCGATGCTCGACAACACGGTGACGAAGGGGCTCTGGTCCGCGCTGTACTTGCTCCACGGCAGCAGCATCGACAGGAGAACGACCGAGCCGACGTAGAAGAGACCGACGCGCCACATGATCGAGTTGATGGCCTTCGGCATGATCTTCTCGGGGTTCTCGGTCTCGCCGGCGGCGACGCCGACCAGCTCGACGGAGGCGTAGGCGAAGACGACGCCCTGGATGATCAGCAGCATCGGCAGCAGACCGTTGGGGAAGACGCCGCCGTTGTCGGTGATCAGGGACGGACCCGGGGCGTGACCTCCGACCGGATGCTGCGTGACCAGCAGGAAGATTCCGATGAGCATGAAGACGACGAGCGCGCTCACCTTGATGATCGCGAACCAGAATTCCAGCTCGCCGAACATCTTCACCGATATGAGGTTGACGGTGAGGACGACGGCGAGCGCGATGAGCGCGATCACCCACTGCGGGATGTCGGAGAACATGCCCCAGTAGTGGGTGTAGACGGCCACAGCGGTGATGTCGGCGATGCCGGTGGTGGCCCAGTTGAGGAAGTACATCCAGCCCGCGATGTACGCGCCCTTCTCGCCGAGGAACTCACGGGCGTACGACACGAAGGCGCCGGACGACGGCCGGTACAGGACGAGTTCGCCCAACGCGCGGACGACCAGGAAGGCGAAGAGGCCGCAGACCGCGTAGGCGACGAACAGCGAGGGACCGGCATCGGCGAGGCGGCCGCCGGCACCCAGGAAGAGGCCGGTGCCGATGGCCCCGCCGATGGCGATCATGTTGACGTGCCGGGACTTCAGCGACTTGCTGTAGCCGGCGTCTCCGGCGTCGACGTGCGCGGCCGATTTCTCGGCGGATATGGCCTCCTGTTGGAGGGACTGCTCACTCACGCCTCGGGTCCGCCTTCCGTGGGGGTGTCCGTACGCGCGGAGCGCACGATGTCGGTGAGGGTGGTCTCCACGCGGTCGAGGTGATGGGACATCGCCTCGACCGCGTCGTGTTCGCTGCCGTCGATCAGAGCCTCGACGATGGCCCGGTGCTCGCGGTTGGACTGCTCGCGCCTGCCGCCGAGTTCGTTCAGGAAGGCCGACTGGCGGGCCAACGCGTCCCGGATCTCCTCGATGACCCGGCGGAAGACCGGGTTCTGGGACGCCTCGGCGACCGCGATGTGGAAGATCGTGTCCATCGCGACCCACGCGGTGGTGTCGGTCTCCCGCTCCATCCGGTCCAGGAGGTGGGCGAGGTGGTCGAGGTTCTCCGCTGTACGTCGTGTCGCCGCGTACCCGGCGACGGGGATCTCGACATGGCGCCGCACTTCGAGCAGGTCGCTGGCCGCGTAGTCGCCGAAGGTGGGGTCCTCGACGGTGTTGGCGACGACGAAGGTGCCCTTGCCGGTCTTGGAGACAGTCAGGCCCATGGTCTGCAGGGCCCGCAGGGCCTCCCGCAGCACAGGCCGGCTGATCTCCAGGGTGCGGCACAGCTCCGCCTCGGAAGGCAGCTTGTCGCCGATGGCGTACTCGCGGCGCTCGATGGCGCCGCGCAGGTGGGTCAGCACCGCTTCCATGGCGCTGACGCGCCGCGGTATCCGTCCACCTGTCTGGCTGTCTGACAGGTTCACGGGAGTGATCCTGCTGGTGGCGAGAGGGCGCTGTCAAGCAGTGCGAAAAGAAAGACACAAGTGCTCAAAATCGGCTCCTGTCCCGCGCGATCAGCTGCCGAGCAGGCCCACGGCGAGCAGACCCCATGGCTGGGCGCCCTTCAGCCCGTACCAATCGGCGCCGTTCAGAGCGGGAATCGCGGGGATGAAGGAGAGCGGCGTGACGGCCGGCGGTCCAGGTCGCGTGTCGCGCCGGGCCGCGTCCCGATCGGCGACCGCGACGTCACGGACCTGCCGCCCCAGCGGCGCCACATCGGCATGGTCGTCCAGCAGCGGTACACCCTCTTCCCGCGGAGCGACCGGGCGCGGCAGACCGCCGCCCCGGGCCGCAGGGCGTCGCTCCCCGCGCCCCCTGCTCGCGGAGGTGGCCGGGCACTGCCGGTGCCGATACGCCATCCGCCCAGGTCGCAGCCTCGGTCACCGATGTCCGCGCTTCGCCCGACGGCCACCCGATGTCTTCACGCACACAGGACACCGCGGCATCGTGATCTGTCGTGCTGCTGTGCCCCGTCTTGCCGGTGCCTCAGCGCGCAGCTGCCTGCATCCAGTGAGGACGTCGGGAAGGACAGGTCTGCGTGCCCCTGTGCTCTGCCTCCACGCCGGTCTGCACATCTCACGAGCCGAAGGCAGGGAGTCGCGCGGCCGTGCCCGCCGGTTCCCGCGATCCTCATCGCCCTCGTGTGACACGTCGCGCGCTCAGCGGTTGGCTGTCCCGATGAGGACGAAGAGCGCGGTGAGGACGGCCGCGAGAGTCATCGCCATCGCAGCCGGCACCCCGAGAACGCGCCGCTCCGCGGGCCGCTGCTGATGGGCGAGTGTGAGAGCCACCCACGCCGCCTGCGCGAGTACGCCGCCGACGAAGGCGAGCAGCAGCGGCATGATGCCGTCCGGAATGGGCAGAGCGCTCGCCACGAAGGCTCCCGCGACCAGGCTCAAGCAGGCCAGCCCGATCCACGGAGCCACCCGCCGCTGCGGTTGCGCCCCCAGCAGGGCGGCCAGCGCCAGGCCCTCGCCGGCCGCGTGCACGAGGAGTGCCGCCACCACGGCGACCGAGGCGGTCAGCGCCAGCGTCGACCCCTCCAGGAAGCGGTGCAGAGCGAGAGCTGATGCCGCCCCGACACCACTCGCACGACCTGGCTTGCACGGGCAGCCGATACGGACCACGACACCCATCACCCCGTACGAGGCGAGCGCGGTGACCGGCACCGCCCACGGCGGCACGCCGGCCTCACGGGCCTCGTCCCACGCGTCGGGCAGAAGATCGAGAACCGCGATGATCAGCAATATCCCCGACGCGGCGGCCGGCAGAAGCGCAGGCCGGCCGGATCCGCGCCGTGCCAGCCAGGCGCCCACCACAGTGGCCACAGCCACCAGCGCCACGGCCACCAGCCTTCCGGTGGAGGGCAGCTGCCACGCGATTGCGTCGACAGTGTGCGCGCCTGCTGCGTAGAGCACGGAGGACCTGTCCTCTCCCTCCGAGGGTGGCGGGCTTACGTGTGCGGTACCCGGGCGAACCGGCTCCGTCGGATGTGCCCCGATGCGAACCGCCGCCGCGCCGACATGTGCCGCCAGATCCTCGACGCACTCCGCACAGAGCGACGCCCGAGCCGAGCCGCAACAACACGACCTTCGGCAGGCTCTCGCGGAGCACCAGCGGTCAGCTGCGGTAGCAGTACGAATCCGAGGAGGCGTCGCCGCCCTGCAGGCGCGTCTGGTGCACGTTCAGGCCCAGGAAGTCCGGGCCGTGCGGGTAGAAGCGGCTGTCGACGGCGAGCCCGCCGTGCGAGGTGTCGGCATCGAGTTTGACCATCCACGGGTCGATGCCCGCGGGATACAACTGCGCGTCCCAGGAGCCGTACAAGGAGTTCGTCAGGTACACGCGCCGCCCATCGCGGCTGAGCTCGACCATCTGCGCTCCGCCGGTCAGTGGGGTGTCCGGCTCCGCGGGATGCGGCTGTCGGCTGACGACTCCACCAAGACGCACGGTCGCGGTCCGCCGCGGATGCAACGGGTCGCTCACGTCGTACTGGTGCAGATCGCCGGTTCCCCAGGTGGATACGTACAGCCATCGGTCGTCCACCGACAGGTCGATGTCGGTGATCAGTGGGGGAACGGCGCCGAACGGCTGCAGCGCCGGCGGCAGGTCCTCCGTCTGCGCGGGCTCGGCGGGGATGGTGATCACCTTGCGGACCACGAAGTCCTCGCCCTCCCGGTTCCACAGCCACACCGACGCCGACAGGTCCTCGACGTTGACGACGGTGTGTGCGAACCCCCACGTTGCCTCGGGGTCGTGCGCGGGACGCAGCTCCAGCACCATCTGGTTCTCGTCCCCCAGATCGACGCGCTGCAGGTGCCGACCGGAGTCCAGCTCCCAGAAGTGCAGCGAGTGGCCGTACCGGCGATCCAGCAGCAGTTCGGGGACGAGGCCGTTCTCGTACATCGAGGGGGTGCCCCACTCGCTGGTCACGGCGATGTTCTGGCGCAGATGCCACCAGAGGTCGTAGGCGAACCACTGCGGTCCGCGGTCGCTCTCCCAGGCGCGCAGCACGTCGAAGCTTTCGTGGTCCAGCAGCGCGACGCCGCCGGGCCCGTCCGCACCGTCCGCGCCGCCCAGGCAGGACAGGAACATCCCGTCGGGACCGCAGTGGAGTGTGTGTGGACGTGAATATTCGGCCTTGGCGGCCAACTCCTCGGGCTGGACCACCTTGACCAGGCGCGGGCGGGCGGGATCGGGGCCGGTGTCGAAGATGTGCAGCCGGGAGGAGCGCAGTCCCGGGATGACGAGGTAGCGCCGCGCAGCGTGGTGATGACCGGGATGGGCCAGCGCGCTCGAGCAGGCGTTCCAGCCGAAATGGTGCAGTTCGTTGCCCAGGCCGGGCAGCTCGGCGTGGGAGATCACGCGGCCGTATTCGGGGGATTCGGGGTCGGTGCCGACGGTGAACAATGCGTCCGCGCGCTGTGCGGCCGGGTCGAAACCGACGACGTAGGCGAGCTTCTCCGGGGGCGCGGCGACGGCATCCGCCGGAGTGCGGTACAAGGTGGGGTCACTGTGGTCGTCGCGGTCGTGAGCGTGGTCAGTCGCCCTCATGGCTGTTCCTTACTCCCGAACGGGAGCCTGGATCCGGGGGACTTCCGACAGGCAGCCGGGCTCAACCGTCCAAGATCGATGTGCCGACGCGGGACAGATATGCCATGAAATGAGCGTTTCACAGTCACGGAGCCCTGCCAAGCCGACAGCGCAGGGGGCGCGGCCCGCCTCAACGCGCGGCTCGTTTCCGGCACACCCGCAAGGTCCGCGATCTCGAATGCGCAGACCGCGAGTGGGCAGTGCGCGAGTCGCTAGGGAGCGGTCGAGGCCGGGCCCGGGGATGCGGTCAGCACTCGTTGCACCGCCTCGGTGACCGAACACGCCCTGCCCTGCTCGTACCGAGTCTCGAACTTCTCGTCGCCCTGTGCGCGGCGCAGTTGGACCACCAGTTCGCTCAGGTCGTGCATAGCCCCGGCATCTTCCTGCGTGCGCCCCTCGGCGAGCGACCAGGCATGTTCGGCCGCACCGACCAGCCGGCCGGCCTCCTCGCACCGGCCCAGATGCCAGGAGGCCCAGGCCAGGAGTTCCATGCTGTATGCCACATGGGTGGTGTCCCGTGTGTCCGGGAGGAGCCCGAGGCCCGCGCGGACCGCTTCGGCCGATCGGGCGGGTTCGCCCCTCTGGAGCAGCGCATGGCCGCGGCACAGGTGGAGGTGGCTGGTGATCGACCACTCGCCCGGCATCTGCGTGAGGCGTTCGAGCCCGGCGTCGGCGCGGGCGATCGCCGCTTCGGGGGATCCGCACAGGCTGGCCAGGAGGCTCTCATGGATGTCCACGAGGCCGAGCAGCAGCTGGTTCCCGTCACCGCCGAGGGCGGTACGGGCCGCCGTGAGACGTTCCCGGGCCTGCTCGCGTGGGCCCAGGTAGACCAGCGAGCAGCCGACGAGTACAGAGCACTCGACACCGAGCGCGGCCTGTCTGGGGAGTGCCCGGTGATCGAGGGGAACCAGTAGCTCGAGGGCTGCGGTGAAGTCGCCTTGCAGAGTGGCCATGAACCCCTGCACGGCCCGGAGCCGAAGGAGGCGTACCTGCACTGCTCGTTCTGCTTCTGCGCTGCACATCCTCTCGAGCGCCTCCCCCGCCCGTCGCAGCCAGTGACGCCCTTCCGAGACCTGACCCGAGCACAGCCAGTAGGGCCACAAGTGGTAGGCGAAGTCGGCCGCGTCCAGAGGATCGCCGTCCACCTGCTCAAGTGCGCGGTCCAGAGCCGCTCGATGGTTGTCGTTGTCTTCCAGCGCGCGTCGGTAGAGGCCCTCCTGATGTTCGGAGATGCAGTGCGTGAAGAACGATTCGGCAGCCTTTTGGAAGTACTCCTGATGCCGTCTGCACAGGGCCGACCACCCACCTGATGTTCTGAGGCGGTTGACGCCGAACTCGCGCAGCGTGTCCAGCAATCGGTAGCGCTCCCCGTCGCCGGCGGCGGTGTCCACACGGAGCAACACCGACTTTTCGATCAGGGCGTACAAGAGATCGGCAGCCTCGTGGGCCGCCAACTCATCTCCGCAGCAGGCCTCCTGTGCCGCGGCGAGGTCGAAGGATCCCACGAACACGGACACCCGATCCCACATCAGGCGCTCCTTGCGGGAGCACAGCTCGTAGCTCCAGCCGATCGCGGCATCGAGGGTACGGTGACGCGGCAGGGCGGTCCGATGGCCCGTCGTGAGGATCTTGAAGCGGTCACTCAGACGTGTCTGCAGCTGTTCCAGGGAGAGCGCGCGGAGGCGGGCCGCGGCGAGCTCGATCGCCAACGGGATGCCGTCCAGAAGTCGGCAGATCGCAAGAACCTGGCCTCGAGCGGCATCATCGAAGCGCCGTCCGTGCTGGACCGCGGCCGCCCGGTCCGTGAACAAGCGGACGGCTGCGGAGTGTTCGCTGTCGGCGCTCAGCGGGGGCACCTGCATGGTGTGCTCGCCAAAGGCATCGAGCGGCCGACGACTGGTGGCCACGATCGTGACATGCGGCGCGGCCTGCAGCAGGGCCTCGGCGAACATCGCACACGCATCCACCACATGCTCACAGGTATCCATGATCAACAGGAGCCTGCGCGTCCCCACATGCGAGATCAGCAGGTTCAGCGGGTCCACGCTGCTTTGCCCGGACAGGCCGAAGACCTCAGCGATGGCACGAGGGAGCAGCCGCGGGTCGGACAGGGCGGACAGATCCGCAAAGTAGGAACCGTCGGGGAACTCGCCCTGGCACTCCGCTGCGGCGCGCAACGCGATCCTGGTCTTCCCGATGCCTCCGGCGCCGGTCAGGGTAACCAGCCGCGCCTCGGACAAAAGCAGCTGTACGGCGTGGAGTTCGCTCTCCCGCCCGATGAGTGAGGAGGTTTCGGCAGGCACAAGACCACGCCTGGAAGACATACAGGGACCAACTCCCATGGCAACAACCGAGCGAACAACGTCACACGGCCATCCCAGGTGGGGGGCAGGGCGCTTAATGATCAGCTATGCGCGGGCTCCGCCGCATGCTCATCCATCAAGACTTCACAAGGGGCGCTCAAGGTGTATGCCGTGCAGCCGCGCGGTCAACAGTTCCAGGCGTGCCCGAAGTCGGCGGCCCTTCCTGCCGGGCCACCGCCGCATACATGTCTTCTCTACTCGTCAGCGCCGCCGCAGGTCCGCGTCTTGAGGCGGACGAGGATACGGTGCGCCTCCGGATCGTCCTGCCCCGCCAGTGTCGCGGCCGGGACGCTCAGGGCGAGGTTCCCAGAGGTGTCTGCGACGGGACGGACGGCCGCCAGGTGACCACCCGAACGATGCGAGAACTTGCCGCAGCCTTACGGGGTGGTCGTGCGGCGGGCGTAGGCGCGGGCGGCGCGGGCGCGGTCGCCGCAGCGGGTGGAGCACCAGTGACGGCGGCCATGGCGGAGCAGGTAACGGTTGCAGGGGGCCGACCCGCAGGCGGTGAGGCGGTCCGCGTCTGGGCCCGTGAGCAGGTCGGCGGCGTCGGCGGCGAGGGTGGCGACGGCGTGGTCCACGATCGCGGAGGTGGGGTGCGGGGTGGCGCGATAGGGACCGGTCTTGTCGTCCCACTGCAGGAGCGGAGCGATGGGGACGCGGGTCATCGCGTCATTGACGGCCCGGACCGCCGCGGGGAGAGCGGGCAGACCCTCGGTCCGGGACGCGAACAGCGACCTGACCTGCTCGCGCAGCGAGCGCAGCTGGGTCGCACACACCTCCCGCACGCCGGCGTCGACCGGGGCGAGTCCGCGCTCCGTCAGCCACTGGTTCACCTGCGCGGGGGTGCCCAGCAGATCGACCGTGTGTCCGCCGGTCAGCGTGATCGAGCTGTTGGCGAGGGCGAGGGAGAGATGTGCTTCCTCGCCCTGAGCGGGCGACAGGCCGGGCTGTTCGGTCACGGTCTCGTTCATATCTCTCATGGTAAGGGTTGCGCGTATCCGTGAGAAGCGGCTAACGTCGCATCACGGTTAAACGACATCCATCCGTGAGGTGCCTCGTGTCTTCTCTTCCCGACGTAACGACCACCCCGTTCCCGGTCCGCGTCTTCGGCGGCCCGACCGCCCTCTTCGAATACGGCGGTCTGCGGTTCCTGACCGACCCGACCTTCGATGCCCCGGGCGACTACGCCCGTCCTGACGGCCGGTTCCTGACCAAGACCGCTCCCGCCGGCGGAGCCCCCGCCGAACTCGGCCCCGTCGACGTGGTTCTGCTCTCGCACGACGAGCACCCCGACAACCTCGACACCTCCGGCCGGGCCCTGCTCGCCGAGGTCCCGCTCACCCTCACCACCCCCGGCGGCGGACAGCGCCTCGGGGGCAAGGCCAAGGGGCTGGCCGACTGGGAGTCCGTCGAGCTGGACCGCCCCGACGGCGGCACGATCACCGTGACCGGGGTTCCCGCTGTCCACGGCCCCGGCCCGCGCGAGGAGGTCGAACCGGTCACCGGCCAGGTCGTCGGCTTCATCCTCACCGGGGAAGGTCTGCCGACCGTCTACGTCAGCGGTGACAACGCCTCCCTCGACACGGTCAAGGAGATCGCCGGGCGCTACGCCCCCGTGGACACCGCCCTCCTCTTCGCCGGCGCCCCCCGCTTCCCCGAGCTCTTCGACAACCAGCTGATCGTCCTGAGCAGCGCCCAGGCCGCCGAGGCCGCACGACTCCTCGGAGCCCGCCGCGTGGTCCCCGTCCACTACGACAGCTGGGCCCACTTCACCGAAGGCCATGACGAACTGGCAGCCGCCTTCACCGCCGCCGGTCTCGCCGACCGCCTGGACTGGGGCCGTCGAGACTGACAGGCGAATATCGGCGCAGCACGCCAAGCGCTCCACGACTACTGCGTGTTCAGTAAGAGGTCATGCAACTCCGGTAGCGCGAAGTGCCCGTACCGGCAGGACGACCGGACGGGCGGTGCCGGACAGCCTGGGTACGCGCCCGAGAGTCGACGACGCATCCGAGGGCGCGTCCGAGGGCGCGTTGTTCGAGCTGATCGGCGAGCTCAACGCCTTGGACAACGCATTTGTTGCGTTTGTTGTCATCCGGCAGCCCTACCCGGACGACCCAGCGTGGTTCGCCTCCGGCTCCATCCCGAGCGAGGGCCGATACGGATACGCGAACGCCCGCCGCGACACCACTCGCCGCGAGCATCGCGTGACCACCGAGACCCGTCTCGACCAGATCGCGGGCGACCTCACCATATGGACAGCCACCCGCACGTTCTAAAACACGGCCTATGTGTCGGCGGAGACTGGTGAGTCGGTGCGTGCGGCGACGGAGTTGTCGGTGGCGGTCTTGGGGATGGGCCGGTCGTCGTGGAGGGC
>NZ_JBHJYS010000025.1:0-182504 GCF_042270245.1 Streptomyces sp. NPDC055955
CGACGCCCACGTCCTCACATCACCCAACACCCCACCCATAGCCAGAGCAACGACCACCCTGGCAACCAGTCACGCCAAAGACCGTTGCAGTACTAGGCACTGTTTCTCGGATCATGTGCGGAGCCAGATTAGGAGTGCTGCGAGTGTGACGGTGCCGAGGTAGATGTAGGCCCGTTTCTCGTAGCGGGTGGCGACGGCTCGGAAGCCCTTCAACCGGTTGATGGCGCGTTCGACGGTGTTGCGTTTCTTGTAGCGCTCGCCGTCGAACCCGGTAGGCCGACCGCCTCGGGAGCCGCGGTTGCGGCGGTGTTGTTGCTGGTCGAGACGTTCGGGGATGGTGTGCCGGATTCCGCGTCGTCGCAGGTAGCCGCGGTTGCTCCGGGATGTGTAGGCCTTGTCTGCCAAGACATGGTCGGGGCGGGTGCGCGGTCGTCCGACTCCGGTGCGGGGCACGGAGATCTGCTCCAACACACGCTCGAACTGGGGGCCGTCTCCGTAGTGTCCGGGTGTCAGGGCGAGGGCGAGGGGCCGGCATCGCCCCTCGGCGGCGAGGTGGATTTTGGTGGTGAATCCTCCGCGGGAGCGGCCCAGGCATTCGCCGATCTGACCACCTCCGCCAGCCGAACGACCAGTTTCCGCAGCACCGGATCGGCCTGGTTCGTCCCCTGGGCGGCCCCCTTTTGAACCACCGCGGCCGGCGGCGCTTTCCTGGCACCGGCGGCGTGTTGGTGGGCCCGCACCGCGGTTGAGTCCACCGACACATCCCAGTCGATCCGACCCGCGTGGTCCTCAGCGGCCTGAACCCTCGACAGCAACATCGCCCACGTTCCATCAGCTGACCAGCGGCGATGCCGTTTATAGACGGTCTCCCACGGCCCGAACCGCTCCGGCAGGTCCCGCCACTGCACACCCGTCCTCACCCGGTAGAGGACCCCGTTGATCACCCGACGGTGATCGCTCCACCGGCCCCCACGAGTACCACCACGAGGTAAGAACGACTCCAGCCGATCCCACTCCGCGTTCGTCAGATCTCCACGGCCCATACCGCCAGCCTGGCTCCAACCCCCCACTCATGTCAGGAGATCCGAGAAACAGCGCCTAGGCCGCGCGCGGGTGTGGCGTCATCGACAGGTTGTCCGGCTTGACCGTCACGATGGCCTGCGGGCGCGGGGGAGCCGAGGCGAGGTTCAGTCGCCAGCTCTGGAGCACGGTGGCGAGGATGATGAGGAGTTCTGTCCAGGCGAATTCTTCGCCGATGCACTTGCGGCGCCCGTCGCCGAAGGCAAGGAATGAGGAACGGCCGACGCCCTTTGCCCGCTCGGGTTCCCAGCGGTCCGGGTCGAAGATACCCGGGTCGCCGTAGACCTCGGGGTCGTGCTGGTGGATGTACGGGCTGTAGACGACGTCCGCGCCCTTGGGTATCGGGTGGCCGTCCAGTGTGACCGGTCGTGTGGTGGTGCGCGTGACCAGCCATGCGGGGCCGTACATGCGCATGGCCTCTTTCAACACGCGGCGCATGTAGGGGAGGGAGGTCAGGTCCTGCTGGGTGAGCGGCCGGTCGCCGCAGGCCGCTTCGAGCTCTGCGTGCAGCCGCTTCTCGATGTCCGGGTTCCTGCTGATCTCGTACAGCGTCCATGCCAGGGTCGTGCCCGTGGTCTCGATGGCACCTGTCAGCAGGGTGATCGCCTCGTCCTGGAGCTGCTGATGCGAGAGCGGGCCGGTCACGGGGTCATCGGCGGTGAGCAGGGTGGAGAACAGCCCGCCCCCGGGGGCCTCTTCCGCCGACTGATGTGCGGGGCAGGCGGCGGGCGCCTCTGCGTCGGCCGGTCCGGAGGCGGACAGCTGCGCGCGGTGGTGGTCGATTGCCTGGTCGATCAATGCCCGCAGGCGCGCTACACGGTGGGCGTGCGCGCGGTTCGCCGGCAACGGCAGCCGTGTCACCCAGCCCGGGAGGATGGTCTGCCGGATCGTGCCGCGCATGATCGCCGGCATCAGACCGGTGAACTCGGCCTGGACATGGGTGGGCAGACCCGAGCCGAAGAGGGCGACCAGGAAGGTCGAGAGGGTGAGATCGTTCATGTCGGCGTAGGTGTCGCGCGCGCCCCCGGGCGTCCAGGCGGCGGTGGCCGTCCGCACATGGTCGATCATGACGTCACCGCGGGTTGCTATGTGCGCCCGGTTGAACATCGGCTGTATGAGCCGTCGGTGTTTCATGTGCAGGTCGCCGTCGGCGATGGTGGCGAGGCCGTCGCCGAAGAAGACCCGCAGGGCGTCGATGATTTTCCCGCCCTTGGCGAAGGCGTCGACGTCCGTGACCAATACGGTGCGGGTGACGGCGGGGTCGGTCACCACGTAGGCGGGAGTGGGTCCGAGGAGGATCCGTACGACGCGGCCCTGGCGGCGCAGGGAATCCATGAAGTCCAGCGGGCGCCGGGCCAGCTGGTGGGCGTGTCCGATCAGCGGCAAGCGGCCGGGCGCGGTGGGTGCCGCGGTGGGGGACCCCGACAGAGGGCTCATGCGTACGTCTCCTCAAGATCATTCCGAGTAGGGCCGAGCGTGGCATGCATGCCCCTGTTGATCGCTGCTGACTCCACCGGTCTGATCACTTCCGACCGCTCGGCTTTCGAACTGCATTGGCAACTGCGCTGTCAGTGTGGGGATTTGTCGACGTGAGCGGTCCTGTCCGAACGTGACCGAATACCCGTCGGTACGGGTAGGGGAATTGATCCTTTCGATCTGACAACCGATAAGCTCCCTTCCGGCGCTGCGAGTTGACGACACACGCTCGCCAGCCTCGCCCTGCGTTCCCTGACGTATGCGGCGCACACACCCCCTGTCCGATCGTGTTGCTTGCGAAGGATGCAGATGGAACATGCCACTCCGCCCCCGGAGACGGCGCGGGCACCCGTTGCCTGGAACGGCTGGTGGCTCATGCCTCTGGCTTTCGGTGCTGGAACGGTCGCCACCGCTGTTGCGGGCCCCGACCAGGTTCAGATACCGGCCACGTTTGCCGGCGCCGCGGCCACCGTGGCCAGTGGCGCCTGCGTACGAATACTCCTCCGCGCCCAGGCCAAACTGCGCCGAGCCACCGCCGACGTTGCCACCGCACAGGCTGAGCAGGGGCGGCAGGCCCAGCTCCAGCAACAGCAGTGGGAGCAGTATGTGGCGGGCATGAAGGAGGAGTTCGCGGGCCAGCGCTCCGCTCTGGAGGGCCAGCTGACTGAAGCCGCCCAGGCCCATGAAGCGAAGTCGGCTGAAGCCGCGCAGGCCTATGAAGCGCAGTTGGCTGAAGCCGCACAGGCCCATGAAGGGAAGCTGAGCGCTGAAGTCGAGGGCCGGCAGGAGCAGGTAGCCCTGCAGCTGGCCGTCATCGCGCGCCTCGCCGGCGTACATCTGCCGCAGGCGCTCGAGCGGTTGCGGGCCGGTGACGCCATCGACGACGTCCTGGCCGAGGTCGAAGAGCCGGACGCCTCGCCCGAGCTGCGGGCCGAGGTGCGCAAGGTCCTCAGGACCGCGCTGATCGGCGTGGAGGAAGAGCTCGACCGCGCGACGTCGGCCGAGCACGCTGTTGTCAGCATCGGCAGCCGCCTCCAGGTCCTCATCGGTGGCCTGCGCGGACGCCTGCACGAACTGCAGACGGAACACGGACGGCTGCCTGCCCTGCGCGAAGCCTTCATGTTCTTGGACGCACGTCTTGGCCCTGCTGTACTGCTCGCCACCAGCATCAGTGTGCTCGGTGGCTCGGTCCGTCCCGGACGGCAGTGGCAGGAGCCGCAGAACCTGCTCCGCGTGGTGCGCGGCGGCATCGGCCAGATCAACGACTTCGGCCGCGTCAAGGTCGGCGCCCTGCCCGAACTCGGCGTCGACGGCGGGCTGGTGGACGACCTCACGACGATCTTCGGCCACCTTCTGGACAACGCTGCCCGCTACTCGCCGCCGTCCGAGCCGGTGGTCGTCTCCGGCAGGGAAGTCCCCAACGGCGTCGGCATCGAAATCCAGGACGTCGGCAAGGGCCTGAGCGAGGAGAAGAAGCGCGAAGCGGAACAGGCTCTCGCGGGCACCGCGGCGGGCCCCGGCCTCGGAGGCATCTCGGAAGGTGCGAACCTGGGCCTGCGCACGGTGGGCATCCTGGCACGCCGCTACGGCATCCGGGTCACCCTCGCAGACTCTCCCTGGCTCGGAACATCGGTGGTCGTCGTGGTCCCCGGCAAGTACTTCAGCGCCCTTCCCACTGCCGTCACCGAGCCCGCCTCCCGGAGCGCCGCCGTGGAGCCGAGCACCGCATCCGTCCCGGTCGCCTCCGCACGGACCGCCAAGGCCCAGGAAACCACGCCCGGCGGCCTGCCCAAGCGCAGGGCCAAGTGGCGTGATGCGCCGGAGCAGAACGGGACCGGACCGCGCCAGGACGCACCGGAGCGGTCCTCCGTGCGCGCCGAGCGTCCCGACGAAGCCGCGGGCGCCGTCCCGTCGCCGGAGTCCTTCGCGGGCCTCGCCGCCTTCGCCACGGCAGGCGGGCTGAGCGACCTGCCCGGTGAGACGACCGCGGACAACGACGCAGCAGGCAGCGGCGAGACTGCCGGACGCAAGTCCGACCGCACAGAAGAGAGCGACTAGTCCACATGACTCAACAGGGAACCGACGTGAGCTGGGCGCTCCGTGACCTGACGGAGAGCATCCCGGAGATCCGATTTGCCCTGGTGGCATCGAGTGATGGCAAGGCCATCACGTCCTACGGTGCCGAGGACCCCGATGACGTGGACCGTTTCGCGGCCGTCGTCGCGGGCCTGCAGGCACTCGCCCAGCCGGTGGCCGCGAAATTCCCGAAGAACGGCCAGCTGCGGCTCGCCATGATCGAGGTCGACGGAGGTCACCTCTTCGTGGTGAGGGCCGGCGTGGAGACCTACCTCGGAGTGCTGGCCAAGGAAGGCCTCGACCAAGGTCTCTTGGGCCACCAGATGAGGGACTTGGCCCGCAGGATGGGTGAGCTCCTGGGCACAACTCCGCGCCTGGACGAGAATTCTGGATGAGTTCTCCCCGCCCGCCCACGGACCCGTCCGGTCTCGAGCGCTACTACGTCCTCACAGGCGGCCGCAGCGGACCGGACGGCTCGGCCGCAGGCCTCGACGTCGCCACCCTCATCGTCTCCCGCGCCGCGGCCGTACCCGGCATGCAGCACGAGCACGAGGAGATCATCCGGCGCTGCCGCGATCCGCTGGCAGTGGCCGAAATCGGCGCCCACCTCGGCCTGCCCTTCCACATTGTCGCGGTGTTCCTCGCCGATCTGCTGGACGCAGGCCGTGTGGAGGCCCGTAACCCCATCCCGGCGTCAAGCGCGGGCAGCGGGCCCAACCACGCGCTCCTCGAGGAGGTTTTGAGTGCACTCCAAAAGCTTTGACCAACCCGGCCAGAAGACCGGGGGCATCGACTCGCTGAAGGTGATGATCGCCGGCGGCTTCGGCACCGGCAAAACCACCATGGTGGGCGTGCTCAGCGACATCAAGCCGCTGACCACAGAGGCGACGCTGACCCAGGCCAGCGCCGGCGTCGACAACCTGATCGGCGTGGCGGACAAGACGGAAACCACCGTCAGCCTGGACTTCGGCAAGATCGGAATCAACGATGAACTCGTCCTCTACCTCTTCGGCACGCCCGGCCAGGAGCGGTTCTGGTTCCTCTGGAACGGCCTCTTCAAGGGCGCCCTCGGCGCAGTGGTCCTCGTGGACACCCGACGACTGGACTCCAGCTTCCGCGCCATCGAGGAGATGGAGCGGCAAGACGTCCCCTTCGTCATCGCGCTCAACGTCTTCCCCGACTCCGAGAGCTACCCCGTCGAAGAGATCCGCGAAGCCCTCGACATCTCCCCGCACACCCCGGTCGTGGCATGCGACGCACGCGATCGCGCATCCAGCCGTGACGTCCTCATCGCGCTGATACGTCACCTCAAGGAACGCCCTGTCGTCGCAAGTTGGAGTCCCGGTGAACGACCAGCGTCCTGACACCTCTATCGGATGCCCCGTCGCACACGGCGACGGCGGCGACCCCACCCGGCTGTACGGGCCGCAGGCCGCGCTCGATCCGCACGGCATCTACGCGCGCCTGCGCAAGGAACACGGGACGGTGGCGCCGGTCCTTCTGGACGGCGACATCCCGGCCTGGCTCGTCCTCGGATACCGGGAGAACCGGCGGGTGCTGGACAACCCCCGCCAGTTCGGCCGCGACTCGCGGATCTGGCGGGACTGGAACGAGGGCCGGATCGAAGCCACCTCACCGCTGATCCCGATGCTCGGCTGGCGCCCCGACTGCGTATCGCAGGACGGCGAGCCCCACCGCAGGCTGCGCGGTGCGGTGACCGACGGCCTGCAAACCGTCGCCGGGCGCGGCATCCGGCGCCATGTCACGCACTTCGCCAACAAGCAGATCGACGCCTTCGCCGAAGCGGGCAGCGCCGACCTCGTGAGCGACTACGCCGAGTACCTGCCGATGCTCGTCCTGACCAGGCTGTTCGGGCTCCCCGCGGCCGAGGGACGCAACCTCGCCGTGTCCTGCGCCAAGCTCATCAAGGGCGAAGACGCCGTCGCCCACGACGGCCGCATCATGGAGATCCTCGCGGACCTCGCGTCGCGCAAGCGTGACGAGCCCGGCGCCGACTTCACGACAGGGCTCCTCGGACATCACGCGAACCTCGACGAGGACGAGATCCTCAGCCACCTGCGCCTGGTGCTGATCACCGCCCACACCACCACCAGCAACCTGCTGGCCCGGGTGCTCCAGCTCATCCTCACCGAAGCCTCCCGCCTCGCCGGCCTCGTGAGCGGACAGCTCAGCGTCTCCACGGTCGTCGAGGAGGTCATGTGGAACACGCCGCCGCTGGCCGTCCTGCCTGGACGCTTCGCCACCACCGACCTGGAACTGGGCGGCCAGAACGTCAAGGAGGGTGACCTCCTGGTGCTCGGGCTCACCGCGGGAAATCTCGATCCCGAGATCCGTCCCGACGACGGCGTCGCACTTCAGGGCAACCAGTCGCACCTGGCGTTCAGCGGCGGCCCGCACGAGTGCCCCGGCCAGAACATCGGCCAGGCCATCATCGAGACCGCCGTCGACGTCCTCCTGCACCGGCTGCCGGGCCTGCGCCTGGCCGTGCCGGCAGATGAACTCACCTCGACGGCCTCCACGTGGGAGGCACGCCTGGACGCCTTGCCCGTGGAGTTCACGGCGCACACCACCAGGGCGTGAGCACATGGGGGAGCCACGCAGAGCGTGGCTCCCCTTTCGCCGGCGCACGGTGAACGTGCCCCACCGGGACGCCAACCCCTCAACGGCCCCGGCCAACGGCTGAAGAGCCGGCTCGCGGCCATTGAATGCGCCCGGGGCGGGGGAGGCTCACCACGTATTCAGGACTCTTCACACGTCGGTCTCCGCCGCCCCGAACTCCCGCCTCAGAACCCTGGCGCTCTCGTCCATGCCCGCGATGGTGGCACCAGGGCGGCGGTGGTCAGCGTGCTCGGTGCGGGCTTCTGCCCGGCGGGATCCTCGAGCCGGGCAGAAGCGGTGTGTCACACCGCGAGGAGATCGTCCAGCGATCCCTTGCCCGACAGCTCGGCAAGAGCCGCAGGCCCTTCCTTCGACGCGGTGTACCGGCCCGAGATGAGGGCCCACTCGTAGTTGCCGTTGATCCAGTGCTGGATGGCCTCCACGCCCATCTGCACGTGGTCGCGCTGCTCGGGCGTGAGACCGAGTTCGTCACACATCCGCGGTACACGTGCCTCGAGTTCGAGGTACTCGTCCAGGCAGTCGGTGGTCATCCGGTACGCCTCCGCGGCGGCCTCTTCCCAGCTGCACCCGCGTTCGCGGTGCAGCACGGCTATCAGGTTGTGACCGTCTCCTCGGCGCCGCTCGCGTTCGAAGGAGTGGATGTCATTCATGAACCCGATGGTGTCCGCGGCGAGATCGCGCATCCGCACCATGAGCGGGTGGGCCTGCACCTGCGGCGGCACCTCGAAGCCACGGCTGCGCTCCCCGGCGTCGATGCTGTGGTGGATGCCCACCGTACGGCGCCGGAACTCCGCGTACTCCTCAACGCCGAGTTTGCCCGCCAGACCCCGCGCCGCCAGGTCTACCTCCTCGGTGT
The DNA here is from genome assembly GCF_042270245.1 of Streptomyces sp. NPDC055955. Lineage (NCBI taxonomy): Bacteria > Bacillati > Actinomycetota > Actinomycetes > Kitasatosporales > Streptomycetaceae > Streptomyces > Streptomyces sp. NPDC055955. The sequence continues at coordinate 8,129 of NZ_JBHJYS010000025.1, forward strand.
GTGCCACCAGGAAACGTCCCCAGGAAGCGGCGAAGCGCGTCCTCCACGTCAGGGACATGCCATCCGAGAGCCGGGACCAGACCTCGGACCAGGCGACGGTGATCGGGCACACCACGCGAGGGGCGGTCCCAGCGGGGCGCAGCGGAGTGGCGATCAGCTCCCGCGCGACCTCCGCTATGCGATCTGCGCGATCCGGCCTCCCGGCGTCAAACTGGTCGTCGAACAGGAAGGCCAGCGAGAACCAGTTCATCAGGACGACCATGTCCTCAGGCGAGGCATGCGGGTAGGTACGCGCGGCAGCCTGGGGGAGGTCCCAGGACTGGTACTCCTCGAATCCCGCCTGGCTGCGCACAAGCCCCATGTCCCAGACCCAGCGCAGATGACGCTCGCGGGCGTACTCCAAGTGCTCGCTGACCGGGGTCTTGAACGGGAGCTCGAACGTGACGTCCTGTGGCATGCGCGTCCTTTCTTGAGACGAATTACAGGCCCCCGCCCCTGCGAACAGGCGATCGTTGTCGACGCCCGCTGACTCGAACTGCTCAAAGTGAGTCGATAGTTGACGACTCAAGTGCGCTCCGAGACTGCCCAGAGCCTAAACGATCTATGCAACGCATGATGCGGTTGTGACATCGCCTCAACTCTGTCGCCCTCAGAGGGAGCGGCCGCTCCTCGCACCGGCGCACCGGCCTCCGCGAGGCCACCGATACACCGAGGCACCGTGGGCCGGCCCGGAAGTCACCGTGCGCCGCTCCAAGACGAACGCCCACAGCCACGCCGACAGCCACAGCCACAGCCACAGCCACAGCCACAGCCGGGACGTGATGCGGATCCCGGCGAAGAACGGCAGCACGTGCCCGGTATCCGCGTACCGCACCGGTACGGCTTCATGGACCTGAACCATCTCGTCAACCATCTCGTCGGACGGTCGAGCCAGTCGCCGATAGGGTGATGCGGCGCTGCGGTCCGGTCCGGTCGCGCGCAGCGGACCCTAGGTGCAGAGGTGTAGCGAGCGCATGAAGCGACCTGGACGGCTGTGGAAGATACCCGGAACGGGACCCCGGTTGCCCGGGGCCCTCGCCAGGAGTCGTTCCGTGAGGGGGAGTTCGGCGACAGACCTGCTGCGCAGCGTCGCCGGGCACGATGCGGTGTGGCTGGCCGCCGCAACCGTACTCGGTATGTCGGGCGGCAGGAACGCCCGCAGAGCCGCGCTGCGCGGCATCGGCTCCGTGGCGATCGTCACGGCCATCGATCGCGCGCTGGCCGAACCGGCCGCCCGAAGCACGCGCCCGGCACTGGACGCGCTCGCCGGGGTGGTTCCCCGCCCGAAGACCGTTTCCCTGCCCTCGAGTCCGACGACTTCGGCCGCCGCTTTCGCCTCCGGGGTGCTCCTGGAGTCGCCCCGCTACGGGCTCGCCGTGCTGCCCTTCGCCTCAGGACTGGCCTACGTACGCGGCCGTGCAGGCATCGACCACCGAGGCCGCGCGGCTATCGGCGCCATCGTGGGCATGGGTGCCGCACTGCTCACCTGCCGCTGGTGGCCCGTGAAGCCGGAGGCCGCGGCAGCCGCAGCCCCTCCCCGCAGGCCCGCTCCGGCGCTCGCAGCCGGCAAGGGTCTGCATCTGGTGGTCAATCCGTCGTCCGGTATCTCCTGGAACCAGGACACCGCCGAGACCCTGCGCACCCTGCTTCCCGAGGCCGCGATCACCGTGTTCGAGCCGGGTGACGACCTCATCGCGCTGCTCGACGAGGCAGCGAGGCGCGCCGTGGCCGACGGCGGTGCGCTGGGCGTTTGCGGCGGGGACGGCACCGTCAACGCGGGCAGCGCGACGGCAGCCCGCCACCACGTTCCTCTGGCCGTCTTCCCTGGCGGCACGTTCAACCACTTCGCCGTGGACCTCGGCAATCAGACACTGGAAGACGTGGCCCGCGCGATTCAGGCGGGCGACGCGGTCACCGCCGACGTGGGCCGGGCATCGTCACCCAAGAGCCCCCGCACGCGCCCCGAGACGGGTGCTCCGAACGCTTCACCCGACGAGCCGGCCGGCGTCTTCCCGGGCGGTGCAGAACAGCAGCTCTTCCTCAACACGTTCAGCATCGGCGTGTACTCGGAACTCGTCCATGCCAGGGAACGCATGGAGAAGCGCATCGGCAAATGGCCCGCTCTGGCCGTGGGGCTGGCGAAGGTCCTGGCCACAGGCACCCCGCTCTCCGTGGTCATCAACGGCCGCCCCCGCAGCATATGGCTGCTCTTCGCGGGTAACGGGATCTATCACCCGGCCGGTTTCGCCCCGACCTACCGCACCCAGCTCGACGACGGGCTCCTCGACGTCCGTGCGGTGGAGGCCGGTACGCCGCTGGCCCGCACACGGCTGCTCCTCGCCGTCCTGACCGGGACGCTGCACAACTCCCGGGTGCTGACGACAGCGCAGGTACGTCGCCTCGACCTGGAAGTCCTGCAAGGCGAACCGCACTTCGCCTACGACGGCGAGGTCACGGACGCCACCTACCGGCGCTTGGTCCTCGACAAGATACCCAAGGCGGTCACCCTGTACCGCCCTGCCGACCAGGACCGATGGCTTCGCTGACACCAGGCATCAATTCCCACAGGGCGGCGGGGGCGACAGGATGATTCCGCCGCCCCGCCGCCCCCCCCGTGTATCCGGTAAGCGCGTTCGCGTCTGTCAGAGCTGGCGACAGCGGGCGATGGCCCAGGAGAGACACCGAAGACCATGGGTCCGGTACCTCCGGCCATGGTCCGTGGGCTGCCGCTGCCGCTGCCGCCTCCGGCACCGAGCGAAGCCGACTCGAACTGCCTTGGTGCGCACGTGCGTTGTTCGTCGAGCCAAGTCCAGATCTTCCCGTACCCGCCGACGATCCTTCACACCGACGTCGTCGTCATCGGCAGGACCGCGAGGCATCCTGGCTCGGGCCAACTGCAACTGCCACTCGCTGTCTTGACCTGCCGGGCCGGATGTGTGGACCGGGCTGTTCCCTAGCCGTGGACCTTGATCTCGCCCAGGAACCAGCCGCTGACCTCGTCGAGTCCGATGCGGAACAGTCCGCCGTGTTCGGGGAAGGCGGCCCCGCCACTGACGACCTTGCCGCCGTTCAGATGAAGGTAGTTGCGGTTCTGCTCGGGCACTTCCGTCGCCCAGGTGAAATCGGCGGAGAAGGCGCTCGCGCGGCTTGCCGAATCGCCGAGTTGTTCGGCGATGTGCTCGGCCCAGACGGTGTGCGGTACCACCTCTCCGGTGACCGTGGTGCCGCATACGACGAGTGTGATCGGCAGGGTGAGGGCCTCGCTCTCTACTCGATCGGCCAACCTCTTCAACAGGGGATCCACGTGGCTCATGCCTGGACACCTGCCCGCTGTCCGCTGCGGCGAACTGTCGGTACACAAACTGACGCGTGCCAGCGACCGAGGTCTGCCCGTCCTCTGTCACGGCGTGGCGATGACGGTGCTCTGCGGGCCGTTCAACCTGCTGTTCAGCAGGGACGCAGAAAATCCGATCGCTGCACTCCTGCGTACTGCCGTCACACGCTGAGTCGGCCGACTTCCTGCGGATCCAAGCCGGTCAGTTGAGCGATGCGAGATGCCGGAATGCCGGCAGTCAGGGCCCGGTGGACGAGAGCCTGCCAGTCCTGCGTCAGGTCGCGGAACGCCAGCAGCTCCGTCTCTACGTCCGTGATGGACTGGGGCGCGCACTCCTGCTGGACCCTCAGCGCCTCTTCCTCGCTCAACGGAACCGGCAAGCGCTCTGCGTCCGAAGGGATCAGGGTGTGCGCCTCAGAGGGAAGAACCCGCACCTGGTCGGAGTCCGCTGACACGTCGTGGGCCTGCAGCCAGCCGTGTACGGCCGGAGTCTCCGCACAGTCCAGAAGGCCTACGGCGGCAAGAGCCGCCCCCAACCGCGGATGTCCGTCGGGGAGCAAGAACAAGTACGCGTCATCAGCCATCTCGGCATCGCTTTCGATCGGACATCAGCGGTGCCCTGATGCTAGCGCTCCTTAGCAGCCACGAGACCCAACCGCGACTTGAACGTGACAGCAGTCCGTAGCACAACGGCGTTCTGGATGAAGAGCGGCAAATTTCGGCACAGCAGCGACGGTGAGGTGGGGCGGAATTCAGGCCGGCCTGGCAGCCATTTGGACTACACCGTGCGGAGAGCAGGGATTATGGGCCTCAACGCCGGGTATTGGGGAAATCACCCTACGCGGCGCCGGGTCGGGAGTTCCCGCAGTCAAAGAGACTTGAGAGAAGGAGCGGTTATGGACACGACCGTTGAATTGATGCTTGAGCGGGTCCAGGACCGGGGCGGATACGCGGCACGGCAGCAGGCGGCCGGTGTGGTGCAGAGCGTGCTTGAGGTACTGGGGGCGCACCTGGTGGGCGATGACCGTACGGACCTGGCTCAGCTCCTGCCCCTGCCGTGCAGCCCGCTGCTCATCGACGTCGTACCTGCCAGCGAACCTCTCACGCCGTCGGGATTCGTCGAAGCGGTCGCCGCACGCGACGACCTCGAGGTCGGGCAGGCTCGGCGCGCCGTCACCGCGGTGCTGACCACCGTCGCGGATGTGGCCGACGACGCACTGCTACGACGTATCCTCACCCAGCTCCCGCCGGGGCATGCAGGCCTGTTCGGCCGGACTGACCCGGTGTGAACGGTCAATGGCGCCATACACGCCGCGCCTCGGACGCAGGGACACCGGTGGACGGACGCGATCCGCGATCCCGGAATTACGGAGTCATCTCAATTGGCTCGGTAGGCCATTGGTAAAGGAAGGGTATAGATTCCCCCGGTTCCGCGCCGCGAGGGAACGTCAACTCTTTCACGTCAGCGCAATCTGATGAAGCGCACTGGCTCGGAAACCAATCCAGACGACGAAGGAGCCTGAACATGGCCGATATCGACGTACTCGTGGTGGGCGCGGGCCCAGTGGGTCTGACGGCGGCGGCCGAACTGCGGCGGCACGGCGTGGACTGCCGCATCGTCGATCGGCTGGCCGCCCCGGAGCCCCATGCCAAAGCCATCGGCATCGTGCCCCGCACACTGGAGGTGTGGGACGCCATGGGCCTGGTCGGCAAAGCTCTGGACGAGGCGGTGCCACACCTGGGGCAGCTGGTCTACATCGACGGCAAGCCTCGCCCCCGGGTCGAGCTCACGTTGCCGCCCGAGGTCCCCTACCCCTTCGCCACGCTGCCCCAGTACGAGACCGAGCGGCTGCTCACCGAGCACCTTGCGGGATTCGGCACGGAAGTGGAGCGGTCGACCGAGCTCCGCTCGCTGGAGACGCGCCCGCACGAGGTCGAAGCCACGCTCGCGCACGGCGACGGCCGGATCGAACGTCTGCACGCCCGCTACGTCGTAGGCTGCGACGGCGCGCACAGCCTGGTCCGCAAGGCGGCCGGGCTGACCTTTGAGGGCGACGCCCTCCACGAGCAGTACATGATCGGCGACGTCGAGGTCGACTGGGAACTGCCCGCCGGTTACAGCATTCGGTCCGTGAAGCTGGACGCGAACGGCGAGGTGGACGACATGCTCGTCTGCATTCCGATGCCGGGCGTTCGGCGGTACTGGCTGTCGATGCTGCGCTCCGGCGACCAAGTCGAGGGCCAAGACGGCTCGAGCACTCAGGACGGTGCCGTCCTGGGCCTGAGTGATGGTCAGGGACTGGACCTCGACCAGATCCAGGCCGTGCTCGACCGGCTGTCCCCGGAGGTGACGACCGCGTCCACGCTGCGCTGGTCGTCCGCCTTCCGCACCAGCCACCGCCTGGTCGACCGATACAGCAATGGCCGCGTCTTCGTCGCCGGGGACGCCGCGCACATCCAGCCGCCGATCGGCGGGCAGGGTCTGAACACCGGTGTACAGGACGCCCACAACCTCGCCTGGAAACTGGCCCTGGCCGTCCACGGTCTGGCCACGGACGACGTGCTCCAGAGCTATCACGCCGAACGTCACCCGGTCGCGCAGGAAGTGGTCGGCCGCACCGTCCGCCACGCCCGTTCCGTCCGCAAGGCCGGTGCCGGCCCCATCAACAACGGCGCCGACACCGAGACGACGCTGCGGCGCCAGGCCCAGCTGCTGGTCACCTACCCGGACAGTCCATTGACCCAAGCGCAGACGGCGGACCACACACCCGAGGCCGGTCCCGCACCCGGCGAGAGGGCACCGGACTGCCGCGGCCTGTTGAGCGATCTCGCCACCTACCCGCGACGGCTGTTCGACCTGCTGCGCACCCCGAAGCACGTGCTGCTGCTGTTCGCGGACTCGGCACACGCATCGGGCGACGGCGCCGCCCGGCTCGAAGCCTGCGCCGCCGAGGCACAACGTGCCGCCCACGGCCTGCTCGACGCCTATCTGGTCACCGCCGCGGAGGTACCGGAGGACGCCCGCCCGGTCGGCCTGCGCCCGCCACGGGTGCGCGACGCGGCGGGCGAGTTCCGCGACGCCTATGCGCCCCGTGACGGCGAGGCCATCCTGATCCGCCCGGACGGCTACCTCTCCGGACGCTTCCACCCAGCCGTACCGGAACACCTGACGGAACATCTGCGCCGAACCTTCGTCTGACCCACGCTGCCGCGGGTGGCGCGCCGCCGGTGACGGTCCGGCAGGCGCGCCCCCGAAGAGTGAGGGACACCCGCCTACAGGGAGAGTGAGGGACACCCGCCTACAGGGAGAGTGAGGGACACCCGCCTACAGGGAGAGTGAGGGACACCCGCCTACAGGCAGTCAGCCTGTCGGCGGGTGTTGTCACGTGAGAAGTTCGGGGGAGGTGGTTGGTGGGGGTCTGCTCCGTCCTAGAGGCCCCCGACATCCCCTCCGTCCGCCTCATGATGCCCTCGCGTCTGCGGACCGCTGACAGATACTGGCCCCCGGCGCTACTCTCCGGGCACTGCCATGGGCGGACGGGGGAAACATGAACAGGCTTCTCGCATGTGTCGTGGCCGGTGCGGCGCTGCTCTCGGCGGTGGCCTGTACCGCAGGAGGCGGCCCGCCCAGGCAGAAGCCGTCACCGAGGGCCTCCTCGACGCGCACGGCGTCGCCGCGGGCCACTACAGCCGGCCGGGGACAGGTGGTCGAAGCGTCCAGAACCAACCTCACGGCCCAAGTGTCCGTCGAAGACCTTCCGGGCCCGCACGGGATGTTCACCGCCGCTGTCGGCCGGAGCGCTGCCACGTTTGTCTGGGAGTCCGCTGACGGGCGCTTCTGCTCGGGTTCGGCTGCCACGGACGGCGGGTTCACCTCGATGTCGTGCCTCTCCGACCGCCGCGACGCTCCCTTCTCCGTCCGTCCTACGCTGGTTCCCCTGCTCAGTGCGTACACGTTCGCCGAGGTCCATGTGTTCGGCGCGGACCGTGAGACCGTCCGGTCTGTGACGTGCAACGGCAGACCTCTCGCGGTCCGCCGACTGCCAGGGGTCCTGGACGGTCGGCGTGCCCTCTACGCCTTCGACTTCTCGGAACCGACGGCCGGACGGGTCACCGTCACCGTCCTCCGCGGTCGTGTCACGGCCACGGAACACGTAGAGCTGATGGGCGGACACTTTCGGCACAAGGCGTCGTGCCGCTGACGCGGGGCGGGCGCGGCGGCCGGAGGTGAGCGCCTGGCGCTCCGGACGTGAGCGAGGCGCCGTCCCGTGGCCCCGAAGACGGAGCGGTAGGAGCCGATGGCTTCGACGGCGCCTTCGGTATTGCGATGCGGAATGAGCCTTGGACTGCCCTGGCAAACGGGATATGTCGCCGTGTGTGCCTCCAGTCGAGGCTGACCGGGAAGCGCCCACCACTGTGGGCCTGCCGCATCCCTCGGTGCGCGCCGTGCCGACCCTACTCGCCAGTGGCACGCTGAACGCGGCGGTCATCGGGCGCAGTGAACGGTGGACGACGTCCCCAGACGGTTATCTGCGCCGGAGATGGATGGCTGCCGCAGAGCCGTCGACATGGCGGTCCTGCGGCGCGGGCCAGTGATCGCCTGCCCACCCAGGTGCCTGTCGGCCGGTGCCATCGCTCATGACAGGCCTTCGCCGGTCAGCTGTCAGCTTCCGGCCCGTTGCCGTCCGGCGTGAGGAACAGTTCGTCCTCGTAACACCACGCCCACGTCTCGCCCCTCTCGATCGACCGAGCCAGCGCATGCCCGGACTCCCTGGCATGCGCTGCGGCGTGCTTCCTGCGGGAACTGTCGCAGCACCCCACGCGCCCGCAGGTCAGACAGGCACGCAGATGCACCCAAGCAGTGCCTTCCTCGAGGCAGCCCTCGCAGCCGGAACTCTCCGGCACCGGCCCGTACGGCTCCGCGTCCTGCGCGTGCGCACAATTGCGGCCCTGTGGCCGCCCGGCGTCGAACGCCACTTTCCACCCGGTCATGATCCTCCAGCCCCTTGGCCCAGCGCCGGACCGGCTCCCGGCACGCCAGGTCGGTCGTCGTACAGCTTGCGGCTGTCGTACAGCTTCCGCCGTGTCGGTGCGGCACGCGACTCGATCCTCGCGGGCTTCGATGCCCGTTCCGCACCCGCGGGACGACGGCTGGCGCTCGGCGCGACGCGACCCATACGCGGCGAGTGGATTCGTGATGCGTCCCGTGTGAACAAAATGATTCGTCGACACCGAACTCCGATGGCAGGAGAACCCGCCGCTGCTGTCGTCTGTTGGTGTCAGCTGCCGATCTCAGGAACCGGGGCGCTCGACGCATTCGGACTTACTGGCACGCCGGATCATCTCCACAATGTGAACCGCCTGTTGCGGGTAGGCCCATAGCCGTACAGGCACCCCAGACGATTCACACTCGATCACCAGCGCTCTGGTCGGAACCCACAGTATTTCGCGGACGGTCGCTCGGCGGGCGCGGACATAGCGCAGATCTAGCGGGAGTTCACGCAGGCGCGTCCTCGACCGGCGAGGCTTCCATTGGAACCTTCCTCCTGCGCGGACCCGGCCGAGGCTGTACCGGCGTCCCTCGTCCGGCAGGTTGGCCCCGACCTCGAAAAAGACCACTTCGCCTGCTTCGGTCTGAGTGACTGTTCGCCGCGCTCGCCGTGCCAGAAGGAGCCTCCCGATCACCCCACCGAGGAAGGCACTACAGCAGACCGAAATCATGCGCGGAGTAAAGCAGGCGGCCAACTCACCGCCAAGAGGTTCGGCGCACGTCGAGCCTGCGGTAACCCGCCACCTGCCCCAGCTCCCCCATCCCGGGTGCCGTCGACCCACACACTACGGAGCGGACGTAGTTCATAGGATCCAGGCGGAGTGCGTGCCCTCGCCGAAGACGACCTGGGCTCTGTACGCGAGAAGGGTTCTGGTTCACCTTCTAGTGGAGCGGCGTCTCCCACGCGATGCCAGAGCCCAGCCTGTCAGGAAAAAGGCCGGTGAGCGCCATCTTGGGTCTGGCAACGTGGGGCCGTATGACCTGTGTGTTCTGCCGCTTGATCACCGAAGACGCTGCTCGTTGGATATTTCGCGGGCCCGTAGCATCCGCCTTCGCTCCACTTGATCCGCTCGCACCAGGGCATTCCCTGGTGATTCCGACACTCCACTACGCGGGCATCTTCGATACGCCTGCGGAGGTCCTCGCAGAGACCATGGCGCTGGTCCAGCGTGTTTCTGGTGCGATGCGGACGGCATTGAATGCTTCGGGTGTGAACATCCTCAGTGCGAGTGGTCCCGGCTCAGAGCAATCTGTGCCTCATCTGCACTTTCATGTGGTTCCCCGGTGGGCAGACGACGGGTTCTCAACCTGGCCTACCCAGCAGTCCCGACACCAGATCGCCAGCGATCCCATCGCTGAGCTTGCCAACGCCATGGCAGTCAGTCACTCGTCATGATTGCTCCACAGAAGTTGAGCCAGACCCCGAGAAGGGGCAGCAAATGTTCACCACTTCGAGAGGCGGTCTCCGAGGCCGCAACGTTCGACTGGTTCACGAGCTGCGCAGCACCGGCTGCCGGTACTCAGCGCCGGTACGCGGTTGTCGCGATCTCGATGAAGGATCGGATCAAAGGGTTGGTGTCACCCTCGTTCCACACCGCCACCACCCGGCTCGGCGGCATGTCGACCAGCGGCACCACGGCCAGTTGCGCCGGCAGGTCGTGTCCGAGCGGGGCCAGGCCGACCGTGCCGTTCCACAGCACGGCCTGCAGGCATTCCTGGACGGCGCGCACCACCGGGCCCTCACGCGGCCTGCCACCGTTCCAGTACGACTGCCAGATGGGGTCAGTGCCCTGCGGGAACTGGAACCAGCGGCGGTCGCTCAGCTCGGCCAGCCGCAGCCCGTCGCGGCGGGCCAGCGGATCGTCGGCGCGCAAGACCACGCCGACCGGATCGGTCCGCAGCGCACGCACCGTCAGGGCCGTCTCGTCGAACGGCGCCCGAGTCAGCGCGACGTCGACCGTTCCGGCGCGCAGCCCGCAGGTCGGGTCGGTCAGATCGGTCTCGCGGATGCGGATGTCGATGCCGGGGCGGCTTCGGCGGTAGGCGGCGGCCATCCTGGCCACCCCCGGGTCCGTGCCGTCGCCCAGGATGCCGATGGTGAGGGACGCGACACCGGCCGCCGCGCTCACGCGTACCCGGACGCGGTCGGCATGATCGAGCAGGGCCCGCGCCTCGTCGAGCAGCACCGAGCCCACCGCAGTGAGCGCGACCCCCGTAGGCGAGCGGACGAAAAGCGGGGACCCGACCTCGGCCTCCAGATGCTTGATCGCCCGGCTCAGCGGCGGCTGACTCATGTGCAGTCGGGTGGCGGCCCTGCCGAAGTGGAGTTCCTCGGCGACCGCCACGAAGTAGCGCAAGGTCCGTAGCTCCACGCTGCAACGATACCCACGAGGTATTGCCGCCGCGGGATGGGTCTTGGACACCGGCAGTGCCGGGCGGTGCACTGGGGAGCATGACCGAAGAAGCGAAGAGCAGCGAGCCGCAGACCCACCCCACTGTGTCCGTGGTGGGTCCCGGCGACGGCGAGACGATCGTTCTCGGCACCACGCGCATGCGCGTTCTGGAGGACGGCAGCCACACCGGGCACCGCCTCGCGATCGCCGAGTCCGTCCTCGCCCCGCACACCCAAGGACCGCCGCAGCACCGCCACGCCCGACACGACGAGGGCTTCTACATCCTCTCCGGCACCGTGCGGTTCACCGTCGGGGACCAGGACTACGACGCCGCCTCGGGCACGCTCGTGATGGTTCCGCCCGGAACCCCGCACACCTTCGCCAACCTGACCGACCAACCCGCCGTCATGCTCAGCACATTCACCCCTGACCTGTACGTGCAGTACTTCCGAGAACTCCAGGAGGCGCTCGCCGACGGCCGGCCGCTGACGCAACAGGCCAACATCGACGCGATGAGCCGCTACGCGACCGAGCCCGCCACCGACCCCGCCTGAAGCCAGACGGCACAGCGTGTGCGCGGCCCCCCTCCCTTGGACCCGCGAGGCCGTGGCGCTGCCGCCCTTCGCCGTCGGCGGCGGCCCACGCCTCCGGCTCCCTCGGACGACGCACCGGGCCTTCGCAAGGTCCCTTCTGGTAAGCGAGCCAATCGACAGGGCCCCACGAACCAGTGGCCCATGAACGGGAACCATGAACATCGCCTATTGGATCGTCGCGGGACCGCTCGCGCTCTTCTACCTCTACGCAGGCACGCTGAAGGTGATCCGCAGCCGTGATCAACTCCGGCCGATGATGGCCTGGGTCGACCGCATACCCTTGCCTGCTCTCAGGGCGCTGGGGGCGGTCGAAATACTCGGCGCGACCGGCCTGATCCTGCCGAAGCTGACCGGCATCGCTCCCTCGTTGGCGACGGCCGCGGCCATCGGTTTCGTACTCCTGCAGACCGGCGCGATCGCCGTTCACCTGATGGGCGAAGACCGCCGGATCGCGCTCAACGCCGGACTTGTCGTTATCGCGGCCGTGACCACCTGGCTGGCCACCCGGCTGTGATCGAGCACAGCTCTCGACCGGCGTGTATGCGTCCCGGGCCGAATGCGTGGCAGACCGCTGTCGTCGGCTACCGATCGGTCAGGCGTCGGTGCCACCAGCCGGCGCCGAGCCGCAAGGGCGACAACGGGTCTGGTAGCGTCCGCCGCTCGAACTCCTCGTCAAGCTTGGCGACGTGGAACGCCCCGCCCCCGCCCCCGCCCTCACCCGCCTCGATGCGGCGATCGCCCGCCTGACCCTCCTCGGCCACACCGAGGAGGCCGAGCCGCTGATCTCCTCGGCTTGAGGACGATCCGAGGGCACGACATCGCGACGACACCTCGCTCGGCCCGGAGGAGGCGTGGGGGCGTGGAGCACTCGAGGTGCTGAAACTGATCAATCGGCCATAAAGCGGGGGTCACGGCACGGTCGGCATTCTGCTGCCGCGCCGTGACCGCGCCCCAGCGGCCTATCGCTCGATGTAGCGTCTGAAGCCTTGTGCCAGAGGCTTGAAGTGGCAGGACTTGTAGAACTCGTGGACGTACTCGTCGTCGGCTGCCAGCAACTGCACCTTGTAGCAGCCGGCCGTTTCGCCCAGATGCACAGCGGCTTCCATCAGCCGCTGTCCGATGCCCAGCCGCTGACTGGAACGGGCGACCACGACGTTCTCTACGAAGAGGATGGCCCGACCACCTCGGGTGAGGTTCGGCAGGACCAGGCAGTCCGCCGTACCGACCACAGTGCCGTCAACCTCGGCGACCAGAACGGTACGTCCCTGCTGACTGGTGATTCCCGCCCAAATGTCATCGGCTGACTCCTGGGGCAGGGACGCATCATCGGGGTTCAACTCGCTGTAGAGGGCAAGGAGCGCCGAGAGGTCCTTCTCGACTGCTGATCGCACGGTGATCTTCATGCCCCGAAGCCTAGAACGGGTGGGCGGTGCGGAAGAGTGCGAGAGCGCTGGCCGTCGGCGCACGTCCTGTGCCAGGAGCCCTCGATACGGCCGCAGGGCGCCGACTGGGTCGGTGACCACGTCACTGGAGCCGCCGCGGGGCTGATTGGCCTCGTCCTCATCTGCGTCGCAGTCGATGGCGATGTCCTCAGGCGCGCGTGCGTGTGCGTGTCGGTCCGCCTTCGCAATCGACTGGCAGAGCCGGTGGTCGCCGGCTGTGATCGCGCGGTCCTTGTCCGCTGATGCGGGCGGGGCGGGCGCGGTGTACAGAGGAGACATGGCGCAGCGATCTGCAGGGCTTCGTCGGCCGGAGCGCGCGAGCCGGGCGCTGGTCGCCATTCCCGTCGCGTGGATCGTCGCCGTGTCCGTGATCGACATTCTCGCGCCGCCCGACATCCATCTGGGGCCGCTGCTCGTCGCGGCCCCGGCGATCACCCCGTCGTTCGGTGGTCCCCGGACGGTGGGGCTGATGGCGGCACTGGCGGTGATCGCGCAGACGGTCATCGGGCTGGTGCGCGATCCCGACACGCTGCTCTCGTCCAACCACCAGGCACAGATCATCGCCCTGATCCTGGTGGGAATCTGCCTCGTCGTCTTCTGCGTGGTGCGGGACCGCCGGGCGAAAGAGCTGGAACAGGTGCGGTACGTGTCCGAGACCGCCCAGCGTGTGGTCCTGCCTTCGCTGCCCAGGCGGCTCGGACCGCTGCGGGCCGCCTCTCTCTATCTCGCCGCGGAGGCCGAGGCGCAGATCGGCGGGGATCTGTTCGCGGCGGCACGTACGACCTCCGGTACGCGGCTGATGATCGGCGATGTGCGGGGGAAAGGGCTGACCGCGGTCAATGACGCGGCCCTGCTGCTCGGCGCGTTTCGCGGCGCGGCCCACCGCCAGGCGAGCCTGGGGGAGCTGGTGTCCTACCTCGACCGGAGCGTGTGCTGGGACCTGATGGAGCCGGGCGACGCGAGTCGCTACGGAGAAACCTTCATCACCGCCACCGTCCTTGACATCCCCGACCGCGGGGGCCGGGTTCAGATGATCTCCTGCGGTCACCCGCCGCCGATCGTCCTGCGCGACGGCCGGCCGACGACCATGGACGCCCGTAATCCCGCACCCCCCTTGGGCCTCGGAGAACTGTTGCATCCGCGCTACCGCGTCGACAGCTTTTCGTTCGAGCCGGGAGACCTGCTGCTGCTGTACACGGACGGCGTCACCGAGGCCCGCGACTCGACCGGCACCTTCTACCCGCTCGCCGAGCGCATCGACGGCTGGGCCGAGAAGAGTCCCGACGCCTTCCTCGACCGCCTCCGGCGCGACCTGCTGCGCCACGTGGGCGGACACCTGGACGACGACGCCGCCATGATCGCCATCGAACGCCCTGGCGAGTCCCCCGCCTGATCACTCGGTGCCTTCGACTCACGGCTGCATGGATCCGGAACCGGAGGCCGGGGATCTGGAGCTTGAGGCCGGACAAGAGGCCGTCGAAGTTGACCCTGAGCCCACGTCGCCAGGCGTCGAGCGGCATGCCGGCGGTGGGGGAGGAAGATGCAGGTCACGTCGGCGTTGTCGACCGCGTGGTGGAGCGTGCCGCTGCGCTGGTGCACTCCGGGTGGTTCCGAGGCGTGAGTGGTCGGGCAAAGCCTGGTCGATCACGGGCCGAGCGGACTCCAGTCGAACCAGCCTCGGGAGGTGTTGTAGACGTTCGTGGGTTCGTCGCAGGTCTGTGACGTCGAAATCTGCGAGGCGACGGCATCCGCGCGCGCCGCATAACCGTCCGCCAGAACCACCAAGATCAGAACCGCGGCCAGCGTGAGTACAGGAAGAACCCGTGGGCGGCGTATACGCGAGACGACCAGTGCTGTCACGGACACCACGAGGCCTGCGAGCAGGAGCCAACGGTTCACGTCTGCTTCTTGGCCGAGTTTCTCGGACAGTTCGACAACGTCATCGCAGAGTATGTACGTCTTCGGCCCGTCGAGCAGTGACAGGCAACGTTCCAGTGCCGCGGCCAGCACGATGAACATCGCGAGCACTGGCAGCAAGCTGGGCTCTTTGTCCGCTTCGGCCACCGGCGTGCTCTGACTTCCAACCCCCATGGTGCCCTCCCCTTCGCCCGCGCAGAGTACAACTCGGCTGACGGACAGAGGCTCTTGGGCTGGTGGTGCCCGTAGGGACGGACATCGGGGTAAGCCTTGGCGGTCCCAGTGACGTCGATCGTGGTGTGAGGCTCGGGCCTCCGCGACGCGGTGGAGTTGCGGCACCTCCACCCCACCGAAGGCCTTCGTCATTCATCAAGTCCCACGCGTCACCAATGCTCATGCTCCATACACCTAGTGTCGGATCAGCGGCCCGGGAAGGGACCCCTCCCGCGCTGCCCGAGTTTCTGCATCGTCTGGCCCGCCTTCGGCCCGCCGACCGCCTCGTCCCGCCACTTCCCTGCCCATACTCCATGCGGGTGGTGTGGGCTCCGGGGCGTCACCGTCGAAGAGGGACGGCGTCAGGGGGGACGTCATGGCTCGGGCCGGACCGTCGGCCTCTGACCTGCGAAAATGAGCAGACTTCTACTCGAGATGCTGGAGAAGGTATGTGCAACTAACGTGAAATGTGAGAGTCGCAACCGGGGCAGGCCCTGGGCGGCAAAGTTCCGGACGGACCGGAACCGATGAGCGGCGAGGCATGCTCCCGCTCTGAGCTGTGACCTCTGCAAACCGCACCGTATGCCATGCATGCGATGTGGCCACTCGCCTTCGATCTTCGGTGGCGGAAGGAAAGGTAGAGACTCATGCGAGCACCTCACATCAAGCGCTCCCTCACCGTAGCCGCTGCCGGCATGATGCTGGCCGGTGGCGCCGCAGTTGGTGCCGCAGGCACGGCTGCAGCCGCTCCTGCCCACGCGCCCTTCGTGGCCAGCCACGTGAACAACGGGTGCGGCTGGTGGGATGACTGCGACTGGTACGGCTACGGCTACAACAACGGGTACTACGGCTACAACAACGGCTACTACGGCGGCTACGACAACGGGTACTACGGCTACAACAACGGCTACGGCGGCGTAGCCATTGTCGTGGTGGGCGGAGTCGGCGGCTACGGCTACTGAGCCGGCCCGGGGAGAGACGAACTAGCGCCGCATCAGACAACGTTCGCCCCGTGCCCCGTCAGAAATTCGTCGAAATAGTGTGTCGGGCGCGGCCGCTCGCAGTCCTTCGGGCTGCGAGCGGATCCGCGTCGGCTCTCACGGGCTGAAGTGGGAAAGGCGCGGGCGTACCAGCAACCACCCCCGGCTCTTGGGAAGGGCGCAAGCTGGGGGAGTGGAGGGGTGACACCTGGCCATCGATGAGGCGTGGCGAGCTGTACATATGGCGTCGAGACCCGCCGGCGGCTGCGTCGTTCCAGCCCAGAACGGCCGCCGAGTCCGTCGAGTGCTGAGAGAAAAGGTCCCTCATGCCGCAATCCATGCGCGCGCTCGTGGCCGGAGAGGTCGGCGAGCCGAACGATGTCCTTAGGCTGGAATCCCGGCCCGTCCCCACTCCGGAAACCGGCCAGGCGCTGATCCGTGTGAAGGCGACTCCGATTCACGCCAGCGATCTGCACGTGTTGCGTGGTCGCTACGGTTTCTCCCCCGGGTTTCCCACTGTCGGGGGTCACATGGAGTGCGTGGGCCGTATCGAGGCCCTGGGTCCGGGTACGGAGGGACTGGAGATCGGCGAGCGGGTGGTGGTCGTCGCTGTGCCGGCGGTACCCGGGCCGCGGGTGTCCGGCACCTGGCAGGAATTCCTCGTTGCCGATTCACAGAGGCTTCTGCCGGTCCCTGATCGTCTGAGCGACTCCAGCGCCTGTCAGCTCGCTGTCAACCCGTTCACTGCGCTGCTCCTGGTGACTCGTGAACTCGGCGTACAGCCCGGGGAGTGGCTGTTGCAGACGGCGGCGGGCTCTACCGTCGGCCGTCTTGTCATTCAGCTGGCCAGGCATCTGGGTATGCGCACGATCAATGTGGTGCGGCGGCGCGCTGCTGTGGAGGAGATCAAGGCGTTCGGCGGGGACGAGGTCATTTGCACCGAGGACGAGGACCTGGTGCAGCGTGTGACGGAGATTGCGGGACCGGCCGGCGTGCGCAAAGCCATCGACTGTGTCGCGGGACCCGTAGGTGCCCAGGTGTCTCAGGCATTGGCCCCGGGAGGAGTGGTCGTGGTCTACGGCGCGCTCTCCACCCATCGGCAGACCGACCCGGCGGCACTGACGATTCCGCTGTCCGCACGCTCGGTCATCTACGAGACCAAAGTGGTCCGCGGCTTCTGGCTGAACCGCTGGTTCGGCACTGCTTCACCTGCGGATGCGCTGCGCGCGCTGTCCGAGGTTCGCAGTCTCGTCGTTGATGAGGCGCTGAGCATTCCCCAAGGCCGGCCGTTCCCGTTCGAACGTTTCGCTGAAGCCATCGCGTTCGCCGAAGCACCCGCTCATGGCGCCAAACCGCTTCTCGTCTTCGAAGAGGGCCGGGGCCAAGGCGACCAGGAGGACGGGCGTTGATCAGTCCGTGCGGCGCAGACGCAGCTGGGCCTCGATCGCCCAGGCTGCTTCCTTCAACGCAGCCTCGAGCGCGTGCAGTTGGGGTCCGGTCCCGGCGGTAGGTAGGCAGCGTGACGTTCCCATAGGCGAGGTCGCGACCGGCAGGCAGGACGCAGCCGGGCCTGATGTCGCTGCCGCACGGGGGATGCGTCGCCCCTACCGCGTGACCGTCACCGCCTCCGTCACCCTCTTGGCGGGTGGATCGGGAGCACTCTCCTGACCTTCAACGAGCACGCCAGTTCGCCGGCGACCGGCGTCATCAACTCGCCTGCCGTTGAGCTAGTCCGTCGCCTCCTCAGCCGGCGCGGCTGCCGTCTGCGACATCGTCGGGGACACGCTGAACAGCGCATGCACGGCAGCGCGGACCTGGTCGGCGACCACCTCCGGGGTGGAGGTGTCGAGCTTGCCGTCGAGGTGCAGGAACGCCAGGCCGTGGACGAGAGCCCACACCGTGGTCGGCAGCGCGCCCGCGTCGTCCGAGCCGGGGAACGCGTCGCGGACGATCCCGTGCACGTACTCCGAGATGACGGCGGTCGCGGCGACCCGTTCCTCGCTGGTCGGATCGCAGGGCTCGGCGAACATCGCCCGGAACATGGCCGGGTGATCGAGCGCGAACTGCACGTAGACAACCGCGACCGCGGCCAGATCATCGGGCGTGGAGGGGGCGGGGTGCGCCGCGGCCAGCTGTCCGGCGAGCTCTCGGTAACCCTCCGCGGCGACCGCGGACACGAGCGCGTCGCGGTCCGCGAAGTGGCGGTAGGGGGCCGTGGCCGACACTCCGGCCCGCCGGGCGACCGCACGCAGGGACAGCCCCGCGCTGCCGTCCTCCTCGAGCAGCTCCCGCGCGGCACGCAGGCAGGCGGCGCGCAGATCGCCGTGGTGATACGTGCTGGACTGCGGCACAGGTCACACTCTCTCATGTTTGCGGTGCTTACATCTTGCTCTAATGTGAGTGGTGCACACATCGTAGGCGATTGACATGGAAGAGGGAAACGGCATGACCAGCGAGCTGTTCTCGCCACTGCCCCTGCCCTCCGGGCAGGTACTGGGCAACCGGATCGCGAAGGCGGCCATGGAGGAGAACATGGCCGGTGACGGCCAGCTCCCCGATGACCGACTGTTCACGCTCTACCGGCGTTGGGCCGCCGGCGGCACCGGACTGCTGATCACCGGCAACGTCATGGTGCACGCCGAGGCGCTGACCGGCCCCGGCGGCGTCGTGCTCGACGAGCACGCACCGCTCAAGCCGTTCGCCGACTGGGCCAAGGCCGGCAAGTCCGGCGGCGGCGCGATCTGGATGCAGATCAACCACCCCGGCCGCCAAGTGGCATCCGACATGCCCGGCGTCGTGTGGGGCCCGTCCGACGTCGCTGTCTCCCTGGGCAAGCACAGCAGCCGCTTCGGCCGCCCCACCGCCATGACCCAGAAGCAGATCGAAGACACCGTCACCCGCTACGCCGTCACGGCCCACCGCGCCGAGCAGGCCGGGTTCGACGGAGTCGAGATCCACGCCGCGCACGGCTACCTGCTGTCGCAGTTCCTCTCCCCCCTGGTCAACAAGCGCACGGACCAGTGGGGCGGATCGCTGGAGAACCGGGCCCGCATGCTGCTGGACATCGTCCGCGCCGTCCGTGCCACCGTCTCCCCGGCCTTCGCCGTCGCGGTGAAGCTCAACTCCGCCGACTTCCAGCGCGGCGGCTTCGACGCCGACGACGCACGGCAGGTCATCGAGATGCTCGCACCGCTCGGTGTCGACCTGGTCGAGCTGTCGGGCGGCAGCTACGAGAGCCCGGCGATGACCGGCCGCCCCGCCGACGACCGGACCCAGGCCCGAGAGGCCTACTTCCTCGACCTGGCCAAGGACCTGGTCAAGACGAGCCCGCTGCCGCTGATGCTCACAGGCGGCATCACCCGGCGGAGCACCGCGGAGCGAGTCCTCGACAGCGGCGTCGCGGTCATCGGGATGGGCACCGCCCTCGCCGTCACCCCGGATCTGCCCGACCTGTGGAGGAACCGCCGCGAGGCCGACCGCCAGATGGAGCCGGTGACCTGGTCCGACAAGGCCCTCGCCTCGGCCGCCAGCATGGCGAAGGTCCGCCACCAGATGCGCCGCCTCGCCCGCGGCAGCAGCCCCAGGCCCGGCACACACCCGGCCGTCGCCCTGATCTCTGAGCAACGAAAGCAGCGGCGGGCGCTGCGCAGCTACCGCGCCTGGCTGTCCAAGACGCAGAGCGCCGCCGCGCAGTGAATCAGCCCGCGTAGCGCTGTCAGGTGATGGTGCCTGGTGTTCCCGGCTCGTTGGGGACACCAGGCACCAGCGCGTGCGGTCACTGGCTTCCGACTCCGGTGATGCCGGCGGAAGGGTGATGTGTGGAACGGGAGTGATGTGCCGGAGGCCGCGGCAGCAGCGTGGGCGCCGCGCAGAAGCCGGCTCCATGCGAGGGCTCACGACACTGCATGACGCGAGGATCGCGACCGCGCTGGTGCCGGACCTGAGCGGCCGAGGGTCATGCCCAGGCCGACTCGAAGATCACCCGCGGGGTACTTGCGCAGCGTCGAGTTCGGCCAGCTCCGCTTCGGAGAGTTTCAGGTCGGCCGCTGCGGCCGAGTCGCGAATGGTCGCCGGACGCGTCGACCCGGGGATGGGGACGACGACAGGAGAGATGGCCAACTCCCATGCCATGCACACCTGTTGTGGACTCACCCCGTGCTCCGCGGCGACCCGTGCGAAGGCGGCGTCCGGCGAACCCAGGTCCGCCGCACGCGAGATGCCGCCCAGGGGACTGTAGGGCAGGAAGGCAATCCCCAGCTCGGCACACAGCCGCAACTGCGGCTCACCGTCGCGGACAGCCGGCGAGAAGTTGTTCTGCACGGACACCAGTCGCTCGCCGAGGATCCCATGGGCTTCGCGTAGTTGGTCGGAGCTCACATTCGAGATGCCGACCGCACGGATCTTGCCCGAATCGTACAAGTCGCGCAGGCAAGGGTTCGTCCGATCTTCTTAGGTTTGGGATGGTCCGGGCTTTGGCGGTGGAGGTTGTAGAGGGTGCGCCAGGCGATTTCCAGCCGCTCGCAGTCACCGCTGGTTGTCCATTCGTTGGTCTGTTCCATGATGCGTAGTGCATAGTCAATGACTGGCTGGTGAGGGGGTGTTCAGGGTGAAGAAGTTCCAGGCGCAGCCGGGTTTTGTGGTGCAGGCGTTCCGTTTCGCCCTGGACCCGAGTGTGATTCAGGAGTCTGCGCTGCGGTCGCACTGCGGGGCTGCTCGGGCTGCGTACAACTGGGCTGTCGGCTGGGTGACGGCCTCGTGGTGGCAGCGGAAGGCGGAAGCCTCGTACGGGGTCACCGAGGAGGGGCTGACGCCGTGGCGGCCGTGGTCGCTGCCCGCGCTGCGTAGGGAGTTCAACCAGGTCAAGCGCACCGATCCGCGCTATGCCGACTGGTGGCACGAGAACTCCAAGGAGGCGTACAGCACCGGTCTGGCCAACGCGGCTGCCGCGTTCGACAACTACGCGAAGTCGAAGAACGGCCGCCGCAGGGGCGCCCGCATGGGTACGCCACGTTTCAAGTCCAAGCGCAAGGCCCGTCTTGCGTGCCGGTTCACCACCGGTAGCATCCGCGTGGCCGACGACCGGCACGTGACGCTGCCGGTGCTCGGAACCATCCGCACCCATGAGTCCACCGTCAAGCTTCTGGCCCGCGTGCAGGCCCAAAGGGCACGCATCCTGTCCGCGACGGTGCGGCATGAGCGGGGCCGCTGGTTCGTGTCCTTCCAGACCGAGGTCAAGCGGGAGATCACCCGCGTGGCCCGTCCTGATGTCGCAGTCGGTATCGACCTCGGAGTGAAGGTGCTTGCGGTGATGGCCGACAGTGCCGGGCAGATCCGGTACGTCGACAACCCCAAGCACTACGAGGGCGAACACAAGCGGCTGCGGCGTCTGTCCCGTCGCGTGTCGCGCCGCCAGGGGCCGGCCGTGCACGACCTGGCCACCGGCCAGACCGTCCGCCGGCAACCGTCGAAACGATGGGTCAAGGCGAACGCCGAACGCAACCGCGTGCACCACCGCGTGGCGAACCTCCGCGAAGACGCCCTGCACAAGCTCACCACCGCCGTGCGTGCCGAGTACGGCACCGTCGTGGTCGAAGACCTCAACGTCGCCGGCATGCTTCGCAACCGCCGTCTGGCACGGAAGATCGCCTATGCCGGATTCGCAGAGATCCGCCGTCAGCTCACCTACAAAGGCCAGCGCAACGCCTGCCCCACGGTCGTCGCCTCGCGCTGGTACCCGTCCTCGAAAACCTGCTCGTCGTGCAAGACAGTGAAAGCCAAACTGCCCCTGCGCGTCCGAGTGTTCTCCTGCGACGCGTGCCGCCTGGTCATCGACCGGGACGAGAACGCCGCCCGCAACCTCGCCGACCTCGCATCGGCCGGCACAACCGGTACCGGAGTGGCCGGAGACCGGGGCACGCCCAGCGTGCCGAAACCGCGTGGAGCCGACCAGAAGACCCGCGCCAGCCGGGCCAGCCGCAAGGCTGACCCGGTGCGGGCAGGTGGTGCAAGACCGCCCCACAGGCGGAAGGAACCGCGAGACCTTCAACAGGACACCACTGCCCAGCTCGGGCTGTGGTGACACCGTTAAGGACCATCCGTGCGTAAACGCGCGGATTGCTGAGATCTGACTACGACCTCAGCAACGGTAGATCGAGACGACGGGCCGCCCGTTCAAAGTTCTCGTCGTCGTACAGCGTCATGTCGGGGGTGACATCGGCGAGGATCGTCGGCTCGTAGAACATCGGACCGAGGTCCGGACGTGCCTTTCCGCCGGCGAGGATCCTCGCTCCCTTGGCGATGGCGTCGTCGACATGGGTGGTGACGGTGTTCGGTTGAGACGGGGTGGTGAGGGAGCCGACGTCGATGCTGTAGGCGAAGACGGCACCGATCTTGAGCTGTTCGGCGCGGGCGCCGAACCGGTCCCGGAAGGACTCGGCCACGTACAACCGCGCGATGGAAACGCAGAGTTGACCGGCCGAGGGGAAGCAGGCGTTGACCGCCCCCTCGGCGGTCGTGTCGATGTCGGCGTCGAGGACGATCATTGCGTTCTTGCTGCCGAGTTCGAGGGACGCGCCTATGAGGCGCCGGCTGGCTTCGCTGGCGATCTTGCGTCGGCTGGCGGTGGAGTCGGTGAACATCATGAAGTCGGCGTTGTCCATCAGGGTGCCGCCGATGGAGCTGCCTCGCCCGATCACCATCTGCCACACTCCGATCGGCAGTCCGGCCTCGTGCATGAGGTTGAGGGCCCGCAGGGCGCTGAGTGCGGTTTGGGTGTCGGGCTTTTGGACGACGGCGTTGCCGGCAGCCATGCTCAGGGGGTAGTTCCACGGGGAGACGATGGCGACGACGCCCTCGGGGTGGTGCATTTCGGTGGTGTGGGTGAGCACTGGGATCGCGCCACGCAGGCGCTTGGCTCCAGGTACTTGGCGGCGTTGCGTGCGTAGTAGCGGGAGGTGATCGCAATGTCGGTGACTTCGAGGAACGCGTCGCGGCGGGTCTTGCCGTTCTCCGCCTGCATGAGATCCAGGATCTCGTCCTGGGGCGAGTGCCAGGTCGTGGAAGCGCAGCAGGATCTTCTTGCGCCGGCTCAATGTGTGCACCGTCAACACTGTGGTGTGGTGCAATTCCGCAGACGCCTCGGCGAGCCTGCCGCGCCGTGCGGCACCCGGTAATGCCGAGGGAGCCGTGCGGCACCCCGATAGTGCCGAGGGAACAGAACCGGGCCTGGCCGTGCCACGGTCGCTTCGGCGGGCCCGGTACGCGCATTCCTGTGCGCGCTGGTTGGTGGTGCTAGCTGTCGTGCAGTGCCGTCCGCAGCGCGTCGACGGCGAGCGTGCGGGCGACGTTGGCGGCACGGGTGTCGCGCAGGCTGTCCAGGAGGAGGAAGTCATGGACCATGGCCGCGACGCGGACGGCGGTGACATCCACACCGGCCTCGCGGAGCTTGTTGGCGTACTGCTCGCCCTCGTCACGCAGGACATCGGCCTCGTCGGTGATGACCAGAGTGGTGGGCAGCCCCTTCAGCTGGTCGAGGCTCGCCCGCAGCGGCGAGGCGTGGTGCTCGGCGCGCTGGGCGGGGTCGGTGGTGTAGGCGTCCCAGAACCACTTCATGGCGTCGCGGGTGAGGTAGTAGCCCTCCGCGAACTGCAGGTAGGAAGCGGTGTCGAAGTCCGCGTTCGCCACCGGGTAGAGCAGGACCTGAGCCTTGAGGTCGATCCCGCCGCGCTCCTTGTTCATCAGCGCGAACACCGCCGACATGCAGCCACCGACCGACTCACCGGCGACGGCGACGCGCGAGGTGTCCAGGCCGTGCTCGGCGCCGTGCTCCATGACCCACTGGCCCACCGCATAGTTCTGCTCGACCTGGGTGGGGTACTTCGCCTCCGGGGCCCGGTCGTAGACCGGGAACACGCCCGCGGCGCCCGCGCCGACCGCCAGCTCACGGAAGAGGCGGTCGTGGGTCTTGTCGTCGCCGAAGACCCAGCCCGCCCCGTGGATGTAGAACACCACCGGCAGTGGCCCAGTGGATCCCTTGGGCCGGATGATGCGGGTACGCACCGTGCCCCACTTGCCGGCGTCCACATCGACCCACTCCTCGTCGACCTCCGGTCGGGGAACGCTCGGGTCGCTCTGCAGGCCGAGGAGGATGTCACGGCCCTTCTCCGGAGGGACTTCGTAGATCCGTGGATGCGGATCGGTCGCCTCGCACAACTCCTTCGCGGCGGGCTCAAGGTAGGGGGTGAGCGGCGGGGGAAGCTCGGTCATGTCCACTCCCGTGTCACGAGCACACAGATGTGCCCTGTTCCCGCAGCCGGACCGGCCGCGGCTGTGGCCCCCCTGCCCAGACGTCCGTGTTCCATCGTTCGTGCGCTGCTCGGCGAGCGCAACTCAGCCGCAGGCAGCCTGTATGGCTGAAGGTCGTGCCACTGCTCGGCAGCGGTCCTGCGGCTCGCACTCAGGTTCTCCACGGACGGCGAGGGCGAACTCGTCTTCGGTGACGGGGAGTTCGGCGAGGTGGTGGAGCCCGCTGGTGACGGGTGGCCGGTGGCGCCGTCGGGTCGGCGGCCGCCGGGGCCGCGAGGCGAGGGCGAGCGGCCTCCGGTCGCGACCTCCATGGCGACGGCCGGCGGCGAGGGGCCCTCGCCTCCGCATGGGTACGCCTTCCCGGACCCGGACGACGCCGGCGCCAAGATCAGGGTCCTGAAAGGCGACCGCGACCCGAAGTACCCCGCCCTGATCGACGAGGTTCTCGCCGACGCCGACGCCGACGCCGACGCCGACGCCGACGCCGACGCCGACGCCGACGCCGACGCCGACGCCGACGCCGACGCCGACGCCGACGCCGATGCCGATGCCGATGCCGGTGCAGATGCCGACGCCGGCATCCAGGCCGCCCCCGGCAGACACCGCGTCTCCCGCATGTACTCGATCAGGGCGCCAGGGCGCCAGGGGGCCAGGGGGCCAGGGGGCCATGGCGCCAGGGCGCCAGCCACTGGCGGCTGCGTGTCGGTTGCCGATGAACGACCATGGAGGTACAGGACCAGCCGGTCCGCGGTTCCCGGCACGCATACCGCCGTGGCGCGCCGAGGACTGTGCGCGGAGGGAGTTCGTTGTGGACCCGCCCGCCGCCTCCGGTCCGGCCGGGCATGGCCGGCACCAGTCGAGCGGCCCTTTGGACGATGCCGAACGAGCGGAGTACGAGCGACTCCGGCGTGTTGCCGGCATGCGACACCGTCGCTTGCGCCTCTGCATAGGGTCCCTGCTTCTCGCGCTGGCTGTTCTGCTGGCGCCCATCAGCGTCGTCGCGACCTGGGTGAATTCCGAGGTCACCGACACCGGTCGCTATGAGCAGACCGTCTCACCACTCGCCAGAGACCCTGCCGTCCAGGCCCTGGTGATCGATCGCGTCACGGACCAGGTGGTCGACAGGATCGACGTCCGCAAGATCACCGACACGCTCGCCGACACTCTGGCCGCACACCATGCACCCCGCATCCTTGTCGACGCGGCCAGGTCGGCGGACGAACAGCTCAAGGGCGGACTGAGGACCGGCGTGCGCTACGCGGTCGCGAAGGTGGTGAAGAGTGACGCCTTCGCCAAGGCGTGGGACAGCATCAACCGCGAGGCGCACACCGCCGCGACGAACGCGCTCACCGGAGAAGGCGGAGTGCTCGAGGTCAGGGGCGACGCCCTCACCCTGAACGTCGGCACCGTGACCGAGGAACTGCAGAAGCAGCTGTTCGGCGTGACCCTTGTCGGTGCAGAAAGCATTCCCGGGGCCGACAAGCCGGTCGTGCTGGTGCGGAACGATCATCTGAGTGAGGCTCGTGAGGCTGCCCGCTGGCTCGGCGCCGTCGGCCCGTGGTTGCCCGTGGCGGTGGTTGTGTTCGCCGCTCTGGGCATCTGGGCGGCACCTTCACGCCGGGTCGGACTGATGGCCGTCGGCATCGGCGTCGGCGTCATGATGTGCGGGCTGCTTGTCGCACTCGCCGTCATGCGCCAGATCTGTCTCGACGCGCTGCCTGCCGCAGCCCAGTCGCAGGACGCCGCGGCAGCTGCCTACGACACCCTGACGAGGTTCCTCCAGCAGGCCGTCTACGCCGCGCTCCTCGCCGCCCTGCTCACCGTGATCGCGGCGTACCTGTACGGACCCGGCCGCGGTGCTGTCGCCGTGCGCTCGGCCATGGCCGGAGGTGCCGACGCCGCCGGGCGAGCGCTCGCCCGGAAGGGTTTGAAGCTGGGTGCCGTCGGTCAGTGGCTACGGACGCACCGTGCCCTGACCACTGGCGTCGTCATCGGGGCCGGGGGTCTCGCCGTCCTCCTGTGGAACTACCCCACGCCCGCCTCCGTGGCCCTCGTGCTCCTGCTCGTCGTGGTCGTCCTGGTGATCTTGGGCGTACTTGCCGCTGCGGCCGGAGCAGAGCAACGCTGACGGATGCGCCCCTGACGCAACGGCGAGGTATGGCTTACGACGAATGCAGCCCGCTGTGGCCTCCTCCTCGGATCCGGGCGTTCTTGAGCGGCGGCGAGTGCGACGTTCGCGGCGCGGCCGACATCCGGCACGTCCTCGAACGGGTTGGGTGGTGCCGCTCGATCACCCCACACCTGGCCTTCCGGCACGTCCCCGAACGGGCGGGTGGCGCCGCTCGATCATCGCCGCACCCGATGACGGGGCGTCCGTCCCGGAACCTGCTGCGCGTTTCCGCACTCGAGAGCGGTGACCGGGCGGTCCGGGAGAGCCCTGAAGGCAGGGTCGACAGCGGCGTCGAGCCGGATGCGGTGGTTCATCACCGCATCCGGCTCGACGCCGTCCGCGCGGCCGCCGCGCATCCCGGCCTTCCCGTCACAGGAGCTCTGCGGCGCGTCCGCCCGGGATGCGGCGGACGCCGACTGCCGCCAGCGTGGGGGAGTGGTGCAGCAGAACAAGGCCCAGTGGATTCCCGCCGGCGTGATCGTGCTGGCCGTGGTGATCGATCTGGTGACCCCGACCGAGGTGACATCGGCCCCGCTCATCATGGCGGCGCCCGTCGCCGCCGCCTCGCTCCTGACGCTGCCCGGCATCATCTGGGTGGGCCTCGCGTCGATGGCCGTCCACGCGGGACTGGCCCGGGTGGACGGCACCTTCGGCTGGCACCGCGGTCTGGCGAACCAGTTCACCCTGCTGGCCGTGACCCTGCTGGCCATCTTCATCAACCGCACACTGAAGACGCAGCACGTCCGTACCCGGCGTGCTCAGCACGTCGCGGCCGTCGCCCAGCGCGCCGTGCTGCCCCGACCACCGGCGCGCATCGGCGACCTGCACATCGCAGCCCGGTACGTGCCCGCCGAGGACGAGGCCATGATCGGCGGCGATCTGTACGTCGTACAGGACACCCCGTACGGCACACGCGTCCTCGTCGGTGACGTACGAGGCAAGGGCCTGGGCGCCGTGAGCGCTGTCTGCGCCGACCTCGGCGCGTTCAGGTACGCCGCGGACGAGGCCCAGGACCTCGCACAGCTTGTGCGCTCGCTGGAGCAGGCACTGCTGCGTGAGGGCGGGCGGCGCGGCGGCCTCGAACAGGAGGAGGGATTCACCACCGCCCTGATCGCGGAGTTCCCCGAGGACCTCAGCGCCGTACGCATCGTCAACCGGGGCCACCCGCCGCCCCTGCTCCTCGACGCACAGGGCTCGGCCACCGTCCTCGAACCCTCTCAGGACATGCCTCCGCTGGGGATGGGAATGCTGGGCAATTGGTCCGCTCCGGTCGACACGTTTCCTTTCCCGCCCGGCGCGACACTCCTGTGCTACACGGACGGCATCACGGAGTCCCGGGACGCCGAAGGCACCTTCTACGACGCCGCGACGCGCCTGCCCGTTCTGCTCCGGCACCGCGCCCGGTCCGGCGAGCACTCCACACCGGCGCAGGTCCTCGAAGTGCTGATCCACGACGTACGGCGCCACACGGGCGGCCGGCCCCAGGACGACCAGGCGCTCCTCGCGCTGCGCCGCTCAGCGCTCTGACCGCGTCCCCCATCCAGCATCTCCGCATCCCGCCCCCTCCCCGCACCCAGGAGAAGGCTTTCGGCGCCCTGTGGCGCGCCCGCTCAGCGGGTAGACGATGAGGCATGGACACCAAAGCCTGGCTCCTCCTCGCCGCAGCCGTCGTGCTGCTCACCATGGTCATCGCCGTAGTGCTCCTGGTGCGGGTGATCCGGGCGAGAAGGCTGCTCCTGGATGCGGGAATCCCGCTCGGCAACAAGGCGCTGGTCTGGGCCGCCGTGATCTACACGGTGTCACCGGTCGACCTGCTGCCGGACCCCGTCTACCTCGACGACATCGGATTCCTGCTGCTGGCCCTGCGCTCCTTGCACGTCGCGGCGCGCAAGGGATACCCGCTGGTGGCAGGTCAATCTGTGGTGCGACACCGGGCACACCGGGCGCATCTGGCAGGGCGCCCAGAAGCCGGCCATCAACCACCTGAGGCCGCTGCTGGACGCGGCTGAGGAGAGCGGTGACGCGTCGCTGAGTGGCGGGACTGGTAGGCCTGGTGACTCGTCCGGAGGGGCAGAGCGTGGCGGCTACGCCTCCTGCCCGCCGACAGCCGTGGCGTTGACTGGTTTCACCAATAACTCTTGGGCCTATTGAGGGAACTCATCAAGATACGCAGCACATTAGGACAAAAAGAACACTTGAACCTACGCGAATGGGGGTTATCGTGGTCTTGTGGCTACCGATCAGATAGCGTCGGCCGACGCGACCGGCGGTGCCATCGACTCCGTCAGTGTCCTGAACGAGGACTCACGGCGGCGCATGTTCACTTTCATCCGACGTGCCGGCCACGCCGTCACCCGCGACGAGGCCGCGGCGAGCGTCGGCATCTCCCGCAAGCTCGCCGCCTTCCACCTCGACAAGCTCGTCGACGCCGGCCTGCTGCGCGCCCACTACGAGACGCCCAGCGGGATCCGCAAGGTCGGCAGGCGGCCGAAGGTGTACGAGCCCACCGACGCGCAGATCACCGTGAGCATCCCCGAGCGACGCCCCGAACTACTGGCGGACCTCCTCCTGGACGCCGTTCTGACGGAGAAGGCCGACGAGAACGCCGCCCAGGCGGCCATGCGGACCGCGGAGCAGCGCGGCCGGCAGCTGGGCGCAGCCGCACGGCAGGAGACACGCCCAGGACGCCTGGGTCCCGAGCGCGGGCTGACCGTCTGCGAGGGGCTGCTGGAGGCGTACGGCTACGAACCCGTCCGGGAAGCCCCCACCCGGCTCCGGCTGCGCAACTGCCCGTTCCACCCACTGGCCGCGAAGGCCCCCGACCTGGTGTGCGGCATGAACCAAGCCTTCCTCAGCGGCTGCCTCACCGGCCTTGAGGTCAACGGAGTCAAGGCCGTCCTGACCCCCGAGCCCGGCGAATGCTGCGTACGGCTGTGTCCGAACGACACCGATCGTGATGAGCAAATGTCCCCGAATCGCTGACACGGCACCGGCCGCCCGCCCCCGCGGGCCACCGACCCGATGCACAGCTCTGCCCGCAGAGAAAGGGACCGAATGGGCAGGGAATCGCCCACGATCTCATGCGGGGCACACCCGGCATCGGTGCTCGACGTGCCGTCGAGCTGGGGGAAACGCCCGTTCCGGCGTTCCAATCGGAGCATTGCCATGTTGCCCAAACACGTTCTGAAACCTTCTGACTCTTCCACGGCACAAGCGGCGCAGCCCGCTTCCACCGCAGCGCCCACGGTGACCGCCGCCGACTTCGGTCTGCTGCTCATCAGGCTGACCTTCGGCCTGCTGATGGCCGGACACGGGGCCCAGAAAGTCTTCGGACTCTTCGGAGGCCAGGGCCTGACGGAGACGGGCAAGGGGTTCGCGGCCCTGGGCTACCACCCGGGAAAGCTCTTTGCCGTGATCGGAGGCCTGTCCGAGCTGCTCGGTGGCCTCGGTCTGGCCCTCGGCCTGCTGACACCGCTGGCGGCCGCCGCCCTGATCGGCGTCATGATCAACGCCATGGTCAACGTCACCGGCGCCCACGGCCTGTGGGCAGCGAACGGAGGCGTGGAATACAGCGTCTGCATCTCCGTCGTCGCACTGGCCGTCGCCGCCATCGGGCCGGGCAGGCTGGCCGCCGACCGGCCCTTCCCCTGGGGCAACGGCGGCTGGAAAGAGGCCGCTTTCGCCCTCGGCCTGGGCGGCATCGCCGCCGCGATCACCCTGAGTTTGTAGAACCGAAGCGGCGCCCTGCGAAGCCCCGCCGGCACAACGGCGTCCCGGCAGGGCCTCGATGACCGCTGGGCAAGGGGCGTATGCCCGACGTTCGCGAAGGGGAGCAGCCCTGCAATACCGGTCGTCGACGTACGGGGGTCCGACCGCTCTGCGAAGGCAGCCGCACCCCTGAGGCGCACAGGCGAGCCTCCGAACCGCCCGCCGAGTCCTGTCCGCACGGCTCCGCGCGGGCTCCGTCAGACCCCCACCCCACTAGCGGTCTAGCATGAAAAGTACGGTTTTATCCCCAGGCTTGAGCCGCAGCAACAGGGAGGCCGGTATGGCGTTCGACGCGACTGGTTTCGAGCAGGCGGACGGCAGCCAGTACATCCCGATCTCCCAGCACGGCCTGATCGGCGATCTTCGTACGACTGCCCTGGTCGGCACGAACGGCACCATCGACTGGTACTGCTGTCCACGCTTCGACGCGCCCAGCGTCTTCGCGTCCATCCTCGACGCCGACCGGGGCGGGTCCTTCGAGCTGGCCGCCGAGGTTCCGACCCGCACCAGGCAGTTCTACTTCCCCGACACGAACGTGCTGATCACGCGGTTCTTCGCCGCGGACGGGGTGGCGGAGATCCAGGACTTCATGCCCGTGGTCGACGAGTCGCGCGAGGCGGCCCGGCACCGGCTCATCCGGCGGGTGGTCTGCGTGCGCGGAACGCTCCCGTTCAAGGCGCGGATCGCCCCCCGCTTCGGTTACGGCACCGAAGCGCACACCACTCACGTCGAAGGGCACACGGCGGTGTTCCGCTCCCCGTCCCTGACGCTCGCGCTGACTGCTACCGCACCCCTGGAAACCGACGGCCTGGATGTGTGGTCGCACTTCAAGCTTCTTGAGGGCGAGTCCAACGTGTTCGCCCTCGACCACATCGGTGACGACGTCCCGACCCGGTCGTGCCCGCGCGCCGAGGCGCAGGAGCAGGCCGAGGCGACGGTCCGGTTCTGGCGCAGCTGGCTGTCCCGTTCGCGCTACCACGGGCGGTGGCGGGAAACGGTGAACCGCTCGGCGCTGGTGCTGAAGCTGCTCACCTACGCGCCGACCGGAGCGATCGTCGCCGCTCCGACCACCAGCCTGCCCGAGCAGATCGGTGGCGAGCGCAACTGGGACTACCGCTATGTTTGGGTCCGTGACGCCGCCTTCTGTGTCTACGCGATGCTGCGCTTGGGGTTCACCTCGGAGGCCGAGGCGTTCATGGGGTTCATCTCCGAGCGGGGCATCCTGCGGGGCACGGGGGAGGGCGGCCCGTTGCAGATCATGTACGGCATCGACGGGCGCACCGAGCTGCCCGAATACGAGCTTCCGCACCTGGAGGGATACCTCGGCTCGGCGCCGGTCCGGGTGGGCAACGCAGCCACCGGCCAGCTCCAGCTGGACATCTACGGTGCGCTGATCGACTCGATCTACCTCTATGACAAGTGGGGGCAGCCGATCAGCAGCGACCACTGGGACGAGGTCGGTGCCGTGGTGGACTGGTTGTGCGAGCACTGGGACCAGCCCGACGAGGGGGTGTGGGAGACCAGGGCGGGGCGGCGGAACTTCGTGTACTCGCGGCTGATGTGCTGGGTGGCGTTGGAGCGTGCGATACGCATGGCGAACCGGCGCGGTCTGCCGGCGGACCTGACCCGCTGGCGGAAGTCCCGGGATGCGATCTACCGGCAGATCATGCGGCGCGGCTGGTCGGCCGAGCGAGGGGCGTTCGTCCAGGGGCTGGACGGCCATGTGCTGGACGCCTCGCTGCTGATGATGCCGATGGCCAAGTTCATCGCGCCCACGGACCCCAAGTGGCTCTCCACTCTGGACGCCCTGACCACGGATCTGGTCTCCGACTCGCTGGTGTACCGCTACGACCCGGCCACCAGCCCGGACGGCCTGCACGGCCCCGAGGGGACCTTCTCGATCTGCTCCTTCTGGTACGTGGAGGCGCTGGCCCGCGCGGGCCGGCTGGAGGAGGCCAGGCTCGCCTTCGAGAAGATGCTCACCTATGCCAACCATCTCGGTCTGTTCGCGGAGGAGATCGGCCCGACCGGAGAGCAGCAGGGCAACTTCCCTCAGGCCTTCACGCACCTCTCGCTGATCAGCGCGGCCTTCAATCTCGATCGCGCGCTGGGCTGACGCGGCATCAGCGTCGGGACGGCGGCGGCCGGAGTGTCAATGTGGTGCCCCCGCCCGCCAGGCCCTCGGTCTCACGTCGCCCCACCGCGATGTCGACTTCGCCGAAGGTGCGCTCGTCGGCGGCCTCGCTCGTTTCGACGGTCAGACCGAAGCCCGGCTCCGTACCACCCAGTCCGCGCCGACCCGGCCACAGTGGAGAGAGGTCGCACCCCGCCCGCGCCCGCTGTTCGTGGAAGACGTACTGCTTCGCGAGGGCGGGCCTCAGTCGACGCACTCTCGTGGCCGCACGCGGCACGCCGTCGGCAGCCCCTTTTCATGCGGTGGGGCGCTTGTGCCCTCGGTGGTCGGCCGTGAGGCCGTCGAGCATGAGGTCGTAGACCGCGGAGGCCCGCTCGTCGAGTTCTTCCGCCTCCAGGCCGAGGTCGCGGGCGATTGTCTCGCGGAAGATGCAGTAGCCGAGGTAGGTCGCCGCGGTCATGGCGTGCATGACCAACCCGTCTGCGTCCTCGGGGAGTTCGCCCTCGCGTCGGTCCCGCTCCAGGGACTTCTGCGTGCGGTTCAGTTCCGGGAACAGGGAGAGTTCCGGGTCGCCGTCGAGGGCCAGCAGGGCCTCCAGGCGCATGAGCTGAGGTTGCTCGAGGGCGTACTGGAGCATGGCGCGGCGGCGTTCGGTGAACGGTTTGTCCCAGTGGCTCTGCGCGCCGAGGACCTTGGTGTCGATGAGCCGGGTGATGGCGGCCCGCAGCAGGGTCTGGCGGTCTCCGAAGTACTGGTAGATCTGGCCGTGGTTGACTCCGGCTTCCTTGGCGACCTCGCGCAGGGTGATGCCGGCCAGCGCGCCGTCGCGTTCGAGCATGCGCAGCGCGGCGTCCAGCAGGTCGGCCTCGGTCTCCTGGCGGGTGCGCCGGCGGCGCTTGGCGGGTGCTGCGGCTGGTTGGTCCGGCATGACACTCCCAAAAACTACTCATCAGTAACCCGTTGTCGGGTGCTCGGTGGCGACGTACCGTCCCATCTTAACGTTCCGTTGTTAACGAACCGTTGATTAGGTGGATGCATGACCGACACACAGCCACCCCTGGCTGGAATACGCGTACTCGACGTCTCGACCGTACTGGCCGCCCCGGTCACCGCTACCTTCCTGGGCGACTTCGGTGCCGACGTGGTCAAGGTCGAAGAGCCGGGCCGCGGCGACTTCACCCGGGGCGGCGCCGGACAGGACGCCCCCGGCAAGCGCTCGCTGCAGTGGGTGCAGGAAGGGCGCAACAAGAAGTCGGTCACCATCGACCTTCGCACCGAGCGCGGCCAGGCGCTCCTGCGCGACCTCGTCCCGCACTTCGACGTCGTGGTCACCAACTACCGTCCGCCCACGCTGGAGAAGTGGGGCCTGGGACCCGATGCGCTGCGCGCCCTCAACCCGCGTGCCGTCCTCGTCTTCCTGACCGGGTACGGACTGACCGGCCCGTTCCGCGACCGGGGCGCCTTCGACCGGATCGCCAGCGCATTCTCGGGGCTCACGTACGTGAGCGGTGACCCCGACCGCCCACCGGTGCGCGCGGGCTACTCCGTCATCGACTACATGGCCGCCTACATGGCCGCGTTCGCGACGATGACAGCCCTGTACCACCGCGACCTGCGCGGCGGCGAGGGCCAGATCATCGACCTCGCCCTGTACGAGGCAGGGTTCCGTGCCTGCGAGAACGCGCTCATCTCCTACAGCGGGACCGGCGAGATCCGCGAGCGGCTCGGCAACCGCAACCCCAACATCGCACCCGCCAGCGACTTCGACACCGCCGACGGACGGCGTGTGTCCCTGCACGCCGGCACCGACCCGCTCTTCCGCCGCCTCGTCCACGCGATGGGCCGCCCCGAGCTGGCGGAGGACGAACGGTTCGCCGAGCGGCGGCAGCGGCTCGAGTACCAGGAGGAGCTCTACGAGATCGTCGCCGCCTGGGTCGCCACCCTGGAGGCCGACGCCGTCGTGACGCTGCTCAATGACGCGGGCGTGCCGTCCGCGCCCCTGATGAATGTCGCCGACATCGCCGCCGACCGCCACTACCGCGAGCGCGGGACCCTCGCCGAGGTCCACGACGAGCACCACGGCGACCTGCTGATGGCCGCGCCGCTGCCGCACCTGAGCGCCACACCGGGCAGTATCCGCAGCCTCGGCGCCGCGCTCGGCGAACACACCGACGACGTGCTCACGCAGCTGCTCGGTCTCGACGCACCCGCCCTGGCGGAGCTCCGCACCGAAGGCGTCATCTGACGCCTTGCCCCGGCCTCACCTCTTTCCGATCGACGCAGACAGGCGTGACGACCATGACTCAACGACAAGAGGCGCTGCCCGAGCCGGACGCCCGTGCCGCAGTGCCGCGTTCACGGCGGGCGTGGCTGATGGCGCTCATGATCTTCATGTTGGCCATGATCAACTTCGGCGACAAGATCGTGCTCGGTCTCGCGGCCGAACCGATCTCCGGCGAACTGGGCCTGAGCCACAGCCTGTACGGCCTGGTGGCCAGCAGCTTCTTCGTCCTTTTCAGCATCTCTGCCGCAGGCGTCGGCTTCATTGCCAACCGGGTCGACACCCGATGGGTGCTGCTCGCCCTGGCAGTGGTGTGGTCACTGGCCCAACTGCCCCTGCTGCTGGCGACATCGGTCGGCACCCTGTTCGCCTCGCGCATCGTGCTGGGCGCGGGCGAGGGCCCGACGGCCGGCGTCGCCGTGCACGCGCTGTACAAGTGGTTCCCGCCCGAGCGGCGCGCCCTGCCCAGCGCGCTGTACGTGATCGGCTCGGGCATGGGCGTGTTCGTCGCTGCACCTGTGCTCACCCACCTCATCGGTAGGTACGGCTGGCGCTCGGCGTTCTGGGCTCTGGCCACCGCCGGCGCGGTCTGGGCGCTTCTCTGGCTTCTGATCGGCCGCGAGGGCCCCTATGGCGCGCAAGCCGGCGGCGGGGCGGAACCCGTCGCTCCGACGGGACCCGGCGGTGCACGCGAAGCGTCGTCGTACCGCCGGCTTTCCACCAGTCGTACCTGGTGGGGCGGTGCGATCGGAGGCTTCGGCGCATACTGGACCGTCGCCCTGGGTTCCGCATTCCTGCCCTCCTATCTGCGCTCCCAGCAGGGCTACACGGCGGGGCAGGCCGCTCAGGCGGTCGCTCTGTACGCGGTGGCTACCGTCGTGGTCCCGCTGACGGTCAGTCCGTGGACGGCCCGGCTGTTCCGGCGCGGCGTCACCTCGCGGCGCTCGCGCGGCATCCCGCAGGGGCTGCTCGTCGTGGCGTCCGGCGTTGCCCTTGCGTTCCTGCCGTTCGTCGACACGCTCTCCGGCCAACTCATCCTGACAGTAGTCGCGTTCGGTGTCGGCGTCGGCACCTTCGGGCTCTCGTACGAGACCGCGGCGGAGGTCACCCCCGTGAACCGGCGTGGGGCCGCGCTCGGCCTTCTGGTCGCCGTCCAGACACTGCCCGGACTGATCGCCCCGGCCGTCACCGGCGCCCTCATAGACGCCGCCGCGAACGACAGCTCCGGCTACAAGCTCGCGCTCACGCTCGGCGGCGTCCTGACCGTGGTGTGTGGACTCGTTGCCGTGCTGACCGTCAACCCGGAGCGGGACAAGGCGCGCACACCGGCCGTGCTGGACGCCCAGCCCCTGCCCGCCTGACCACTCACCCCCTCATGCGACCGGCACTGTCGCCGGAAGCAGTACGAAAGGCTTTCCTGATGCCCAGCCAGCAGTCCGCGTCCCGCGGTGAGTCCACCGTGATCGAGATCGTGAACCCGGCCACCGAGAAGGTCATCGGTGAGGTGGTCAACAACAACCCCCAGGAGTGCGACAAGGCTGTCGAGACGTCCGCCGCCGCCCAGCGCCAGTGGGCCGCTCTGCCGGGCGAGGCCCGCAGTACGCTGCTGTGGAAGTGGGGCGAGCTGGTCGAGGCTCACCACCAGGAGATCGCCGCGCTGGACGTGCAGTGCACCGGCAAAAACCTCCCCGACGCTCTGATGGAGTCCAACCGCGGTGCCCGGCACGCCCGTTACTGGGCAGGCCGCGCCGACAAGCTCTTCGGCCAGCAGCTCGCCGACATCCCCGGCCGCCTCTCCTACAGCATTCTGGAACCTCTCGGCGTCTACGTGGTGATCCTGCCGTGGAACGCCCCCGCCCACGCCTTCATGGCGCGTGTCACCCCGGCGCTGGCCTGCGGCAACTCGGTCATCGTCAAGCCGTCCGAATTGTCCCCGCTCTCGGCCGTGCGCCTGGCCGAACTGGCCGGGGAGGCGGGTGTCCCGGCGGGCGTCGTCCAGGTCGTCACCGGCGACGGCGCCACCGGCGCGGCCCTCAGCTCCCACCCCGGCGTCGCGGGCGTCTCCTTCACGGGATCGGTGCCCACCGGCCGGGCCATCGCGCACGCCGCCGCCGACACGTTCAAGAAGCTCACCCTCGAGATGGGCGGCAAGTCGCCGATCGTCGTGTTCGACGACGCCGACCTGGACTCGGCCGCCCGTGCCGCCGTCCTCGGCATCCTCGTCAACGCCGGCCAGATCTGCGCCGCCTCCAGCCGCCTCATCGTCCACGTCGACATCGCCGAGAAGTTCGTCGAGGAGGTCCGCGAGCGGATGAGCCGGGTCACCG
The DNA here is from genome assembly GCF_042270245.1 of Streptomyces sp. NPDC055955. Taxonomy (NCBI): domain Bacteria; kingdom Bacillati; phylum Actinomycetota; class Actinomycetes; order Kitasatosporales; family Streptomycetaceae; genus Streptomyces; species Streptomyces sp. NPDC055955. The sequence goes on from NZ_JBHJYS010000025.1 coordinate 45,074, forward strand.
TCGGCGACCCCACCGCCAAGGGCACCATGGTCGGTCCGCTGGTCTCCCGCGGCCAGTACGAGAAGGTCCTCGGCATGCTGGAGGAGGCGCAGGCCGACGGTGCATGCGCGCTCACCGGCGGTGGTGCCCACGACCCGGACGGCTCCGGCTACTACGTGCAGCCCACTCTCTTGGACGGGGTGGAATCGGGCATGCGGATCGCCCGCGAGGAGGTCTTCGGCCCGGTCCTGACCGTGCAGACCTTCACCACCGAGGCCGAGGCGGTCGAGCTGGCCAACGTCGGTGAGCTGGGCCTGAGCAGCTACGTGTGGACCCGCGACATGGGCCGCATGATCCGCATGACCGGGGCGATCGACGCGGGCGTCGTGCACGGCAACACCCCACTGGTCATGGACTCCGGCCTGCCGTTCGGCGGCTTCAAGGACAGCGGCCTCGGCGGCGCCTACGGCGAGGACGCCGTCGCGGGCTGCACCCGCACCAAGCGCGTCACGCTGCGCGTCGCCGACGCCCCGCTGCCCAGCCCCTGGCCCGGCATCTGACCCGGCCCGCCGGTCCAGAACTTCGTACGTACCCCTGAACAGGAGAACCACCATGTCCACGCCCACCCGCGTCGTCGTCCAGGACAAGCCCGGACAGCCGCTCGAACTGCGTGACGTCACGCTGCCCGGCCCCGGCCCACACGACGTCCTCGTCAAGGTCCACGCCAGCGGCGTCTGCCAGAGCCAGCTGTTCTGGATGCACGCCCCCCACCCCGACCCCATGCTCTTCGGACACGAGGGCTACGGGACCGTCCTGGCCACCGGCAGCGCCGTCACCCACGTCGCGGAGGGTGCGACCGTCATGGTCACGTGGCTGCCGCGGGCCGCCGACCGTGCCCCGACCCGCGCCTCGCTCGACATCCCGGGCCTGGGCACCGCCCATTCCCCCAACGTCTACACCTGGGCCGAACACGCCCTCGTGGACGAGCTGTACGTCGTACCGCTCGACGAGAAGAGCCACCAGGACGTCGTCTCCGTCGTCGGCTGCGCCGTGCTGACCGGTGCCGGTGCCGTCACCAATGTGGCCCCGGTCGCCGCCGGCGGCAGCGTCGCCGTGTTCGGCGTCGGCGGCGTGGGCCTGTCGTCCGTCGCCGCCGCCTCCATCCGCGGCGCCGAACACGTCATAGCCGTCGACCTCGGGGCCGAGAAGCTCGAGTTTGCGCGGAAGTTCGGAGCCACGCACACGGTCGACGCGAGCCAGGGCGACCCGGTGCAGACGATCATCGACATCACCGGCGGCGGCGTCGACGTGGCCGTGGACTGCGTCGCCCTGCCCGAGACGGTCGCCCAGGCCCTCAACGCGGCCCGCCCCGGCCGCCTCGGCGTGGAGACGGGCGGCGCGGCCGTCATCGTGGGCCTGCCCAAGAAGCCCCTCGAGCTCGACATCCACCGGCAGATCAACGGCAACATGCTCACCGGCCAGAAGTCCCTCATCGGCACCACTGCAGGCGGCTGCCGCCAGGACGACATCGCCACGTTCCTCGACTGGCACCACACCGGCAAGTTCGACCTCAACACCTTCGTGACCGACCGCTACCCGCTCGACGACATCGCCCGCGCAGCCGACGACCTCGCCCAGGGCCGCATCCTCGGCCGGTCGCTCACCATCATGTGACCCGAGGGAAACCAGAGGCGAGGCCCCGGATCCGATCACCGTCAGAGGAATGGGGGCCTTGCCGGTCCCGCAGGACCGGGGCCGGCCCACCTGGGCCTCGCGGGATGAGCGGACCTGCTGCAAGGACGGCGCCGACGGCGAGAACGCGGCAATCAGCCGGCGCGACGTCCGCTGGACATGCGCCAGGCGGGGTACGCGACGATCACCGACGAGGTCCGCGAGCCCGGCAGGCAAATGCCCCGGAACAGCGGCGATTCGCCGGGTAGCAGTCCTGCATGCGTGACCAATGGCTGTTCTGCTCCCCAACCGGCGGCCTCACTCGACTTCGTCCCGATCAGCCGGCACGGACACAGGACGTGGTCGGCCATGCCATGGACGCTCCAGGTGGCCGCTTCCCGCTGCACCACACCACGCCGGTAACCACCGCCGCAGGCGCCAACACCCCTTGATCCGCTGCCGCACAGTCGCGCGGGCCGCGTGCACATTGCTCGTTCTCGGACGTCTCCTGTGTTGACCGCTGGACCGAGGCACTGCGGCTCCCGCACATCGGCGCCCCCCGCCGCCCGCCCTCTCAAGCTCAACAACTCCTCTCGTGAATCTGCTAGTTGGAGCGACCGGCACCCTGGAGAGGGTCGTGGATGCCCCGTAGGGTGCAGTGGATGACCGATGCATCCATTGGCCCGGGCATCCCGGATCGGCGTGGCCCTGGCCGGTATCTGTGGTGGCTGATCGTCTGTCAGCGCGGCCGGTGCGCGGCCGGGGCGGCATGGGGCAGTGCCTGGATGGTCGGTCTGACGTTGCCTCCCTTTGTGCTGTCCCGCGCGGTCGACGACGGGCTGGAACCGGGACATGGGGGTGAGCTGGCGGGTTGGTGCGCCGTGCTGTTCGGGGCGGGGATGGTCAATGCCTGGCTGGCCATCATGCGGCATCGCACGATGACCCGGGTCCGGTTGGATGCCGCTCTTCGTACGGTGCACATCGTGGTGGCGCACACGACGCGGCTGGGGGCCACACTGTCGCGACGGGTGGAGGCCGGAGAGGTGGTCACGATCGGATTCGGTGACGCCGCGGCGATGGCGAACACGCTGACCATCACCGGTCCCGGGGTGGGTGCCGTGGTCGCGTACGCCGTCGTGGCCCTGTTCCTGCTCTCCGTCTCCTGGCTGCTGGCCGTGGTCGTGCTGCTGGGTGTGCCTCTGTTCGCGCTGTTGGTCGGGCCGTTGCTGGGCAGGTTGCAGGGGGTGCAGACGGCATACCGGGAGCAGCAGGGTGGACTGGCGGCCCGGTTCGGGGACATCGTCGGAGGGCTGCGCGTCCTGGGTGGTCTTGGCGGCAAGGAGGTGTACGCCGAGCACTACCGCCGCGATTCACAAGCGCTGCAGGCGCAGGGGTACAGGGTCGCGGCAGTGACCAGCTGGATCGGTGCCCTCGGCGTCGGACTGCCGATGCTGTTCCTCGCGGTGGTCACCTGGCTCGCTGCCCGGATGGCCGTTCAAGGTGCCATCACGGTGGGGGAGTTGGTGGCCGTCTACGGATATGTCGCGGTTCTCGTGGTGCCGGTGTCGTTCTTCATCGAGGGTGGATCCGATCTCAGCCGCGGACTGGTCGCCGCGCGGCGCCTGCTGCGCTTCCTCGACCTGGAGCCCGATGCGTCCGACCGCACGGCGGGCTCGGACGCACCCGGGCCACCATCCGTACTGCGGGATCCGGCCTCCGGCGTCGAGGTGGCGCCCGGGAAGCTGACCGCGCTGGTGAGTGCCCGGCCGTCGCAGGCGGCGGCCGTGATCGACCGCCTCGGCCGGTTCACGGACACCGCGGCGACCTGGGGCGCGATACGGCTCGACGACATCGCACTCGAGCAGGTCCGCGACCGCATCCTGGTCGCGGACAGCGAGGCCGAACTGTTCGCCGGCACCCTGCGCGAATCGGTCACGGGGCGTCAGGAACGCAGCGACGAGGCCCTCAGGCGGGCCTTCCACGCGGCCATGGCGGACGACATCACGTCCGGCCTGCCCGACGGGCTCGACTCGGCCGTCGACGCGCAGGGCCGCAACCTCTCCGGGGGCCAGCGGCAGCGCATCCGCTTGGTGCGGGCGCTGCTGGCCGAGCCCGAGGTACTGCTGGCGACCGAGCCCACCTCGGCGCTGGACGCGCACACGGAAGCGGCCGTCGCGGCCCGGCTGCGTGCCGCGCGCGAGGGTCGTACCACCGTCGTCACCACCACCTCACCGCTCCTGCTGGACCAGGCGGACATCGTGTACTACCTCGTGGACGGCGAGGCGGCCGCCGCCGGAAGCCACCAGGAACTCCTTCAAGATCAACCCGGCTACCGCAAGCTGGTCGCGCGCGCGGAGGGCGAGACGGACCCGGACGGTCCTGGAGAACCGGCCCGGCAGGCCGTCCGATGACCGCCTCCTCGCGGCAGGCGGCCGGGCAGTTGCCCATCGCCGAGCCGTCCCAGCTACGCCGTGCGGCGCTTGAGTTGATCTCCCGCGACGCACGCGCCTTCGCCGGCTTGATCGCCCTCAACGCGCTGGCAGTAGGCGCCGGTCTCGTGGGCCCGTGGCTGCTGGGCCGGATCATCGACGCGGTCAAGGCGGGCGGTGGTGCGACGGCCGTGGACCGGTTCACGCTCGCCATCGTCGTATGTGCGGGCGCCCAGTTGGTGCTCACGCGCTACGCCCGGCTGGTGGGGGACCGTTTCGGCGAGCGGACTTCGGCGCGGGTGCGTGAGCGGTTCGTCGACCGCGTGCTCGCGCTGCCGGCATCCGTCGTGGAGCGGGCCGGAACGGGTGATGTGACCACCCGCAGCAGTACCGACGTCGCGTCCGTCGCCGTCACCCTGCGCGACATCGGGCCGGACGTGCTCATCGCCGCGGTGCAGGCGCTGTTCATCCTCGGCGCGGTCTTCGCCCTGGACCCGCTGCTCGGGGCCTGCGCGGTGACGGGTCTGGGCGGCATCCACTTCGCCGCCCGCTGGTACCTGCGCCGGGCGCGCGCCGCCTATCTCGCCGAGGGAGCCGCCAATTCGGTGCTCGCGGAGCTCGTGGCGACCACGGCCTCCGGCGCGCGCACCATCGAGGCCTTCGGACTGCAGCAGCGACGCATCACCGCATGCCAGGCAGCGATCGACAGCTGCCGGCGCACCCGGATGCGCACTCTGTCCCTGCGCAGCGTGCTCCTCCCGTCCGTGGACGTCTCCTACGTGGTTCCGGTGGTCGGTGTGCTGCTGGTCGGCGGTGTGCTGCACGACCACGGCGCCATGAGCCTGGGCGCGGTGGTCGCCTCCGCGGTGTACCTGCGGCAACTGTCTGCCCCGATGGACACGATCCTGCAGCGACTGGAACAGCTGCAGAGCAGCAGCGCCGCCTTCGCCCGGGTCGAAGGGCTGGGGCAGGTCCCCCAAGCTCCTGCCGGTACCTCCGGCGCGCCCGCTGATGACCGTATCGAGGTGACCGGCGTGCGGTACGCCTACGACGGTGGTGGCGATGTGCTGCACGGCATCGACATGACCGTGAACGCGGGCGAACGGCTGGCCATCGTCGGCCCTTCCGGCGCGGGCAAGTCCACCCTGAGCAGGCTGCTCGCGGGCATCGACGCGCCCCGCAGCGGAACGGTGACGGTCGGCGGGGCCCCGATCCGCGACCTGGGCCCCGACGTGTTGCGCCGGCAGGTCGTCCTGATCACCCAGGAACACCACATCTTCCTCGGTACGGTCCGGGACAATCTGCTGATCGCGGCGCACACCGCCACCGACACCGAACTCCACGCCGCGCTGGCGGCCGTAGGTGCCGAGTGGGCCGATGAGCTGCCGGACGGCCTGGACACCAGGCTGGGCGCCGCGGGACATCGGCTCGACGGCTCGCAGGCACAGCAACTCGCCCTGGCGCGCGTGGTGTTGGCGGATCCTCACACATTGATACTCGACGAGGCCACCGCACTGCTCGACCCGCGCACCGCACGTCACACCGAACGCGCGCTGGCCGCCGTACTCGAAGGACGCACCGTCATCGCCATCGCGCACCGCCTGCACACCGCCCATGACGCCGATCGGATCGCCGTGATGGAAGGCGGCCGCATCACCGAACACGGCACCCACGACGACCTCGTGACCTCCGGCGGCGCCTACGCCGCGCTGTGGCGGTCATGGCACGGCGAGCAGCCGCTTTAGGGCGAGGTGGCAGGTGGCAGGTGGCTGTGGCGTTGCCCGTGTCCCGCTCCGGCACCATCGACGACATCATCTGCGGCCGCGGAACGCGGCCGGCAATGCCCGACCGATCGAGCGCCACCGCCGAGCCCGCAAGTGCGGCCGACGCGTCGGGGCGAGTCGCAGCGAACAGTTTGGGATTTTTTGCGTGAACCTGTCTATATGACTCCCGTGCCGAAGGCCGCGCAGCCGTTCATCGTTCAGCAGCAGGCGGAGCTCCGGGGCCGCCTCCCGTTCTCCGACGCCCAGGACTTCGAGGACGCCACGCGCGGGCTGGTCGCCCGTCGTGCTCCCGGCGTCGTCACCGGTGACGACGGCACCGTCGTGTGGGACAGCGACACGTACGCGTTCCTCCAGGGCGACGCCCCCTACACGGTGAACCCGAGCCTGTGGCGGCAATCCCAACTCGTGGCGGAACAGGGCCTGTTCGAGGTCGTCGAAGGCATCTACCAGGTGCGCGGACTCGACCTGTCGAACATCACGTTCATCGAGGGCGACAGCGGTGTGCTCGTCATCGACCCGCTGATCTCCACGGAGACCGCCTCCGCGGCGCTCGCGCTGTACCGCGAGCACCGCGGAGAGCGCCCGGTGACCGGCGTCATCTACACCCACTCGCACGTCGACCACTTCGGCGGCGTCAAGGGCGTCACCACACAGGAGGACGTCGACGCGGGGCGCGTCCCCGTGATCGCGCCGGACGGCTTCACCGAGCACGCCGTGGCCGAGAACGTGTACGCGGGCACCGCGATGGGCCGCCGCGCCGCCTACATGTACGGAGCGGCTCTCGCCCGCGGCCCGCAGGGGCAGGTCGGCGCCGGGCTCGGACAGACGACCTCGACCGGCACGGTCACCCTCATCCCGCCGACCCTGATCATCACCACGACAGGGCAGAAGGAGGTCGTCGACGGAGTCCAGATGGTGTTCCAGATGGCGCCCGACACCGAAGCGCCCGCCGAACTCCTCATCCACTTGCCCGACTTCCGGGCGCTGTGCACGGCCGAGGACGCCACCCACACTCTGCACAACCTGCTCACCCTGCGCGGCGCCGTGGTCCGGGATCCGCACGCCTGGTCGCACGCGCTCACCGAGACGATCGACCTGTTCGGCGCCGACACGGACGTCGCCTTCGCCTCGCACCACTGGCCGACCTGGGGCCAGGACCGCGTCGTCCACTTTCTGGAGACCCAGCGCGATCTGTACGGCTACCTCCACGACCAGTGCCTGCGCCTGATCAACAAGGGCTGGACCGGCATCGAGATCGCCGAGCACCTGCAACTGCCGCCCGCACTGGAGAACGCCTGGAACACCCACGGCTACTACGGCTCGGTCAGCCACAACCTGAAGGCGATCTACCAGCGCTACATGGGCTGGTTCGACGGCAACCCGGCACACCTGTGGCAGCACCCCCCGCTCGAGGCGGGCAAGCGTTACGTGGAATTCATGGGCGGAGCCGACGCGGTGGTGGACAAGGCACGCGGCTCGTTCGAGGCGGGCGACTTCCGATGGGCGGCGGAAGTCCTCAACCATGTCGTCTTCGCCCAGCCCGACCACGCGGCGGCGCGCGAGTTGCTCGCGGACACCTATGAACAGCTCGGCTACGGCGCGGAGAACGGCACCTGGCGCAACTTCTATCTGTCCGGCACCACGGAACTGCGCGAGGGCCAATTCGGCACGCCCACCGTCACGGCCTCGCCGGACATCATCGCGCACCTCACCCCGACGATGCTGTTTGACGCCATCGCCATCCAGATCGACGGTCCCAGGGCGTGGGAGGAGAAGCTCAGCATCGAGATCCACCTCACCGACGTCGACGAGCGCTACCGGCTCCGCCTGAACAACGGAGTCCTCAGCTACACCGCAGCGTCCCAGAACACTCCCGCCGATGCCGCACTCACCACCACCGTCCGTGCCCTGTCGGCGCTGGCCGTCGAGGGCCTCACCCCGCAAGGGCTGGAGCGGGCTGGTGTCCAGGTGGAGGGTGACGCGTCCGTCCTCAGCCGCCTTGCCGCCATGCTCGACCCTGGAGACCAGAACTTCCCCATCGTGACGCCGTGATCCTCGCGTGGGAAGTGAGCGCCCCGGTCGCGGCCGCTACAGGATTTCGGCGCGGTTGTGGCGAACCGGATGTTTGTCGAGGGCGGAGAGTGTCCATCGCACGGAGGGGAAATTCTGGTCGAGGCGGACGTCGGCCCAGCGAAGGGAGAGCGCTTTGCCTTCGCGTAGTCCGATGCCGATGCGCAGCTCGATGAAATCGGCCAAGTCCGGGGCGTAGGCGTGGGGATAGGCCATTAGTGGCTCGTCCCGACGGACGAAGTGTCGCTGCGGTTCGCACGGGGATGTTCACGTAAGGATTGAGAAATCCGCCGCGAGAGTTCTTGCCACGAGCCCCATCAATTCATGCTACGCATAGTGCTTACGGGTTGATCAATGGCGGCAGCAGAAACTCCCCGCGCGAAATGAAGTCAAAGGCGGGCCGACTCCCTCGCCCTCTATCGGAGGCTGCTCGTGTCTGGGTCCAATCTGTCAATCCCCGCTGCCCGGCCCGTGATCGGCGAAGCCGAGGTCGAAGCCGCCGTACGCGTCCTGCGTAGCGGACATGTCATTCAGGGGCCGGAGGTGGCCGCGTTCGAGGAGGAGTTCTCGGAGCTGGTCGGCGAACGTGCCTGTGTCGCCGTCAACTCCGGCACTTCCGCGCTGCACCTGAGCCTCATGGCGCTCGGCATCGGAACGGGCGATGAAGTGGTGGTGCCCTCCTTCTCCTTCGCCGCCACCGCCAACGCCGTACGCCTGGTGGGCGCCGAACCGGTCTTCGCCGACATCACGCCCGACACCTACTGCCTTGATCCGGCCGCCGCGTCGGCGGTGATCGGTCCGCGCACCGCGGCGCTGATCCCCGTGCATCTGTACGGGCATCCGGCCGACATGGACCGTCTGATGCCCCTCGCCGCCCGCCACGGCCTCGCCGTCGTAGAGGACGCCTGCCAAGCGCACGGCGCGGCGCTGCACGGACGGCCCGTCGGAACGTTCGGCCAGGCCGGATGCTTCAGTTTCTATCCGACGAAGAACATGCACGCACTCGAAGGCGGCATGATCACCACCGGTGACCGCCAACTGGCCCGCACTCTGCGGCTGCTCAGGAATCAGGGCATGGAACAGCGGTACGAGAACGAGATCGTCGGCGCCAACCTGCGTCTGACCGACGTCGCGGCGGCCGTGGGCCGTGTGCAGCTGAAGCAGCTGCCTGCCTGGACCGAGCAGCGGCGGGCCAACGCCAAGGTGCTCGACTCCCGCATCGAGGGGCTGGCCGTGCCGCATGTGGCCGACGGCGCCCGGCACGTCTACCACCAGTACACCGTCGCCGTCCCCGACGGCCGCAGGGATGCGGTACAGCAGCAACTGGCGGGGCAGGGCATCGGCAGCGCGGTGTACTACCCGACGCCGATCCACCGTCTGGCGCCGTTCCGCGATCCGGCGCGGCCTCCGCTGCCCGAGACCGACCGCGCTGCCGCGGAGGTGCTGTCTCTGCCGGTCCACCCCACCCTCGGGCAGGGCGACCTCGAGCGCATCGCCCGGGCCGTGAGCGTCGCCGGAGGTGTCAGGTGAGCAAGCGGACGCTGCGTGCGGGGCTCATCGGTCTGGGCGCGATGGGACGCAACCACAAGCGGGTGCTGTCGTCGCTCGACGGCGTCGAACTCGTCGGCGTCATGGACCCGGCGGGAGACCCCACGGGTGCCGCCCGTGGCGCCCCGGTCGTCGCCACCTTGTCGGAACTGCTCGCCCTGGGCCTCGACTACGCCGTGGTCGCCTGCCCCACGGTGCTGCACGAGGAGATCGGCCTCGCTCTGGCCGCGAACGGGGTGTGTGCACTGATCGAGAAGCCGCTCGCCCACTCCGCGGCCGCGGCCCGGCGGCTGGTCGATGCCTTCGACGGCGCCGGCCTGACCGCCGGCGTCGGACACATCGAGCGCTTCAACCCGGCGTTGCAGAGCCTGCGTTCGCGTCTGGAGGCCGGCGAGCTCGGCGAAATGTTCCAGGTGGTCACGCGACGGCAGGGGCCCTTCCCGCAGCGCATCGCGGATGTGGGCGTCGTCAAGGACCTGGCGACCCACGACATCGATCTCACCAGCTGGGTGACGGGTTGCCGTTACGCCTCCGTGGCGGCCCGCACCATGTCCAAGAGCGGCCGCCGGCACGAGGACATGGTCGCGGTCGTCGGTGAGCTCACCGACGGCACCATGGTCAGCCATCTCGTGAACTGGCTCAGCCCGCTCAAGGAGCGCTTCACCGCGGTGACCGGCGAGCGCGGCTGCTTCATCGCGGACACCCTCACCGCGGATCTCACCTTCCATGCCAACGGTGCCTTCGCCACGGAGTGGGAGGCGCTGAGCACCTTCCGCGGGGCCGCCGAGGGCGACATGGTCCGGTACGCGATTCCCAAGCGCGAGCCGCTGTTCGTCGAGCACGAGCGGTTCCGCGACGCCGTCCGGGGCGAGGCCGTGGACATCGTGACCCTCGACCAGGGACTGAGGACGGTAGAGGTTGCCGAGGTGGTCCTGGACTCGGCGCGGCGGAAGGCGTCGCTGCCGCTGCAGAACCACCATCCCAGGAACCTGGCGGCGGTGGTCCAGCGGTCCTGAATTCCCCTGCCTGGCCCTTGGCGTGCGTTCTCCGCGCCGAACGGCCGGACCGTGGCCGGGGCATGGTCATCGCAACGCGGTGTGGTTACGGCTCCCGGACCGGCTCGGACCTGCCGGGACTGCGGGGCTTTCGCGTGGCGGGAGATCTGAAGACCCACCAGCGAAACGCACCGTAATTTGCCACGGCATTGATGATGGTCGACGTCGTCTTGGCTGCTACGTACGCCAGGCCCAGAGCGGTCAGGCCGGTGACCGTCGCCACGGTTGCACAGTAATTCAATGCGACGAGCGCAAGGTATTTGGCGAAGGCAGGGCCGGTCATCGCTCCGCTTCGGAAGACGAAGGATCTGTTGAGGGAGAAATTGACCGCCAGTACGGTGACGAACGCCAGAGAGGTGGCCGCGGCCAAGGGCATGTGAAGTACACCGTGCAGCAGGATCAGCGTCCCTACATCGATGATGTAGCACAGCCCCCCTACAAGGAGGAATCTTGTCGTATCGGCTGACGACAAGCGGCAAGCGGAGTTCCACATTTTCTGAATGATTTCTGGTACCTTCCTCCGTGCTCAAGGCCGTCGCCGCAGGCGGGTTCCAGGAAAAGAACCGTGAGAGGGTTTTTCTTCGTGTATCAAAACATGAAAGTCGCCGTCGTGGTGCCGGCGTACAACGAGGAAAAGCTGATCGCCCAAACGATCAGCACCATGCCCGATTTCGTCGACCATATCGTGGTGATCGACGATGCCAGCAGTGACGAGACGGCCTCCGAGGCGATCGACGCCGGCGACCCGCGGATGGTGCTCATCCGGCACGAGAAGAACACCGGAGTCGGTGGAGCGGTGTGCGACGGACACCAGGAGGCACTGCGGCTGGGCTGCGACGTCTCGGTGGTCATGGCCGGCGACGGACAGATGGACCCGGCCTACCTTCCCACCCTGCTCGCTCCGATCTGTGACGGGACCGCTCTCTTCACGAAGGCCAACCGCTTCTACTCTCGCGACTCCTATCGGGGCATGCCGAAATACCGGATTCTCGGCAACATCATTCTCTCCTTCATGACCAAGCTGGCATCCGGCTATTGGCACCTGTTCGACCCCCAGAACGGGTACACCGCGATCCACAGGACGGCGCTGGAACGGCTGAATCTCGACCGCGTGGCCAAGGACTACTCGTTCGAGAACGACCTTCTGATCAATCTGAACATCCTCCGTATCCCGGCCTGCGACGTCCCTGTCCCCGCGGTCTACGGGAGCGAGGTGTCCACCATGCGGATGCACAAGGTTATTCCCGCATTGATGGCTCAGCTGGCGCGCGGGGCCGGCCGACGTGTCGTCCTGAAGTACGTCGTCTTTTCCTTCTCGCCGATCGCTCTTCTGCTCCTGGCGGGACTGTGTCTCATCGCTTTCGGCGGCGCGGCGAGCACCTGGGTATTGATCCACACGCTAGGGCCTGCGAGTGCCAGCGCAGGAAGTGTCCTGCTCGCGTCCCTGCCGATCCTCACCGGGATCCACTTTCTCATCGGCGCCCTCATGCTCGATATCCAGGAGAGTCCGGACCGCCGTGCCGCCGCCGGAATCGGAGGCTCCTGACCGGCGGCCGCGGACCGGGGGCGGCGGCTTCTCGAATCGGGCCGCTGTGGGAACGTGCATCAGGCCTCCGTGAGAACGCCGTCCTTCTCGGTGTGCAGTACGCCGGTGGCCGGGCACTCCCACATGCCGGGCGAGCCGGGAAGCGCGCGGAGCCGCTGCCCCGCGCGGCCCACCCAGCCGATGTGACGGGCCGGGACGCCGGCGACGAGTGCGAAGTCCGGCACATCCCGCGTCACCACGGCGCCGGCGGCGACCATCGCCCAGCGGCCGACACGGACCGGGGCCACGCAGACCGAGCGCGCGCCGAGCGACGCGCCCTCGGCGACCGCGACCCCTACGGGCTCCCAGTCGCCGCGTCCCTTGGGACGACCTCCGGGGTCGACCGAGCGCGGGTTGTGGTCGTTGGTCAGGACGACCGCGGGGCCGACGAAGACGCCATTGCCGAGTTCCGCCGGCTCATAGACCAGCGCGAGGTTCTGAATCTTGACCCCGTCGCCGATCCGGACACCGGGGCCGACATAGGCGCCCCTGCCCACGACGCAGTCGTCACCGAGCACGGCCTGCTCACGGATCTGGGCGAGCTCCCACACGGCGGTGCCGGAACCCAGTGCGGCCGATTCGTCGACCTGGGCCCCGGCCGCCACCCGGACCGGAGCGAGGGACAGTTCACTGTTCTGCTTCATGTGCTGTGGAACGACCCGACGGGCGTGTGGGTGCGGTGACCCGGTGGCCTCGCCGCCTCTCTCGTCAGCAGGTTGTTGCGCAGCCTGCTGACGAGGACGGTGTCAGGGTGTTCTTACCGGACCGTTCTCCTACCAGCTTGACGGACCGGCGCCGCAGACAGGTCCGAGGACGACGCATTCGCTCTCCGCCTCATGGCACATATGCAGAGTGAAACAGTGCTGGATGGCGCCGTAGAAGTATCCGACGACGGTCTTTCCTGCCTCCACCGTTTCCGTGACCTTGCCTGACTCCGGGCCCCCGGTCACATCCACGTACCACACCGTGTAAGACATCGGCTGTGTGCCGCTGTTGGTGATGACGTACTGGAGGCCGGTCACGTCCTGGACCTCTCGTGCCGTGACGCAGACCCGCGTGCTGCCCAGATCTGCGCAGGCACTGGTGACCGGCGGTGCCTCTCGCGCAGGCGCCGCGTCGGCGGCCGCGAGGGGAAGGCCCAGCGTGATCGTCGACGTCGTTGCGCCGACCAGGACGGTGCGCCGCGAGATCTCCTTCATGCTTCTCTTCTCTTCGTCAGTGAGGTCGGACCGCGAGAAACTAGGCGACCGCTTGCGTGAAGACGTTCTGCAGGAGTTTCTGGATCGCGCTGTCGATCGGAACGCTGCCCGTGAAGGACAGGGAGCCGACCGAGAACACCCAGCCTTTGGTGGCGATGGGCGGTACGTACAGCATTTCGGCCCCGCCCGTCTTGTTGAGACCCTCCGCGATGAGGACGGAACCGGGCACGGCGCCCTGCCGGCGGTCGACTTCCCAGCCGCTGGCAGCGATGTCGTAGGAGACGCTGCCGAAGGTGTCTCCTACGCTCAGGCCGGTACCCGCTGTGAAGGGATTGCTGGTGGTGTCGCGCACCTGGTAGGGGGCGAAGCTCATATAGGTCGGCTGGTAGTGCGATACGCCGAGGATTTGTGATTCTGACTGTCCGGAGTCCGCGTAGACGTCTCGGTTGCCGTCGGGGCGCCGGAAAATGATCGCGTTACCGTCCGCGGTGTACTGCATCCGTTCGTAGATGCCGTTGCCGCCCAGGTAGATGATGCGTCCGCCGTTGTTCTGGAAGGCAACGACGTTGTCACGCGCGGTCTGTGAGAAATACTCGGGATGCGTCATCAGTACCAGCGCCTTGTAATTTCCGCCCTGCGAGGGTGTCCGCAGCCAGTCGGCGCCCGTCGTATGCAGGTCGGTGTCGGCGTAGCAGTCGTATGGGATGCTCTTCGAGGTCATCCATCGCAACAACTGCAAGTCGCTGTAGAGCAGATGGTCGATGATGCCGGTCGCGGTCGTGTAGAAGTTGTCCCATGAGGTTCCCATGTTGGGGCGCTGCATGGTGACGGTGCGCTGTGCACCGGCTTGGCCGGTGGTGTATTGGTTGTGCCCGCCCCAGAAGTTGTAGGCGTTATACGTATTGGTGGGCACCAGGACGGCGATCTGCCGTTGTGGTGACGAGGGGCGCACGACGAACATGACGTTGTGCTCTTTGCCCTGAGGCGATTTCAATTGTGAGGCGTAGACGCCCGACGGCCAGCTTGTCCCCGTCCCCACGGAGACGGAGAAGGACTGGCTCCATCCGCAGCCGGCGCTGTGGTAACTGCTCTGGAGCGGCTGGAACTGCCCGGTCCGACCGGTGGGCTGGGTGACGACGACGGGGGCACCTGTGGTGGGAGCGAGGCGAAGGGTGGAGGAGGTGTACGAAGGGAAGGTGGTGGACACGTGGATGCCGAGGCTCGTGCCCTGCCTGGTGGACACCGAGGTCGGATATCCCTGAAGTGCCGCGCAATTCTCGCGGGTGAAGCCCGAACCGACCACCGCGCCGGACCCGTTGGCCCATTGGACACCGCTGGTGTTCACGGTCTCGGAGTTGAGCAGGCGGTACCACTGGAGTTGGTTGTCGGGGCCCGGCGGGTTGGCGGTGTTCGTCTTGATCTTGTACACGGCTCCGGAACCGTTGGAGAAGAGCCCTCTCTCGAACGGCCCCAGAATGGTGGTGTCGACCGGCGTGCCACCGTTCGCCCAGTTGAACGTTCCGTTTGTCCCGAGGTAGCGGAACCAGCTGAGCGCGCTGCCGTGCCGTGTTCCGAAAATCACCCCGTTCGGGTCGGCGAACAGTTGGGTATAGGTCTGCCATTGCGAACCGATCTTGGAACCTGAGTTCGCCGCCCAGCTGAAGGAGCCGTTGGTGCCGGTGTATTTGTACCAGCGCAGGTCTCCGTTGCCGTCCTCGGCGTAGAAGACGTTGTTCCAACCACCGATCACCCGAGGGAAGTTCCATTGCGTGCCGATTCGGCTGCCGCTTGCCGAGTGCCAGCTGCCGGCGCCGGTGTTGATGTCGGACAGCATGTACCGGTACCAGAGAAGGTCTCCGTTGGGCATGAACGCGAAGATCTGTCCGTCGGCTGCGGCCAGGACGAAACGGAATTTGTGCCAGCCGGTCCCGATGAGCCTGCCTGAGCCGGAGTTTGCCCAGGATGCAGGGGTACCGGTGGTCCAGTTGATATGCCGATACCAGGAAAGATTTCCGTCGGCCTGAATCGTGTAGATAATTCCGTTGCCGCCGGGCACCAAGTTCAAGAACCGTTGTTGAGGGTCGTACACCATATTTTTCGGTGCCCTTCCGGAGAGGCGGTCGCGAGCAGGGATCATTGTGCGTCACGTGTTCATGCGCGAGAATCGACACGATCTGACCGGCGCGAAGGTCATTCGGATGGCACAGCCGGGCGCATCACGTCGCCACGGCTTTTGGCCCTGGGGCGTTCGGCGGGTTCGGCTCCGAGGGCCGGGATCAGTGACAGACAGAGCACGCCGATGAACATGGGTGCTGCCATGTAGCGGAAACACGGCGCGGGGTTGGCGGCGAGCACGGTGAGCTGCACGCCGAGCGAGACGCCCGCGAGGGCGAGCAGGGCGCGTCGGCGGCGGGCCCGGGTGAGCAGGGCGATCAGCGCGTAGGTGGCGTAGCACCAGGTGGCACCGCGCCACAGGAGCCACTCCAACTGGAGGACGCCGAAGGCGGAGCGGCCGAAAACGGCGGCGTGGTGGAGAGTGCGGGACAGCGGTCGGGCCTTGAGCAGCGACCGGTACGGGCTGTCCTCGATCGGGCTGAAACCCCATAGATCGGCGGGGATCGATGTGCCGTACGTCCAGGTCCTGGCGTCCTTGCTCGCCGGTCCGGGGAAGACGGCCCAGGCGATGTGCGCTCGGCACAGGCGTGCGCCGAGGATCTGCTGCGGGGACGTGCGCAGGGTGCGCCACCACAGCCGCACCAGCGGTTCGGTGAGCTGGTCGGCCGCGGTCCGGTTCAGTGAGGGGTTGTAGTAGAGGACGTCGGACACGTAGCAGTTGGTGCCGGCGTCGTGCCAGGTCGAGAGGGGTGCCACCCGGGCCATCAGCCGCAGATCGTCCGGGGTGAACTGTCCGGGTGTACGCGCGTACGTCACGGCGAGGTCGGCGTAGTGCAGGTTGTAGAGGAACGCCTTGCTCGGCTGCTGGATGCCGGCCGCCGGATAGATCACGAGAGCGAGCAGCAGCGTCAGGGTGGTGGTGGCGGCTGCCAGCCCGGCGATCAGGAGCCGGGCTCCGGGCAGCGCCAGGACAAGGGCCAGCGACGCGATCACGGACACGGGGAAGCCGTTGTTGCGGAAGAGGTCGACACCCAGCAGTCCGATGCACAGGAGCAAGAGCTCCGAGCGCCGCAGACGGCCGTTCCACGTGCCGTGCGCACGCCTGCCCACCAGCCGTACGGACACGGCGAACACCAGCACCGCGCAGATCGTGAACGGCACGTCCTTCCACACGAAGACGACGAAGGACCCGAGCGGTGGAGTCGCCGCGCAGGCCACCGCCGCCGGTGCGCTCCACCGCCCCCGTACACCCAGAGTCCGCAGGCCCGCGCAGGTATGGGCGAGCACTGCGGACATCGCGATGGTCTGCAGCAGCGTCAGGGCCGAGAAGTCCCCCGTGACGTGGAGGGTCAGCCAGACCAGCGCGTTGTAGAGCACCGAGTGGTCCGAGCGCCAGTGGCCGGTGGACACCTGCCACGTGTAGACCACCGAGTCCACGCTCATCAGACCCGGGTAGAAGGCCGCCCACCATGCCAGGTAACAGGCCTGGCACGCGAGGAAGACGGCCAGGGGCAGACGCAGTGCCGGCGGTACGCGCGACCGCAGGGCCCATGCCCTCGAGGCCGCCGTCATTCCGGATTCACCGGCTCGGGTTACGGACGGGAGCCGGGCGTGTGACACGGCGAGGACCTCCTGGGCGTTCGGACCGGAGCGGCGCGTGGTGTGAGCTGCCGCGCGTGCTTGTCAGGGGGCGTACTCCACGTTCTTCGGTAGGGCGGTGGCCGGTGTCGCTCGGGGCGCCCGGGGCGGGATGACGGAAACCACCGCTCCGCGCAGCGCGGGGATGAGTGACAGGCAGAGCACGCCGATGAACATGGGGGCCGCCATGTAGCGGAAGCACGGTGAGGGAGTCGCGGCCAAGACGGTGAGCTGAGTGCCGAACGTGACTCCCGCCAGCGTGAACAAGGGGCGGCAGCGGCGCGACCGGGCGAGCCGCGTGACGAGCGCGTAGGTGGCGTAGCACCAGATCGCGCCGCGCCACAGGAGCCACTCCAGCTGGGGGACATGGGCGGCGGAGTAGGCGAAGGCGCCGACGTGGTGGAGGCCTTCGGACACAGGCCGGGGCTGGGCCGCCTTGTTGTACGGGCTCGTCCGCATCTCCGCGTACCACTTGTAGAACACCGGATCCACCCGGTCGAGAGCGTTGTACGTCCTGCCGCCCTGATCCTGCGGCCCGGGGAAGACGGCCCAGGCGATGTGTCCGCGGCAGAGCCGCGCGCCCAGTACTCTCTGGGGTGCCTTTCGCAGGGTGCGCCACCACAACTGGACCAGTGGCTCGGTGAGTTGGTCGGTGACGTGTCTGTTGAGCTTGCGGTACAGCGGGTCGGAGGCAAAGCACGTGGTTCCCGTCGTGCGCCAGTCCGAGAGCGGCGCCGTCTTGGCCATCAGCCGCAGATCGTCCTGGGTGAACAGCTCGGGTGCCTGCGCGTACGTCACCGACAGGTCGGCGTAGTGGAGGTTGTAGACGAGTGTTTTGGGCGGCTTCTGGATGCCGACCGCGCCGTAGACCACGAACATCAGCGTCAAAGTCACGGCAGTGGTGACGGTGACCAGCGAGGCGATCACGCGCCGCGCACCGGGCAGCACCACAAGAAGGCACAGCGCGGCGATCACGGCGACAGGGAAGCCGTTGTTGCGGAAGAGACTGATTCCGAAGAACCCGACGCACAGCAGCAGGAGTTCGGAGCGGCGCAGACGGCCGTTCCAGGATCCCCGCAGCCGCCTGCCCGTGAGGCGTGCCGTGACGGCGAACACCAGCACGGCACAGATCGTGAACGGCACGTCCTTGCCCACGTAGACGGTGAACGAGGCGAGCGGCGGGGCCAGGGCGCACACCAGCGCGGCCGGTGCGCTCCATCGCCCCCGTACGCCGATGGTGCGCAGGCTCACGCACGCGTAGGCGAGCACAGCGGACATCGCAACCGTCTGAAACAACGTCAGGGCCGCGAATCCGCCGGTGGTGTTGAGACTCAGCCAGAGCAGGGAGTTGTAGAGGACCGAGTGGTTGGAGATCCAGTGGTCGGTGGTGACCTGCCAGGTGTACGCGAGCGCGTCGTAGTCGATCATTCCCGGGTAGAAGGCCATCCACCACAGCAGGTAGCAGGCCTGGCAGGAGAGGAAGACGACGAGCGGCAGCCGCAGCGCCGGCGGTACGCGCGTCCACACGGCCCGGGCCTTCGCGGTCGCTGCCCGTAGCCGGGACCCGTACGGGGCGTCTGACATGGCGAGGATCTCCTGGATGTTCGGACCACAGCGGCCGTAGGGAGGTGATGCGTGAGGTCGCACGGTCAGCGTGTGCCGTCCGGAAGAGCGCAGTGCGTGGTCTGCCGGGGCTGTCGTGCCTCCTGCTGGGGAATGACCGACCAAGGGTGATTCCGGCCGAGCATGACCAGGGAGACCACCCGGGCGGCCGCGTGCCCGTCGTCGTAGGCGCAGAACCGCCGGCGGAAGCCGGCACGCAGAGCGGCGGAGTGTGCGTCCTGCCATGCCCCGGAGGTGAACAGATCGGTCAACTCGGCCGTGCTGGTGCTGACATGGCCCGGGGGATCGGCCAGCACATCGAAGTAGGCCCCGCGGGCCGCCCGGTACGACTCCCAGTCATCGCCGTGGACGATGATCGGGCGGTCGGTGTTGGCGTAGTCGAACAGCAGGGACGAGTAGTCGCTCACGAGGGCGTCGGAGACGAGCATCATGTCCGCGGCGGAGGGCTCGTCGGTGACGTCGAGGAGCATCCCGCGCCGCTGGAGGTCGCGTAGCTGCAGAGCGCGGAACGGGGCCCGCGCGTCCTTCGGGTGCAACCGGACGAGCAGGGTGACCGTCGGCCCGAGCCCTCGCACCAGCTGTTCGAAGTCGAGCCGCGGGACGTACGACTTGCGATGGTCGCGCCGGGTCGGGGCGTAGAGCACCACGGTGTTCCCGTCCGGGACACCGAGCCGCTTGCGCAGGGCGACCGCCCGCATCCCGTCTCCCGTCACCAGCACGTCGTTGCGCGGGGCGCCGGTCGGCAGTGAGGTGAAGTGACAGGGATAGGCGCGGTCCCAGATCTGCTGCGCGTACGCACTGGAGACCAGGCTGAAGTCCCAGCGGTCCGCGCGCCGCAGCTGCGCGCGGACATCGACGTGGTACTTGGCGGCCGGCCGGCTGAGCAGGTCGACGCCCATGTGCCCCAGAGGTGTCCCCTCATGGGTGTGGACGTGGATCTGCCCGGGGCGCTTGACGAGGCCGAGTGTCCAGTCGACGTTGTTGACGAAATACGTGGCGCGGCTCGTCACCCGGTGGTAGCGCGGTGTGTCCGGGGTGACGTAGTCGATGCCGCTGGGCAGGTGCGCCACGGCGTCCGGCCGCACCACCCACACCGCGTCGATGTGTGGGGCCAGCAGCCGGGCAGCCTCATGGATGGCCGCCGGGTCGCCGAGAACACCGCGATGCCAGGAGGCCGAGTACACGGCGAGATTCGGATCGAGACGGAGCCGGCGCTGAGTCCCGGCGTAGGTGCGCGTGACCTGCCGGGTGGTTGCCGCGCACAGTGCGCGCTTCTTGCGCAGGGACGCGTGTGCCAGCCGCTCGGCCAGCGCGTAGGCCTGGAACACGGGGTAGGGGCTGTGGGCGATCAGGCGCCACTGGGTGCGGTAGGCGTCGTCCGGCGGGGTAAAGCCATCCGGCTTGTAGCGCCGGTAGAAGGCCACCGTCTCCCGGTAGAAGGCGGACCGGTCCTCGAGCAGTACGCGCTCGCTGAGCGGGATCGTCGCCAGGAAGTGGTTGATCATCCGCTCGAAGAGGTGCGGCCTCGACTCGTGCAGTTCCGGGTGGCCGTCGACAAAGGCGAACAGTCCCGCGTACTGCGCGAAGATGTCGAAGTGCCTGCGTCCCGGGGTGCGGGTGATCGCACCACGTCTGCGCTGCAGATACTCGACGCACACCCGGTCGAGACACGCGATGCGGCGGGCGCACAGCAGAGCCTGATAGGTGACAGGGGCGTCCTCGTAGAGACCTTGCCGGTAGGTGAGTCCATGGCCCGTGAAGAAGTCGCGGCGGTATGCCTTGTTCCAGGCCACCAGGAACAGGTGCAGATACTGGGGACTGCTCACGATGTCGAAGGTGTCCGTACCCGCGGAGGCGAGCAGATCCGCGGTCATGCTCCTGCCGCCACGGCCCCACCAGTGCGTGCGTACATGGTCGAACACGAGAATGTCTGGGTCGTCGGTGACGGTGAGCCGCTCGTCGATGGCTCGCAGCGCTCCGGGGGTGTAGCTGTCGTCGCTGTCGAGGAAGAGCAGATAGTCGCCGGTCGCGTGGGCGGCCCCCGCGTTGCGTGCACGGCCGAGGCCGACGTTCTCGGGTAGGTGGACCGCGGTGACCCGGGCGTCGAGCGCCGCGTACTCGTCGATGATGCTGCCGCAGTTGTCGGGTGAGCAGTCGTCGACCGCGATGACCTCGATGTCGGTGCAGGACTGCGTCAGGATCGAGTCGAGGCACTCGCGCAAGTAGCCCTGAACCTTGTAGACGGGGACGATGACGCTGAAACGAGGCACGGGCTCTTCCCTTGTCGTGGGGGATGGGGGTACGTGCGAATCGGACCGGTCAGTGATGGAGAACGCGGGCGGCGGCCGGGGCCGGAACGCGCTCACCCAGCGGAACGACGGGCGGCAGGGCCTCGGCCGGCTCACCCAGCAGCACCCGGCGCACCACCCGTTCCGCAGCCAGTCCGTCGTCGAACTGGCAGAATCGCCGACGAAACGCCTCGCGCAGCCGGGCCGCGCTCTCGCCCTGCCACGCACCGCTGCGGAAGATCCTCGTCAGCTCGTCCTGGGTACGGGCCACCGGGCCCGGCGGCGCGGCCAGCAGATCGAAGTAGACGCCCCGTGTCTCCCGGTAGATGTCCCAGTCGTCGGCGTGCACGACGATGGGGCGGTCGAGGTTGGCGTAGTCGAACATGACCGACGAGTAGTCCGTGATCAGCGCGTCCGCGGCGAGGCACACGTCCTCGGGCGAGCGGTGCTCCGTCACGTCGATCAACGCGCCGGAGCGCAGCATCCCTTCGAGGCCCGCCGACCCTTCGTAGGAGTGGTGGGCCCGCAGCAGCACGACGAACTCGTCGCCGAGCGCCCGGCAGAACGCGGCGAGATCCAGCTGGGGGAGGAAGTCCGTGCGGTAGTCGCGGTGGGTCGGCGCGTACAGCACGGCGACACGGTCCTCGGGGACGCCGAGGCGGCGCCGGATCGCGGCGACGTCCTCGGCCGTCGACGTGTAGAACGCGTCGTTGCGCGGATAGCCGACGTCCAGACTCTCGTACGCACCCGGGTAGGCCCGCTCCCAGACCTCGGTGGAGTGATGGTTCGAGGAGATGTTGAAGTCCCAACGGTCCACGCGGTGGAGCAGCTTGCCCAGAGGGCCGACCGCGGCCGCCGCCGCCGGGTACTCCACCAGGTCCACGCCCATCCGTTTGAGCGGGGTGCCGTGCTGGGTCTGCACGTGGACGGTGTCGGGCCGCTTCTTGACCGACATCTCGAAGTTGACGTTGTTGAAGGTGTATTTGGCGGTGGCCATGACCTCCCAGTAGCGGGTGCTTCCGATCACCACGCTCTCCACGTCGTCGGGCATCTGCTCCGCGTGGGCCTGGTTCACCAGAAAGACCGTCTTGATGTGCGGAGCCAGGCGCCGCGCCGCCGCGTGGACGGCGGCGGGGTTGCAGGTGTAGCCGCGACCCCAGTAAGAGGAGAAGACCGCGAGATTCTCGTCGACCGGCCGCCTGAGGAAGGCCTTGTACGGATTACCCCTGCGTTTGCGCAGCCACCTCAGGCACCGTCCGGCGAACCGGGCCGCCCTGTCCAGTCGCTGCTTCGTGCCGCGCAGCGCGCCGAATGCCGCGTAGGAGCCACCGGCCAGCAACGTATGTTGCAGCCCCACGCTGCCACCTGGCCGTCGGTTCCCTGCCGGGCGGTGCTGACGGTAGAGCCGGGTGGCCCGCCGGAAGTACTGCCGCCGCGCCGCCAAGCTCGGCAACCGCCAAGGGGAGGCCGCGGTCTTGAGCACACCGCTGACCAGCTGGTGGAAGATCCTGTCGAGCACGGCCCGGTCAGGCTTCAGCTCGGCCGTCCGGCACATCACCAGGTCGAACTGGTCGAGCAGGTCCATGTGGTGAAGTCCGGGCAGGTGGTGCCGGCTGCCCTGGCGGCGCAGGGCATGGCGTACGCAGATCCGGTCGAGCAGGGCGATCCGTCCGGCCTGAAGCGTGGTCAGTACGCTCCACACCACGTCGGTGAACATGCCGGGCGCGAAGGTCAGTTCGTGCCGGGTCAGGAAGTCGCGGCGATAGGCACCGCTCCATGCGGGCACCCATACGTCGGGCAGCGCGGGGTGCTGTCCCACGGGAAAGGCCCCGGTCGGCGCGTCCTGCCACAGCCGGCCGAGCGTTGCCCCCATGCCGCCGTTGAACCAGTGCACCCGCTCATGGTCGAAGAGCAGCAGATCGGGCTCGCCGGTCTCGGCGAGCCGGGCGTCGAGGATTCCCAGTGCGCCGGGTACCAGTGTGTCGTCGCCGTCGAGGAAGAGGACGAACTCGCCCTTCGCGCCCGCGATCCCGGCATTCCGCGCGCCCGGCAGGCCGTCGCCCGCCGTCGAGTGCACCACCTTGATCCGTGGATCGCGGTCCGCATGTGCGGCCACGATCGAGGCGCACAGCCCTTCCGGGGCACTGACGACGGCGATCAGCTCGACATCGGCGAAGGCCTGGCCGAGCACCGAATCGAGACAGTCGGGCAGCCGCCCCGGCCCGTCGTGGGCCGGAACGACAACACTGAAGCGGGGCAACACACTCTCCTTCGCTGGGCTTTCAAGCGGCGCTGGTGGGCAGAGTCACGGTGGCCTGCGATTCCTGGCACGGGCCGGGTGCCGGCGCCGGTCGCCGCTCCTCCAATGGCCTCGCGGACGGCAGGCCCGCTGTCTCCCCGAGGAGGACATGCCGCACGACCCGCTCGGCGGCGCGCCCGTCGTCGTGCGGGCAGAAGCGTTCACGGAAAGCGGCCCGCCGCCGGGCGGAGCGCACGCCGCGCCACTCGCCGGTCACGAAGATGTCGATGAGTTCGTCCTCACCGGTGGCGACCGCGCCGGGCGGGAACTTCCGGAGGTCGAAGTAGGTGCCACGGGTGGCCTCGTAGGCCTCCCAGTCGTCTGCGTACACGACGATCGGGCGGTCCAGGTTGGCGTAGTCGAACATCAGCGAGGAGTAGTCCGTGACCAGGACGTCGCTCGCCAGGCAGAGGGACTCGACGCAGGGGTGGTCCGAGACGTCGACGAGCTGCGACGAGTCCTTGCCCACCGGCAGGATCGTGGACAGATGGTGGGCGCGGGTGAGCACCGTGAAGCGGGGACCGAGTGAGCGCAGCATGCGTTCCAGGTCGATGGCATGGCGCTGGGTGCGGCGGTAGTCACGGTGCGTGGGGGCGTACAGGATCGCGACGGAGTCCTGGGGGATGCCCAGGGTTTCACGCAGCCGGGCCACGTCCTCGCCGGTGGCGTTCTGATAGAGGTCGTTGCGCGGATAGCCGTACTCGAGAGTGGTGTAGCCGGCGGGGTAGACCCGCTCCCAGACCAGCGTGGAATGGCGGTTCGCGGACAGGACGTAGTCCCACTTGCCGCAGTTGGCGAGGATGCGCCGGACGTCGGTGTCGCCGACGGCGGCCGGTCGCTCGAGGAGATCGAGGCCCATGTGCTTGAGCGGGGTGCCGTGCTGGGTCTGCAGGAACACCTGGCCCCGGCGCTTGACGAGTCTGCGGTCGAAGTTCACGTTGTTGACCAGGTACTTGGAGCGGGCCAGCGCCGTCCAGTACGCGGCCGTGCCTGGGGTGAGGCGTCGGGTGGCCGGCGGGATCGTGTGGTGGTGCTCCGGGTGGGCGATCCAGGCGGTGCGGATGTGGGGCGCCAGTTCGCGGACCTTGGCCTCGACGCCCGCCGGGTTGCAGCCGTAGCCGCGGCCCCAGTAGGCGGAGAACACGGCGTCGTTCTCGAGCACCGGAAGAAGGCGCTGGAGGCGGTAATGGGTCTGGAGGATGGCCGCCCTGACGGCACGCCGTGCGGCGCCGGCGGCGCGGCGGACACGTCGCTGGAGGGCCCGCGCCGCGTGCAGGGCGCGGTAGCTGCGGTGCGCGCCCAGACGTACCAGGGCGTGCCGGATTCTGGTGCGCGCGGGGGGAGTCGCGCCCGGGGCGCGGTAGCGGCGGCAGTAGGTCCGGGCCTGGCGCAGGAACGCCGCGCGGCTGCCGCTCGGCAGTCGGTCGGGCGCCAAGAACACCGTGCTGAAGTGGTCGAGCATCCGGCGGAAGACGAGGGGCCGCCAGCGCGCCGTTTCGGGGTGTGCGTCCAGGTAGGCGAAGACCCGGTCGTACTGGCTGAAGATCTCGAAATGCCGGTGTCCGGGGGAGCAGGTGATCGCTCCCTTTCTGCGCTGCCGGTAACGCACGCAGACACGGTCGAACACCGCGATCGACTCCGCCGCCACCAGCACCGGATACGTCCAGGAGACGTCCTCGTAGTAGCCGGGAGCGAAGGTGAAGCCCGCACGCTCCAGGAACTCGCGGCGGTATGCCTTGTTCCAGACGACGTGCAGGACCCTCAGCAGGGCCGGTCTGTCATCGAGGGTGAATGACGCCGGGCCTTCCTCGCAGAGGTGGCCGGTGACTGGATGGGGCGCCGTCCTGCCGGTCCAGTGCGACCGTACGTAGTCGTAGACCAGGACATCGGGGCCGTCGGTGTTCTTGAGCCGGTCCGCGATCGCGTGCAGCGCGTCGGGGGTGAGGGAGTCGTCGCTGTCCAGGAAGATCACGTAATCGCCGACGGCGCGTTCGAGACCGGCGTTGCGGGCTCGGCCGAGACCCACGTTCTCCGTCAGGTGTACCGCGCGCACACGGGGATCGCGGGCTGCGAACTCGTCGACGATCGTCCCACTGGCATCCGGTGAGCAGTCGTCGATCACGATCAGCTCCAGATCCGTGAACGGCTGCTCCAGGACGGATTCAAGGCATTCATGAAGATATGCCTGCACCTGATATACGGGCACAATCACACTGAACCGTGGCAACGCAGTTCCATGGGTCATTAGCGACATATTGCATGAAAACGGTTCACGGGCGGGGAGTGTTACACCGGACGCGGCATACGAGGGACCCCCAGACGCACGAGGAGGAAGAGCACGTCCCGCAGCTCCGTTCCAGGCAGGACGACCGAGGCGGCCGAGACCGCAGTGCGTCGGTCTCTGAGCGACGTCGGCGGCCGGAAAGGGCGGCACCGGAGATTCCGGCACCGCCTCTTTCCGTCGTGCTGCGATCACCAAACCCCACGAACGGTGCCGACCGCCAACAGGGGATGCCCCGTTCCGCGCCCGAGAGGGCGCGGGATGTACCTCGTGGCGGTGCATCCGTGGGGCCCTGGCCATGCCTAACGTGCCCGTCGATCCGCCCACCGGTCGAGTGCCCACAACATGTGCATGGCCGGGCCGTTGAAGACGAGCGCGGGCGCGAACCGCGATCGGGTCCGCCAGACCGTGCCGAGGTCCTCGTGGGGGCGGTCGCCGGCGAGCCGGTCGGCGAGGAGTGTGCCGAGGTGGGGTGCCTGGGCGAGACCGTGACCGTTGCAGGCGATGAGGTACGAGACGTTCCTCGTGGCCTCCCCGGCGACCGGCAACCACGACGGAGTCATCGCGATCCACCCGCCCCACGCCCGCCGGATCGCGATGTCGTGGAGCGAGGGGAAGCGGGCACGGAAGCCTCTGGTCAGCTCTGCCACGACGGAGGGGTCCGGTGTACGGGGGCCGATCGCGCCCCGCGCCGCCTGCAGTCGGCGCACGCCGGTGACGATCGTGTTGCGCCGGCTGAGCCGGTAGCTCTCCATGATCTGGTGCTGGGTGACGATGCCCGAACGGCTCGCCCAGCCGGCCTCCTTGATGCGGTCGGCCGGAATCGGCTCGGTCTCGATCATGCTCACCCACACCGGTGCGGCCAGCCGCTTCGGGGCGATCGCCAGGTCGCGAGAGCAGGCGTTGGTGGTGAGCACCACGCGCTCGGCACGGACGTGGCCGCCCGGCACGGCGACGATGACCCCCACTCCGGTGGGCTCCATCGACTGAACCGGGGTTTGCTCGAACACCCTCGCGCCCGACCCGAGGAGCGCCGTGCGGAGCCCGAGCGCGAACTTGCCCGGGTCCAGCACGCCGCCCTTGCGCTCGAGCATGCCCTCGAGAAACGCTTCCGGCAGGCCGAGGGCGCGGGCATCGCCGAACTCGACGTCCACACCGGCCTTTCGGAAGAGCTCCCACTTCCTCTTCGCGATCTTGACCTGCGCGGGGGTGACGGCGGCTGCGACGTTGCCCGTTGGTTCGTAGTCGCAGTCGATGCCGAGCCGCGTGATCGTGCTCTCGATGAAGTCGACGGCCCCCTCGGCGAGACGGATGAGGCCGGGGAAGCGCCGCGGGTGCAGCGCGCTGAGGAGTGCCGGGTCGCCTCCGGGCACGCTGCCCAGCTGGCCCGCGTTGCGGGAGCTCGCTCCGCAGCCGCAGAACCCGGCCTCGAGCAGGACGACGTCAGCGCCTCGTTCGGCCAGTCGCAGGGCGGTCGCCATGCCGGCGTAGCCGCCCCCGACGACCGCGACGTCACACGTGAGAGTGCCTTCCAGGGGTGCTGTGACGTCGGTGGGCGGGGCCGCCCAGCCGAGTTCCGAGAAGGTGATTCCTCCCATGGTCGTCATCTCTCTTTCCTCACTTCGCTGCGCCGAGGTCGTCGGCTGTGACGCCTTCGAGCGGCCGGTTGGTCGTCCGTGGCCCGAAGAGGAGGACGACGATCGAGAACACGACGTACGACGCCGCCGCGACGGCCATCAGGCCGCCTCGCCCCCAGGCTCCGTAGAGCGCCGCGCCGAGCACTCCCGAGGCCGCACCGCCGACGCGCCCGACGCTGATGATGATCCCGCTGCCGAGGCCGCGGGCCTCCGTGGGGAACGCCTCGGGGATGTAGGCGTAGTAGACGGTGACGACGATGCCGGTCACGATCCCGGCCGCACCGCCCGCGACGGCCACGGCGGTGTTGTCGGTCGACAGGCCCAACAGGAGGATCGGCAGGGCGCTGATGACGGACATCGACAGCACGAGCGTCTTCCGCTCGACCCGGTCCATCAGGACCAGGGCGAGGAACGGCGTGACCGCGTAGACGATGCTCCAGGTCATGATGATTCCGTACGCTGTCGACTCGCTGAAGCCGAGTCCGTCCACGAGCACGTACGTGGACCAGTTCTGGTACAGGTACAGGCCGAGCGTCGAGCCGAAGTAGCCGGCCGCGAGCACCACGACGGTCAACAGCATGCGCTTGTTGCCGAAGATGTCGCGCAGGCTGAGATGTCTTGCACCGCCCTCGACCAACTCGGGTTCGGGCAGCGGCCCGCGACGAAGAGCGCGTGCTTCGAGTCCGCGGACGATCGTCTCGCCCTTTTCGATGTGTCCGCGCGAGGCGTACCAGCGCACCGACTCCGGCAGCAGCAGGCGGCACAACGGAGCCACCAGCAGACCGACGCCACCCGCTGCGAACAGGTGGCGCCACATGTCCGGTCCACCACCCGGAACCAGGTAGAACGCGAGCGCGCCCACCAGCGGCGCCACGATCACGAACGCACCGGTCACGACGGACACGAACCGGCCGCGTGACCTGCTGGGGAACATCTCGGCGAGGTAGGCCAACAGCGCCGACGTCGCGGCCTGTACGCCGATACCTGTGATCACCCGGGACACGAGCATCAGGTCGTAGTCCGACGAGACCGACGTCAGCAGGGCTCCCAACGAGTAGACCACCGTCGCCCAGGTCAGGACGCGTCGACGGCCGAGCCGGTCGGACAGGCGCCCGCCGAACAGCGCGCCCAGGATCATGCCGACGAAGAACGCGCTGCTGACCATGCCGGTCTGATCCAGGCTCAGACCGGAGTTCGCCATGATCGCTGGGAGGATGTAGGCGAAGAGGGCGTTGTCGTAGTACTCGAACGACAGATTGACCGTCAGGATCGAGATCCAGACGATGTGCGGCGCCATGACCGGCAGCCGGTCGAGCCGCGCCGACAAGGCCGCCGCGGTGGTGGGTGGGACACCCGTGACCGTGTAGGGAGAACGATCCATGTTTTTCTCCTTCGTGCAGGGCACACCGCTCTCGCGGACGAGGAGTGCGGAGCATGCAGTGGTGTGTGCAGAGGGGGAGTGCTCGCGCCCGGTGAACCTCGCTGCCCTGGGGCCGGGCACACGGGCCGGGGTCGCGCCCGAGGCACCGCGGTGATGCGGCGGTTGTCCCGGGCGCGGCTTGCGTGGATGGCGGCTAGCGATCGCCCGTCGTGTCGGGGCGATGGATGGACTGGCCGGTGTCAGCAGCCCGGGGCAGCTGGTGCCTGCCGGGCCCTGCCGGTGTCAGCCGGCGTGTGTAGAGGGAGCGGCTCAGTCGGCGCCGCTGCCGGCCACGGCGACGACACGGATCTCGACCAGAAACTCGGGGCGAGCCAGTTGGGTCACGCCGACCGCGGTCCAGGCCGGGTAGCGGTCGGGGAAGTACTTGTCCTTGACCTCCATGAACTCCGCCACGCCGCCCCGGAGATCGGTGTGGAACGTCGTGAGCTCGACGACGTCGGCCAGGGAAGCGCCGGCCGCTTCGAGGACGGCCTTCGCGCCCTCGAACGCGAGCCGTGCCTGGGCCTCCATGCCGTCGGCGGCCTGCAGGGTGGCCGGGTCGATTCCCACTTGGCCCGACACCCAGACGGTGTCTCCTGCGCGGTTGGCCTGCGAGAAGTGCAGGCGCTCGTACGTGGCCCGGGTGGAGCCGGGATTGATCAGGTGGCGCTTCATGACAGTGCCTCGCGATCCCGGTCAGACGACCTTGCGGAAGACGGACGAACGGAACTTGTCGCCCGCTCGGAGCTTGGCCATCTCTTCGGTGAAGAGAACGCCGTTGCGGCCGTACTTGGCCTTGGACTCCGGGAGCGGACGGAACGTCGCGTCGTCGCCGAAGAAGCGGAGGACCAGCGTGTGCCGCTCCGGGCAGCCGGCATCGACACCGGCGCCGCCGTGCAGCGACCGAGGGTGCAGCGTCAGTACGTCGCCGGGCTCGATGGCCCACGAGATCACGTCGTAGGCGTCCGGATCGACCGCCCGCTCGGCGTCGATGTCGGGCAGCCGGGGGTAGAACTCCTCGCCGTGGAGCGGTTCGGTCGGGTCGTCGGGGTTGGCGAACGTGGTGCCGTCGTACTGGATGCCGTGGCGGGAGCCCCTGACGATCTCCAACGAGTTCTGCCGGGGGATCGGCTGGAAGCTGATCCACGCGTTGCCCCAGTGCTCGCCCGCCCAGGGCAGGTAGGCGGTGTCCTGGTGCCACGCGCTGCGCGCACCGACGCCGCCGGCCTTGAGGAAGATCTCCTCGGCGAAGTACCAGACGTTGTCCGAACCCCACAGCTCGGCGAACAGCTTGCCGAGCGGCAACTGGGTCACGAGCTCGTCGAGGTGGTCCTTGGCGAGAGGGTTGGCGTTGTCGACGTGGGACCGCTGCTCGGTTCCGTCGAACATCGATGAGGCGTGGGGGCCGGGGTTGGCGACGGCCCAGGTGAATGCCTCGTGGCACCGCGTCAGCTGCGCTGCGTCGAGGCAGTCCTTCAGCAGCACGGCGCCATCGTTACGGAACGCCTTCCGTACGGACTCGTCCATGATGGTTGCTCCTTCAGGTCGGGAGTGGGGAGGAAAGCAGGGGGTCGTGCAAATTTACGCAACGAGTGTTACGTAAAATATGTGGCACAATCGTGAGGTGCCGAACAGGGGGACGCGACGAGTGAGTGGTGATACCGGAACCGAGCCGGTCGCGCGGCGGGGCCGCCCCACCGGCGACCATGCCGCGAGGCGAGCGGAGCTGCTGAAAGCGGCCGCATCGGTGATCGCGCAGGAGGGCTACGCCAACGCGTCGCTGCGCAAGGTGGCCCAGCGCGCGGAGTGTACGACCGGGGCGGTGACGTACTACTTCGCGAACAAGGAGGAGCTGGTCACCGCGCTCGCCGAGAGCCGGTTCGACACGTACGACGCGATGCTCGACGCCGTCCGGGACAGTGTGGACGTCAAGGCGCTCTTCGAGCAGTGGCTGGCGCGGGCCGTCGACGATCCGGAGTTCTGGCCCGTGATGTCCCAACTGCTGGCCCACGCGCGGTACGAGCCGGCCTTCGCCGCCTTCATCGAGCGGCGTTACGCGCGTTTCCGCAGTGTGTACACCTCGATTCTCGAGAGCGGGCAGGAGCAGGGCACGGTTCGCGACGACATCCCCGCCGACCTCCTCGCGGACCAGCTCGCGGCGATGGGTGACGGCTGGATGATGATGTTCCCGATCGAACCTGAGCGGTTCACGCCGCAGCGGGTGCGGGCCCTCGGCGACGCCGCCGTCGCCCTGGTCGCCCCCATGCCCGGCACGCGACCGAGCGGGCGACGGGCCTGACCCCTCTCGCCTCCCGGACCGGCGGCCTCTGCCCGCGTCCGTGGCCGGGCCGCGCATCGACGTCGGCCGTCGGCTCGCCAACGGGAAGAGGGTGCTGTCCGGTGAGGTGATCGTCGCGTACCCGCGAGGGACACGTGCGGGTCGATGTCTGTGTGGCCGCAGACGTTCTTGGCGGCCGGCGACAGGTCCATATGTCTCCTGTCATGCCGAGGCCAGGGCCTGAGCCACCTGGTGGGCCGCGTTCGCGCCGGTCTCGATCGCACCGTCGATCCCGACCAGTCCGATCCCGGCGAAGTCGGCTCCGGCGAAGTGAACGCGTCCGTGTGGTTCACGCATCAGCGGTACGGCGCCCGTCAGCGCCCCCGGTCGGTGGTGGGCCCATGTGCCCTGCGACATCGGGTCGTTGACCCAGTCGTGGCAGGCGGTGTCGACCACCTCAATGCCAGGCACGAAGAGCCGCAGCGCTGCTTGTACGGCCTCTCGGTCGTGGCCGTCGATCAGCGAAGCGTCGGGGCCGAAACACACGACGAGCGTGTCCCCCTCGTGGTGATACTCCGTCCTGGCGGTCGCGATGGGGTGCTTCCCGGCCGGGGCGCTCGCCGTGAACGCCTCGACCTCGCCCTTTATGCGAGCCCAGATCTTGATGGTCTTCATCGGCTGCTTCTGCTCGACCATGGCGCGCACGGGCTCGGTCGGCGGCGGCGTGAAGTCGACGTCTCCCAGGGTGTTGAGCGGGAGTGCGAACACGGCGTGCCGCGCGCGGAGTTGCTTGCCGTCCGCGGTCGTCAGGGTGACACGGGACCCGTCGTCCACGGCGGTGGTCACGGGCGTCGAGAGGCGGACCTCTGCTTCCGACTCGCCGACGATCGCGTCTAGCAGGGCGCCGGTGCCGCCGGCGATCGGCCAGGTGCCGGCCACTTCGATGAAGGCGTCCCAGCTGCCGAGGTTGACGGCGACCCAGTACAGGAACTGGGCGATGCCTTGCTCGTCCTCGGAGTGCACCAGAGACGAGAGCATGCACCCGAGGATGTCGCGCTCGTCCTCCGAGAGGTGCAGTGAGTCGATGCGGTCTTTCAGTGACTCCTGCTCGATCGCGCTGACATCGCCGGCGGTGATGTCGAAGGGGTACGGGAAGCGCTCGCGCGCGTCGCCGAGCGCCCGCTCGATGAGCGGGGCGCCTGCTGCGGCGTACTCGAGCGGGCTCCCCGAGTGGACCGCCCCGTCGGCGAGCCAGTAGATCTTCTCGCTCGCCATCGGCTTGGCGACGGTGAGGCCGTAGCGCTGCATCTCGCACCACACGTTGGCCTGGGTCCAGTGCACATACGTGCCTCCGAACTCCATCTTGCGGCCGAACGCGTCGCCGAGATACGTGCGTCCACCCAGCCGATCGCGCCCTTCGAGCAGCACCACCGAG
The DNA here is from genome assembly GCF_042270245.1 of Streptomyces sp. NPDC055955. Classification (NCBI taxonomy): domain Bacteria; kingdom Bacillati; phylum Actinomycetota; class Actinomycetes; order Kitasatosporales; family Streptomycetaceae; genus Streptomyces; species Streptomyces sp. NPDC055955. Next base: position 77,408 of record NZ_JBHJYS010000025.1, read on the forward strand.
TGGCCCGCGAGGCTGAGATCCCGCGCCGCGATCACGCCGGCGAAGCCACCGCCGACTACAGCAACGTCGTACATGTTGGTCATCAGTTCCGCCCTCAGTGCCGGAGGTGATGGGGGAAACGTAGCCATGCCCGAGATTTAACGCAACGGCTGTTACGAAAAAAAGCGCCGCCGCCGGGACGTGGGACCGGGCTCGGTGTGCCCCAGGACTCCTGTGGCAATGACCGGTGCACCCGGCAGGCGAGCGCGAATGCGGAGGTGGGGGAGATGGCCCTGCACGTGGCTAGTCGTCCGCCTCGGCGGATATGGGTGCGTCGGCAAATGCCCTGATCGCCGGCGGCGTACGGGCAGGCGTCGGCGATGAGGCAGGGGGGGTGTCGTGAGGGAAGCAGGTGCCGTGCAGGCCTCACTACCCCGCTACGGGCTCGCCGGCACCCCTGACTTGGGGTCCGGTGCAGTGGAGACCCACCACTGCCTGGATGCAGCCGTGCCGCTGCGCGCGCTCCCCGAGACCATCACCGACCTAGGGGAGATCACTCGCCTCCGCGTACGCCCGCACGACCGCCCCGGCGGGCCGATCCACGAGCACCGACACGCCGCTTGACCCACACGGACGGGATCCCCGGCCCGCGCAGGTCCGTACCCGATATGGCTCGCGCAGCGGCCCGAGGAACTGCGCGCTGCCCTCGAAGACAACTTTGTGAGTCTCGAGGGCCCGCAGCTCCGGCCGCTCCCGCCGCTTCCCCGGTCAACTGTGCTGCCAACGTACGTTCCCGGCAGACCGGACCGTCGGCCCGATCCGGGTCAGCGCTTGATGCCTACGCCCGCCAGCAGGCTGATCTCGGCGTCCGCGGGCTCCGTCCCGTCGGCGGGACCGGCGGGGCGCCAGCGGTGGCAGCAGACGATGCCGGGTTCGATCAGGTCGAGCCCGTCGAAGAAACGGCCGACGTCCTTGTGTGAACGGAACTGCACCGGAGACCCGGACTTCGTGTAGACCTCCGCGACCTTGTTCCAGGTCTCGGGGTCGAAGTCGGGCGTGCAGTGGTTCATGGCGAGGGCGCTGCCGGCCGGGAGCGGGTCGAGCAGTCGGCGGATGATCGCGTACGGGTCGTGCGGGTCGGTGATGAAGTGCATGAGCGCGTTGAGGGACAGGGCGATGGGCTGGTCGAAGTCCAGGACCTCCGAGGCTTCCACGGCGCTCATGAGCGCGTCGGGGTCGGTGGCATCGGCCTCGATGTAGGCCGTGCGTCCCTGCGTCGTGCTGCGCATGAGGCGTTCGGCGTACTTGAGGACGAGGGGGTCGTTGTCCGCGTACACGACACGGGCGTCGACCGCGACGGACTGGGCGACCTGGTGCAGGTTGGGCTCGGTCGGGATGCCCGTGCCGATGTCCAGCCACTGGCGGATGCCGTACTCCTGCGCCAGCACACGGGTGGCCCGGTGCATGAACGCCCGGTTCTCGCGGGCGGTCACGTAGATGCCGGGGTGGGCCTTGGCGGCGACCAGGGCCGCTTCCTTGTCGATCTCGAAGTGGTCCTTGCCGCCGAGGAAGTAGTCGTACATCCGGGCCGAGTGCGCCTTGCTCGTGTCGAGATCCCGGCCGGCCTGCCTGGTGGTCATGTTCTTCCCTTCAGGTGTGTGTCTGTCGGCCCGCAGGCCCAGGACGGGACCGGTGTCGTCGCCCCTTCTGCTGCCCGCCGCCGGTTCACCCGGCGGCCAAGTGATCGGCCAGGCCCTGTTTGACCCCGCGGACGAAAGCGGCGATCTCGTCCGGTGTGTAGATCAGGGCCGGCCCGGCCGGGTCGGTGGACTGCCGCACGGCCACGCGGCCGTCGGCGAGTTGTTTCGTCTCGACGCACTGGCCGCCGTTCGGCCCGCTCCAGGGACGCTCCCAGCCCTGTTCGCCGAGATCGCGTGCCGGCATCCCGTTGTATACGCCCTCGTCTGTGATCGTCACGAGTACTCCTTGCGCATGCGGTTCAAGAGCGCCCTGCTGTCCTCGGACGACGTCAGCAGCGCCATGCGGGAATGCGCCTCCAGATGAGCGACGACATCCACGCGCTGGTCCAAGTAGACCGAGGCGGACAGGAGTTCGCTGTAGACGATGTCGGGCAGCTCGGGCTCCTCGAACCGGAAATACGTAAATGGGGCACACGCGCCAACATGGGCGCCCGCGGTGAAGGGCACGATGTCGACGCTGATATGGGCGAGCTCGGACACCTCCAGGAGCCGCTCGATCTGCTCCCGCATCACGTCAGGGCTGCCCACCGTCCGGTGCAGGACGGCTTCCTCCATGACCACCCACAACGTGGGGGCGTCCTCCCTTTCCAGCAGGTTCTGGCGGTGCAGCCGCAGCTCCACGCGGCGCGTGAGCTCCTCCTCGCTGCCGTTCGGCAGCCCGCCGCGCAGCACGGCGCGCGCGTAGCCAGGAGTCTGCAGAAGGCCGGTGACGTACTGGGGTTCATAGGTGCGCAGGGTCTTGGCACCGGTCTCGAGGCTGACGTAGGCGGTGAACCAACTGGGGACGACGTCGCGGTAGGAGTGCCACCAGCCGGGCTCGTTGGCCTGTTCGGCCAGGTCGACGAACTCGTCTATCTCCTGGCGGTCCGCGCCGTAGGTCTCCAGGAGCTTCTCCACGTAGAGAGGCTTCAGCGCGACCTCGGCCTTTTCCAGCCGACGGATCGTCAGAGTCGTGACGCGCAGTGCTTTTGCCGCGTTCTCCAGCGAGGCGCCGGCGCCGAGCCGCATGTCCTGCAGCCGGCGGCCGAGGATCATGCGCAGGACTGTCGGCGCGCTGGTGCCGGAACGGGCTTCACTCACGCCCAACCTCCTGAGGGATCATCAACAACGCCATTGTGACAGTGACTTGATGACGACGCCAGGATGATATCCGACTGCTGAAATTATCAGGGAGCCGGTTGCAGCGTGCACTCGATCACGCGCATAGTTGTCATGTGAGCGGTCAAGTCACAGCTCTGACGCAGCATCCGGCCCGGACGGGAGGCGTGATGCTGATGCCGTCGTCGGTACCCCACCGCAGGGCGCCTGCCTCGGCAGACGCTTCACACCGCTCGAGCTGCAGCCCGCATCCCCACACCACGCCCGCCGCCCCCCGGAGGGCACTGGAAGGCGACATCCGTGACTCTGCCCACGTCCCCAGCCCCGGCTTTGACCCCCGCCTTAGCCACGACCGCGCCACGTCGGGAGTACTGGTTCGGCCTGCCCGCCCTGCGCACCAGCGCGAGATCCGCCCGCGACACCGTGCGCGACCGGCTCCGTGCCTGGAAGGTGCCCGCCGACGCACTGGGCGACGCGGTGCTGCTGGTCTCCGAGCTGACCACGAACGCCGTGCTCCACACCGACAGCGGTCATGTCCTGTGCGGCCTCACGCTGACCGGCGACGAGCGGCGCCTGCGCATCGAACTCCACGACGACGGCCACACCCCGGTCCGCCCGCCCGAACACCGCGCCGGCCCCGACGCGGAGAGCGGGCGAGGTCTGTTCCTCGTCCAGCAACTCGCGGACCGCTGGGGCTCCGCACGCTCGACGCGGGCCGAAGGCAAGGTCGTCTGGGCGGAGTTGACGGCTCACCCCTGACGTCATGGGCGCCGGCCGTAGCCGCATACGACGCCCGCCCCGGCGGCGACAGCCCGGATGCAGCGTGGCCAAGCCTGGCCTGTTGTGCACCAGACCAGTTTCCCTGTTCAACGGCACAGGCCGCAGTCGACACCGCACGGCCCCGCTACGTCCCCTTCACGCGGCGAGGAACCCCATCTCCTCGATCCACCTACAGAAGGCGCCCATGACCCCCCACAGCGAAGCCGCTCCTCCTGTCGTGCTGTACGTATGCGCCGACCGGGCCCGGGGCGCGCCCGGCTCCGCCACGCAGTGCGCGCAGACAGAAGGCCACGCGTTCGCCCGGGAGCGCGGACTCGCGATCGCCGAGGTCGTCACCGACACGTACGGTGAGCCCGACCCAGTCCAGCGCAGTGGGTGGCGGCGTGTGAGACAGCTGGCACAGACAGGCCACGTCACCGCGGTACTCGTGCGCTGGCCCTGCGCCATCGCCCCGGAGTCCGCGCACGAACTCCGCCACCGCGAGACCGCCTGGCTCCACGACCACGGCGTGCGCGTGCAGTACACCTGGGCGCCCTTGTCTGCGAAGAGCGACGAGGCCCGCTGATCCCGCTCGGCCATGTCCGGGTCTTCGATTCACCTGGTCAGTGAGGGTGGCCGCCGATCACTGGCAGGTCTGACAACTCCTTGACCGCGGGGTGGCGTCCCATGGCTGGCCAGGTTCTTGCATCGAATCCGTCTTGCTCATGCCGCCGCTGACCGCTTGGGTATGAGGTGCCGGGCTGACTTCGGGTGTGGGCGGCGGGCGTTGAACGCCCGGGCCGACAGGCCGAGTTCCCGGCACACCGGCTCGATCCCGAAGGTGTCGCGTAGCGGTTGATCGCCAAGTCGACCTCGTGCGGGGCGGGCCGAGCTCCTTCGCAAGAGCACCGAGGCGGCTTTCCGGATCTCGTTCGTCCGTATCAAATCAGCCAATTTTTTTGCGGAGTTGCTTCAGTTCGGTCCGCTCGGCGCCTGTCGACGGACCTGGGCGGCTGCCGTGATCGACGTCTGCCTCGGCCTCGAACCTGACGGAACCGTCTGCGGCCGTTCGCTACACGCTCCTTGACCGAACGGGTCTTCGCGTACGCGGCGTTCACATCGGTCGACAGCCCCGTCCGCTCGCGTTCAAACTGGAAGTCGACTGCCCCTTCCGGCTGCGCATCCAGGCCCTCTGACACCGCCGCCGGCCGCCGACTGATTGCCCCGTGAACGTATCCGGTGAGTATCCCGTCGCTGCCGGAATGCGTGAGTCCGCACCCCGCGATACCGTCGAAATGCGTGTGTTCCGCCCACACCGCTGCGTCGTTGCCCGGCTGGGCAGCCTTCGACATCGGCAGAGGAACGGAATTCCATGAGACAGCACCGCCTGCATGCGGCGGCTGCCGGGGCTTCTCTGGCCTGTCTGGCGGCGTTCGGCCCGATACCGAGCAGCGTCGCCACACCCTTCGCTCACACGTCCGGACCCAGCCCGGAGGATGCGGCACGCTTCGTACCCGGACCCTGTCCGAAGACCCCCGAGCCGATCGAAGCCCTGCGCACGGCACGGTGCGGACACCTGGAGGTCCCCGAGAACCGCGGTCGGCCCCGCAGCCGGACCATCAAGCTGGCCGTGGCGGTCGTCAAGGCGGCCTCGGCCAAGCCCTCCGCGGACCCGGTGGTGTTCATGGCGGGCGGCCCCGGCGGCGAGACCTTCGACGACATTCCCATCCTCGTCGGCTCCGGTCTGAACAAGGACCGCGACCTGATCATCATGGCCCAGCGCGGAAACCTCTACGACCAGCCGAACCTCGCCTGCCCGGAGATCGACCGCTTCAACGCCAAGGCCGTCGGACTTGGCTACGACTCGGCGGCGGCGCAGCGCCTCATGCTGGACGCGGTGAAGAAGTGCCGCGACCGTCTGAAGGGCGACGGGGTCGACCTGAGCGCCTACAACACCACCGAGAACGCCACGGACTTCGCCGACCTGCGTACGGCACTGGGCATCTCCCGGTGGAACGTCTACGGATACTCCTACGGCTCCGACCTGGCCCTCACCTACCTGCGCCTGCACCCCAAGGGGATCCGTGCGGTGGCGATCGACTCGGTCACACCTCCGCAGAGCGCGATCCTGCCGTGGGGCTGGAGCAGCGCACGTGAGGGGATCGGCACCATCCTGAAGGCGTGCGCGGCCGAGCCCCGTTGCAAGAGCCGCTACCCGGATCTCGCCACGACCCTGACGGAGCAGGTACGCAGGCTGGAGGCGAAACCACTGACGCTCAAGGCCAAACCGCCGAAGGGCGGCGACCCGGTGAACGTTGTCCTCGACGGGGGTGCGGTGCTGAACCTGCTGGTCGCCAATGCCGTCAAGGCCAAGGACGTCCCGGCGGCGATCCATGAACTCGGCCACGGACGTCCGGACCGCTTCGCTCGGGCCCGTGCGGCCGACTCGGTCCAGGCCGTCGGCGTCACCGCGCACGGCCTGACGGAATCGGTGGCGTGCGGCGAATGGGCGCCGGGCTCTTCGGAATCCGACGTGCTGAAAGCGGGGCGCCGTGCCTTCCCCGGCTGGCCCGACACGGTCCTGGCCCAGGTGCCGCAGCTGCCGTTCCAGTACGACGTGTGCCGGCTCTGGGACGTTCCGGACCGCGCCGCCGTCCAGCGGGTGGCCACCACCAGCGCGGTGCCGACGCTCCTCGTCTCCGGGACGTTCGACGCGAAGACCGGAGCGAGTTGGGCGAAGGGAGCGGCTCGTACGCTGTCCCGCTCGACCTCCGTGCTCATCCCCGGAATCACTCACTGGGTGGTGCCCCAGTCACCCTGTGCGCAGAGCGTGCTGGCCTCGTTCCTTGCGCGTCCGACCGCGCCCGACACCGGTTGCGTGGCCGGTCTCACGCCGCAACCGTTCACGATCACCCCGAAGTGACCGGGAGGACAGATGGCTTCCCCTCAGGCGTCCAGCCGTCGCCGCACCCCACGACGGATCCACGCCACCGCGGCCGCCGCGGCGACCGGGCTCCTCGTCACCGGCCTGCTGGCCGCACCCGCCCGAGCGCGGGACGACAGCGGAGGGCCGATCGGAACGACCGCCGGCAAGGCGGGCGACGCGCGCTACGAGCCGGGCCCGTGCCCGAAGACGCCCGAACCGATCCCCGAGCTCAAGGGGGCCCGCTGCGGAACGCTCACCGTGCCCGAGAACCGCGCCAAGCCGAACGGCCGAAAGATCAAGCTCGGCGTCGCGATCGTGCCGGCACTGGCCGCCGAGCCCAAACCCGACCCCATCGTGTGGCTGGCCGGCGGACCCGGCGACGACGCCGTCGGAGAGGCGAAGATGGCCGTCGACGGCGGCCTGAACCGCGACCGGGACGTGATCTTCATGTCCCAGCGGGGCACGTACTCGGCCACCCCGAGGCTCACCTGCCCCAACATCGACAAGTTCAACGCCCGCGTGGTCGGCCTCGTCTACGACGCGCCGTCCACCGAGCGTCAGCACGTCGAGGCCACGAAGGCCTGCCGCGACCGACTGGCGGCCCGCGGGAACGACCTCAGCGCCTACAACGACACCGAGAGCGCAGCCGACTACGCGGGCCTGCGAGGCGCACTGGGCATCAAGCAGTGGAACCTGTACGGCATCTCGTACGGCACCCACTTGGCGCTCATCTACATGCGTCTGCACCCGGAAGGGCTCCGGTCGGTCGGTATCGACGGCATCCTGCCGCCGTCCACGGCAGGGTCGGCCGCGACCTGGAGCAGCGCCCGGCAGGGCTTCGACGGTCTGTTCAAGGCCTGCGCCGACCAGCCCGCCTGCAACCGTCGCTTTCCGAACCTGCCGGCCACCTTCGACCGCCTTGTCCGTCAGCTGGAGGCCAAGCCGGTCACGACCACTGTCACCGTTCCCGGCCACGCGAAGCCGGTGAAGGTCGTACTGGACGGCGGAGCCCTGGTGAACTGGATGACCTCCGCCACCCACGTGGCACCGCAGGTCCCGCTGGCCCTCGACGAGCTGGCCCATGGCAAGCCGCAGCGGATCGCCCAGCAGTGGGCGGGCGGCAAGCTCAGCCCCCAGGCCGTCGGAAGAGTCGCGCACGGACTCTCCTACGGCATCTTCTGCAGCCAGTGGACGCCGTACGAGAGCGAGGAAGAGGCGCTCCGGGGCGGGCAGGAAGCGTTCCCGTCGTTCCCCCGCTCGGTACAGGCCCAGGCGCCGCAGCTCACCTTCCTGCGCCCGGACTGCGACGTGTGGAACGTCCCGGCGGCGCCGCGCTCGATCAGGGACGTCACACGCAGCGACATCCCCACGCTCGCCCTCTCGGGCGGGTTCGACTCCCAGACCGGCGCGGACAACGGGCCGTACGTCGCCCGCACGCTGAGCAGGGCCAAGGTCGTCACCGTCCCCTACGAACCCCACGTCGTGTTCGCCACGTCGAAGTGCGCGCAGCAGATCGCCGTCTCGTTCTTCGACGCCCCGACCGCCCCGGACACCGCCTGCCTCAAGAATCTCAAGCCGCCCCGCTTCGAGACCGGCTCCTGAGGGCCGAGGGGCGAGGGCCCGGGCCTTCCGCTGCTCACGGCAGCTCGAGGGCGGCGACCGGCGGCGGTGTGATGTCACGGGGGAGGACACCACCACCGGCGACGGTGCGGTCGCGGAGTGCGTGGGGGAGCCGGTCGGCGTTCTCTCGTCGACACCACATAGGCGGAGCGTGCCGGTCTGGCGTTCACGCCGCTGCGGCCTTGCCCGCGATCGGAGCGACGCGGCATTGGCGCGGTCCTTGTCCGGGGACTTCGTGCGTGCGGCGTGGGTCTGGCGGGTGGGCGAACGCCACGGCGACGAGGTTCTTGACCGGTGACCTTCTTGGTATCGAGCGAGGGTTGTCTTCCTGCGAAATCTATAGCATTCTCTCGACCAAGCGCAGTTCCTATATGAAATGGATGGGCCGTGGGTGTGAGTGGAAGCGAGCCGACCGGTCCGGAACCGGTCGCGATCGTCGGTCCGGGAGCTGTCGGTCTCGCACTGGCGGCACGGCTGGCCCTGGAGGGGCATCCGGTCACACTGTGCGGGCGATCCGGCTCAGCGGCCGTAGCCGAAATCGAGCTGACCGATCATCAAGGCGTCCGGACGGTGGCGGTCGACTGGCAGGAGGACCCGGAGCGGGTGACACCCTTTCGCCGGGTCGTCGTGGCGACCAAGCTGCATCAGCGCGACGCGGCACATGCCTGGCTGGAAGGGCTGGTCGATCGCGACACGGTGGTGGTCGTCGCGCAGAACGGTGTCGAGCACCGGGACTGGGTGTCGCCGCACGCCACGGGCGATCAAGTGGCCCCCGCCCTGGTCCACTTCAACGCCGAGCGGCTGGGAAGGGGCCGAGTGGAGGTCCGGCAGGACGGGGCGGGTCTGGTGGTCGGTGACGACGCTCCCGGGCGCCGGGCTCACCCGCTCCTCGAACGGAGCGGGCTCGGCGTGCAGATGGTCGCCGACTTCACCACGGCGGCCTGGCACAAGCTCATGGTGAACGCTGTCGCCAACCCGCTCACCGCCCTCACTTCCCGTCGCGTCGAGGTCTTCCGGGACTCGTCCGTACGGGACCTGGCGGCCGCCATGCTCGGAGAAGTGGCCGCCGTGGGCCGGGCCGAAGGCGCGCGGCTGCCCGACGACGCCGCCGGCGACGTCCTGGCATGGATCGACGCCCGTCCGCCCGGGGCCGGTTCGTCGATGCTCGCCGACCGCCTCGCCGGCCGGCCGATGGAACACGACGGGCTCCTCGGGGCCGTGGTCCGCAAGGCACGCACACACGGGATCGCGATCCCGCTGTGCTCCGCGGTCCTGGCGCTCGTCGCGGCGCTGGACGGCGCGGACCGCTGAGGCGCATCGCGCCATGAGGGCGGGCAGGGGGCCCGCTCAGCCGTCGCGTGCCGAACGGGACAACCCCGGCGACGCGACACAACGACTTCAAGTGACCGTATGTACAAGGCTGGAGAGCAGCAGTGGCGAAAGTGATCAAGGCGGAGGCCTACCTCGTCGACATCGAGGTGGAGACGGTGCGTACCGACGCGTCCCAGGCCTTCCTCAAGCAGGAGACCCTGTTCGTCGAAGTGACGACGGACGACGGCCTGACCGGTACCGGGTACTCGTACACGATCGGCACCGGCGGCCGGGCGGTGCTCGCGATGCTGCGCGACCATCTGCTGCCCTCGCTCATCGGTTACGACTCCCGTGAGGTCGAGGGAGCCTGGCGGACGATGTACGACAGCACGCGCGCCACGATGGTCGGTGCGATCACCGCACTCGGCCTGGCCGCGGTGGACCTCGCCCTGTGGGACCTGCGCTGTCTGCGGGCCGGGGAGCCGCTGTGGCGCGTGGCCGGCGGGCACCGGTCGGCCACGCCGGTGTACGACACCGAGCGCGGCTGGCTCCAGCTCGACGAGGGCGAGTTGGTCGCCGGCGCCCTTGAGGCTCGTGACCAGGGGTTCTCGGGCGTGAAGATCAAGGTGGGCAAGCCGTCGGCGGGGGAGGACGCGGCCCGCATCCGTGCCGTGCGTGAGGCCGTCGGGCCCGGAATGGACATCATGGTGGACGCCAACCAGGCCTTCACCGCCGCCGAGGCGGTGCGTCGCGCGGCGCTCCTCGAACCGTACGACGTGGGCTGGTTCGAGGAGCCGCTGCCCGCCGACGACGTGGCCGGGCACGAGCGCCTGGCCGCCTCGACGACAGTGCCGGTGGCCGTCGGCGAGTCCATGTACTCCCTCGGCCACTTCCGTGAGTACCTCCAGCGCGGGGCCGCCGGGATCGTGCAGCCCGACGTGTCCCGGATCGGCGGCATCACGCCGTGGCTCAAGGTCGCCCATCTCGCGGAGGCCTTCGGTGTGGAGGTCTGCCCGCACTTCCTGATGGAGATCCACGTCAGCCTCACCGCAGCCGTACCCAACGCCCGTTACGTCGAGTACATCCCGCAACTCCGCGCGGTGACGAACCGTCAGGTGCGCATCGCCGACGGGCTCGCCCACGCTCCCTCCGAGCCCGGTCTCGGCATCGCCTGGAACCGCGACGCCATCGACGACCGGCGCGTCGCCTGACCCGCATCGACCCGTATCGCCGCTCCCCCCACGCCCAGCACGCCACCGGTCCCGTCCCGCTGCCCGCTTCAGCACACCGGAGGACGACGATGTCCATCCTGACCACAGTCAAGCCCGCCCACACGGCTGTTGCGCACCGCCGCAGAGTCCTGTTGGCCTCGCTCGTGGGCTCCGCCCTCGAGTGGTACGACTTCTACCTCTACGGCACCGCCGCCGCGCTCGTCTTCAACAAGATCATTTTTCCGTCCTTCGACGCCACGGCCTCGCTCCTCGCCTCGTTCGGCACGCTGGCCATCGGCTACTTCGTACGTCCGCTCGGTGGCATCATCTTCGGCCGCCTGGGCGACCTCTTCGGCCGCAAACGCGTCCTGGTCCTCACCCTGCTGGTGATGGGAGCCTCGACCGTCGGCATGGCGCTCGTCCCGACGTACGGACAAGCGGGCGTGCTCGCCCCGATCCTGCTGGTCGTCCTGCGCGCCATCCAAGGGCTCGGCGCCGGCGCCGAGTACGGCGGAGCCGCCGTACTCGCCGCGGAGTTCTCCGAGCCGCGCCGTCGTGGCCTGTTCGGGGCAGCGCCCAGCATCGGCGTCTACATCGGCATCCTCATGGCGTCGGGCGCCTTCGCGCTGGTCACCCAGCTTCCCGAGGACCAGTTCCTCGCCTGGGGCTGGCGGCTCCCCTTCGCCGCCAGCGTGCTCGTCATCGGCGTGGCTCTGGTCATCCGGCTGCGCCTGACGGAGAGCCCCGCCTTCGAGGCGGCGCAGGAGCGCTCCGAGGCGTCGGAGGTCTCGCCGGTGCGGGACGTCGTGCGCAAGGAGTGGAAGGCCGGCCTGGTCGTCTTCGGCCTGCAGACCGCGCAGAACGTCGTCGCGTACCTGAACCTGACGTTCCTGGCCGCCTACCTCACGGGCACCCTCAAGCTGTCCAGCTCCACCGGACCCGTCGCGGTCACGGTGGGGACGGCGGTGACGGCCCTGTCCCTGCCGTTCTTCGGCTGGCTCACCGACCGCGTCGGGCGCAAGCCGGTGGCCCTGGCCGGCACCCTCTTCTCCGCCGCCTTCGCCTTCCCGTACTTCTGGGTGATCGACCACGTGCACACCTCGCTCGCCGTCACCCTCGTCGTCGTGGTGAGCATGGGCATCGGCGTGGGGTGCATGTTCGCCCCGCAGGCCGCCTACTACAGCGAGCTGTTCACGGCACGCTCCCGCTTCACGGGCCTTGCCCTGTACCGGGAGCTGGCCGGCGCCGTCACAGGCGGACTGACCCCGCTCATCGCCGTCGCCCTGGTCGCCGCCGCGGGGAACCGCTCCTGGGGAGTCGCCCTGTTCGTCGTCGGCTCCTGCCTCGTCGGCGGCGCCGCGGTGGCCCTCGGACCCGAGACACGGGGCCGCGACCTGGCCGCCACCACCGTCACCGAACTCCGCGCCTCGACCGGCACCTACCGCTGAACCCACTCTCATAGCTCCTTCCTGGAAGGCTCCCCGGGAGCCTTCCAGGAAGGCTTTCAGGAAAGGCATCATGCGTATCGCCCGCCTCGGCCGCCCAGGCCAGGAGATTCCCGTCGTCCTCGACGGCGACCGCGTACTCGATCTGCGCGGTGTGACCGCGGACGTGACGCCGGAGTTCCTCGAACACGGCCTGCCCACGCTCGACGTGACCGCCCTGCCAGAACTCCCGGACACCGCAGGCCTGCGCTTCGGCCCGCCACTCACCCGCCCCACCGCGGTCGTCTGCGTCGGCATGAACTACGCCAAGCACGCGGCCGAGTCCGGCGCCGAACCGCCCACCGAGCCGGTCGTGTTCCTCAAGCACCCCAACACGGTGGTCGGCCCGGACGACCCGGTCACCATCCCCCGAGGCAGCACCATGACGGACTGGGAGGTGGAGCTAGGCGTCGTGATCGCCAGGCGCACCAGCTACCTCGACTCGCCCGCCGACGCCGCCGCCCACATCGCCGGGTACGTCCTCGTCAACGACGTGTCCGAGCGCGAGCTGCAGCTGCACACCTCGGGCGGCCAGTGGTCCAAGGGCAAGTGCGCGCCCACCTTCACGCCGGTCGGGCCGTGGCTGGTCACCGCCGACGCACTCGACCCGGCGACCGTACAGCTGCGCAGCCGGGTCAACGGAGAGAAGCGCCAGGACTCCAGCACCGCCGACCTGATCTTCTCCGTGCCCGAAATCCTGTACCGGCTCAGCCAGTTCATGACTCTGGAGCCCGGCGACCTGATCCTCACCGGTACCCCCGAGGGCGTCGCCCTGTCCGGACGCTTCCCCTACCTGAGCGCCGGCGATGTCGTGGAGCTGGAGGGCGAAGGGCTCGGACAGCAGCGCCAGACCATGGCCGCGGAAGGAAACCGATGACCGACGAGAGCACACAGATGACAGCGCCGACGCCCCACACCCCCGAGTACGCCGGCCTGGTCGCCGTGGTGACGGGCGGGGCGTCCGGAATCGGCCTGGCCACCGCGCGTGAACTACGCGCGCGGGGCGCCGAGGTGGCCGTGCTCGACCTGGCCGAGTCGGACGAGCCGTTCCTGCACGTGCGCTGCGACGTGACGGACGACGCGGCCGTGCGCGCGGCCATCGACACGGTGACGGACCGCCTCGGCGGAGTGAACGTCCTGGTCAACAACGCCGGCATGGGCGCCCAGGGCACCGTCGAGGACAACACCCCCGACGAGTGGCACCGGGTGCTCGACGTCAACGTCGTCGGCGTCGCCCGCGTCACAGCGGCCGCCCTGCCCGCATTGCGCAAGGCGGCCGCCGGGGGAGAGGGACACGCGGCGATCGTCAACATGTGCTCGATCGCCGCGACCGCCGGACTGCCCCAGCGCGCGCTCTACTCCGCGAGCAAGGGCGCGATCCTGGCCCTGACACGGGCGATGGCCGCCGACCACCTGCGCGAGGGCATCCGCGTCACCTGCGTGAACCCCGGCACGGCGGACACACCCTGGGTGAACCGTCTGCTGTCCGCGGCGGACGACCCGGAGGCGGAGCGCGCCGCCCTGGCCGCCCGCCAGCCCAGCGGCCGACTGGTCAGCGCCGCCGAAGTCGCCCACGCAGTCGCCTACTTGGCGAGCCCGTTCTCCGGCGCCACGACCGGCACCGACCTGGCGGTGGACGGCGGAATGCAGGGACTACGGCTGCGCCCGCACCAGTGACATCCGGCAATCCCGCGGGCGTGCGCCTCGTCCGGCGCGAGTCCTCCAGGAGCGTGCTTCAGGAGGTGCGCCCCCGCGGGTGCTGGGACGAGGTGTCCGGCCGGTGCCGTACGCGGCTGGAGCGCAGATGCGCCGCCATCGCCTCCGCGGCCCGTTCCGGATTGCGCCGCACCAGCGCCTCCAGGATCTGCTCGTGCTCATCGATCGTGGTGCCGGCCGCCCCGGGCGCGCTGGTGAGGCGGAACAGGTGCAGATGGGCATGGAGACGAGTCACCGCGTCCGCGAGCAACGGCCGTCCCGCAGCCCGCGCGAGCGTGTCATGAAACTCCTGGTCGAGCAGGGCGAAGCGGTGGTAGACCGCGTAGCTCTCGCCGGTGTCGGGGTGGTGGCGCATCTTCTCGACAATGTCCCGCAGCAGCTGAAGGTCCGCATCGGTGGCGTTCTCCGCGGCGAGCGACGCGGCTCGCGGCTCCAGAAGCAGCCGCATCTCGAACAGGTCGCGCAGGGCGTCCGGGTCGAGCAGGTCCGTCGCCCGGTAGCCGGCGTTCGGGCGCTTGACCACGAGTCCCTCCGACTCGAGGCGTGCCAGAGCTTCCCGCACCGGTGTCGCCGACACGTCGAGCTGACGGGCCAACGCCTCGATGCCCACGCGGGCCCCCGGGGCGATGCCATGGTCCATGACCATCGCCTTGATGGCCTCATAGACCCGGCCGGTCGGCACATCCTGTTGAATCTCGTTCCCCATACCTCCAATCATAGAGAATCCGAAGATCAAGGGCGACGGCTTGCCGGCCTGACCGAACCGACCGGCCCGACCGACCGCCCATGTACGCAATCCATAGCCGAACGCATCCGTGACTGATCACATGCGCAACCAGACGAAGGGGCCGCGATGCGTGTCGCACTGTTCCTGACGTGTGTCAACGACACGCTCTATCCGGACACCGGTCGCGCGGTGGTGAAACTGCTGACCAGACTGGGTGTGGACATCGACTTCCCCATGGGGCAGACCTGTTGCGGGCAGGCGCACTACAACACCGGCTACCGGCATGAGGCGGAGCCGCTCGCCCGGAAGTTCTCCGATGTATTCGGGGAGTACGACGCGATCGTGACGCCGTCGGGGTCGTGCGGGGCGATGGTGCGCGAGCTGTACCCGCGCATGGGCGAGCGGGCCCGCGCGGAGGGCCGCGGCGACGGGCTCGCGGCCGCTCTCGCGCCGGTCGTACCGAAGACGTACGAGCTGACCGAGTTCCTCGTGGACGTACTCGGGGTGACGGACGTGGGCGCCTCCTACCCGCACACGGTCACCTACCACCCGACCTGCCACGGCCTGCGCTCCCTCGGCCTCGGCGACCGCCCCTATCAACTGCTCAAAGCTGTCAAGGGACTTGAGCTGATCGAGTTGCCGGGTGCGGCGGAGTGCTGCGGGTTCGGCGGCACCTTCGCCGTGAAGAACGCGGACGTGTCGGCGGCGATGGGCGAGGACAAGGTCCGCAACGCCGCCTCGACCGGCGCCGACGTGCTGTGCGCGGCGGACAACTCCTGCCTGATGCACCTGGGCGGCACGATGTCCCGCCTCACGGTCGGTATGCGCCCCGTCCACATCGCGGAAATCCTGGCGAGCACGCAAGAGGAGCCCTGGTCATGAGCGGCACGTTCGTCGGTATGCCCGCGTTCCCGAAGGCCGCCCACCAGGCCGTCGGTGATGCGACCCTGCGCGCCAACCTGAAGCACGCCACCCACACCATCCGCGACAAGCGGGCCAGGGCCGTGGCGGAACTCGACGACTGGGCCGCTCTGCGCGAGGCCGGCAAGCAGATCAAGGACCACACCCTGCGCCATCTCGACACCTACCTCGTGCAGGTGGAGGAGACGGTGACGGCGGCGGGCGGCACCGTGCACTGGGCCACCGACGCCGACGAGGCCAACCGGATCGTGACCCGCCTGGTCCAAGAGAGCGGCGAGTCCGAGGTGGTCAAGGTCAAGTCGATGGCCACCCAGGAGATCGGACTCAACGAAGCACTCGAGGCAGCCGGGATCGCCGCCTACGAGACCGACCTCGCCGAACTCATCGTGCAGCTCGGCCACGACCGCCCCTCCCACATCCTCGTCCCGGCCATCCACCGCAACCGCGGCGAGATCCGCGACATCTTCACCAAAGAGATGGCCGCATGGGGCCGTCCCGCCCCCGAGGGTCTGACCGACACCCCGGCGGAGCTGGCCGAGGCAGCGCGCCTGCACCTGCGTGAGAAGTTCCTGCGCGCCAAGGTCGGCATCTCCGGCGCGAACTTCATGGTCGCCGAGACCGGCACCCTGGTCGTCGTCGAGTCCGAGGGCAACGGCCGCATGTGCCTGACCCTGCCCGAGACCCTCATCTCCGTCGTCGGCATCGAGAAGATCGTCCCCACCTGGCGCGACCTCGAAGTGTTCCTCCAGACCCTGCCACGCTCCTCGACCGCCGAACGCATGAACCCCTACACCTCGATGTGGACCGGCACCACCGACACCGACGGACCCCAGACCTTCCACCTCGTCCTGATCGACAACGGGCGCACCGACACCCTCGCCGACGAGGTCGGCCGCCAGGCCCTGCGCTGCATCCGCTGCTCCGCCTGCCTCAATGTCTGCCCCGTCTACGAACGGGCCGGCGGCCACGCCTACGGCTCCGTCTACCCCGGCCCCATCGGCGCCATCCTCAGCCCCCAACTGCGCGGCACAACAAGCGAGATCGACGCCTCACTGCCCTACGCCTCCAGCCTCTGCGGCGCCTGCTACGAAGTCTGCCCCGTCGCCATCGACATCCCCGAAGTCCTCGTCCACCTCCGCGAACGAGTCGTACAAGGTGGCGAAGTGACCAGGCGCGGCGCCAAGGTCACGCTCAAACCCGCCAAGGGACACGCCGGCGAACGCGCCGCGATGCGCGCCGCCCGCTGGGCCTTTACTTACCCGGCCGCCCTCGCCACCGGCCAGCGCCTGGCCGCACGCACCCGCCGCTTCCACCCGCGTACGCTCCCCGGCCCCGGCAAGGCCTGGACCGCGACCCGGGATCTGCCACAGGTCCCGGCGGAATCCTTCCGCGACTGGTGGCAGCGCACCCACGGCACGAAGGAGAACGGCAAGTGAACAGCAGGGAGACCATCCTGGGCCGCGTCCGGCGCGCGCTCGGCGATGCACCCCGGAGCGACGCACAGGCGTCGTACGAGACGGCCGTAGACCGCGACTACCTGCACGAACACGGCGACCGCACCACCTCACAGACCGTGGAGCTCCTTGCCGAGAACCTCGCCGACTACCGGGCGAACGTGCACCGGTGCAGCGATGGAGAACTGGCCGCGACCGTGGCCCGGCTGCTCGCCGAGCACGGCTCCCGGTCGGTGGTGGTCCCAGGTGGGCTGCACGAGGAGTGGCTGGCACAGACCGCCCTGGCGCGAGTGGCCGACGATGCGGAGAGCACTCCCGCCGCTCTCGACCAGGTCGACAGCGTGGTCACCGGCTGCGCGGTCGCCATCGCCGAGACCGGCACCATCGTCCTCGACGGCAGCCCGGACCAAGGCCGCCGCCGCATCACTCTGATCCCCGACCACCACATCTGCGTCGTCCGCGTCCCCGACCAGGTTGTCTCCTCCGTTCCTCAAGCCCTCGAACGGCTCGACCCGACAAGGCCCTTGACGTGGATCTCCGGTCCCTCCGCCACCAGCGACATCGAACTCGACCGCGTCGAAGGGGTACACGGCCCACGCACCCTTGAAGTGATCCTGTTGAGCGGGTGAGGTAAGAGAGCGGAGCCGGATGAACTCGGGCCGACGATTCGATCAGTTGACCGATCTAGCGGTCGTGGCAGAGCGAGAACGAGTGGTTCGCAGCCGCGCCGACCCTGCGGTTGAAGGAGGAGGCAGCAGGGCAAGCCGTCTGTCGGGGAGTTGGAGAGGTGCAGCCCCGTGTCCGCTGTGGCCCTGAGTCGAGGTTGCAGCCGAGGAGCCGCCCGGTTGGGTGCGGCCGCTGTTGGAACGCTCGGCGGGACGGGCCAGCGCGCTTCGCTGCGGTGGAAGTGTTCCCGGATTGCCTGGTGAGGCACTGTCGAACTGCCCCGATGAGGTCGCGCTGCCGGGGCGGGTCTTCATGCTGGCGAAGGTGTGCTCGACGCGGGCGCGGGCTCGTTTGTGCGAGTGGTTGTGCTCCTGCGTCCATGCGGGCAACTCCTCGCCCGGGGTGCGGCGGTGGGGCGTGAGAAGCGCGGTGTCCAGATAGCGGGGCCGACTCGACCTCGATCTCCTGTCCTTCAGCCAAGTTCCTTGGCGTACCAGTGATCCGCCTTGCCATGCCCTTCGTATGGCGCGGTCTCCTTGTAGCCGTGCCTGATGTACAAAGCTCGTGCATCGGTAAGTTGAGTGTTGGTCTCACACACAATCCTGAGGGCACCGAGCCTCAATGCAGATTCCTCGACGGCGCGGAGGAGACCACGGCCCAATCCTGCTCCCCGCCCAGAGGGGAGCACGTACATCCGCTTGAGCTCTGCAGTCTCAGGATCACCCCTCAGCAGTCGCAACCCTGCACAACCCAGGAACTCGCCCTCACTGTTGCGTGCTACGAGAAACTCTCCGTCAGGCGGGCTGAGGTCATGGTGGGGGTCCTCAACAAGCACCGCTCGAAGCTCTGCCTCTGTGGCTGAACGCCCCAGCACCCGCCGCCCCATCTCGGTGAAGTACTGACGCGTCACCTCCTCGACATCCGTGCCAATGACAGGCTCCGCCTTGATGGTCCAGGTTGACATGCGGGCCATGGTCCCGGACTCACCCGTGGCCGTCCACGGTCCGGCCGACAGATTTCCGTCCAGCTCACACCGTGGAGATCGTTACAGGACAGCCCTTAGTCGTGCGGGCTGCCTCTGCTTTTCTCGAGGTCGGCCCGGGTGGACGAGGCGTTCGGGCATGGCGGCGGCGCATCCGTTGGGGCGCGAGCACGTATGCGCTGCGGAGCGCATGCCGCTCCCGCCTCGCCGCCTCCAACTGTCCCGCCGGCGCTGATCGAGGTCACCGGGGCGCCCGCACCAACGGGAGATACACCTGATCGACGATCTCCGCCAGGACGCGGTCCGGGACGGCCGTGACACCACTCGTCGCGTACTCGTTCCGCAGCAGGTCGACCGCCACGGTGGCCACTCGCGGGGTGACCGCTCCGGGATCCGCCTCGCCGCGAGCGGCTGCACGGGCCAGGACAGTCAGCCAGGGACCGGTGTTCACCTGGCCGAGCTGCTCGCGCAATTCGCGAGCCCGCTCGACATCGCCCTGGATGTCGACCAGAAGCTCCCGCAGGATCTTCCCCGCTGGTGACGACATCCGACCGTTGGCGCGGGTGAGCAGGGCAAGCGCATCGGAACGGAGAGCGCCGGTGTCCGGGGTCTCGGAGGGGCCGGTCGGGAGCATCCGCCGATAGGCGGCGACGCACAGCGCAGCCCGGCTCGGCCAGCGCCGATAGATCGCGTTCTTCGCGGTACCGGCTCGTGCGGCAACGCCGTCCATCGTCAGGTTCTGGTAGCCGGCCTCGGTCAGCTCCTCGGCCGCAGCCCGGAGAATCGCCTGCTCCAGCTCGGCGCCACGTCGACGGGTCGCCGCAGCCACGTCCCTTCCTGTCGCGTCGCTGGCGTCGCCCGATCCGGTGTTGCGGTCACTACTCACGCACGCTCCTCATTCTGGATACCGCCAGTATCCTACTTCAGGAGGAGTTCCGGGGCGCTACGGCGCCTATAAGATACCGTCAGTGTCTTACGGCTATGCGGCTGTGACGGTCGTCCGGGGAGGCTTCGCCCATGGATAAACGCCCGCTCCTCATCGGGCTGCTTTGGGACGTCGGCCTGCCGGCCCTCGTCTTCTACACCTGTCGCTCCGTCGATATCGCTGTTCTGCCGGCGCTGACCGCCGGCGGACTGGCGGCCTTGGTCCGGGTGGTCTGTGTCGCTGCCCTACGACACCGGCTGGACGGTCTCGCCGCTGTCGTAGCCGGTTCCTTCGCTGTACTGCTCGCCGTGTCTGCGCTCACCGGCGACCCCCGAATCCTTTTGGCCAGAGAGTCGATCGTGTCGGGCGCCCTGGGCCTGCTTCTGGTGGGATCCTGCGTGGTCCACAGGCCGGTTCTCTACACGCTGGTCCGGCGCGCCGCGGCCGGCGACGACGCGCGGCTGGCGCAGTGGGACCAACAGTGGCGGACCAGGCCCTCGCTGCGCAGGCACGTCGTCCTGCTGAGCATCGTGTTCGGCAGCGTGCTGCTTACAGAGTCTGGCGCGCGGCTGCTGCTCATCTACCTGCTGCCCATCGACGTCGTGGCCGACTGGACGATGCCGTTGCACTTCGGCGCCGTCGCGCTGCTGATCTGCTGGGCACTGTGGTGGCGCACCCGGCGCCTGCGAGCAGTGACAGCTGACCGTCCCACGACACCGGAACAGTCTGCGCGGCCTCCTGCCCTGTAAGGGGAGCCGCTCTGAACGCCTGCGATGTCGCTCGTACCTTTCGGCCATGGAAGGCCGTGACCGCCCGCGCGCACCCCATACCCACCACCCCAAACATCGTCCTGGCACAGGGATTTTCGAGATCGGAGAAACATGGCCATTCGGCTCGCCGCCGTCGGTGCGGCACTGGTCGTGGGAGGACTGATCAACGTCACTGGGTTCGGAAAGTTTACGGTCCCACTCGGAATCGTCGCGCTGGCCTGCAGTGGGATCCTGCTCGCCCGCAACCGGAACTCGTCGAGGCGTCGGTGACAGAGCCTGTTCCTCAGATCGCCGGTTCGCGCACAGCCAGGTTCGCTCGCCTCAGGCCAAGCCGAAGGCGCCGCTCAATCTGGCACCGTCGGGACTTCCTACTGCTGTGGGCCGGCCAGGCAGTCAGCGAAACGGGGTCACAAGTCACTGTCCTTGCGCTGCCGTTGGTCGCCGTTGTGCTGCTCCATGCCTCCGCCTTCCAGGTCGGCCTGCTGTCCGCGGCCCAGACGAGCGCGTATCTGCTGGTGGCGCTGCCGGCCGGCGCCATCGTCGACCGGATGGCCAAACGGCGGTTGATGATCGGGTGTGAGCTGGTGCTGTGCGCGCTGATCGGCTCGGTGCCCGTGGTCCACGCAGCGGGGGTCTTGACTCTCGGTCAGCTCTACGCTGTTGCCCTGACCTCCAGCGTCTTCGCGGTGTTCTTCTCCGTGGCCTACCAGAGCTACCTTCCGGCACTGCTCGATCCCGGCCTGCTCATGGACGGTAACGGCAAGCTCGCTGTCTCCCGGTCAGTCGCACAGATCGCCGGGCCCAGTCTGGGCGCGGGGCTGGTGACGCTGGTGGGCGCCCCGGGGGCGATGGCCGCCGACGCCGCTTCCTTCATCGTGTCCGCTGCCTCCCTGACGGCGATCCGTACCCGCGAACCACGGCGACTCCCTGCCAATGACGCACACCGGCCCCGGCTGTGGCCGCAGATCCGCGAGGGCATCGCCTACGTCAACCGCGACCGCATCCTGCGTAACTCGGTGGGCTTCAACGGCACGGCCAACTTCTTCGTCATCATGGTCGAGACCCTGGGCCCGGTGTTCCTGATCCGCACCCTGCATCTGCGCCCGACACTCGTCGGCCTGCTGCTCGCGCTCGGGGCCGTCGGCGGGGTCGGCGGCGGGGTGGCCGCACGGCATCTCGCCCGGCGGATCGGCTCGGCGCGCATCAGCTGGATCGCCATGACTGTATGGTCGTTGCCCGGGCTGCTGATCCCACTGGCCGGGCACGGCTGGTGGGTACTGCTGTTCGGCGTCGGCTGGATCTCGTGGACCTTCGCATCCACCGTCGCCGGTGTCGCGCTGACCAGTTACCGCCAGGCGGTCTGTCCGCCGGAGATGCTGGGGCGCGTCAGCGCCGCCGCACGTTGGATCAACTGGGGCACGCTGCCGCTCGGCGGCCTGACAGGCGGCGCCCTCGCGGCCACCCTCGGCGTCCGGACCACCCTGTGGATCGCCGTCCTCGGCGGCTGCAGTGCAGGTCTGTGGCTGTTGTTCTCACCCCTGCGCGCCATGCGCGACATCCCCCTGGACAACCGCGAAATCGTCGGGTGAACCCCGCTGCACAACGCTCACTCGGCAGTAACGCCTTCAGGTGAAGTCTGTTCATCCGAGATCGCCAAGACGAAAGGCTCTTTGTGAGGCTGTGCAGAAGCAGCAGGTCTGCGTGAGCAGTCGGGCCTGTGCAAGACCGGCGATCTTCTGGATAGGTGTTGCGGGTTGATCATCCTTGAGCGCACCGGCGGCTGCACGCCCGTGATACCGGACGGTGGACGGCGTCGCGGTGTCGACGTCAAGCCATATGAGCCGGATGAGCTTCCGAGAGTGGGTGGCGCCAAAGACCGGCACGGTGGAGGTGGGCACGGGTCCCAACGGCTCGTTCGTGGTCTACGAACACCTCCTGACCGCCGCGGCTGTCGTACAGGGCGGCGCGAGCAGCCCGGACTCGGTCGGCTGGACCGCACGGGACCTGCTGACCGCGGACTGGCCTCGCCGCGTTGTACGACGGCCATGCAGAGAGCGATGAGTTGAAACTCGACGACGGCGCGTGGAGACCGGGGTCAGGGCGCCTAGCCCACCGGGGCACATGACCACCCATCCCGTCGTCCCGTAAACGAAAGCAGGTACCACCGCATGTCCTTCAAGCATTCCGGGCCGTCCCGCCGTCTCCTGCTTGCAGGCGCAGCCCTCATGTCGCTGGCAGGTTGCGGGACGGGCGATCACGCAGCTCCCAGGTCGTCCCCGGACCCGAACCCGGATCGGGTCACGGGTCCGCCGAGTCGTCGGCGCCCCGACAGTGCCATGGACAACACCTGGTTCGCGACGCTAGAACGCAAGCACGGTGCTCGTCTGGGCGTGTATGCCCTGGCAACCGGTACCGGCACGGCAATGACCTACCGTGCGGACGAACGCTTTGCGTTCTGCTCAACCTTCAAGGCACTCGCCGTGGCGGCGGTCCTCCATCGGAACCCGCCCAGCCACCTGGCCAAGCAGGTCACCTACACCAAGGCCGATGTCGACTCCATCTCGCCGATCACCAAGGACCACGTCACGACCGGCATGACCATCAGGCAACTGTGCGATGCCGCCATCCGCTACAGCGACGGCACAGCCGGCAACCTGCTGGTGCGCGACCTGGGCGGTACCTCACAATTCAACGCCTTCCTCCGGGGACTTGGGGACGACGTCACCCGCCTGGACGACTACGAGCCGCAGCTGAACAGGCATGATCTGCAAGACCCGCGCGACACCTCCACCCCCCGGGCCCTCGCCCACGACTACCACGCACTCGTGCTCGGCGACGCACTGACCAGGGACCGGCGTGCCCTGCTCACCGACTGGCTCGAGCGCACCGCGACAAGCGCCGGCACCACACGCATCCGCGCCGGACTCCCCAAAGGATGGACAGTGGCCCACAAAACCGGCACCGGCGACTACGGCCGGGCCAACGACATCGCCATCGTCTGGCCGCCCCACGCGGCGCCCCTCGTGTTGTCACTCATGTCCGACCGCACCGGGTACTCCACCCCGCCCGTGGACGCCCTGATCGCCGAAGCCACCAGACACATCGTCACCGAATTCACCTGACCTACTCCACCTACGAGGCTGACTCAATCCCGCACAGAAAGGCGCAGGTAGGGAGTGGATGCGTCGATATGCCGAGATCGACGTCCTGGCAGGGCCCGTTGGAAGCGAGGGGCCGTCCCGTTGAAGTGGTTCGCTGTAGTCCGTGTGCAAGGGGGCAGCAGGAAGCGCGTCTACCGCGCCCTCGTCGGCGGTCTGAGCGTTTGACCATCTCGCGGGAGCGGCGCACTCCTGCGCCTGCCGCGGACACAGCACCGTGACATCCACCGCCGGCTGGGCGGCCTCGACGTTGCAGGCGTCTCACGCAGCGAGGCGGACCGCCTCCGGGAGACGGTCCGCACCCAGCTGACAGGCAGCGGATCGATGGCAGAGACGGCCGATGCTCTCTGCCGCCACCGCAACACAGTCCAGTCCCGCTTTGCCCGCTTCCACGAGCTGACGGCCGTCACATCCGAGGTCGGGCGACGCAGCACTGGTGCCAGTGCTACTGGGGCCCGCTGAGGCTTGAGACGGCTCGCGCCGGCGTCGCGGCCGCGCATGAACTGCGCCAGGGGCGACACGCGGACCGGCTCGGGTCAGCTTCCGAGCCCCGATTCCAGCAGCCGCCCCACCGGCTTGCGTACGGCGAACAGGACCAGACCGATGCCGATGCCGCACACGGCGGTGACGGTGAAGTACGAGGCGTTGTCGATCGCGGTGAACAGCTGGCCGAGGAGCCCCGCGAGCGACGAACCCAGCGCCAGCGTGAGGAAGTTCAGGCCGACCATCTGCGAGCGGAACTTCTCCGGCCCGATCCGGGTGGCCAGCGACAGGCCGATCGGCCCGATGAACACCTCCGAAGAACCGGCGGCCATCATGAACAGCAGGATGAGAAACAGCGGGATCACCGCGTCGCCGGTGGCCTCGGAGATGATCAGCAGGAAGAGATACGCGCAGCCGATCTGGGTCAGTCCGATGGCGACTTTGGTCAGGGGGCCCGGCTGGCGCTCCCCGAGGCGCTTCCACACCCGGGCGACAAGCGGCGTGATGAGGACTGCCGCCAGGGGGCTGACGGTGGTGATCCAGGCGACCGGGAACTTCCAGCCTCCGATGTGCAGATCGATCCGCTCGGTGATCAGGATGGAGATGGCCGTGAACTTCTGGAATAGGAAACCGAAGTAGACACCTGAGGCGAGGAAGAGCGGCAGATAGCCGAGGATGCGCCGGCGCTCGTCGCGGGTGACCGCCGACGATGTCGTCATCGTCAGGAAGTACGCGGCCGCGGCCACCAGCGCGGTGATCGTGACCACCGTGGACAGGTTCCCCGCCCGGAGCAGTCCGGTGGCGACGGCGCCGCCCACGACCGCGACGCAGACGAGGACGAGAGCGGCTACCAGCGGCCGACGCCCCGTCGACAGTGGATTGTTGACGATCTTGGCGCGCTCCGGGAGCCGGTTCATCGACGCGACGTACTGGATGAGCGCCCCGGCCATGCCGATGGCCGCGAGCCCGAACCCGAAGTGGAAACCGAGCTCGTTCTGGGCGAGCCCGGTGGTGAGCGGGCCGACCACCGCGCCGATGTTTATCGCCATGTAGAAGTACGAGAATCCGGCGTCGCGATAGCGGTCGTGGACGTGCTGGTCGAGAACGAAGCCGACGATCGACGTGATGTTCGTCTTGAGCGCTCCGGTGCCGAGGACGATGAGGACAAGGCCGACGCCGAGGCCCGAGAGGCCGGGCGCGAAGGCGAGCACGACATGCCCCGCGGTGATGACGACGGCCCCGTACAGGACCATCTTCTGCGGGCTGACGAGCCGGTCACCGAGCCAGGCGCCGAGGATCTGGGACAGATAGACCGCGCCGCCGTACCCGCCGACGATGCCGGAGGCGACGGCCGGATCGAGGGCGAGGCCGCCCTGTCCGATCGCGTACAGCAGATAGAACGAGAGGATGCCTTGGAGTCCGTAGAACGAATAGCGCTCCCACAGTTCCGTGAAGGCCATGCTCCACAGGCCGCGCCGGACGTCTCTCGCGGGCGCTGTCGTGGCGGGTGTCCCGGACAGCTTCTGCGATGCCGGTGTCTCGGTCGGTGTCATGGGGTTTCTCATTCGCTGAGTCCTGCCAGTCGGGAGCCGAAACGGGCGATGAGCGAGGTGTTCTGCGAGTGCCGGCTCTCCTCCCAGCGGTCGGCGACACCGAACAGCCGGTACATGCCGTGGACGCCGATCCAGCGCAGGGGTTCGGGCTCCCAGCGTCCCGAGTCGTGGTCGTTCCACGGCAGCCGGGTCAGCTCGGTGTCCCGGCCCGCCACCCGGTCGAGCAGTGTGCGGGCGGCGAGCTGCGTCGCGGTCACGCCGTGCCCGGCGAAGCCGCGGACGATACCGACGCGGGTGGCGGGGTCGAAGTAGACGCCGGCGCACCAGTCACGGGTGACACCGATGGCGCCCCGCCAGGCGTGCTCGACCGTGAACTGCACGTCGGGGAAGAAGAGCTGGAGCCGCTCCGTGAGAGTGCGCACGGTGCGGGCGTCGACGGCGCCGGTTCCCGGGGTGCCGGAGTTGAAGGCGTACGGCGTGCCGCGGCCGCCGATGGCGATGCGGTCGTCGGCGGTGCGCTGGGCGTAGACGAAGGTGTGGGCGGCGTCGCCCAGGCACTCGCGCTCCTGCCAGCCAATGCGCTCCCACGCCTCGGAGGACAGCTGACTGGTCACGATCATCGAGGAGTTGACGGGAATCACGTCCCGCCTGCCGAGCCCGGGGGCATCGCCCTCGACCTGGCCGGAGTACGCCTCCAGGCAGCTCAGCACGGTCTTGGCGCGCACTGTGCCGCGCGAGGTGGCGACGGCACCCGCCGCGATGCGCGAGGCTCGCGTGTTCTCGCAGATCCGGACGCCCTTGGCCTCGACGACCGCCGCGAGGCCGTGGACCAGTTTGGCGGGGTCGACGCGGGCGGTGGTACGGGTGAGGAGGCCGCCGAGCGCGGGCCCGATGGCGATGCGCCGCTTGACGGCCTCGGCGTCGAGGAGTTCGAGGTCCTCGGCCCGGTATCCGGCGGCGAGATCCGCGGCGTAGGTTCCCTCAAGCCGCTTCAGGGCAGCGGGAGTTGTGGCCACCCGCAGATGCCCGCCGCGCCGCTGATCGGCCTGGATGCCTTCCCTGTCGAGGATGCTCAGCGTGTCATCGACAGCCCCGTCCATCTCCCGCTGGAACGCGGCGATCGCGACGGCACCGTCCTGCCCGCGCCGGCGCGCGCTCTTGGCGTACACGGCACGGTTGCCGGGGATGAGCGGGGAGAGCCAGCCGCCGTTGCGCCCCGAGGCCCCGTAGCCGACCTCCTCGGCCTCGATCACGGTGATCTTCGCCGTCGGCTGCTGAAGGATCGCGTGGTACGCAGCCCAGAGGCCGGTCAGACCACCGCCGACGACCACGAGGTCCTGCTCCTCGTCGGGCAGTGCGGCGTCCCGGCGCGCGGGCGGGCCCGAGGGCTCGTCCGCGCGCCGGAACGCCTGTATCCAATGCGATATCTCACCGTTGCGGTACACGGTCATGCGACAACTCCAGCTGGACGCAGGGAGAATGGGGCGTCCGGGACTCGATGACGGGAATCAGAAGGCGGCGGTGCTCTAGAGGGTGGGACTCGGCAGGTGAGGGCTCAGTAGGTGGGGGGCGCCATCGCCCACAGGACCCTGGCCTCGTCCACGCCCGTCGTCTCGACGACGCGGTGCGGATCACTGCTGAGGTAATGGACCGAGTCGAGGGCACGGAGCCGGTGGTGCTGGTCGCGGACCCACACCTCCACCTCGCCGGACAGCACGAGAAGGATCTCCTCGGAGCTGCCGTGCGTGTACGGCTCCACACCGGTGGAGCCGCCCGGGGCGAAGTGACCGAGGAGCACTTCGAGGTGGTCGAAGGAGCCGGGGGTCAGCTTGATCTTCGTGGCGCCGTCGCCGAACGACATGCCGTGCGCGTCACGGAACCGCAGCACCGGGCTCGCGGCCGATCCGCCCTGCTCAAAGAGGTCGCCGACGCTCAACTTCAGTACGTCACACAGTCGTTGCAGCGTGCGCACGCTGGCGTTGACCTGATCGCGCTCGACCTGGGAGAGATACCCCTCGGTGAGCCCGGCCTGCTCCGCCACGGCTTTGAGTGTCAGATGGAGGGCCCGTCTGCGGCGGCGCAGCCGTGCCCCTATACCGGCGGCAGGGCCGGACTGATCGTTGGGCATGGGCGTGAAGTTAACAAGACTTCGGCACCATCACAATGGTCTTGGCCGTCATCAAACTTTTCTTAGATGAGTGTGACGGGGCGATCCACTCAGCACACATCGGATGACACCAGCGTGGCGGACGCCACCCCTGCTCCTGTTCGGGCGTCAGATTGCCGACTCCTTGTCCCCGCCGAGGAGTTCCGCTGAGTTCAGCAGACGGTCAAGTACGTGCCGGCAGGTGCCAAGCATGGCGAGAGGCTGTCCCACGAACTTGGTGTGGTGGGGCCGGCCGGGGGCGCCCCGGCCGGCCCCCCCAGGGTGGTCAGGAGGGGCGGGCGGCGGGCCCCGGCCGCCCGGGGGGCGGGCTGGGGGCCGGGGGGGGGCGGTGCGCCGGGGGTCTCCGGGCGCGCCCAGTTGGGGGGGCGGGGCGCCCGCGCCGCCCGCCCCGCCCCCCCCCCACCACTGTGTGTACGCATGGGCGTACGGCTCGCCCGGACCGCCGGCGCGACTGGATGCGGCCCGGGACGTGGAGGTGAGGCGTTGGGGATGCCTCGGGGTCATGCCTTGGCCAGTGCCGGTTCCGTCTCGGTGTCGTGTGGTTGGGGCACGGCGGGCTCTGGGGTTCCTGTGTGCAGGACGCGGTTGACGCGTGCGGTGTCGAGGACGTGTTCCCAGCGGGCGACGACGAGGGTGGCGACGCTGTTCCCGGCGAGGTTGGTCAGGGCGCGGCACTCGGACATGAATTTGTCGACGCCGAAGATCAGCATGATGCCGGCGGCGGGCACGGTGCCGACGGTGGAGAGGGTGGCGGCCAGGGCGATGAACCCGGCGCCGGTGATGCCTCCGGAGCCCTTGGAGGTGAGGATCATGACGGCGAGCAGGCCGAGTTGCTGGCCGAGGCCCAGGGGTGTGTCGGTGGCCTGGGCGATGTAGACGGCGGCCAGAGACAAGTAGATGGAGCTGCCGTCGAGGTTGAACGAGTAGCCGGTCGGCACGGTCAGGCCGACCACGTCGCGCCGTACTCCGAGTCCTTCGAGCTTGGCCATCAGGCGCGGCAGCACGCTCTCGGAGGAGGAGGTGCCCAGGACGATGAGGAACTCCTCGCGCAGGTAGCGCAGCAGCCGGAAGATGTTGATCCTGAGCAGGGCCAGGACGCTGCCGAGGACCACGACGACGAAGAACACCGAGGTTCCGTAGAACAGCCCGATGAGCTGGCCGAGGCTGGTGAGTGTGGAGATGCCGTACTTGCCGATGGTGAAGGACATGGCGCCGAAGGCGCCGACGGGTGCGGCCAGCATGATGTAGTGAAGGATCTTGAACACCACGGCGCTCAGCCGGTTGATGCCGTCGACGATCGGGACTCCGAGGGGTCCCACGGCTTTGAGGGCGATACCGAACAACACCGCGAAGAAGATGACCTGAAGGATGTTGCCTTCGGCGAAGGCGCCCACCGCGCTGGAGGGCACGATGTCGGTGAGGAAGTGCCACCAGCTCTGGCCCTCGCCGTCCTTGACGTATTGGGCGGCGTCGCCTGACAGATGTATGTCGCCGGGGTGGGCGTGGACTCCGGCGCCCGGCTGGAAGACATTGACAGCGATCAGGCCGACGGCCAGGGCGGCCAGGGTGCCGGCCTGGAAGTAGAGCAGGGATTTGAGGCCGACCCTGCCGACACGGCGCAGGCTCTCGACCCCGCCGATGCCGGCCACGATGGTCAGGAAGACGATCGGCGTGATGAGCATCTTGATGGCGGACACGAAGGTGGTGCCGACCGGCTCCAGAGCCACGCCGACGCTCGGCCAGAGCCAGCCGGTGAGGATGCCGCAGACGATCGCGGTCAGGACCCAGAAGTACAGCTGCTTGTACCAGGGCTTGGACGGCGGTGTGACACGAGGCGAGCGGGAGGCGGGGGACGCGGTTGCTGCCATGGCGTTTCTCCTCGTCGAGGAACGTGGACGCAGCCGGGACGCGGGCGGCCTTTTGGGCGCGGAGACCGGTGGGGAGAGCGCGGCTCGGTAGCGGACAGATGCGGGTGCCCTGAGTTCGGCGCGGGATGTGGGATTGCGGCTCGCGGGCCGGGGCGGGGTTGTGCGTGCCGCCCTCGGCCCTGTGGGTACCGGTCAGAGAAGTTCGAGGAGCTTCTTGGTGAACTCGGTGGTCGTGGCATTGCCGCCGAGGTCGGGCGTGCGGACGTCGGTCTTGGCGAGCACCGCGGCGATGGCTTCGGTGATCTCCTTGGCCGCCTTGGGGTGGCCGAGGTGGTCGAGCATCATGGCGGCCGACCAGATCGCGCCGAGCGGGTTGGCGACGCCGCGACCGGCGATGTCCGGCGCCGAGCCGTGGACCGGCTCGAACATCGAGGGGAACTCGCGCTCCGGGTTGAGGTTGGCGGCCGGTGCGATGCCGATGGAGCCCGCCACGGCAGCGGCCAGGTCACTGAGGATGTCGCCGAAGAGGTTGGACGCGACGACCACATCGAAGCGGGCCGGGTCGAGGACGAACTTCGCGGCCAGCGCGTCGATGTGCTCCTGGTCCCAGGCCACCTGTGGGTGGGCGGCCCCGCGCTCGGCGACCAGCTCGTCCCAGAACGGCAGCGTGTGCACGATGCCGTTGGACTTTGTGGCCGAGGTGAGCTTCCTGCCGCGCTGCGCGGCCAGTTCGAAGGCGTAGTCGAGGACGCGGGTCACCCCGGCACGAGTGAACACCGACTCCTGCACGGCCATTTCCTCGGGGAAGCCCCGGTTCAGCCGGCCGCCGATCTCGCTGTACTCGCCCTCGACGTTCTCGCGTACGACGACGAAGTCCACCTCACCGGCTGCGGCGGCGCGTAGAGGGCTGTCGACCCCCTCGAAGACGCGGATCGGCCGCAGGTTGACGTACTGGCGGAAGCTGCGGCGGATCGGGATCAGCAGTCCCCACAGCGAGACGTGGTCCGGCACGCCCGGGTAGCCGACCGCGCCGAGCAGGATCGCGTCCTTGTCGCGCAGCTGGTCGAGGCCGTCCTCGGGCATCATCGCGCCCTCGCGGACGTACCGCTCGCACGACCAGTCGTAGGAGGTGTAGGTGAAGCCGAAGCCGTGGCGGGCGCCGACGGCGTCGAGGACCTGCTGGGCGGGCGGCAGGACCTCGGCTCCGATGCCGTCGCCGGGGATGAGTGCGATGTGGTGGTCGGTCATGTGCCGATTGCAGCAATCAGGCCACGGGGTCGTCCAAGACGCTCTGCCGATCTGCCTTATAAGCCCGTCCTATCAGTGCTGGATGGCGGCAAGTGCGCAGGTCAGGAAGGCGCTGGCGGCTGGGGACTGCTCCGCCCGACGGCTGATCAGCGCGATCTGCAGCGTCGTCTTCGGCTCGATGTCCATCACCAGTGCGCCCGCTTGCTCGGCCGTCGTGCGCCAGGACTCGGTGACCACCGCCAAGCCGAGCCCCGCGAGGACCAGCGGAAGAATGGCCACCCGGTGTTCGGTCTCCGCCGCGATGGCGAACGCGATGCCGCTCTCGCGCAGTCCGTCGACGTAGGCGCGCATCCCGGTGCCTCGCTGGCCGACGATCAGCCGCCGGCCGGCCAGTTTCTCGCAGGCGACCGGCCGCCCCGCCGGGAACGGCCCGTCGGGAGGGGTGAGCAGCACGAAACGCTGTTCCCCGGCAGCATGCGCGATCACGTCCTTGTTGGTGAGCGGCCCCGACGTCGCAAGGAGCCCCAGCTCGGCGGCGCCGGTGCGCACCATGTCCACGACATCGCGCGCGGTGAAGGCGGCCCGGATGTTCACCGACACCCCGGGATACCGGCCACCGAACGCACGGATCATCGTGGTCAGAGGCTCCACGGCCTGAGACGGCATCGCGGCGATGTCCAGTCGCCCCTGGCGCAGTTCATGCACGGCCGCGACGCTGGCGCGAGCCGTCTCAAGGCTCCGCACAGCCGCCCGGGCTGGTTCGATCAACGCTCTTCCCGCCTCGGTGAGAACAGCCCGGCGGCCGATCCGATGGAACAGAGTGCTGCCCAAATCCCGTTCCAGAGCCTGAACTGCCTGGGACAGCGAAGGCTGAGACAGGTACAGGGCTGACGCCGCCCGGTTGAAGCCCTCGTGGTCCACAATCGCAAGGAAGTACTCAAGCTGCCGGATATCCATGACCACCATCCTCCACAGCCCTCAAGAGCGCCTCGCCCCGGCTGCTCACCCGATGGCGGGCCGGCGGTGGTGCGTGTGTCGGCTGTCAGGGATGAGTCACGGTGGCCCAGACCCAGCTGCCGGGTCGCCTCGCCGCGGCGGAACTCTGCGCGGTGGACCCCCGTCGCGACGCCGAGCGCGAGCTGGTAGCCCCGTTTTCCGGCTCAGCTGCTGTAGCGCGAGCGAAACGAGCTCAACAATCTCTTTTTCGATGGCGGGGCCGGTGTCTGTGCCCATGGCCGGAAGATAGATGTGACCTGAGACACCGCACCAGTCTTCTGGGCGCAAGGCGGACTCGCCGATCTGGACCTGCCCCGGGCGGGCGGCGACCACCGGCGGGTGCCGGCTGTGCTGAGAATCCCGGAAGGAAAACGGCTGGCCCCGGGCGCCCGCCGAAGG
Organism: Streptomyces sp. NPDC055955; assembly: GCF_042270245.1. Classification (NCBI taxonomy): domain Bacteria; kingdom Bacillati; phylum Actinomycetota; class Actinomycetes; order Kitasatosporales; family Streptomycetaceae; genus Streptomyces; species Streptomyces sp. NPDC055955. The sequence goes on from NZ_JBHJYS010000025.1 coordinate 109,589, forward strand.
CCCGGCCGACGCCGGGGGCGGCGAAAAGGTTGGTGTGCGGGGCCGGCGGAACCGGGTAACGTCTTTGTCATGTTCTTCCAGGCGCCGATTTACGAGTGAGCGTGATGGGCCCCTGCTGACGTCCTTCGACGTCGCCGCCGTCCCTCACCGATGAATCCGTAGATCACTTCACACCATTACCGGGAGAACCCGTGACCGTGAGCAAAAACATCAACAACCCCGTGGGCATGGGCGGTGGCCAGCGCAAGAAGCTGTCCCGCACCGAACGGCAGAACAACGGTCCACACCGCAACCTCGACCGCCAGGGTGCAGCCGAGCAGAAGGCGGAGCTGGTGCGCAAGATGCGCGAGAAGGCAGGCGCAGCTGACGGCTCCGGGCAGGCGGGCGACGACACCGCGCAGAGCTGACGCACCGCCGCAGCAGAGCCCGGACCGCGACCCGCGGTCCGGGCTCTGCTGCGGTACCGGGCGCGGTCGGTACCGATCACCCCTCAGCCGACCACCCCGGGCAGCCGCAGATTCAGCAGCCCCGTCACCGCCACCACCCTCGAGCTGCACCAGGAGCGTCACCACTAGCGTGTTCCCCGTGGCCGGCCCGGGCGACACCGCAGCTATGGCGTGCTCAGTAACTGATCTTCGAACCGGTGCGGGCGAGGCCGGCTGCTGATGGGCAACTCCTCGCTATTGCGGCGCCTTTGGGGCATCACAATGACTTCGAGATCCCGAACACGGGGCCAGCTGTCGCATCGTCAAGTTCGTGCGCCAGTAAGCCGCGACCAGCCGCACCCGGTCCTCCAAAGACAGGCTCCACGGCCGCCCTCGGTATGCATCGGCCGCATGTTCGCGCCGTACCGCGGTTACCAACTTGCCGAATCAGCGCGGGCTCAGTCCGGTGAACGGACCTGTCCAGGACAGCTCCGACGCCGTGATCACGCCAAGATCATTCCATGGAGTGACGTGAGGACTGACCTGCCGTTTAGCTGCCGCTCAGAGGTGACTCCCACGTCGGATCATGCCGGGATCTTCTCTCTAGGTGGGCAAGCAGGTGCTCTGCTGTGGTGGAGGCCGTGTCTTGCGGCGCGCCGATCGCGGTCAGGGCAGTGGTGAGCCTTGCTGGGACCGCCGCTGGCAGGTCCGGGTCTGTCAGAAGTGGCAGGAGCAGCAAGAGGCGGGCGGCTGCGCCCTGGACGCCTTCGGCCGTCGCGGAAGGGTTGTCAGCGATGCGGACCAGTTCGTGCCATGTCAGGCCAGCCCCCGAAAAGTCTCCTTCCCAGCTGGCGATCTGCTGGGCGTAGCTCCTGCCTGGATGGGTCAGGAGGTAGTCGGTGCCGTAGTCGCCAACCAGGTTGCGGTAGATCACCACAGCTCCGGGACCATCCTCGGCCGGCACCCGGAACGCAGGCCAGCGTTCGGGGTCGAAGAGGACCTCGGACGTGGCATCGGCATCGGCGCCGTCATCGCCGAAGCACTCCGGAGACGGCGGCTCGCCACATGACCCGTCACTGCACAGCACGAGAAGGTAGTTCGACCAGAAGCCCAGGCGGGCCAGCACTGATTCACCCGCCACCAGCGGGCCGTCGTCGTATCCCTTGATCAGCACTCCCGGATTCTGTCACCAGGCACTGACATGGCCCGGTCCGGGATAGGTACGGGGTGCCACCCTGTTACGGGACAGCCCGTACGTTTTTACGGTCGCCGCTGGCACTGGAAGGAACGCCGCCCCCGAGCGCCGTCAGGGCGCGGAGTACCTCAGTCGCCGGCCCAGGAGGATGGCTCCTGCGCCCGCGATCAACGAGCCGACGGCGATGCTGGTGAGTGCGGTCTCGGCCCGGGCGCCATGAGTGGTTCCGGTGGCGGCCAGCGCAGGCCGGGCGGAATCGGCCGCCGTGGCGGCTTGGAGGACGAGGTCGGTGACCGCATCCGGGTGGCTGATCATGGCCACGTGGGAGGAGTTGATCTCCACCATGTGTGAACCCGCGCGCTTGGCCTCGAAGCGTTCCTGGTCGGGGTTGATGGTCTTGTCCTGTTTCGCGACGAGGAACCACGACGGGATGTGCTTCCAGGCGGCTACCTTGGCCGTCTCCGAGAACGCGGTCGTTGCCGCGGGTCGTTGAGTGGCCGCCATGACCCTGGTGGTGCTTTCCGGGAGGTCGGCGGCGAAGACCGGACGGAGCCTGTCGGGCTTGAGGTACAGGTCTGTCCCGCTGACGCTGCCGGCCCGGTAGGGAACGGACTTCGTGGCGGTGCCGAGTTCGCTGGGGAACTTGGCACCCAGGGTCATTCCGCTCTCGCCCACGTCGGGCATCAGCGCCGATATGTACACCAGGGACTTCACCTGGGGGTTGCCCGCGGCGGCCGTGCTGATCAATGAGCCGCCGTACGAGTGACCTGCCAGCACGATCGGGCCCTTGATGCTGTCCAGCACGGAGGCGATGTAGGCGGAGTCGCTGTACAGCCCGCGCAGCGGGTTGGCAGGAGCGATGACGGTGTAGCCACGGTGTTCAAGCCGTTCGACGACCCCGTTCCAACTGGAGGCGTCCGCGAACGCCCCGTGCACCAGCACGATGGTGGGTTTGGTCGCGGTTGTGCCACCGTCTGCGGCAGCAGGTGCTGCCACGCCCGTACACAGGGCCACGGCGCACCCGGCCACCATGACGTGTGCGCGCCGTATTCGGCGCCGTGAGCAGGGGGCCGGGAATACCGTCATGTCCTTCTCCCTTTCCGTGACACCTACGGCACCTGAGTGTTCACCCATCCGCACCAGTAGACGCTGCCAATGCACTCCATCCGGGTCACAGGAATGGGCTATGGGAGTGAACCCCGGAGGCAACGGGTTTCAGTGCGACATGGGGCCACAAGTGGTCGGGAGCCCGCTCTCCCTCGATGCACCGCCGGGCGTGCCGGCGCTGCAGATGCCCCGCATCACCGCTCTCTGCCAGGCCACGTGCACGGGCCAACTCCGAGGCACCTCAGCCCCGTTCCTGGCATGCATGCCTGATGAGGTCCGTGACGGCCGGGTTCCTCGGCACCCCGTCGCCCTCCCCACCTGAAGGTGGGATCCAGTGCGCGCAGCGAAGGGCGTCGTCATATGCGCCTGATGACCAGCACGGCCACGTCGTCGAGGTGGTCCACCGCGACCGCAGCGTCGAGGATTCGATCAGCGATCCCCTCGGCGTTGAGTCCGTCGTGGAGGGCTTGCGCGGCCAGTGTTCCGGCCCGCTCCAGGCCTGCGTCCAGCGTCAGGCCCGGCCCTTCCACCACACCGTCGGTGACCATGATCAGCGCGGTGCCTTCCTCCAACGTGAAGGTCTCCTCAAGGTAGTCGGTGCCTGACAGGACTCCCAGCACTGGACCGCCCGGCAGCTCGCGGACGTCACTGCTGCCGTCCTCGCTCACACAGAGCAACGGCACATGGCCTGCGCTGGTGCCGGTGACCTGCCCTTCGCGTGGACCGATGTACAACATGGTGCAGCTGGCGAAGCGTGTCGCGTTCATCGTGACAAGCAGTTCGTTGGTGCGCGTCAGCACGGTTGCCGGCTCCGGTTCGTGTGGGGCGATCGCACGGATGGAGGTGCGTACCTGTCCCATGAAGGCAGCGGCATCCACGTCGTGCCCTTGGCTGTCGCCAATCTCCAGGGCCACAGCACCGCCGGGCATCACGAAGGCGTCGTACCAGTCCCCGCCGATGTCGAGCCCGTCTCGGCTGGGCCGGTAGCGGGCGGCGACCTCCAGGCCCGGGAGATGCTCCGGCAGCGTGGGCAGCATGCTCTGCTGGAGCGCCGCGGCCAGATCGACGCGGGCCTGCTGCAATCTGATGCGTCTGAGTGCCTGTCCAGCCAGGTCGGCCAGCGTACTCATGAGGGCCCGCTCGTCCGGGGGCGAGTGGTGCTCGCTTGCGTAGGTCACCACCCAGGCCCCGAGCGGCTGGTCGCCTACCGGACTGAGGGGGACGATCGACAGGGCGATGAAGGAGCCAAGCCACGGAATACTGGCTGCCTGCGGCCAATCGCGTAGGAGTTCCTCGTGGTTGGGGATGAAGCGCGGCGTGCCGGTTCGGATCGCACAGGTCAGCGGTTGCGGTTCGTCGAGAGACATGCCTTCCATGGTGTTGATCTGCCGTGGGTCGACCTTGGCATCGGAGGAGGCGTGCAGGAGCCCTGTCTCCTTGTCGAGGAGCGTAAGCGCGGCGCCCGTACCGCCGAAGGTCGCGGCGACCCGTGTAAGAACGACCTGCTGCAGTTCCTGCTCGGTGGCGGCGGTGATCAGGGCGGCGGAGAAGGCGGCGATCTCGTCGGCACGCTGCCGCTCGGCCCAGAGCGTGGCCAGCGCCTTCTGCCGGCCCACCTCGAGCCGGGTGTCGTCGCGGATCACCCCGAAGACCTGCTCAGGGCCGCCATAACCCAGCTGGATCCGACGGATCTGGCAGGCGATATGGTGCCACCCATCGTTCTCGGTACGGAACCGCAGGCTGATCCAGGGGGACTGGGCTGCGGTCGAGCGCACGAGCCGTCTCAGGGCCACCCGGTCATCTGGGTGAACTCGCCGGACCACCCTGGACAGGGACGTCGAGGCATGCCGGAACAGCGAGGCCAGGGCGGGTGCGCCCCCCAGCCAGTCCAGCCGCTGCTTCCCGGGTGCGTACATCCACAGGCCGAGGTCCGCGGCTGCGGCCGCCAGCCGGAACGGGACCAGCAGGCCGCCCGGGTCGTTTCGTGCGTCCACCGAGTGCACCCACACCAGCCGCTCGCGACTGGCGGGATCCTTCACTGGCCGAGCCTCGATGAGGCTGACCACGGACGCTCTGCCCGGTCCGGAGAACTCCAGGACCCGCATCGCGACCGTCTTCGTCGTGGCCCCGTGTATCAGCAGACTCTCGGCCGACGCTCGTTGGGTTTCGGGCAGCAAGTCGAGAAAGTCATAACCCACGCACTGCTCTGCCGACCTGCCCAGCGTCGCGGCCATCGGGGCGTTGAGGGAGTGGATGGTGCCATCCAGTGTCAGAAGAGCCGATGGGGTAGCCCAGCGAAGGAATTCGTCCCGGGTATCCATCTGCGTCTCCTTTCCCTGTCTATCGTCTAGCGATGGCTCAAACATTCCTTCCCTCTTGCATTCCGGTCTTTTACTGATTTCGAGATCCGGGACGCGCATGGAGGGCCCCGCCTGCCGCGCTCATGCAGGACGCCCGACATCGTTTCGGCGCTCCGTCGACACTCCCACCGGTTGCTCTGCCCAGACGGTCTTCCCCTGGGCTTGGTAGCGGGTGCCCCACTGGTCGGCGACGCTCGCGATGATGAACAGCCCTCGGCCTGTCTCGTCGATGGTGCGGGCGTGTTTCACCTGTGGGGAGCTGGTCGCGGTGTCGCTGACCTCGCAGGTCAGCATCCGCTCGAGGATGAGACGTAGTTGCAGGGGCGGAGCGCCGTAGCGGACCGCGTTGCCGACAAGTTCGCTGACGATGATCTCGGTGGTGAACGCCGTTTCCTCGTTCACGCCCCAAGCCTCCAACTGGCGGCGGGCCGCTGCACGGGCGATCGGAGCGGCCTCAGGGTCCGCAGGCAGAGCGAGGGTCAGTACCCGGTCTTGAGGCAGCGCCTTGGTGCGGGCGAGCAGCATCTGTGCCTCGCCTGTTGCGTCGCCGTCTGTGAGCGCATCCGCGATGTTGTCGGACAGGTCTGACAGGCGCCGTGCACCGGCGTCATCCAGGAGCCGGCGCAGTGAGCCGGATGGCGCCAGGACGCTGTCCGCGAGCGTGGCCGTGCCCATCGCCAGAGTGCTTCCTTCGGGGAGATCGACGGTGGTGGCGGGGAATGGGGCGTTGCCTGGTTCAGCCAGCTGGGGGCCTGGGGGTATGGGCAGGGTGGCCGAGGTGCCGTCGGGAAAGACCGCGACCGGCTCGGGGAGGCCGGCGCGGGCGATGGTGCACGTGAGATCGACCGGGTCGTAGATGGCGAGGATGCAGCCGGCGGTGAGCGGCTCGCGGTTCAGGGGATCCGTGAGAGGCAGCGTTGCGCGCGCGGCCACGAGGCGGGCCACGGTGTCGCTGAGGCGGGCCAGCAACTCGTCGGGCTGCAGGTCCAGGGCGGCGAGTGTATGAACGGCCGTTCGCAGGAGTCCCATCGTGATGGCTGCAGCGATGCCTTGCCCTGCCACGTCGCCGACGATCAGTGCGGTCCGCGCACCGGGCAGCGCGATCGCGTCGGACCACGCGCCGCCCCCCTCCGGCGCGGGAAGGTGCACTTGGGAGATCTCCACGGTGGCATGGGTGGTCGGTTGGTGGGGGAGAAGCCTGCGCTGGACGGTTCGCGCGATAATCCACTCGCGCATGTACTGACGGGCGTTGTCGATGCAGAGGGCAGCGTGCGAACACACGGCGGACGCCACCGCGACATCCTCCTCTTCAAAGGGATCTTCCTGTTGGTGGCGGTAGAAGCTGACGACGCCCAGAGCATGGCCGCGCAACGCCAGTGGTGCCACGATCAAGGAGTTGGCACCGGACCGCCTGATGACGTCGGCTCGGGCCGGATCGGCGGCCAGCCACGAGCTGTCCTCCTCGATCGATACGAGGCGCGGCCGAAGGTCGCACAGGACGTCCGAGAAGGGACTGCCGGTGGGCAGGGGCCGCGCGACTCCGAGCGGGTGGCCCGCGATTCGGCCCTGGAAGGCCGCTGGGCGCAGTGGAACGTCCCGCTCGACGGGTACCAGCGGCGGGTCCTCTCCGCGGACGACATCTTCGATCACCGAGACGTCGGCGATACCGGCGAAGGCGGGTACTACCGCCTCCACCAGCTCCCGGCAGACATCCATCACGTTCAGCCGGTGCCCCACTCGGGTGCGGACCGCGTCCAGGACGGCCAGACGGTTCTGTGCGTTCTCTCGCTCGGTGACGTCGAGCGTGGATGTCACCAGTCCGACCACATTTCCGGCGGGGTCCTCCAGGCGGAAGTAGGAGACAGAGTGGGTACGGTGCGTGGTCTGGCCCGGTGCCTTGATGCGCCGGACCAGCCGGTTCACGACCGGTTCTCCGCTCTCCAGGACTCTTTGCGCCACAGCGGTTTCTTCCTCGGGATCTGCGAGTCCACACGCCTCGGTGAAATGCTTGCCCAGTAGGTGCCTCACCGGTGTGTCATGTGGTCCGCCGGTAGCGGTGCTCATGCGGACCACGCGCAGCTGATTGTCGAGGACGTGCAGTCCCACTGGGGAATGAGTGAACGCAGCCTTCAAGATCGCCACGTCCTGTCCCGACACGCTGTCTCCCGCTGCGAGCATCTGCCACAACACGGAAGTACCGCGAAGTACCGGCTTGACCAGCACCGCGGCCGCATCCGAGAAGCTTTTCCCCCGCCGTTCGCCGTCGGCGGCGACCTCACGCATGAGCGCGGTCACGGACTGGCCGACGGCCTCTTCGGCGGACCAGCCGAACAGCTCCTCAGCCGAACGCTCCCACTCGATCACCCGGCCACTCTCATCGATGAGGACGAGCACGTCGCCGCTGGGCATTCGAAAACACCTCCACACCCATCGTTACGCCGATCGGCGCAGCCCGCCTCCCACCTGGGCTATCCAAAGGTCGTGTGGTGAGCAGCGCTGACGGCCCTCTCGCAGGTCTGTCGCGATGAGGGAGTACCCCCGGCAGGCTTCGAACCTGCGCACACGGCTCCGACGCGCAACAACGACAAAGAGCGGGACAAGCGAGATCGGTTCCCGCTCACGCTGTGACCAGCAGCGACGCCACAGCCCCGAAGGGCCGAGCCGCTTCTGCTCTTCGACGGCTGCCTCTGTCCACGGATAGCCCACGGGCACTGATGCCTACCCGCATGTGCCGGAGCGGTCCTGCGGGACGAGTCGGGGCAGGGGCTGGCGGTGGAGGTACTCGCGGAGGTCTTCAGGGAGCGCGGACTCGGCGCGGTCGTGTGAGGTGCTATTTCACCCTTGGACGGGGGAGCCCCCCCGCTACGCGCGCGTGACGCCGACACACCAGGCACCGGTTCCCTATTCAACGATTTTTCGCTATATAAGGCGCCCTTAGTGGCGAGTCGGGCGCAACGGCGCATTGCGGACGCGAGCATGAACGAGTCCGACCCAGGCAGGCGCATCAGGCGCCTGCCGTGAAAGGAGCATGGAATGCAAGTTTCCCGTTTTGTCGCCGCACTGGGCGTCGCGGGCGCCCTCCTGGTGGGCGGCGCCACTGGCGCCAGCGCCGCCACCGCGCCGTCGGTGGCATCTCCTGCCGCGCACGACCGTGGAAACGACCACGGTCACGACTACAGGCGCGGCGACCACGACGGTCGCTGGGGTCACCACCGTGACGGCCGCTGGGGTCACCACCGCGGCGACCGCGACGGCCGTTGGGGTCACCACCGTGACGGCCGTTGGGGTCACCACCGCTACGACCGTTGGGGTCACGACCGCTACGACTACCGCTGACCGCCCTTGGGGGTGCCCTTCCGCTGTTGGCGGAGGGCACCCCCTCGGCGTGCCTTCGGCCGCATAGACCCCCGCGGCTGACCGAGATCTACGATGCGCTCGATTCGACCGCAGGAATTTGAGTCCTTACATGGGTGTCGTGCAGGGGTTGAATGCCCCGCCGAGTGCTGGACATCGCCTGGAGGGGCGGGGCGCGATCCCAATTAGGAGTTCGATCACCCCTCGGTACTGACGCGGAGTCACCCGGCCACGCTGGCCGCCTCAGACGTCTCAGATGCCTCGGGCGCCCCAGGAGTCCTGACGTCCGGCGCCGTTGATGGCACCCGTGGATGGGGCGACACGCCTGGCCAGCACGCAAAAACAGCCGCTGAACGGGCAACCTGGTGCAATATTGCACATTTGATCTCTTCGTAGGAGGAAATGTCATGGCGAACAAGCCCAGCATTGTCTTCGCCCACGGACTCTGGGCGGATGGGTCGTGCTTCAACAAGCTCATCCCCACGCTCCAGGCTGAGGGGCACGAGGTTTTCGCCTCACAGCACGGCCTCGACTCGCTCGAAAGTGACGTCGCGTGTCTCAACTTCACGCTCAACCACGTCCCCGGCCCGATCGTGCTGGTCGGTCACTCCTACGGTGGGACCCTGATCACCAAAGCGGGCACCCACGACCGCGTCGGCGCTCTGGTGTACATCGCCGCGCTCGCCCCTGACGAGAACGAGACGTCGCAGGAACAGCAGGACAAATTCCCCCGCACTCCCATCTTCGAGCACGTGGACGTCGCCGACGGCCGCGTGTGGCTCAAGCCCTCGGGCGTCCCGCACTTCTGCGGCGACCTCCCGGAAGCGGAGCAGAAGCTCGTCCTGGCGACGGGCGCTGTGCCCGTGGCGGACCTGTTCAGCCAGCAGGTTCCCGGCACCGCCTGGCGGACAAAGCCGAGCTGGTACATCGTCGCCAACAACGACCACACCGTGCACCCCGACCTGGAGCGGTCCGCCGCCGAGCGCATGGGCGCCCATATCCGTCCCGTGGACAGCAGCCACGTTCCCATGCTCTCGCATCCTGACTTCGTCCTCGATGTGATCCGCGAGGCCGCGGAGTCCCTCGACGCCTAGGCCAAGCCGACAACGACCGGCCTGAGCACAACACGCAAGGAGGCGACCCCGGACCGACCGGGCCACCTCCTTGCAACGACATCAAGCTTTCAATGCCGCCGAAAGTGGTGCGACCGGCAGTCGGCCCGTCGCGCGCAGGGGAGCGGATCATGGTGTCCTACGCCGGGCGGGGAGTGCACGGAGGCGTCATCGAATCGCTGGGCTCCCGGGTGGTCGGGGGCGATGTCGCCGTCGGCGCCACTCTCGACCCGCGCACCCAGGTTGACGACATGGGCGTCAGCCTCACCGTCATCCGTGAGGCGCTCAAGGTCCTCGGCGGCAAGAGCCTGGTCGCCTCCCGCCAGAAGCGCGGCACCTTCGTCCGGCCGTGCACCGAGTGGAACGTCCTGGACGCGGATGTGACCCGCCGGCGCATCGAGGGCTGCGAGGTGGACGCGGTCCTGTGCGACCTCGCCGAGATGCGCTCCATCGTCGAACCCGCCGCTGTCCGCCGGGTCGCCGAACGCCGCACCGAACAGAAGCTCGGGGACCTCGAAGCGGCACTCGACCGCATGGCGCGGGCCGGGGACGACGCGGCCGAGGCGGTGGCCGCCGACTCCGACTTCCACCGCACGCTCCTCGTCGCGTCCGGCAACGAGATGCCGGCCATGCCGCACGACCTGATGGCCCCCGCACTGCGGGCGCGCGACATCGTGCACGGTCAGCACGGCTGCGCAGACGACCCGGTGCCCAGTCACCGCGCGGTCCCGGACGCGATCCGGGACCGTGACGCCTCCCGCTCGGGTGCTGCCATGGCGGACCTGCCAGCGAAGGCGGACCGCGACCTCGACCTGGCCGTGCGCGGGCAGGCTCGCGCGGCGTCCGGCCGGGGCTGAGGCACCGGGCCGTCCGAGCGGCAGCCTCAACTCGGTTTCCGTGGGGCGGTATAGCCCTCGTGACGCGAGAGTGACCGGACCCGCAATCCACATCGCGGCACTCGCCCGATCATCGTCGCGACTGCAGTGACGCAGTAGCAGCCCACCAGCACGACACACCCCCGTCTCCGGCTACGCACCGGGGACGGGGGTGTGTCGTGTCGCGGCGACCTTTCTGGACGCCGCCTCGGTCGGCGCAACGGTCCGGCCCTTAAGGCACATCAGGTAGAAGGGGCACGGGTAGGCGAACTTCGGTACCGCCTCGGAGACCGTCTTGCCGTGGGGGCGTGAGCCGCTCTGGCCGCGGGACGAGACCATCTTTGGTCGCTCGCCGGTGCAGGGCTGCCGGTATGCCGCATCCTGCCGGGCGGCCACTGGCACCGTATCCGGGTTTCCGTGGCACGGGCGCCGCGCGGGTTTCGTTTCAGGCCTTGGTACGGGCCGGTGCCGTCTCCGGCAGGCGCCACACGCACAGGGCGCTGGCGAGTCCGGCGGCGGCCATGTAGCCGGCCAGGTACCAGGGGCGATCGCCGCCGGCGTCGACCAGCAGCGTTGCCACGAACGGTGAAGTCCCCGCGAAGATGACGCCGTTGATCTCGCGGACGAAGACGAGGCCGCTGTAGCGGACCTCGGTCGGCAGCGACTCGGCGTAGAACGTGCCGGTGACCGCGAAGATCGAGTTGAGCATCAAGGCGAACGCGACGGTGATGGCCAGGTAGATCAGCCACGGCTCGCGGGTGTCCACCAGCCAGAAGAACGGATACGCGAAAAGCGTGATCGCCACGGCGCCGCCGATCATCACCGGCTTACGGCCGACCCGGTCGGACAGGGCGCCCGCCATCGGGATGGTGAGGATGGAGATCGCCGAGGCGATGGTGATGCCGAGGACCGACGTGCCGGAGGACAGGCCGAGCTGGTTGGTGAGGTAGCTCGGCAGATAGCCCTGGATCGCGTACGAGGCGATGGCGGTGGCGCAGCCGGAGCCGATGAGGAGGGCGATCGCCTTGGGGCGGGTCTTGATCGCGGCGAGGACGGGGAGCTTCTCGCGCTTGCCGCTTTCGCGAGTGGCCTCGAACTGCTCGGTTTCGGGGGCTGCGTTGCGGATGGCGAGGGCGATGATCACGACCAGGGCGCTCGCCAGGAAGGGGATGCGCCAACCCCAGCTGAGGAAGTCGTCCTCGGGCAGCGTGGAGACGGCGGCGACCGCGCCGGAGGCGATGACGACGCCGATGAACTCGCCCGCGCCGGGAAGCGATCCGTAGAAGCCGCGCTTCTCGGCCTTCGCCGCCTCCGTCGACATGACGTACGCGCCACCGAGTTCGGCGCCGACGCCGAAGCCCTGCATCATCCGGCAGAGCACGAGCAGCACCGGGGCCCAGATGCCGATCTGGTGGTACGTGGGCAGGAAGCCGATGGCGAGGGTGCCGGCGCCCATCAGGACCACGGTGAGGATCAGCACCGGGCGGCGGCCTATGCGGTCACCGAGGTGGGCGAGGATCAGGCCGCCGATGGGGCGGACGGCGAAGCCCAGGCCGAAGGTCGCGAACGAGGCGAGCGTCGCCGCGAACGGGGAGACGTTCGGGAAGAAGACCTTGTTGAAGACGATCGCGGCTGAGGCGCCGAAGAGGAAGAAGTCGTACCACTCGAGGATCGAGCCGACGACGCTGGCGGCGGCGGTGCGGCGCTGCCGGGTGCGGGCGCTCATCGCCGCCTGCGGTCCGGTCTCCTGATGGGCGTTCTGATGGGGGTTCTGGTGGGTGGATGGGCTCGGCGTCGTGCTCATCTCACTCCCTTTCGCTTTACGCGGGTGGGGGGACTCTGTGCGGCTCACACCTCTTGTTGCAACATATGCACGCGTGTTGCGCAAGGGCTGCTAATGTTCTTCATGAGCACTACGGGATGTCAATGGCATGTCCATGCCTCTGGAGGGACGGCGCGATGACCACCACGGCCGTGACGGCTGTCTGCCTCGGCGAGACGATGGCGCAGGTCACGCCCGCCGACGGCGCAGGCCTCGAACACAGCGGGGAGCTGCGGCTCGCCGTCGCGGGCGCCGAGTCGACCGTCGCCCAGTACCTCGCCGACCTCGGCCACGGCGCCGGCTGGGTGAGCCGGGTCGGCGACGACCCGTTCGGGCGGCGGATCGTCGCGGCGGTCGCGTCACGCGGCGTGGACGTCACCGGCGTACGGCGCGACACCGCGGCCCCGACCGGCGTCTACTTCAAGGACCCGGGGCCCGACGGCACGCGCGTGCACTACTACCGGGCCGGCTCGGCGGCCTCCCGGATGAGCGCGGCCGACGCGGACGCCATCGACCTGACCGGCGTACGGCTGCTGCACCTGACCGGGATCACACCCGCCCTGTCCGACACGTGCGCGGCGCTCGTGGCCGCGCTTCTGGAGCGGGCGGCCGGCACCAACACCCTGGTCTCGTTCGACATCAACCACCGCCCCGCGCTCTGGAGTTCGCACGGCGAGGCGGCCGAGGCGCTGCTGGCCCTGGCGCGCCGCGCCGACATCGTGCTCGTCGGCCGCGACGAGGGCGAGACCCTGTGGGGCACCGTCACCGCCCAGGACATCCGCGATCACATCGCGCCGCGCGGCACGCTCGTCGTCAAGGACGGCGCCGTGGGAGCCACTGAATTCACCGACGGAACACAGGAGTTCGTGGCCGCTCCCGCCGTGGACGTGGTGGAGGCCGTCGGCGCGGGTGACGCCTTCGCCGCCGGATACCTGAGCGGGCTCCTCGACGGGGCGGCGCCGCGCGAGCGCCTCGCCCTCGGCCACCGTCTGGCCGGGCGCACGCTGCGCAGCATCGAGGACTACGTCCCCCTCTCGCCGAACGACAGGAACTGAGGTCATGTCACAGACCGTACGCCGGGCCATCGACATCCTGGAGTGCATCGCCCGCAGACCGCGCACGCAGACCGAGGTCGGCGAGCACCTGGGCGTGCACCGGTCGACCGCGCTGCGCCTGCTGGAGGCGCTGACCGAGGGCGGACTCGCCCGCCGCCTGCCCGACGGACGGTACGCCGTCGGCCACCGGCTCGCCGGACTCGCCCAACTCGCCCTGGAACAGTTCGACTTGAAGGACGTCGCGAGCGAGCACGTGCGCGGGCTCGGCGAGCGCAGCGGACACACCGTGCACCTCGCCGCACTGGAAGGCGAGCAGATCGTGTACATCGACAAGGTCGACCCGGTGGACGGAGTGCGGCTGTACTCGCAGATCGGCCGACCCGTCACGCTGCACACCGCGGGCGTCGCCAAAGCGATCCTCGCCCACGTACCCCACGCTCGGGCCGACGCCCTCCTCGCCCGCTGCGACTTCGCGCCGCACACCAGCACGACGATCACCGACGCAGCCGCCTACCGCGCGGCCCTCGACAAGACGCGGGCGCGCGGTTGGGCCGTCGACGACGGTGAGTACGAGGACTACGTGAACTGTGTCGCCGTCCCCGTGCGTGACAGCGCCGGCGACGTGGTCGCCGCCGTGTCCGTCACCGCCCTGAAGGCGAAGGCCGACCTGACCGCCCTTGAGGCCGACGTACTGCCTGACCTGATGGCCACCGCCGAGACGATCTCCAAGGAGCTGGGATGGCGCCCCTGACCCCCGTGGACCCCGAGATGCCGACGTTCGACGAGCTGTTCGCCACGTCGCCCGTGATGGCGATCCTGCGCGGCATGCCGGCGGACAAGTCCGTGGAACTCGCCGTACGAGCCTGGGACCTGGGCATCGAGTGCGTCGAGGTGCCGGTGCAGACCGAGGAGGCCGCGCGAGTGCTCGCCGCCGTGGTGACCGCGGGCCGCGAGCGTGGCAAGGCGGTCGGCGCGGGGACGGTCACCACGACCGAGCGGCTCGAGTGGGCGGTGTCGGCGGGGGCCGCGTTCACGGTGGCCCCCGGGCTCGACGCCGAGGTGGCGCGGGCCAGCCTCGACGCGAGCCTGCCGCACCTGCCCGGCGTCGCCACGGCCACCGACGTCCAGGCCGCGCGAGCGCTCGGCCTGACCTGGCTGAAGGCGTTCCCGGCGAGCGTGCTCGGCCAGGGCTGGTTCAAGGCCATGCGGGGGCCGTTCCCGGAGGTGCCGTTCGTGGCGACGGGTGGCATCGACGCGTCCAACGCTGCCGCTTACCTGGCAGCCGGGGCCAGGGTCGTCGCCGTGGGCTCAGCCCTGGAGGACCCGGAGCAACTCCCGCTGCTGGCCGAACTGCTGGGGTCCCGCTAAGACGGTGTCCTACATGGTGAGGCTGGGTAGTGCTCCTCAACATGGGTCACCGGACGTGGAGTTGAATTGTCCCGGACGGGCTGTGGGAGATCGCCGGGCCGTTGATTCCGGCGGATCAGGTGCGGCCTCAGGGTGGCGGAAAGCAGAACACGCCTGATGAGAGGCTGTCGTCCCCTGACCCATGGTGAGGTGTCTATCCCACCTCACCACACAGGACACCGAATAAGCGTTCTGTCGCGATGGAACCTCCGTTGTACTCGTTGGACGCACCTGAGATGCACGGAACGCGGGGCCGCCCCTGCCGGGGGGCGCCACTTCCCGTGCGCGGCCGTCGCCGCGCAGAACAAGGTACGGTGCAGCACAGTGACCCGCGCGCCGGTGCCGGCAACGAAGATGGGGCCAAAGAGTGATCGGCCCCCTGCCGCCTCTCAACTAACCCGAGAACACATCGATCGAGCGTGGCCTTGCGCTGCCACGTAGATGAATTCCGGCAGTCTCACATGGGTGCCAACTGAACTTCAAGACATGAGAGTTGCACCTTCAACCCTCTGAAAATCGCGGGCAATGCCCGCCCTTTCTTATTTCTATTTCCCTCCATCGGCATCACCCATTTGAGTGGAGCAGGGGAAAGCCTCCGGGGTGGAAATCGCCAGTCACTCTAATCTGCGATGGCACCATAAATGTTCCAGACCGTGCTGCCACTGATTTCCATTTAATTGGGTCAGATATCACGGCGGATGGGGTAGGCCCGTCGGTGAGGATTTCTCAGGAGCCGATGGCCTTTCCTGATTGTCCACGAAGGGAAGTACTGCGTATGGAGCGGAGATCGCTGGTCGGGCTGCCGCGTCGGCACCGGTCAGGGGTGCGGGAGCCAGGCCGGGGGACGCCCCGGCTGGTTTCGCACCTTCAGATGTCGATGCTCGTGTTGGTCATGGCGGTGGCCGGCGGAGCCTTCCCGGCTGCCTGGGCGGCCACCCCCGCAGCCGCCCAGGCCGTGATCGACACGATCCCGGTCGGCGACAACCCGCTTGGCGTGACGGTGAGTCCGCTGGGGAGCCGCGTGTACGTGGCCAACGCGGGCGATGACTCGGTGTCGGTGATCGACAGGTCCAGCAAAGCGGTGATCGCGACCATCCCGGTCGGCGACTCCCCGGCCGGGGTGACGGTGGGCGGGCTCGGAACCCTCCTCTACGTGTCCAACCAGGGTTCTGACTCGGTGTCGGTGATCAGCACGATCAGCAACACGGTGATCGGGACGATCCCGGTCGGTGACACGCCAAGAGGGCTTGCTGTAGGCGGGCTCGGAACCCGCCTCTACGTGGTCAACGCCGGCTCGGACACAGTGTCGGTGATCAACACACTCACCAACGCGGTCATCACGACGGTTCCGGTCGGCGACACCCCGAGCGGGGCGGTATTGAGCCGGACCGGAACCCGCCTCTACGTGTCCAACGCGAGCTCGGACACAGTGTCCGTGATCAACACACTCACCAACACGGTGGTTGCGACCATCCCGGTCGGCGACAATCCACTCGGCGTGTCGATGGACCGGGACGGAACTCGCCTCTACGTAGGCAACCTTGGGAACTCGGTGTCGGTCATCTCGACGGTCACCAACTCGGTAGTAGCGACCATCCCGGCCAGTGATGGGCCGGGGGCGGTGGCGGCGAGCCCGACCAAGGATCGCCTCTACGTGCTGCACGCGGGTTCGGACACGTTGACGGTGATCAACACGGACACGTACGCGGTGGTCAGAACCGTTCCCGTCGGCGACGGCCCGGGTGGGGTGACGGTGAGCCCGGACGGGAAAAGCGTCTACGCCACCGGCCAGAAAGATGACACGGTGACAGTGATCGCGACATAGCCTGCGCCTCTCGATTGCGGTGGTGACGACCGCCGGTCCCGAGGCTGCCCTCCAGGTAAGGCACGACCCACGTGTGCCTCTACATCACGGGGCCCGGATCGAGTGAGATCCGGGCCCTGCGGTGATGCAGTGGCGGAAACAGGATGTGAACCTGCGACCTCTGAGCCATCCGCCCAGCGAGCCACCGAGCCGCTCCACCCGCGTGGTGCATACGGCTCCACGCCATGGCAGTGGGCGCGTCGGCCACCTCCGGTCGCGGGCGATCGCCGCGGTCGCACGCAACGTTCACAGCGGCCGTGTGCCGCTGAGCACGAACATGTCGACCGCGGAACTCTGCGGCGCTTCTGCTGCTCCAAGGCATCTCGGCACCACGGCCCGTCCCCTCATGTCACACCTTGACCCCGTACTTGCGCGCCACCGCGTCAAACACTGACTCGCTGGAGGCCGCTCCACGCATGGTCTCGGTGGCGCCGGGGGGACGGCCACGCCGTCGGACTGTGGCCACCACTGCCTACGGGCGTACGCGGATGACAGTCTTCCCGCGGCGTCGCGCGGTCGGATTGAGCGCATCAACGGCATCATCCAAGCTGGCGATGTCACCGATGTTTGTCCGCAGCCGTCCGTCCCGCACCCGCTGCACGATCTCACCCAGTCCGGCACGATCGGCCTCGACAACGAAGTCCACCGCCAGGCCGTCAGCGGGTCGCGCCTCGACCGGGCCGACGATGGACACCAGCGTTCCTCCAGCCTTGATCAGGGCAGCGGACCGCTTCTGAACGTCGCCACCGATGACATCGAAGACCAGGTCGACGCTGCCGACGTCTTTCAGCGCGTCATTCTCGAGGTCGACGAACTCATGCGCGCCGAAGTCGAGTGCCTTCTCGCGGTCGGCGGCGCGTCCGGTGCCGATGACGTAAGCACCGGCCTCACGGGCCAGCTGGGTCACCATCGTCCCGACTGCCCCGGCCGCGCCATGGACGAGGACGCTCTGGCCGGACTGAAGGCGGCCGTGCTGGAACAGCCCCTGCCAGGCGGTCAGGCCTGAGATGGGCAGGGACGCGCCCACCGTGAAGTCGACGTCGCCGGGCAGCGGTGCGAGGTTGCGTGCTTCGATCGCCACGTACTCCGCCAGGGTGCCGTCACGGTGCCAGTCGGCGAGGCCGAACACCCGCTGCCCGACCGACAGTCCCGTCGTGCCGTAGCCGAGGGCGGTGACCACTCCGGCCAGCTCATGGCCGGGGATCGACGGTGTCTTGTCACGGCCGGCGCGATCGGTCCAGGTCGATGGCCACTCCATCTCAGTCGGGACGAAGCCCGATGCGTGAATCTGAACGATGACGTCGTTGATCGATGCGTGCGGCTCAGGCCGCTCCGTCAGTGTCATCCCGGCCGTTCCCGCGGCTTGGTCGGTTACCACAATGGCTTTCATCGAGATGGTCCTCTTCCGCGCATGTGTTGTGGGTTTTGGTTTCCGGGTGGGCGTTCAGACGAAGGTGACCAGCTGGTCGGCGTCGAGTCCAGCTCCGACACCCCGCGCCCGGTCGGTTCGGTCAGCAGGGAATCGAGGACCGCCCGCTGACCGGTGCTCAGCAGCGCGGTTATCCGGGACGGAAGGCGCGGGCCGGGCAGGGGTGCGATGAACAATCCGGAGCGGGCTCGGCGCACTCTGGAAGACAAGAAGCCCCCGGATCACTCGGAATACATCGGGCGCCGCTGCTGTCTGCACGGCCTCCCGGACTCGGCAAGGGGCGAAAGATCCCTGCCGATGACCGGAGGTTTCCGTGTTCCTCGACCTGCTCCACGTCCTGCTCGACAGGCGGCCCACCCCGTGCTGGACGACCGTCGGGCGCCGATCCCATCGCGCTTTGAGGAAGCGATGCGCTCCCTCTGGCAGGGACCGACTTCTCAGCACGGCGGGCAGACCGCCATCGTGCCCGAGACCCTGGAAGCTGCCGTGCCGGCGTCCACCTCGCTGCCATACTCATGCTGCGGTTCGTCCCCGCAGAAGTCGACTGCAGCCCAGCCAGCCCTCCGTGGCGCGCATGCCGCAGATGCCGCCCAGGGCGCGCAGCAGGGTGGAGCCGGTGACGTCATCGCGGACGTGCCAGCCGCGCTGCCGGCGTTGAGCAGCAGGGAGAGGGCGTTGGCCATGCGGGTGCGTGCGTCGTCGAAGACCGGTGAGTCCCGCCATGATGCTTTCCAGGACAGTGGACATGCCCTTGCCCACCGCCGCGTGGTCCACGAGCAGTAGCAGGAAGCGCCGCAGGGCCTCCTGCGGAGTGTGCACCGTGCACGACGCCGGAAGGAATACGACACCCACGTGCGCCGGTACCTGTGGGGCGGACACTTCTGGTCCGGTTCCTACTTCGCCGGAAGCTGCGGCGGGGCACCCCTGACCTCGTGAAGCAGTGCATCGAAAATCAGAAGCGCCCCCGTGGGCTGAGGTGAACAGTGCGGACCCGTGCCCCTGGCGCGGGCCAGAGCAGTCCTGAGAGGGCCTTCACCCCCGCCCTAAAGGGCGGAGCACCGGCCAAGATCAAGGGTAGAAGAGCCGGTCGAGCATGGTGACTGTGAAGATACCCTGTAGAGCACGACTCGGCTCAACTCATCCATTCCGCCTCGTACTTGGCGTACGTCCCGTCGTGCGTCGCCAGATGCACGAACTGGGTCACGTACTGCTGGAAGTCGCGGTCGCCGCGCGGCGTCGCGTACGCCTTCTCGGCGAACGTGAACGGCTTGTCGGGGTGGACCGAGCACAGCTCGGGGTGGAGCTTCGCCTGGTAGAGCGTCTCGCTCGCGTCGGTCATCATCACGTCCGCCCGGCCCGCCACGATCTCGTCGAAGATCGTGGTGTTGTCCGGGTGGACCTTGATGGTGGCCTGCTTGATGTTCGCGCGGGCGAACTGCTCGTTCGTGCCGCCCGGGTTGACGACCACGGTCGTCCCCGCCTGGTCGATGTCCTTGAGCGTCTGGTACTTGTCCTTGTCCGCGCAGCGCACGATCGGCGTCTTGCCGTCCTCGCGGGTCGGCTCGCTGAAGTACACCTGGTGGGCGCGGGGAAGCGTGATCGAGACGCCGCCGACGCCGATTTCGCACTTCCCGGCCGCCAGGTCCTTCGTGAGATTCGCCCATGTGGTGTCCACGAAACGGGCCTTGGCGTCGAGGCTCTTCGCGAGGTCCTGGGCCATGTCGATGTCGATGCCGCTGTAGGAACCGTCCTTCGGGTCCTTGTACGTGAACGGACGGTAGTCGCCCGTGGTGCACACGCGCAGCACCTTGGACTTCGGCACGGCGTCCAGCAGGCTCTCGTGCTGCTTCTTCTGCGCGGGGCGGTCCGCCTTCGACGCCTCGGCGGGCGCGGCGGCGGTCACGGCGAGCAGGCAGGCCAGGGCGGACAGGGTGGCGGCACTTTCTCTGGACGCACGGCGGCTCATCGCGACTCCTCGGCACAATGGTTGCAGGATGAAGTGATCACCCTGGCAGAAGAGTTCACGCAGGTGAAGACCGTGTCCACGGGGCGGGAAGCTGAGCCGTGCGGGACGCGTCCTACCTGGGACGGAGAAGCATGACGCGCATGGAGGCTCCGTCCTCGGCCCGTTGTGGCATGGGCGCGCTCGGTGAAGTGCGGCACCTTTTCGCCGGCACCCTCGGTTAACCAGAAACGGCAGGGTCCCGGACGTCGTCCTCGGCGTCCGGGGCCTTCGTTGTGGGTGCAGCGCAGGCAGTCCAGCCGCAGCCGACGGTGTTCGCCGGGAGCATGGTCGGCACCGCGCCGAGCAGCCGGCAGATACGGTCCAGCTCGCGCTGACACACAGCGCGGGTACTACCGCGCACCATGTACGACACGTCGTCCATGCGCCGATTGCGACCCGGAGGGCGGGGGAACAGGGCGCGAACCCGGGAAACGGTCACTTCCGGCGGCGGAAGAACAGCCACAGGCGGGCGATCATCAGGCCCAGGATGATGACCCCGACCGTGATGTGGAGCCAGCGTGGAGCGGCAACTAGGCCGGGTAGGTAGAGGGCCAGCGTCACGGGCGCCACTCCTCCTCGTAGCCGGGCCGGTGCGCGTATACAGCGGCATGATGCCCGACCGCGTCCAGTTACGGCCGCAGCGACACGAGAGGTCGCGCGTGCTCACTCTCGGCCTCGATTGTCTCCCGGTCTATGCGTTCGTGCTCCGCGTCCGGGGCAAGTAGCTTTCGCTTGACGTCGATCTCGCGAAGTACACGCGCCGGATCATGCTGCGCCACATGCTCGCCGAAACCCTGCGGCGTCGTCTTGAAGATGTCGAGGCTGCTACCCGCCCGCACGGCGGAGTCCACGTAAGCCCATGCCTCGCCTCCGCGTTGCTGAGCGGTCGCACTTCGGGCGATCCGCTCGTCCTCGACGGGCTGTTCGCTGTACCACTGCACGAGGGTATCCATCAGACGGCTCTTTGTCTTGGCGGGTCCGACGTGCTGCCCACACCTCACTCCGGGAGCAGGCCCTTCTGCGCGTGCGGCTATCGCTTCAACTCGTCCATGACCAGTCGACCGTGGCGAGGCCTGGACCGACACCTATGACCGCCCGAAGTTGGCGGCGTCCCGCACGTTGATGTCAGCAGGTGATGTCAGTCGACGCTGCTTGGTCGGTTACGGACGGCGGTAGGCGGCAGGGTCGGTACCGGGTACCGGGGCCAAGGGGCCCGGGCTCACGTGCCGGGGGAGCGGAAAGCGACTTGCCGACGGGCGGCCTCGTCGATCTCGTCGATCGTGAGGAGAGGGGTGGCCCGGGTGTGGAGGGCTCCGCTCGCCTTGACGGTGAGGCCGACGGCGGCCATGGAGACGGGGTCGGGGAAGTCGACGATCAGCACGAGGTCGTCCTGACCGAAGGCGAAGTACATGGCTTCGACCTGCCCGCCCAGGTTGGTGACGACCTGGTCGACGGCGGCGCGACGGCCACTGGCGCCTTCCTTGAGCAGCCCCTTGGTGCCCTCGGGCGTGTAGGTGGCCTGGATGAGAAACTTCGGCATAGGGATGCTTCCTGCCCATCGTTTGTCCGGTATTGGAATGGCCTTCCCGCTGTCACATCGACCCCCACGCGGGGAACGGCTGGGTTCACTCGTTGGAACCTGAACTTTTCCGGTGCCCGCGGCATGATGAATCGCAGCGGTGGCTCTGTCCGCGGATGGGCGGGGTGCCGACCGGCGCATGATCAGTGACGATGATCGGGTCATGACGGATTGCGCGATGCCGTCATCAGGAGCGACGGGGGAGTCGCCTCGGGTTCTTCCGAACAGGGCATCGAACGGCGGTCCTGGCACGCGGATCAGAGCGGTAGGAAACGCTTCCGAACTGTCCCCGTTGTCTGGGCCCCGGCAGGAATCGAACCTGCGACACCCGCTTGGGAGTTCGATCGGCGGAGCCTCGGGCGGTGCTTTGTGCACTCTGGTCGAGCCCCACGTGTCCGGCTCGATCCCCTGTCGGTCGCCGTCGTCGATGTCAGCCGTGGATGTCACGACAGCGAGTGGAGAGTGCCCGTTCCGAATCGCTTTCCGCCGCCAGGGTGCTCCTCGGGCAGCGGGTCGCGTACGAACTGGGCGCAGTACTCGTTGCATGCCCCGATCGCCTCGAAGTTCTGGCGGGCATTCCGCAGGCTCAGGTCGTGGTTCGGACCGCCGCGGACCTCGTCCGCGTCGTGCTCGTCCTGGCCGTCGTCCTCCCAGTAGCAGACGGCGCAGATCTCGAACGCCCCACGCTCAGCCAGGGTGATGAACCCGCAGCAAGGACAGCGGTATGGTCCGGCCTCGGCGCTGCCGCGAACAATCATGAAGGTCACGGCTGCATCTTGGTCCAACGCCACCGTGTATGACCACGCCGTGTCTAGCGGGTCCGCTTCCGTTTCTCGAGCCACATCACGGCGACACTCGGCACCATGACAATGAGCGCCAACAGCTGCAGCCACTCGGGCTGGCCGATGAAGAGCGACACTATGGCCGCGGCCAACGCCGCTAAGAAGGCGAGTTGTGCCCAGAAATCACGACTACTCATCTGCGGCTCGCTCATGCCTACCCCCTCGAATGGCCCGCCTCCTGCGAGCCAGCTCAGCATCATGAGCCGCAACCGAGCCGTCAAGAGATCGATCGCAGTGCGGAGCCCCTGCTTCCACGAGAGACCGAGGCGGCCTCGCAGCCGCCGAGTCACCCACCACTGTACGAACAACCTGGACGCCATGGGCCGTGTCTGCTCGGCTCTGCCTGGGTCGATGGCGGACGGATGAGAGCCCACCATGCTCACCACGAACCGGCCAGCACTCGCGCGCGGCGGCCCCTCCATCAGGATTCGAACCTGCGACACCCGCTCTAGGAGTTCGATCCATGCCGGGTGTGGTGGGGCCCGCCTGTGTGTATAGGGGCCATGGAAGGCTGCCGACAACTGCTGCTGTTTGTCGCCGTTGATGTCAGCGGAACAGCTTTGGCACCGCGTAGACACGCAACGGCTCGCCGGGCCCGCGGCCCGCCTCAGCCTGCCGATACACACACTCGCGGCAATCGACAGGTCGGCGAAAGTACGCTTGCGTCAGGCTGCTTGGATTCCGGAGATGACGACGAGTTCTTCTGTTCCCCTCGCGGACGACGCCGATTCCGACCGCCTGAGGGCCCTGCTGGAACGTGCTGCCAAGGGGGCGGACAGCCAGGCCTGGAGCGACCTGTGGACGGAGCTCTACCACAACGGTTCCTTGGACGTTGCCCATCCGCTGGTGCTCCACAGGCTGACTGACATGGCGGAGGACGACCATGCCGATACGGCAGCTTCGGCCCTCCACCTGGCCGGCGCCCTTCTCGTCCAGGCGGACCAGCGGTACGAGACCCGGAACCTGCGCAGCCAGCACGTGTCGCAAGTGGCACGCTTGTTGGCCGCCGCGAACCGGTGGCGGCAGGGCACGGCCGACCGGAATGACTACTGCCATCTGCTGGAAGCGGTCCTGAATCTGGAGGGCGACATCCACTGGGCACAGGACTTGATCTGGGGCGTCGTCAGCGAGGAATACGAAATCGAGTGCCCAAATCCCGGCGGGTGCACGTCAGTGTGGGTGGTCATCGGGGAGCGGGGCTTCTTCAGCGCGATGGGGGACTACGCCTCATCCGACGACGACGTCGAAACCTTCCCTCTCCATCCGGCCGACCCCCGTGCACTGGAAGGTCTCGGCCACCGTCTGTACGACCTTGCCCGGGCCGACGGTCACGATGAAGTCGCGCAGGCCCTGACTTATGCCTTCGGTGAGGCGACCTGCCCGGAGTGCATGCAGCGCTTCTCCGTCGTCGGGCAGGTCATCGCCAGTTGCAGCTGATCACCGCTGCGGGGAGGCAGGATGTAAACCTGCAACCCCTTTGTCCCGAAGCAACTTGATGGGGACGTCTGCCTTCGGTGGTTGTGCTTCCCAGCTGTGCTGACGTGAATGACCGTGAAATGTGTTACGGCTGTGGCACGGGGACCGCTTCGTCCCGAAGAAACGGGTGAGGGCGTTCCTTGGGCTGGTGTGGCCCCCATCTGCGGTGGCCGTCCATGCGCGTCCGTGCTTGTCCGCTGCTGTTCGTCCGCGTGGGACCGGTCACTGGAGGTCATACCGGTCGGACTACGGCCGTATAGGGACGCTGCCGGACGGGGCCGGTTGCTGTACTTCACTGCTGTACCGCAGCGAAGTCAGGCTGCACTACACGTGAGTCGTGGTCACCCTGCTCAGGGGCCACGTCTGCCGGCCGGAGCGGCAGGCTGCGTAGGTTTCCATCAACACGCTTTCCAAGTCTGTTGGTCGGGTTCTGGCAGTGGTCCGCTCTGGTTCACGCGCGTTCGTTCCAGGCCGTCAGCGGTGCCGGATTGGACCTGTCGTACCGGTGCGAACGACTCCGAACGGCAGTAAGCAAGACGGAAACTGAGGCGGCCCATGGCTCTCGCTCTCAGAGCGCAAACCAGGCAGAAGCCCGGGGAAATGGACAGAGGCCCTCGGGAACCACCCGGCGAGCCACGACAACCACGCCCCAGCCCTTGTGCTGCCCTTCTGCGGAAGGTGAGAATCCCTCAGCCATCGGGTCACCGTGATCGGGGGCAGGGCCGGGGGGCTGTTGTGGCGCGACGGATGAATTTGCTGGGAGAACCAGGAGTTGGGCTGCCGGGAGGACCGGGCAAGCCTGTTCCGAACGTTGCGGAAGTGCGGGTGCTGGCCCGCGGTCAAGTGTGGGGTCTGCTCAGCGCAATGCTCATTGCGCTGCTGCTCCTCTCGATGAGCGACTTGTGGGTGCACAGGCAGCAGCAGCCACGGGACGTGGTCACCGGAGCCCACGGCCCCTTTCCCGCCGCGTTCGGCGCCGGTGCGCCGGTCGCGCCTGAACGCGTCGTACGTCGGACTTCGGCATTCGATGAAGCCTTGGTCCACGGACTGTACGTACGGGAGACAGATTCGCTCTCCGGTGTGACTGCGACGAACGTGCGGACCGGCAAGGAGTACTGGCGCTACGAGCGCCCGGACTCGGAGACCAGTGTGCATACGTCCGACGTGTCGGAACGCACCGTGGTGGCCGCCTTCGGCGACGGGAGGCTCATCGGCGTCGATCTGCGCACGGGCAAGCTGCTGTGGCACGTAGACATCCAGCATGCCAAGGGCTATCGGACCACGGCGCTCGTCGGCGGCCAGGCTCTCACCGAGGCTCCCGGTGCCGTGCGTGCCTTCGCCGAGCGCGACGGCCGGAGTCTGTGGACTGCGAAGACGCCCAAATCCTGCCCCGACGGACTCCTGATCACTGCGTACGCCTTCCCGGGCCACCTGAGCGTCGTGCCTTTGGTCTGCAACGTGACGAACCCCGACAGGGGCGAGTACAACCTCCTGCTCGGCATCGACAACCGCACAGGCAAGGTTCTGTGGCAGCAGCACACCGCGGCCCCCAAGCTGATGGTCAGGGGAGGCGAGCACACACTGGTCATCCCTGATGCGGACCACCCGCCGGCCATTCAGCTGCTCGACGTGAACCGCCAAGGGGTCACTGCGCGCGCTCTCACTGCCGCGGATGCGTGGGACACGGTCGCGGGGGGAGGCGGCATCGTACTGTCGGCCATCGACCCCAATGACCGATCCGAGGAGTACCACGACACTCTCCTGCGCGCCTACGGCATCCGGGACGGACACCTTGCTTGGCAGCTGCGGGCGCCGACCGGCCAGGAGTACGGGGTCCCCGAGATCGCCGACGGCCGGGTGTACGTCGTACGCCAGCCGTTCCTCACGGGGAAGGACAAGGGCCGCCGGATCCGCGCCGACCTCCTCGTCCTCGACTCGGGCACCGGGCGCCTCCTCCACACCCTGCGACTGCCGGCCATGACCGTTCCGGACGAGAGCAGGCAACTCGAAGTACGTGACATTGGCGACGGGTCCGTGAGCATCGGCTGGTTCGACAATGAGGGAGACGTGCTGATCGCCGCGGACTGACCCCTCCCTCGTGGCGCGCACCTCGTCATCACCCAGCCCAATGGGCCTGGTGGCAGGTGGGCGCGTCTTGCCGCATGAGGTATCAGCGGAGTCTCAACGGCGAGGCAAGGATGTCAACAAACTTGAAAACCGTCGTGGCGCGAGTCACCGTGGGTTCAAATCCCGCACCCACCGCGCAGGTTGACGGCCCTTGACCAGGTACATGGGTCAGGGCCGTCAACCTGCGCGCTGTCCGTGGGTGACCGGCGTTCCCTGTGTTCCCCGCTCGATCGGGCACGCCGGGGGCACGGTCAGTCTTCGACGGGACTGGGTGCCGTGAGGTCAACCCATGTCCACGGCTTGTGATCCCAGTCGCGCACCTTGCCCATGACTAGGTCGACGGTCGCCCCAACTAGCGGTAGCTTCCGCACGAGTCGCTTCACTCCCGGCTCGCTTCTGCGGCGAATCGTGTCCAGCGAGGCGCCCACGGTATTTCCTGGCGAGGGCGAGGGCGAGGGCGAGGGCGAGGGCGAGGGCGAGGGCGAGATCAGGCGGCTTGTCCGAGTCGGCCGAGTACACCACGCTGAGCCCCGAGCACGAGGACTACCGGCGAGCCCAGGTCGCGCACCGATGAGTTTCCCGCGCGGCGCTGGTCTCTACGCCGGACACCCGCGGACGGAAGGCTGGGCGATGCGGAAACTGATCTACGGCATGAACCTGACCCTGGACGGCTACATCGCCGCCCCCGGCGACGATATCGGCTGGAGCGGACCGCCGAGCGACGAGCTGTTCCAGTGGTGGCTCGAGCACGAGCAGGCGAGTGGCCTGTCGCTGTATGGGCGCAAGCTGTGGGAGACGATGAGCTCCTACTGGCCGACCGGCGACCAGCAGCCGGGCGCCACCCCGGCGGAGATCGAGTTCGCGCGGAACTGGCGGGACACGCCGAAGGTGGTGTTCTCCTCGACGATCGACAAGGTCGACTGGAACACCCGCCTGGTCACCGGCGACGCGATCGCCGAGATCACCCGGCTCAAGGCCGAGGACGGCGGCCCCATGAACATCGGCGGCGCAACGCTCGCCGGGGCGGCCATGCGCGCCGGGCTGATCGACGAGTACGTGATCGCCGCCCATCCGGTCCTGGTGGGCAGCGGCACGCCGTTCTTCACCGCGCTGGACAGCTGGGTGAACCTGAACCTGGTGGAGACGCGGACGTTTCCCGGCGGGGTGGTCCTGACCAGGTACGAGACGAGGCACTGAGCAGCAGCACCCACGCGCTGGTCTCACGGTGATGTCGTATGCGACATCGGTACATAAGGCACCTGAGATTACGACATCAGCCGCCAGACCCTACACGCGTGCTGGCCGTCAGGGCGGGTCCTAGGTTGGAGGCCTGTGGGGTCTCGCGCTCTGCTGTATGCGCCGCGGCTGTGACCTGCCACTTCTCGTGGTGTCTCACGCTGCTTCATCTGCGGTTGTCTCGGCTCTTGGTGCATCCCCGCCAGGTTTGCTGAGGCCGCTCCGGGCGGGGAGATCTCTGACCTGCGAGGTATCACGGCCCGTTATCACCTGGGTCGGAGGTGCGGTCGGCTGTGTGGCGGTGCCGTATGGCGGGAAACGCGGGGGTCAGCCACCGGATGTTCGACCGCAACATCGCACTGCGCGGGGGCATTGCCCTGGTCGGCGCCTGCATTCCCAAAACTCCTGCCGGATCTCCTGGGCTCTCGGTCCGGGGTCCGCCTTCGACCGTGCTGTCCCCCTGGCCCCGGTGATGTCAGGCGGCGCGCTTCACGTGGCGGACCAGCCACATCAGCAGGGCGTCCAGGTCGGCGGCAGCCGAGAGGACCCGGTCGACTGCCTCGGAGGTGTGGAGCCACTCCTCGCAGCCGAGGGGGCGGGCAGCGATCAGCGAACGGTGGCGCAGCAGGTTGGTACGGGAGTGGTCCGTCGGATAGCCGCGCGGGGGGCGTTTCATCACGTCCCCGGAGATGTCGTAGCCCCTCTTCCGCACGTCCTCGACGATGGCGGACAGTTCACGGCCGCTCCCCTCGGAGGCCACGGCTTTGCGGAACATGTCCACCTGGCCGGGATCGGGGTACCACCAGGCGCCCTGGATCCGCAGACCGTCCAGGGCGAATCGGAGACTGATCTCGATCTTGCGGCCGAGTCGGATCACCGCGCCCTGGTGTTGCCACCACCAGGAGTCGGTGCGGTAATGCCAGACGGAGAAGTCCTCATACCGAGGATCGGTGTCCGCGATCTCGTTAAGCAGGGCGATCATCGGCTGCCGGACCAGGCGTTCGCGGTCCGCGCGGTAACGCTCGCGGGTCGCGTGGGTAGGTTCGCCCTGGAGCTGCCACAACACGTCCATGGCCTGCTCCGGCCAGCCGGTGAACTGTCCGCGCATGCGCGGAGGATAGCTCACCCACGATCCGCGCGCGGAGAGTGGGACGGGCAGGGGGACGTAATCCCAGACAAGGGGAGGTGCTGCGGCGGGACTCGTCGGCCAGTTGGGTGTGCCGTGCGCGGTGGGCGAGTTGGTCGAGGAACACGGAGAGTGCAGTCGATATGAAGCGGGCGGTGAGATTTTGCAGCCGAACTTGAGATCCCACAAGGCCTGTCCGTCAGGGGGCCGGGAGGTCTGCCATGCCCGCCGCCATCTGGTCCGGTGCCAGCTCTTTGGCCTGGTCACTTCTCTGAACTAAGGTCCAGCCTCTGAGTGAGGGGCCGACGCTCGCACTCCGTTCATGGCGAGGTGCCCATTTCGCTCCCGGGGCGGTCTGTTGTCAGCCCCTCTTGTTATCGTCCCGGCCGTGACTTCAGCCGATCATGTACTCGACCTGATCCGGAGCAATCCGGATGTTTCCAACCTCCTTGAAGCCGCCTTCGACTTCGACATCTCGCGCGGTGATCAGGAGGAGGACATCCGCCTGTCCTCAGGCGCTCTGATGAGGGGTTTCGCCAGTGATGCTGCTGGTGGCACGTACTTCCTGGGCGGCGAACCCAGTGGCCGGCAGCCCGTGGTGTATGCCAGCTCCGAGGGGCAGGCCGGTCTGATCGCTGACGACTTGACAGCGGCTTTGGAGATCATCATTGGTCTTCCCTGCTGGCACGACTGCCTGAAGTTCTCGGGTGGGGGCGATGTGGAGGCCATGCAGATTGCGGCAGGGCACCTCGAACAGGACCTTGCGGAGTATGAGCCCGACATTGGTGAGCATCGCGCCCGTCTGGCCGACGCCTTGTCTCTCGACTTGACGTCCATAGAAGAACTGGTCTCAAAGCTCCGAGAAGCGGTTGCGAGAACTGAGCCCGACCATGTGCTGCTCGGCGACGAAGGGGAGGACGGCGCCTATGAGTCGCTGTTTGGAACCTTCTTGCCGAACGACAATCCGGGCTGGCGCGGCTCACGGGAGTGCATTCCGCCCGGCGCCACTGACAGACCCAGATCATGGCCTCACGGCCGGACTTGATCACGTTCGATCAGGGTGCCCGGGCGTCTGGCGGTCTTGTCCACGTCGTAGCGGTTGGTGTTGATCGGCATGGTGCGGCGCGCGGTACGGGCCCTGGTGCAACTTGTCCGTGTTGTGACATGGGGAGGCCCCGCCACGAGGGGGTAGCCGTGGCGGGGCCGGTTCAGGTGCGGATCAGCCGATGTTCCACTGGCCGGTCTGGTCCGAGAAACCCGAGTCCATGGCGAACTGCACCTGCGTCACCTTCGAGTTGGTCGGGGCCTCGAACACGATCCAGCCGAGGGCCTTCCCGCCAGGGGTCAGCTTGACGCTGGACGACATCGACGGGCCAGCCGTGATTTCCCCGAACGTCGACTGGAACTGCTGCCCCTCGGCGTCGGCGACCTGCGCTCCGTTGGAGGGGCTGTCGTTGTACGCCTTGGTCCCGGAGTTGACGAGCTTGAACTGGACGCCGATCCAGCGCTTTCCGGACTCCGGGGTCATGAAGTCGTCGCTGCTCTTGGCGGGGTCGACGACCTTGACGACGGTGACGTCGAGCTGACTGCCGTCTTCCATGCCCTTGAGGGTGATGGTGTCGCCGGTCTTGGCGTCCTTCTTTGCGGCTTCCTTGGTCGGCTTCTTGCCGGGCTTGTCGTCCGGCTTGGTGTCGCTCTTCTTGTTCGGAGTGGTGTTCACTTCGGATCCGCTGCTGCATGCGGCTGTGAGGGGGAGGAGACCTGCGAGGAGCAGGGCTGCAACGGTTTTGGCGGCGCGGTTCATTGGTGAAGGTGCCCTTTCTGTGAGCGACATGTGTGTGACCTGTGAAGGCGGCGGATGGTTGTACGTCGCCGCTACTTTTTCTCCGGTGCGCCCGGGACCGGCTGCTCCTACACGGGTAGTAGCCGCGGCAGCCGGGATGCCTAGCAGTGATCGGCCGCCGCAGGTCTCATGCGTTGGTCAGCGGCCCCAGCAGTTCGCAAGGACCGCAGCGAGCAAGAGCAGGACGAACAACAGCAACCCCGAGCAGCCCCCTGTACGGCCCACCGCGTGGACCGCGCGCACCCCGTCACTGGCGGCCGGCGCCAACCCGCCGTGCTCCGTGGCACGGCGCTCGGCGCGCTCGTCGTCGGCATCGTCGCGCCGGTCGTGCGGCTGAGGCGACCGGGCACCGCACTGAGCGCACCAGTAGAGGTACGGCATCGCTGCTCCCCGTCAGAACTTGCGAGGGTCGTGCCTGCGGTGGCTTTCGGCCGGGTCGCTGATGACCGTCATCCCCTCTCGGACCTCCACCCGCAGGCCGTTGCTCGTGTTGGTGTTGGCGTCCTTGCCTGTGGCAGCAACACCGACCGGTGCGTCGGCCGGAGCGGGGTGAGGGGCGGGCGCGTCGTCGCGGTGAACGCCGGGCCCGTTCCCGTCGGCCGTGCGCAGCCCCGGACGGACCGGGATACCGGCCGCGTCGAGGCGCTCACGGGCGGCCTGCGTATCGGCCGCACTGAGGGACTGCGCAGGCCGGTGAGGAGCGCGCCGCGGCCGGTCCCGATCACGTCCCGCACGACGTCAGCGACGTCCGCCCGGTCGGGCCCGGCGGGCCCCTCCTCGACGGGCGCGTCGGCGTCCTCGACGTGGTCCTCGGCGGGGCTCGTCGGAAAGGGTGTGGGACCGCGCTGCGGCACGCCAGCCGAGCAGTACCCACACGCTCCACTGTCGGTGCCGAGGTGCCGAGGTGCCGAGTTCAGGGCCGCCGCGAGTACCGCGCCGGTTACCTTCCATCCGAACCGGGCGACGATGCGCAGCAACAGCACACGGGATCCGGGCCCGAGGCGGGCGAGGAGATCGAGGAGCCCTCGCAGGTGGTCAGCGAGACGGACGATCATCACGACACCTGCGCCCGAGCTTGGTGACTGCTGCAGCGACCTGTCCCCACACCCGCCCGCATCGGACGCGGCGTACCAGAACACGATGCCGATCGCTGCGACTTGCTTGGTCGTCAGTTTCTTGAACGCGATCGTGGTGGCGATGGCCGCCGTGACCGCGGGCATGGTGACGCCGGGGATGATGCCCTGTGCCGCGTCGAGGAGACCGCCCACGAGGTCAGGCATAGGGGGAGTGCCCCTGGGTTGCGGTCAGTCCCTTCCGCCCTCGAGGGTCGGCAGGCCACGGGCATTGGCGGACAGATCATCAGATTCAGGACCAATTAGCTCGCCCTGCCAGCACACTGGACGACATGGATGGACTGTGTGTGGTCAGGCATGAGCCGACATGGCGAGAGGAGCCGGAGTCTGACGACGAGTACGACAACGGCACGGATCACAAGACCCTGTATGCCCTCTTCGGGCTGGCCATCTACAAGGCCAACGTCCTCGAACACTCTCTCGTCAACGCTCTCGCGCTCACCAAGCTCGTCACGGCGAGGGAGCAGGGAGAGCGGCTCATGCGCGACCCCTGGGCGCAAGGCTTCAAGGACATGATGGGGAAACTCATCAAGCGCGTCGAGGCGCACACCAGCGCCTACCCGGAGGTCGGCAACGACCTCACCAGGAGCCTGAAGCGGCGTAACGACCTGGTTCACAACTTTTGGCGCGAGCGCATCCAAGAGACGATCACCGAGGCGAGCCGGGCCAAGCTGTGCGCAGACCTGAAAACGGACTGCCAACTGTTCACTCAGACGGACGAACGCTTCAGTGAGAGGGTCCTGAACCCCATCATGGCGAAGATCGGGGTCACGCCCGAGGACGTCGAAGCCCAGTACTTGAAGGAGCACCGCGAGGCGATGGCGCGCTACGAGACCGAGACGTTCACGGCCGAAGAGAACCCGACCTGACCTCGCGCTCAGCTCGCCCGACTCATCGAACCGCCGAGTTGCTGGTGTGCGGCATCCAGTAGGTGTGCGCAGTCGGTCTCGGTGAGGCCCTTGCGCCGGCTCCTGGCGGGGCCGCGGCCGAGGTGCATGCGATGGGTCGGCCGGGGCCGGTGGCCGGACTTGGTGCCGATCAGCGCGGCCATGGAGATACGTTTGGTGCCTGCGCGGCGGTGACGCGCACGGCGGGTGTGTGGCCTCGGCGTCCCCACGTGCGGCCTTTGGGTGGCCTCAGCCCCTGGCCGGCTTCGTCCAAGACCGAGGCCTGGGACGCGGGCGGCAGCCGCACGACCCAGACCATCACCCGGGCATACGCCCTCAAGTGAGGCGCTGAACACCTCGCACGACAGAGCGGCCCTCGCCGGGTGCTGACATCCGGCGGGCGGGCCGCTTTCCGGCATCACGGCGAGACTTTCACGCACCGGACGGCGTCTTGGACACGCAACCCGGCCGGCTGGTCGTCGGAGAGATACAGGGGCCAGAAGCGCCGCACGATCGCGCAGCGCATCAAAGTGTCCTTTGCTGCCGATCCGACACACGCACGAGGCGTCTGAGGTTTGCTGAGACCGGGCCGCTGTCTACGGTGGTCCGGCTTGTGAACTGCAAGTGGCCTCGGCAGCAGGCCGAGCAGCGGCGGCTCTGCTCCGGGGGCGCCCTGACTGGGCAGCCGAACTCATCCTCGGCACCGTCGCGTTCTGAGCTTGTTCCGCTTTGACGGACACCCTTGGTGTGGTGGTCAGGTCGCGAGGGCGGTCTCATAGTCGGCGGGGCTGCGGTATCCGAGGCTGCTGTGCAGTCGGTGCACGTTGAGCACGCGGTGGAGTTGTGGAAGAAGGAGGTGTGGCCGCGCGTAAAAGCCTCGCGGCGGAGTCAGGGGCCGGTGCAACCGCCGTCGCAGAGTGATCACCGCTTCCCATCTGATCCACCGCGCGCATGCCGAACCCGACCGTTTCTGTATGCCCCGGCATGCGTCTTGGCCGAAGCCGACCGCAGCAAGCCGTGCACGGCCGAACGCATCGCTGCTTGCGCGTACGCTCCTTGACCTCGACCTGCGCGCCGCCCGTGCGGTGGCGTGAGCTGTGGCCCACGCCCAGTACGCGCAGCCGACCCCGGACAGGCCGGATGACACCGTCGGCACCCCCACGACCGCGCCTTAAGCGGTGGGTAGGCCAGCCAGTCCGGACCTTGAACCTGACTCACCCGGTAGGGCTGCAACCTCCGCCACCGGCCGAGGTCGGCCCCCTCAAGGATTGCTGCGGACGTACCCGCACCGGCGGATCGAGGGCGTGAAGGATTTACCCACGTGGAACATACAGGGGTTCCTGCAACTGGAATTGCGAGGTACGGTGCTGCAATCGCACTTGCAGAGTGCTCCGACTCGTACCAGGGAGCAAGGCCCGTGCCCTCAGCGCAGAACAACGATTCCACCGAGGCCGGCGACGACCGGTGGCTGGGTGACGCCCTGCCCGCCGTGTCACTGTCCAAGGCGCAGGCCAGGGTCGTCGACATCATCGTTCGGAATCCGCAGCTGGCTTCCTACGCGGAGATCGCACAGATCGCCGAGCGGGCCGACGTCAACAACTCGACCGTGGTGCGCGCCGCCCAGACGCTGGGCTACCGGGGCTGGCCGGATCTGCAACGCGAGTTGCGAGCCCGGTACCTGGTGCACATTTCCACCGAGGACACCCTGACCGAGCACGGCGAGCACCGCAGCCCTCTGCACGACGCACTCACGCACGACATCGAGAACCTGCGTCAGACGCTGGAGAGTAACTCCGCGGCCGACACCGAGGCCGCCATCGCCACGCTGGCCGCGGCCCGCTCGATCCTGGTGGTCGGCGTCGGCTCGTTCGCCGGTCCGGCCGGCGTCATGGCCCACCTCGGCTCCACGATGGGCTATCCCGTCGCGCTGGAGAACCGGGCCGGGGTGCACCTGGCCACCGCCGTGAACAGCCTCGGGCCCGGTGATGTCCTGGTGGTCGTCAACATGTGGCGCTCGACGAAACAGATCATCGTTGCCGCCGACGCCGCCCGTGAGGCCGGTGCGGCGGTGGTGGCGATCACCGACATGCGCAGGGGCCGGCTGGCTACATCCATCGCCGACCACCTGTTGATCGTGCCGTCGGAGGGCATCTCCTTCTTCCAGTCCGTCACCGCCGCCACCTCGGTGGTCTACGGCCTCCTCGCCGGCATGCAGGCGGCTCAACCCGAGCGCAGCCGTGCTGCCATCCGCCGCACCCAGCAACTGTGGAAGGACCTGGACATCTACCTCGACTGAACCGCAACGCCGCCCACGCAAAGGGCGATGAGCACGTACGCACTGACACAGCACATGTTCCACCGTCCGCCGGACTGGTGATGTGTGGTGGACCGTCCGTGCCGGATTCGCCTTCCCCGCACGGCAGATCAGCCGTGCCCCCCGGAACGCGGCCCCCCAGCGGCCGCTCCGCCCCGACCCGCGAACCGGCCGCTCAGCACCTCCCCGTCGCCGAAGCCGGAACCCGACGCAGTCGTCTCTGCCCCGGAATCCTCTCCACCCCGGCACACCGGCCACACCCGAACACCGTCCAACCGGGCCGACGAGGCCGATCCCCCCGCCTCGCGCCCGTACCTCCCCTCCCGACAGGAGTTCTGATGAGCAAGCACATCGCCGTCGTCGGCCTCGGCTCGATGGGCGGTGCCATGGCCGCTGCCCTGCACCGGGCCGGCTGGCAGGTGCACGGTCACGACCCGTCGCCCGCCGCCCGGGCCGCCGCCGAACAGGCGGGCGTGCACACGGTCGACTCCCTCGACCAGCTGGCCGGCACGCCCTACGTCGTCCTGTCGCTGCCCTCGGCAGTCGTGGTCGAGGCGACGGTGCCCGCCCTGCTGGCGCGGCCGGGCACGCTCGCCATCGTCGACACCACGACCTCGCAGCCGGCCACGTCCGCCGCATGCGCCTCGCTGGCGGCGGAGAAGGGCGTGGCCTTCGTCGACGCCCCTGTCTCCGGTGGTCGCGCCGGGGCGGCGGCGGGTCGGCTGACGGCCTTCGTCGGAGCCACCACGGACGCCCTCGACGCGGCCCGGCCCGTGCTGGACGCCCTCACCGACGGCCAGTACCGCCACCTCGGCGACCCCGGATCCGGAAACGTCGTCAAGCTCCTCAACAACGTCCTCGCGGCGGTCAACCTCGTATCCGTCGGCGAAGCCCTCG
Organism: Streptomyces sp. NPDC055955; assembly: GCF_042270245.1. Taxonomy (NCBI): domain Bacteria; kingdom Bacillati; phylum Actinomycetota; class Actinomycetes; order Kitasatosporales; family Streptomycetaceae; genus Streptomyces; species Streptomyces sp. NPDC055955. The sequence goes on from NZ_JBHJYS010000025.1 coordinate 145,059, forward strand.
CCGTCGCGAAGGCGTACGGCGTCGACCCCGCGGCCGCGGCCGCCGGCATCAGCGGCGCCTCCGGCGGCAGCAAAGTCTCCGCGGCCATGTATCCGGACTGGGTGCTCACCGGCACCTACGACTCCGGCTTCGCCCTGGGGCTCATGGCCAGGGACGCCGCTCTCGCCGTCGATACCGCCCGGCAGCGCGGCGAGACCCCGCGGCTACTGGCAGCGGCCAGCAGCCGTTGGCAGGAGGCGCTGGCCGCCCTCGGTCCCGGCGCCGACTTCACCGAGATAGCCCGTACCGTCGCTCCCTCCCTCACCGCCGAAGGAACCGCCGCAGCATGAGCACCGCGATCACCACGACCTTCCCGAGCGAGGGCAGCAGGTCCTCCGCCGCCACCGCCCGCGGAGCCCTGGACGCCCGCTTCCCGCGGGGTCTCGGATCGTTCGTCGACGGACAGGTCGTCACCGGCCGGGGCGAGGCAGTCGTCCTCACCTCCGCTGCCACCGGAGAGCAGTTCGCCGACTACGCCGACGCCGGCGCGGAAGGGGCCGACAGCGTCCTTGCGAGCGCCGTGCGCGGCGCAGAGCGATGGGCCGCGACGGACCCCTTCGAGCGCGCCGCCATCCTGCGCGAGGTCTCCCGAACCGTCGCCGAGCACGCCGAGGAACTCGCCGTGCTGGAGTCCGCCACCACAGGCAAGCCCCTGCGCGACACCCGTGTCGAAGCGGCCAAGGTCGCCGAGATGTTCGGGTACTACGCCGGGTGGGCGGACAAGCTGCTGGGGCACACGATCCCGGTCCCCGGCAACTGGCACACCTACACCGAGCGGGTCCCCTGGGGCGTCGTGGTGGCCGTGACCCCGTGGAACGCTCCTTTGTTCACCGCCGGCTGGAACTCGGCCGCGCCGCTCGCCGCAGGCAACGCCGTCGTCGTCAAGCCCAGCGAGTTCACCCCGGCCTCCACCCTGCGCCTGGCCCAGCTGGCGCACCAGGCCGGCCTGCCCGACGGCGCGTTCAACGTCGCGACCGGCCTCGGCGGCACCGTCGGCGCCACCCTCACCAGCGACAAGCGCGTGGGCAAGGTGTCCTTCATCGGCTCGGTCGCCACCGGCCGCCGAGTAGCCGTCGCCGCCGCGGCCGCCGGTATCCCGACCGTCCTCGAACTCGGCGGCAAGAGCGCCAACATCGTCTTCGCCGACGCGGACCTGGACCGGGCGGCGGACGGCGCCGTGTCCGCCATCTTCTCCGGAGCCGGGCAGTCGTGCGTGGCCGGTTCCCGACTGCTCGTGGAACGCTCCGTGCATGCCGACTTCGTCGCCCTCGTGGCCGACCGGGCGGCTCAGCTGCGGATCGGCGACCCACTCGACCCCACCACCGAACTCGGCCCCATCATCACGCAGCCCCAGTACGGCACCGTCACCTCGCTCATCAAGGCCGGGCTGGAAGGCGGCGCCCGCCGGGTCACCGGCACGCAACTGCCCGCCCGGGTCACCGACTCGCCCCTGGCCGGCGGGCGTTGGGTCCTGCCCACCCTCCTGGACGGCGTCACCCCCGCCAACCCGCTGGAGACCACCGAGGTGTTCGGTCCCGTGGTCGGGGCCGACGCCTTCGACTCCGAAGCCGAGGCCATCGCGCGCGCCAACGCCACCGACTTCGGCCTGGCCGGCGCCGTCTGGACCCAGGACGTCGCCCGCGCCCATCACGTGGCCCGTTGCGTGAAGGCAGGCACCTTCTGGATCAACTCGTACAAGACCATCCACGTCGCGGTGCCGTTCGGCGGCTTCGGCGACTCCGGTCACGGCCGGTCCTCCGGACCCGGAGTGCTGGACGAGTACACGCAGACCAAGGCCGTCTGGACCCCCACCCGCGCCGCCGGCGCCCCGTTCCCCTCGCTGAGCTACTAGGAGGCATCCGTGACCACGAAGAATTCCGGCGACTACGGAAGCCGCCTCAAGACAGCCACATCCGATGGCGTCGCGGGCTGGCGGGAACGCGTGCACTCGCTGGCACGTGCCCTGCACGCCCGTCCCGAACTCTCCTTCGAGGAGAAGGAATCCTGCACGGCGATCACCGCGCTGCTCGCCGAGGGAGGCTTCGACGTCGAGCAGGGTACCGGCGGGCTTCCCACGGCGTTCACCGCCACCGTGGGCAGTGGCGAGCTGACCGTCGCGCTCTGCGTCGAGTACGACGCGCTGCCCGACATCGGCCATGCCTGCGGGCACAACCTCATCGCCGGCGCCTCGGTGGCCGCCGCGCTGGCCCTGGCCCCGCACGCCGACGAACTGGGCCTCACGCTGAAGGCCATCGGTACGCCGGCCGAGGAGCACGGCGGCGGCAAGTCGCTGCTGCTGGCGGCTGGAGCCTTCGACGGCGTGGGCCTGGCTCTGATGGTCCACCCGGTGCAGGACGGCGTCAGCTACAACCCGGCCGGGACCACCGCCCAGGCGGTCGGCAGGTACCGGGCCGTGTTCTCCGGCCGGGCCGCCCACGCCGCCGCAGCTCCCCACCAGGGCGTCAACGCAGCCGACGCCGCCACGCTTTCCCAGGTTGCCGTCGGCCTGCTGCGCCAGCAGATCCCGGGTGACCAGCGAGTGGCGCTTTTCGTGTCCCAGGGCGGCGTCGCCACCAACATCATCCCGGAGCGGGCCGTCGTCGACTTCGAGTGCCGGGCATTCACCCTGCCCGAGTACGAGACACTGCTGGAACGCGTCCGTCACTGCTTCGAAGGAGCGGCGCTGGCCACCGGCACCGAACTGACCGTCGAGGCCACCGAGCCGCTCTACGAGCCGCTCGTACAGGACGACGCACTGGCCGCATACTGGACTGCCGCCATGGAGACATTCGGGTGGGACACCACCTCCGGTGGCCGCCTCGGCGGCGGCTCGACCGATATGGGCAACGTCAGCCAGGTGATCCCCAGCCTCCATCCCTGGCTGAGCATCCCGGGCGCCGAGATGCCCATCCACTCCCACGCCTTCGCGGCTGTGGCCGACACCGAGGCGGCGTACGACGTGATGTTCGAAGCGGCCCGCGCGCTGGCTTGGACCGTCGTCGACGCGGCGGGCGACTCCCAGCACCGGCAGCGGTTCATCGACGCGGCCTACCGGCGCGACCTCGGCAAGGACGCGGTGACGATATGAGAACGCTCACCGCTCCGACCGGGAAGCAGGAGAACAGAACGCGGCAGACCCTGCCGGTCGCAGCCCTCGCCCTGGTCATCGCCCTGGTCGTCCAGTCCGTCGGCCAGCTCGACATCGACCTGGGCGTCGGCTCCGTCATCGTCTTCCCGATGGTGTGGGGCCTGGTCCTGGGCCTGCTGGTGTCCCTGCAGAAGTTCCGCCCCCTCGGCGTGGACCTCCAGAAGGTGGCGGCCGCACTCGTCGGCGTGGCCGTGATGATCCTGGTCGCCCGGCTCGCCTTCAACATCGGCCCCAGCCTGCCGACCCTCGTCAAGGCCGGGCCCGCGCTCCTGCTCCAGGAAGTCGGCCACCTGCTCGGCACGGTCGCCATCGCCCTCCCTCTCGCTGTCCTGCTGCGCATGGGCAAAGCCACCGTCGGCGCCACCTTCTCCCTGGACCGCGAGCCCTCCTTCGCCATGGTCTCGGAGAAGTACGGGCCCGACTCCGACCAGTACCGCGGCGTGCTGGCCATGTACGTGTTCGGCACGATGTTCGGAGCCGTCTTCATCACGCTCCTGACCTCGCTCGTGTCGAACTGGAACATCTTCGACCCGCTGGCACTGGCCATGGGCGCCGGCGTCGGCTCCGGATCCATGATGGCCGCGTCCTCCGCCAGCATCGTGGCCGCCTATCCGGACCACGAGCAGGCCATCCTCGGCATGGCCGCCGTCTCCAACCTCATCACCACAATCCTCGGGGTCTATGTCGGCATCTACGTCGCACTGCCCCTGGCCGAGCGGTTCTACCGCTTCCTCACCCGTCGCCGGTCGGACCACGCGACCGCAAAGGTGCCGACCGAGCCGGAGGCGTCCGACGCCCTCGCCTCCGCCCGTGAGGACGAGGAGCGCGCCGCCGCTGCGAACCGCGCCTTCCGGCAGGACGTCGCGGCGGCCTCGGGCGAGATCAAGCTCCCGCTCTGGCTCTCGCTCGGTGCACTGACGGTGCTCGGCCTCGGCACCGCCTTCGTCGCGGCCAAGAAGGTCAGCTGGGACATCGTCGGCGGCTACGCGGTGCTGCTGGCCCTGGTGCTCCTCGGCCTGCTCCTGGCCAAGGTCAGCCGGAAGATCTCCGCCATCGTGTGGATCACCACGGTGGGCGCGTACGTCTCAAGCCCCTGGTTCTTCGCATCCGACGCCCTGAACCGCCTGGTCGGTTCGGTGGACTTCCTCTCCATCGCCACGATCATGCTGACCCTTGCGGGGTTGTCCCTGGGCAAGGACCTCCCGCTGCTGCGCCGCATCGGCTGGAAGATCGTCCCGGTCGGTCTCGTCGCGATCACCGCGTCGTTCCTGCTGTCGGTGGTCATCGCCGAGTTCACCCTCGGAGTCTGGGGCTGAGGCCCAGTCGAGGACAGCGACGAACGACCAGATGAGGACCGGTGGGTCCCGCTCGTGCAGACGGGCGGGACCCACCCGTAACGCAGTAGCCGAGGTACCCGTCGAAGCTTCCAGCGCCGGATGAGTCAGGTCGGCGCACAGCAGCGGGCGTCGTCTTTGCCGTGGTTTCTGTGGTTCTGCAGGTGAATCATTGGCGCGGCCTGTGTAGTGGTTGGCGGTATGAAGGCCGGGTGCTCAGGGTGCTCGGGGTGCTCGGGGGGCACGTAAAAGATGGCGAGGCAGAGAGCCGCCCGGCGGCGTACGTGCGGTGATCCTCAATCCTGGTGACGACGGCCGTCCCCGAAATCAACGGTTCAACCAGTCCCAGCCCCAGTCGTTGGCGGGCCGCCGTGATCGCGGTGGGCGCTCTCCTCGCCTGGGCCGGACCGGCGGCATCCGACCTCGGCCTCGCGGGCTACGAGAGGCAATGCCCGCGCGGTATCCAGCGGCCTCCGTAGCCCCGGATGGGAAGGCGGATTCAAACGATGGCGCGGATTTTCGTCGATGGCGATGACTTTGTTGTGCATTGTCCCTTCCGGGGCCAGGTCGGTCATGAAGCCTCCCCTTCACCAGCTGCTTCTGCCCGTGGAGTTGGGGCGGATAGGACGCAAGTGTTCCTCTGGTGACGCCACTTGAGATGCACGCTTCAGCGGGGTCTAGTGAGGATCCCCGGGTCTTCAGGCCTGGGAGGAATCACTTCTGAAAATGGGGGTGGCCTGCGTGTACGCATGGGTCTGCTGTGTTGTCAGTGCTCCCGCATAGGGTTTCGGTATGAAGATTGTGGTGCAGGTGAAGCTGTTGCCGGAGGCCGAAGGGGCCGCCGCGCTGCGCTCCACGCTGCGCACGGTCAACGATCTGGCGTGCTGGGTGTCCCAGGTGGCGTTCGCTCGCGGCGTGCCGCGTGAGTATGAGCTGCGTAGGCACACGTATCCACGCCTCAAGGCCGAAGGGCTGGGGGCGCAGGCCGCGCAGCATGTGATCAAGAAGGTGCGTGACGCGTACGCCACGCTGCACGCCAACCTGCGCGCCGGACATCTCGGCAGGCCGAAGTCGAGGCGCCGACTCAAGGCGGAGTCCAAGCCGATCGCGTTCCGTCCCGAGGCCGCTCAGCCGTATGACGACCGGTGTCTGAGCTGGCAGTACGACCGGCAGACGGTGTCCATCTGGACAACTGGCGGGCGTATCAAGAACGTCTCGTTCGTGTGCGCCGCCGGCGCGCTCAAGGTGCTCCGCGACTACCGCAAGGGCGAGTCCGACCTGATCGAGCGCGACGGCGTGTTCTACCTGATCGCCACCTGTGACGTGCCCGAGGCAGAGCAGTACGAGCCGGACGGCTTCATCGGCGTGGACCTCGGCATCGTCAACATCGCCACCACGTCCACCGGCTACCAGGCCGCCGGGCGCGGACTGGGCCGGTACCGCAAGCGCCAGCTCGACCTGCGGCGGAAGTTGCAGAAGAAGCGCACCAAGTCCGCCAAACGCCGGCTCAAGGCGCGCTCCCGCCGCGAGCAGCGGCACGTCAAGAACACCAACCACATCATCGCCAAGACGATCGTGACCGAGGCTGAACGCACCTCGGCCGGGATCTCCCTGGAAGAACTCAAGGGATTCCGGCAGAGGGTACGGCTCCGTAAGCCCCAACGGGTCACGCTCCACTCCTGGGCCTTCGCCCAGCTCGGAGACTTCATCGTCTACAAGGCCCGCAGGGCCGGTGTGCCCCTGGTCTTCGTTGATCCCGCGTACACGTCGCAGACGTGCTCGCAGTGCCGGCACGTCGACAAGCGCAACCGTGTGGACCAGGGGCTTTTCATCTGCCGGGGGTGCGGGGTCGTTGCCCACGCTGACCGGAATGCTTCCCACAACATCGCCCGCAAGGGCGAGGCTGTGTGGACTGCGGGGCGTGAGTCACGCGTCCCTGCCACCCCATAACGGGGTGTCTGGACGGAGGGGTCCATCCCAGCAGCCAGTTGGGAACTACCTCCAAGCCCGGTCCATTTAGGGCCGGGTCAAGTTGACCGCCAGGAACTTCACCGACTCGGGCAGCAGCGGCAGCACCGCGAGGACGGTGAGCAGGGAGCAGACACCGCCGACGACGAACACCGATCGCCAGCCGTAGTCGGGGATCAGCTAGTTGGAGACGGGACCGCCGGCGGCGCCGCCGAGCGTGTAGCCGCACATGATGATGGAGACGGCGGTCACCCGGGACCGCTTCGGCGCGTACTCGGCCGCCAGGGCCCAGGTCAGCGGGAGTACGCCGCCGAGGAAGAGCCCGGATATGAAGCGCAGGGCGAACAGGTGTGCGTAGGTGTCCGCCTGGGCGAAACCGAGCATGAAGACGCCGAATCCGGCGACCGACACGATGATGGTGGGACGGCGTCCTATCCGGTCCGCCAGATATCCCATGATCAGCGCACCGATCATGGTGCCGAAGAGGCCGACCGTGCCCAGGGTGCCGAGCTGGGTCTCGGTGAGCCCGAAGTCCTTCTTGAGGTAGGTGGCGGCGAACGACAGGATCTGGAAGTCGAAGCCGTCGAGGAAGGTGATCAGGCAGCAGACCGCGTACATCAACAGCCAGCGGCGGTTCGCTCGCTGGCGCTCGATGATCGGGGCCAGTTCCACGAGATGTGGTGTGGCGCTCATGGACGTCTCCTCATCGTTGAGGGGAGGGCGGGGCGGGGTGCGGGGTCAATGCGGGCCGTGGCGATGCCCTGGCCGGCGTCGACGCTGCCCCGGTCCCCGGTTCGGATGACGGTCAGCGGGTCCCGGTCCGCACCGGTCACGGTGGCAACGCGGGTGACGACCGCGCCGAGCGCGGCTGTTCCGGTCATGGCCGCGAAGGCCATGCCGAGGGGTGCGGCGCCGGCGAGCCGGGTCGCCTGGAAGAAGCCTCGCGGCTCCGGAAGAACGGGCCGATCAGGGAGCTCCCCACCTGCGCGCCGCGCATGGGAAGGCCGTCGATCAGATGGGACCTGGGCCATGGTCAGGGCATGGGGCATCGAGGGCTCCTGCGGAAGGGGGCTGTGCCGCGAACGCGGCTCTCACTGCATGCCCCGCACCGTAGGCGGACCGTCTCGCCACAGGGAATGCCCAGGTCAATAGACCGTTCGACTGGGAGGTATCAATTCCGTTTATGGTCCGAGGGAGGCCGCAGCCCGGGCCACCAGATCACGCAGCCAGCTGTGCGCCGGATCCTCGTCGTGGCTCGCGTCCCACCAGAGATGCTCTTCCAGCGGATCAAGCGGTACCGGGCAGGCGAGCGTGCGCAGCCCCTGCGCGGACCTCAGCGGCGCGGCGAGCCGCTCCGGAACGAGCGCCACCCGCCGCGTCCCGGAGATGAAGTCGGGCACGGCCCGGTAGCTCTCCACGCGTACGGCGATCCGTGGCCGGATACCCAGGGTGCTCAGCTGCCGTGTCGCCGGAGCGGCCGACGGGTAGCCCTCGTCCCGGTGGTAGGGCACCACCCACGCCAGCCGTGCCAGGTCCTCGATGCCGAACGACTCGGCCCCGCACAGTGGGTGGTCGGCGGACACCAGACAGACCCACCGGTCCTGGAACAGCGGAGCCGAGTGGACGCCCGGGGTGCGGAAGTGGCCCAGCGGCGGGGAGACCATGGCGTCGACGAGCCGGATCGCGTCGCCCGCGCCACTGCCCAGGGTCTCCCTGATGAGCTGGACGTGGAGCGCCGCATGCGGCGCCTCGCGGTCGAACAGCCGTGACAGCGCGGGGCCCAGGACCGTCGCCTGGTAGTCGGCCATCAGCAGCGTGAACTCCCGCTCGGTGGTGTCGGGGTCGAACGCCCTGCCTGTCGCGAAGAGCCTCTCGGCGGCCGCGCACACGGTCTCGACCTGTCCGGCCAGCTGCGCGGCGAGCGGCGTCAGGACGTAGGCACCCTGCACCCGGGCGAGCAGCTCGTCCCCGAAATGCCGGCGCAGCCGGGACAGCGCGGCGCTGACGGCGGGCTGGGTGACGCCGAGGTTCCGGGCGGCCCGGGTGACGTTCCGCTCGCGCAGCAGCGCTCGCAGCGTCACCAGGAGGTTGAGATCGAGGTTCGCGAGGTGCGTGGGACGGGACTGCCGTGGGCTCATATGTCCGGGATTCTGCCCCACGCACGCCGGCCTTTTCCATCCTTCACCTCCGGGCCGCCTCCGCGGTCGGGAAGGCGGCCACCGCCGCCCGAGCAGGGCGACGGTTCATGGCGTGCCGCGGCACGCGCCACCCGCCGCCCCTTCGGCTGCCGACCTCCGTGGCGGCCATTGCCTGCTCGCCGAGGCAGCGGATCTTGGCGTGGGTGGTGTTGTGGCCGCGCTTCCCTTTCTTGAGACTGCGGCCCCGGAACGGTACCCGGACGGTTCCGCCGGCGCCTTGATACGCCCTGTCCGCCCAGCATGTGAGCCACGCATCGGTGAGGGCTTCGATGATGCCGTTGTGTCGTGCGGCGGTCAGGTCCTGGGTCGATCGGGAGCAGAGTGCCGTCGAGGATGACGAACGCCTTGGTGCGGATCGTGTTCATCGCCTCGGCGAGGGTCGGGGTGAGAGCGGACAGGACCTCGATGGCTTCGCGTATGTAGCGGAACATGGTCGCCATGCCGATGCCGAACCCCGCGGCGAGCCGGGTGTAGGTGTCACCGCACCGCAGGTGGGCCAGGGCTTGGAGGGCCTGGCTGGCCGACCGGCAGTTGGCACCACCGCGTCCCGATCTTCTTGCGCCGGACGGTCAGTTGACCGGTCAGGAACCGCAGGGTGCGGCTGGACAGATCGATCGACGATGGGTGGACAAGCACGCGAAGCTCCTGGCGGACACGGGTGATCTTGGTCGAGAACCCGTCTACCAGGAGCTTCGTCGTTGCGCAGAGCTGTCCAACTCGCGTTCAGTGCCATCAGGTTGGAAACAGCTCGATTATCACCGCTTGGGCCTCAGGAGCGCCGTTCATGACCCTTTGAAGTCCGGTCGCCCCGGAGCACCGGGAGCGACAGGTCAGCGCGCATTGGCTGATCACAGGCTCGAACGCCAGGCGCAGGAACGACGAGCCCCCGCGACGATGACGGCTGCAATGATCCAACTCCCCATGGGGCATTCCTTGACGTCCCCGTACCCGTCAATCGCTGATATCGACTCCGTAGCCGCGCGCGAGGGCGTCGAGTCCGTGGTCGTATCCCTGTCCGACGGCGCGGAACCGCCAGAGCGGGCCACGGCGGTAGAGCTCGGTCAGGATCAGCGTGCGCTCGCTGGTGGCGGCGTCCAATGTCGCGCGTATCAGCGGGGCTGCACTGCTGCCGGGCGCCGCGGCCACTTGGACAGCGCCGATGTCGCCGAAGGACTGGCTGCCGTCGATGGCCGCGGCGATCACCACCCGGCGTGAGGACGGGGGCAGGGAGGCGACGTCGACGGTGATGGTCTGTTCGGCTGGGCCATTGGTGAGCAGGTGGACGGTGCCGCCGGGGTTCTCCGGGGCGCCGTAGAACACGAAGTCCTCGTCGAAGGTGACCTGTTCGTCCTCGTCGAGCACGAAGGCGACGACGTCGACCTCACCGCGTTCCCGGGGTGCCCAGGACGCGGTGACATGCCACGGGGACACAGACGTGGCAGGTCGATGACGCCGCCGCGGGGAAGAACGTGGGGTGCCGCAGCATCGATGGACGTCTCCGCTGCCCTGGCCCCTGCCACCTCGGCACCGGCATCGGCGACGGAGGTTATCGCGGTGTCGGTCACGGACGGATCGACGAGCCACCGCTCATAGTGCACCGAAAGCCCCAGTTCCGTGATCCGGGGCATTCGACGGTCGTTCTCCCCACCGGAGAGGACGACGACGTCGGTGACGCTGCGCGAGAGATTGACCGCTGCGGATCCGCCGAGCTCGACGACGCGGCCGCGCGCGTCAGCCGCCTCGGCGTGCGCACCACCCAGGACAAGTACGCGATGCCCGGCCAGTGGCTTGCCGCCCGACCCGACGGGAACGAGCTCGGCCTTGCGTGGCGCAGGGATGGCCGGTGCCGGTCCGGGCACCTGATGCGTCGCACCGGCTTCTACATCGCTCAGCAGTTGGAGGAAGATGTCCTCGTCGATGACGGGCACCCCCTCGGCGGCGGCCCGCCGCGCCTTCGCCGATCCGGACGCGGGCTCGTTGGTGACGAGGACGCTGGTGTGGCGGCTGACCGAGCCCATCATGTTGAGTCCGGCGGCAACGCCTCGGCCGATCAACTCTGCCCTAGCACAGGCGGTTTCACCGCTGATCGCAACCTTCATGCCCTGCCGAAGCGGGGCTCCCGGAGCCAGTCGGCCGGGATTGCGATAGGAGCAGGGTGTCTTGGGCGGCTTCGGCGTGAACTGGGACTCGGCCCGGGGCGGGCAGCTCACGAAAGGCAACGGCAGTGCGAGCCGCGCCGCCTCACGCAGTGATGCCCGCAGAATTCCGGCCAGCACCCGGGTGTCGTCCAGCGCGTCGTGCGCGTGCTGCTGCGGTACGCCGTAGTGGGCGGCCAGCGTGCCCAGCTTCATGTCGGGCGTCGGCGGATCCACCTGCCGGTTCAACGTGAGGGTGCATAGCCGCTGCGAGACGGGCAGCCACATGCGGGCCCGGGCGAATTCGTAGGCGAGGAAGTCGTAGTCGAACTGTGCGTTGTGGGCGACCAGAATGCGGTCTTGCAGCATCACGCCGATGCGTTCCGCCACCTGGTCGAAGGTCGGCGCCCCGCGCAGTCGCTCAGCGGTCAGCCCGTGCACCTCGACCGGCCCCGGATCGCATCCCGGATCAAGCAGCGTGGAGAACTCCCCGGTCTGCTCGCCGTCCGGCCCGATGGTGACCACGGCGACCGACAGCACCCGGTCCCGCCGGGGTATCAGCCCGGATGTCTCCACGTCGACGAGAGCCCAGTCGTGGGCGTAGCCGTCCGCCGAGATGAGATCGAAGAAGGGCGAGGCGAGACTCATGAGCCAAGGATGAACGGGGATACACACCACCTTCAACCTGCATGCACTTTTGTCTCAATATGAGACAGGGCGACGGTGGCCCGGCAACCAAGGGGGCGCGCTGAAACTTCGGGAGGACCTTGGGAATGCGGCGTCCCCGGCAGGTCGTGCGACTCACGCCGGCGGACAGTCCTGTTCGGCGGATGCAGGAGATCACGGCCGAGGTCTCCATCTTCGATGGCCCACGGCGAGGTGCAGTGGAGGACTCCACCAGCCGCGGGTACAGGATGAACGGCGCGATCAAGTTCGATGGAGTGGAGGATCACGAGTGCGTTGTCCGGCGTGAACCTGCGCTGCCATTCGACCTCGGCCCGAGTCAGGATGATCTGGCCACCGTTTCAACTCATCCATTCCGCCTCGCCACGGCCGTCCACGCTGTGGTTCCTTGGCGACTTCTCGACGCACCGCAGTCACCAGCTTGCCGAAGCAGCGTGGGCTCAGCCCGGTGAACGGGGCTATCCAGGCCGTCTCCGCCGTCGCGATCACACCAGCCGTCCGGGGATCATTTCAATTGCCGACAGCCCGCCCCTCAGTGATCCTGGGCGACCAGCAAGGAAGGTAGGCGAGATGGGACTGATGCTCTTTCCATGCGACGGCGACGTGACAAGTCCGGACGTCTCCTGGTCCTACTCCGGCTTCGGTATGTTCAGGGAGTGGCTGGCCCAGGCTGAAGGGTTCGTCCTCGCCGAGATGGACGGCTTCGGCGGGGACCGTCAGTGGTCCAGCGTCTCCACCACGCTGGAGCCACTCCTCAATCATCCAGACGACGACGGCCCCGACCTCGCGCCCGCTCAATGCGCGGCCATGCTGCCCCGGTTGGAAGCTATCCTCGATCACCGTCTGCCGGACGACAGCGCCCCTGTCCTACGCCGGCGCATCGAAGACGTCAGTCAGTTGGTCACCGTCCTGCGGTCTTGCGTGGACAAGAACGTTGTGCTCATCTTTGGCTGACCGGGAGCGCGGAGCGACCCACGATCGTGAGGGGACGGCCCGCAGTTGCTGACAACCCTTAGGGTCCAGCCTCTGAGTGCGGGACCGGCGCTCGCACTCCGCCTATGACGAGGTGCCCATCTCGCTTCCGGGGCGGTCGGCTGTCAGCCCCTCTTGTTATCGTCCCCGCCGTGACTTCAGCCGATCATGTACTCGATCTGATCCGGGGCAATCCGGATGTTTCCAACCTCCTTGAAGGCGCATTCGACTTCGACATCTCGCGCGGTGATCAGGGGGAGGACATCCGCCTGCCCTCAGGCGCTCTGATGAAGGGTTTCGCCAGTGATGCTGCTGGTGGCACGTACTTCCTGTGCGGCGAACCCAGTGGCCGGCAGCCCGTGGTGTATGCCAGCTCCGAGGGGCAGGCCGGTCTGATCGCTGACGACTTGACAGCGGCTTTGGAGATCATCATTGGTCTTCCCTGCTGGCACGACTGCCTGAAGTTCTCGGGTGGGGGCGATGTGGAGGCCATGCAGATTGCGGCAGGGCACCTCGAACAGGACCTTGCGGAGTATGAGCCCGACATTGGTGAGCATCGCGCCCGTCTGGCCGACGCCTTGTCCCTCGACATGACGTCCACAGCAGAACTGGTCTCAAAGCTCCGAGAAGCGGTTGCGAGAACCGACCCTGATCATGTGCTGCTCGGCGACGAAGGGGAGGACGACGCCTACGAGTCGCTGTTCGGAACCTTCCTGCCGAGCGACAATCCGGGCTGGCGCTGACCAGCAACGTTATGCATCACCTCAGCCCTCCTCATTGGCCGGTGGCCAGGACTGCACGCTGCACAGAATTGAAGACGTTTCAGCAGGTCGGCAAGCTGTTCGTGCTTCTCGAAGTCACTCGTGTCCACGAGTAGGCCGCAACGGGTGAAGCTTCGTGGGTGGCTGGATTGCGGGGCGAGCCTGACGCGTGGTCCTGTCTGAACGGCCGTGAGCGTGGCTGAATGAGAGGGAAACTGAGCTGGACTACGGCCGGGGGACAAGAATTGGCTGCGCAACGTCCCACAGCCGTTCCACCTGCTCAAGGAAGGTCTCGAACCAGGGATCGCTTGCCCGGGTAAGTGTAAAGATGGGGCGAGACTCGCCAGCCACTTCGAAGGAGTAGAGCTGTACGCACAGCAGGGCGTTCACCTTGTGCACGTCGATGTAGTTCATTCCGAACTTGAGTGCGGTGCGTGTCGTGCGTACCTCCAGTCGCCCCCCAGTGTCCGTGTGCAAGCGCTGGAGTAGGCGGAGGGACTGGCGGATTTCGTCCCTGATTTCGTCGGGGCGTGGTCGTGTCGGGCGGTTCTGGGTAGTCACCGCGGCGTCGTCCGCGTCCGCATCAGTGAGCAGGATCCTGATGCGGCCTCCGGATGACAGGGTGTTTTCAAACGCCCGGTAGGAGGTTTCTAACGTTCGGCTCAAGCTGACGCCCGTCAGATAGATGTCGGTGGACCTCTCGCGCCGTTCCTCGACGTCAGCAGGGAAGTCGGGTAAGAAGCGGACGCTGCCGCTGGCACGGGAGCGGGCCAGGTCCTCGACCATGGTGCGGGTGGCCAGTGTGCTGAAAGCCAGGACAGCGAGCACCGCCAGGACGCCGGCCATGATCTTCTCCGTCGGAGCCAGATCGATGGCCGCGAGGATGCTGGTGGCAAGGGCGACGGTGATCGTGGCATACACGTCGAGGTTGCGCCGGCGTCGAAGGTCGGCCCGAAGGCGTCTCCAGGCTGTCATGTTGCTCCCCCGTCAATCAGCCCCTGTTGGCCTCAGCGAGTACCGGGGAAGAAGTCTGGGGCTGCGAGTGAGTACGCCGCAAGCGGATGTAATCGCTGGATAGCGGGTCATATGCCAGCTTTCGAACATCCCTTGGGAAGGTCGGATTCTTTGGAGGCGTACCGCTGGCCTGAGCAAGGGCACGCTGACATTTCGGCTCGCGGCTGCTGGGGTGACCATTGTTCGCGACAGCCTCGGCTCGTTACGGCTTGGGGAAGCTCTGCTCGAGCCACTGGCGGACGGTGTGGACTGTTGTGCGGCCGTCCTGGCGGAGAGCGTCGATGATGTCACGGCCGGAGACGAGGACGATGGGGTGGCCGTCCTCGTGGACTTCTTCCTGGACTTGCTTGTGGAAGTAGGACGTTGTCACGAGTACGCCGAAGTTCCGGTGCCTGATCCGGGAGATCAGCCGGGAGACCTCGCGGACTCCGACGGAGTTGGTCGCGGCGTAGCACTTTGCTTCCAGGGCGAAGTCGATCGCGATGCGGCTTGCTGCCGGCCCCAGGCCGTAAGTGCCCACGGCATCGCGGCCGCCGTCCCTGCTCGGCCGTGTCAGGTCTACTGGCCCGGTGTTCCGCGCGATCAGCCGCCAGATGGCCACCGCGCAGGCTTCGAAGTCGTGCTCGCGGCCGCGGAAGTACTCCCGGATCTCCTCCAGCATGGCGGTACCGGCTGCATCGTCGGGAAGCTGGTCTGCCCGGGACCGGATGGCCGTCGTCACCGGGGCCATCAAGGGGCGGTAGACCCGACCCTCGACCCACGTGCGCCACACATCGGGGCAGCCGCCACCGAGGGGGTCACCGCCTGCGAGCAGATGCTGGATCCAGGGCCGGGGGATCAGGTCGTGGTCGAGCACGGTGAAGTGTGACCGGTAGTTCTGGAAGCGCTGGCCTGCGGTCGCCCTCCAGATGGCAGCCAGCTCGTCATCAGACGTCAGGGTCGGGCCGCCCGGGGCGAGCAGGCCGCGGAAGAGCACGGAGCGCCCTGTGGCTCCGGCCTTCTCGAAGAGGAAGAAGGGAGGCACTGTGGCTCTGTCCGCGGCGGTGCCGTGGGAAGCCGCGAAAACGTCGCGCAGCAGGACGTTCCCTGCCCGTGGTGTGCCGTGGAGGCCCTGCCCCGGCTTCCGGTTGTCGCCGTAGTAGGTGAACGTGCCGGTCTCTACGTCGAGGTGGTCAGGCCAGTCCACCTCACCGCCGCTCGTGTAGAGCACGGCCAGCTTCACCGTTGCCTTGGCCGGGGAGCCTGCGTACCGGAAGCCGCCCTGGTTCCCGACGCCCTTTATCAGCTTGGACATCGGGTCGTCGCTGGTGTTGCCACTCGCCCCGCCAGCATAGAGCGCATCGACTTGAAGGTCAGCTGTCTCCAGATCGGAGAACGCCACGTGCGGCACAGGAGCGACAGGAAGGGTCATGCTCCAAGATCTACCAGGCATCACTGACAGCTCGGTCTGACCGCTGGTCAATTCACGCCGGCTTGTCAGAGGCCCCGCCTAAGATCCAAGCGGATGCGCTGGATGACCTTGGGGAAACTGCAGGTGGACACCGCCGGTTGATGTGGTTGCTGTACTTCTGCGCTGTACAGCCGCAGTCCGGCAGTTCGGTCGATGTGATCGAGGTGCCCCGTTGAGGTTCTGAGATCAGTAACATCGTCTCCCCGGGCGCTAGGACATCGGGACGCAGGGGGCGTGGTGCTGGAGAGTTTGGTGACGACGGTCGCTGGTGCCCTTCTCGCCACCCTGGGGGTACT
The DNA here is from genome assembly GCF_042270245.1 of Streptomyces sp. NPDC055955. Classification (NCBI taxonomy): domain Bacteria; kingdom Bacillati; phylum Actinomycetota; class Actinomycetes; order Kitasatosporales; family Streptomycetaceae; genus Streptomyces; species Streptomyces sp. NPDC055955. Next base: position 161,058 of record NZ_JBHJYS010000025.1, read on the forward strand.
GGTTGGCGGTGTAGTTTCGCGTCGCGCCCAGGATCAGCAGTGGATACGAGACCAGCAACTCGCGGCCTATCAGGAACTTTTCAGTCACTACGCCAAGTTCACGATGGAACTCAGGCGAGCGCACGGTGATGGCCGGGGCTGGGAGTACGACTGGGGTGAGTGGAGCGCGGCTTTGATGCGTGTGAGCCTGGTCGCCCCTGGAGAAGTCGCCACGGAGATCGATAACTTCGGACGTGCCATCAACTCCTTCTTGGAGCAGGTGGAACGGGGGGAACGCACTCCACTGCGCAATCCGCTCAGTCCAGAGGAGTTCGAAATGGCCCGACAGGAACCTGCCTTGGCGCAAGTGAGGTTGGTCAACGCCATACGTCGTTCACTCAGTGGTGATCACAAGGGACTCTCGTTCGGGATCGGAGGGTAGGGTGCGTCGGTCTAACTTGATCTTTAACGTGCGGCGTCGAATGGTCCGTCGAGCTTGATCACTCGGTCTGTATCTGCCGGACATGAAGGCGCCCTTCGTCTGAACATGTGCTCCGACCAGGGAACACGCACATTCAGCACGAAGGCCGTGAGGATGAGTCTGCTGCATCACGACGCCCGGCGAGAGTCGCTCGCACAACTGTCATGCTTCCGGGGCGAGTTCTATGCCTGTCTGACCTCCCGTTCGGACGTGTTGTTCGAGCTGGCTGATGCTGTTCTGTGTGGCGACGGGCCGGTGAGGTCGCTGGCCGAACTGTCGTTGGTGGGTGAACACCGCCGCGGCCATGGAGGGCTCTACGCAGCCATGGCCCGTGGACGCATCGATGACGGCCGGCTGCGGCGGGCACTGACGGAGGTGCCACTGCCGCGGTCTGCCGACGGCCGGCTGGTCCTGGCGATCGATGTCACCTGCTGGCTGCGGCCCGACGCCCACACCTCACCTGAGCGGATTTTGTGTCACACCTATGGACCGGGCAAGGACCAGCACATCCCGGTCCCCGACTGGCCCTACTCGATCGTCTGCGCGCTCGAGCCGGGCCGTAACTCATGGACGGCGCCGCTGGACGCGATGCGTCTGAAGCCCGGCGACGACACCGCAACCGTCACCGCCCGGCAACTGCGCGATCTGCTCTAGCGGCGACTCATCGCAGCAGGGCAGTGGCAGGCGGGCGATCCCGACATCCTCATCGTCGCGGACGCTGGATACGACGCGCCCCGCCTCGGCTTCCTCCTGGGTGACCTGCCGGTCCAGGTGCTGGCCAGGATGCGAGTTCGTACGGCGCTGCACCGACGGGCGCACGGCGCGCTTCGGGCATGCTGCGGCGCCTCGCGAAGAGCGCCAAGACGACCGCTGGACTCTCCGGACTGATCAGCGCAACCATGGGATGTCAGTAGCGGTCCATAAGGTGAAGTTGGTGTAGGGGAAGACAAGTTGCACCGTGCTCATAGTGCCGTCTGCAGTGGCGCTTTGAGCCGCTGGGACTTGAGTGGGGAGCCGGGACAAGACATGGATTTCATGCCGTATGGGGCTTGGCAGCGAGCCTTAGAGGAAGCCTTCTTCAGTCCCGAATGGGACGGCCATCCGGTCGTCATGTACGTGGACGACGGGGAGGCGCAGCAACTGCAGAAGCGCTTCGGCATCGCTGAGCCGCTTGCTGAGGCTGTGCATCGGGTCGTCCTGTCAGACGAGCACAGGCCCTATCGGGCCATCGAGAGCTACGAGGCCTCGAAGCGAAACAGTGTGGACGCGCCAGCCGTGCTGCCTTTGCTTGCCACCTCAGTGGTGGCGGCCACACGCATGGCTCACGACGGGAACCGGAGAGCGAGCAACTACCACGTCCACTTCTCCGAGCTCCTTGCGGGCAGGGCCGGAGTTCTCACATCAGCGGAGTACGCGCCGGTTTCTGAGATGTGGCAGAGGCTTGCTTCCTGGCAGCACCAGTGGGGTGCCTACCGTGGCCTGTGCACGATTCCCTCGCCTGGTGACCTTCCCCGCAATCAGGCGCGCATCGGATATGCCCTGTCTCAGGCCGTGCTGCGCGGAGCGGACCGGCAACTGCTGCCGAAGTTCTTTGACGTCATGAGAGAGCGCAACGCCGCGGCGTGGCCGCAGCCCGGCGCTGTTCTGGCCGAGGGAATCCGTCTCTGGGACCAGGCTGGCAAGTTCTCGGCAGCTTTCCAGAACGCGCTGAGCCACCCTGAGTTCCGGCCGCTTGTCGAACGGCTGCTGGGCGGCCTGGCCAATGTGTGGGACGGTTCTGCGCAGTACATCCGCCAGGGGACGCCGAGAGGGGAGCTCCTGGTGCGGCTGGAGAACCGGCGTCTGGGATGGCTTGCCAGGTTCCCGCGTCCTGGAGCGGGCCAGTACCAGCTGCCCAGCGGCGTTGTGCTTCGAGAGCTGGGGGATACGAACTACTACGCGGTGGATGGGCTGGAGCTTCCAGTGGATCGGTCCCTGCGTGCTGGGGTTCAGCTTGTTGGCGGAGGGGTCGCGGTCAGCCGCCCTGCCTCTTCCCTGGTTGTGCTGAGGCAGAACGAATCGTTGGACTGCCGCACCAGTGTGGACCGGTTCGTGCCAGGCGAGGAGCACATGATCTTGGCAGGGCCCGGGGCTGTCGGCGATGTCGAGGCTGTGCTGGAGAAGGCGGCGCCACCAGATCGTGAACGCAGGCCCCGCCAACTGTCCTGGCTTCCCCAGGGCTGGGTCCTGTATCCCCGCGTGGTCTTCGATGATGCGGTGTCTCTGAAGGAAGCTATCCGCGAGGTCCAGGGAGCAGTGCTTGCGGTGCAGCCCGCACCGCAGTTCAAGGCGTACCTCGACGGCGGGCTGCCCTTGGCCCCCAAGATCAGCAAGAGGCTCTACCTGGCCGGGGGAGAGCCCGATGTTGTGCTGCCTGATGGTGCGTCGGGCGAGGCAGTGCTCGACGGACTGGAGCAGAATCCGCCGTTTCAGGCGAGGGGGGTGCCGATCCCGCTGTGGCCGAGAGGGCTCAGGCCGGGCCCCCATGTGCTGGAAGCTGAAGGGAACAAGCTCGCCTTCACTACGGCCGAGAGTGCGCCCGTACTAGCCGAGCTGGACCATTCGCCCGGATTTGCTGTGACCGGTTGTGAAGCTGAGGCGTTCGCATCCTCGGATGGCGACACCGCCCTGCTGCGCGGAGCCGGCCTCGGGGTCCGGGGGACGACTGGCGCACCCCGCGTTGTCCTGTGCCGGCGCAGGGCCCAGCGGACGCTCTTCGTTGCTTCAGACGGTCGTGCCTGGAGGATTACTGAACCGGGCACTCCCTCGTGGTGGGCCAGGCTCCCGGAGCCGCCTTCCGGCTATCACTTCGAGGTCGAAGTCCGCAGTGGTGGAGGCTGGATTCTCCAACTCCGGCAAGGTCAATGGGCAGTTGTGCCGGCCTATCCTGAACATCCCTCCTTTGTCCCCGGCCCTGAGTACCGTGCGTGGGCTGAGGCCGTACTGGATGCGGGCGGCGCCGGCACCGGAGAGCTGTGGGACGTCTTCGTTGAAATGGCCCGGGAGGTCGCAGAATGCTGAGCATCGGAAACCTGCTCCTCCGGTGGGCAAGTGAGCTCGGGGGCGGCCACGTCTCAAATCTGAGGGCCGGCGTGCTCCGTACGGCACGCAGCAGGGGGATCCCGGTGCGGGAGGGAGCGGACGGCCGGTGGCTGCGCGATGTGTCCGCACTCGGGCATCTGGATGTGGACTGGCGCCGGGGACTGTGGTCCGCGGCCCCTCCGGTCCTTACGCGTGTGCCGTTCTCTGACGGGGCTGCCGTCATTGCCGGGCGCCGAACTGCGGCATTCGACGGACTGGTTGACTCTGCTGCCGACGACTGGGCCGCGTTCTTGTGGGCGGAGAACGAGACGGCCGAAGGTGACATCCCCGTGCCGGACACGCTCTACCTGCAGTACGACGCTGCGGAGGGCCTGCCCCTTGATGCTGAGAGGCTCGGATGCCGGTACGTCCCGTGCGCCGCGATTCAGATGTTCTCCCTCCTTCCAGAACTGTCAGCAGGTCCCCGAGCCGCACCGCCAGGACCCGGCAACACGCACACGGTCGAGCGGTACCACCCGGAGAGCGGGGAATACGGTCCCGCCGAGTCGTACAACGAGGACGGCCTCTACCGATGGCGCAGCGCAGACTGGGTACGACTCGTCCAGGTCCGGCGAGGCAGCGAGTTCCTGAGCACAGAGCATGAATACGGCGTCTACCTGGAACATGAGCGTGCAGGGACCAGCGTGATGAGGTGGAAAGCCGAAGGCGGAACCGGCCGCCAGCGAATAGGCCGCCTCGCAGTCGACTGGGGAGCACCCCTGCCGCCCCTGCACGCCCGGGCTGCTGTCCTGTGCACAGGCTTGCAGCCGCGCTTTCACAAGCTGGCCAGGACTGTCTGCTACGACAACCTCCCCCTGACGGCCGCCGAGCAGCTGGCCAAGTCTCTGCACCAGAAACTTGAGATCCAGAAGCCCACGGTGGGGTCTGGGAAGGCGGAGCGATGACTGAACCCACCGAGCTGCCCCACAGGCCCGAAGCCACGGACATCCCTGGCACCTTCCAGGCGTTGCGTGACACGCTCATGCGGTACTACGACACGCCCTTTGCCGTCAGTGATCCCTCTGTCATGAAGGAGCGGCGTGCGCTCCTCGACGTTGACGGCGGGGCCTGGCGTGAACCGCTGCTGGAACTGCGCCCGCAGTATGCATCGAGCGGAGTCAGTACCGCTGAGTCTTTCCGCACGGCAGGTGCGCATGCCCAGGCAGCTGATTTTGCACGGTTCGCCCTCCCCGATGGTGTGCACCAGCTCTACCGGCACCAGCACGACGCGCTCGTTGCGGCGTGCCGCGACGGACAGGACTTCGTCGTCACGGCTGGCACCGGTTCAGGGAAAACTGAGACTTTCATGCTGCCGGTCATCGCGGACCTGGTCGCTGAGTCTGCCCGCTGGACAGGCCGCGGCAGCACCCAGATTCCGTGGTGGAGGACGCGGGGTGGTTACGAGCCGAGCCGCACTGGTGAAGACGGGCACCCCGCGGCCATGCGCGCACTCATCCTCTACCCGACCAACGCGCTTGCCGATGACCAGCTGGTACGCCTGCGCAGAGCACTGGACAGCGACGGAGCCCGCGACTGGCTGGACAGGAACCGGTCAGGGCACCGCTTCTACTTCGGCCGCTACACGGGCGTGACGCCGGTGTCCGGGCGTGCTGATTCGCTGCCGTCCTTGGACCGGATGCGGACGTACATGAGAGAACTGGAAGAGCGGGAGCAGCGAGCCGCAGACCAGATGCACGACTTCATCCCGCGAGTCGGCGGCGCTGAGATGCACGCTCGCTGGGACATGCAGCACGCTGCACCGGACGTGCTCGTCACCAACTATTCAATGCTCAACATCATGCTCCTGCGGCCGCAGGAGGCACGGGTATTCGAGGCGACCCGCCGATGGCTGCGCAAACCTGAAGCGCGCTTCACGCTGGTCCTCGATGAGCTGCACATGTACCGGGGGACCGCAGGCACTGAGGTTGCCTACCTCCTCCGCAAACTGCGGCACCGGCTCGGCCTTGATGATGCGCCGGAAAAGTTCCGTGTCCTGGCCGCTTCCGCCTCTCTGGAAGCGGGCCGGGATGACGAGTTCGTGGAATCCTTCTTCGCGCTGCCGCGCGGACGGCACACCGTAGTGCCCGGAACCGTCGAAGTGCCCGACCCTGGCCCCACCGATATGACGGCGCACGCCCAGGATCTGGCTGCCGCGGCCGAGGGTGCCCTTGAGCGTCAGCAAGCGGGCCGGCTCCTGCAGGCCACTGGCGCGGGCGACGCACTGGCACGAGCACTGGCTCCGGCAGGCAAGCCGCGGGCGCAGTCACTTTCCCGCACAGGCCTCCAGCTCTTCCCGGGACTTGCATCGCAGGCGGAGAGGGCCAAGGCCCTCCACGGTCTTCTGCGTGCTCTTGCTGCCGCATCGGATGCCGGGCAGCCCAAGCTGCGGGCCCACATGTTCTTCCGCAACATCGACGGGATCTGGGCCTGCTCCGACCCGCAGTGCCCCGATGCCCCCGCTGACAGGCACCCGCAGCGCCGAGTCGGGAGGCTGTTCAAGGCGCCCACATCCCGCTGCAGCTGCGGAGCCCGGGTCCTGGAGCTGCTGTACTGCCAGAACTGCGGCGACCTCATGCTCGGCGGCTTCACCAGTCCGCATCTGCTGGGCAAGGACACATACCGCGGTTCACTGCACACCGACTTCCCTGACTTCGACCAGCTGCCCGACGATGCGACGGGCGCCGCAAACGCCGGGAACTACATCGTCTACTGGCCGCGCAGAGAGCAACTCGGGCTGGACAGTTCTCAATGGACCGGTTCAGAGTCCAACCAGGGGGCAAAAGCCACGTTCTCCTTCAGGCCCAGCAACTACCAGCCGGGCACAGGCCGGCTCGCAAATGACAAAGCGGGATACACCGGCTGGTCCTTCCACGTGGTCCCCGACAAGGGAAAGGACGGAAAACCGGCCCTCGATCTGCGGGGTTTGAGGGCGCTGCCAACGCGCTGCCCCGCCTGCGGCGACGACTGGGAGATGAAAAGGGCACGGGACCCCAGGACCGGAGCGCTGAAGCCAATCGGCCTGGAGGACCCGGCGCGGCTGAGGAGCGCCCCCGTCCGCCGGATGCGCACCGGCTTCGACAAGCTCAATCAGGTCCTCACCACCGAGGCTCTCGGCCATATGCCGGACGGTGAACGCAAGGTCATTGCCTTCTCTGACAGCCGCGACGACGCTGCCGAACTCGCCAGCGGCCTGTCACTGCGCCACTACCAAGACCTCCTGAGGCTCCTAGCTGCCGAGGTGGTTGAAAGCCAGGGCGACCCTTACGCGGACCTGCAGCTGGTCAAGGCCTACTACGCCCAGGGACCAGCCGACCGCGAGCAGGTCAAGGCCGCCCTGCACAGGCTTCGCACCCGCCGCCCCCGGGAACTGTCAGCGCTGCGGGACATCCTCAACGACGAGATCGACGCGGAGCCCAAGCGGCAGCCTGAGCTGGAGTCAGTTCTCGCCTCCCTGCCCTCGCTCCAGGACCTGCGCTACGACTTGCGCGCACTCCTGCTCGGATACGGCGCCAATCCCGGAGGCCCCGCTGCCTCGCTTCAGGACCACAAGGGCATCCCATGGACCGCGCTGTTCGACTGGGAGGGAGACCGCGGCCTCAAGCCCGGACTGACAGAGGAACAGGAAAAGTTCCTCAAGCGCATCGACGACAGCCTGGGACGCGAGTTCATCTTCGGACTCTTCTCCGGTGCCGACCGCGACTTCGAATCGCTGGGACTGGGCTGGCTCAGCCTCTCAGAGGACCGTTCACCCCTCGACATGCCACCAGAATCTGACGTCGCCGTGTGCCGGGCGAGCCTGCGAATCCTGGGCCTCCTGCGGCGCTTCATGGAGTTGCGGGCAGGCTCCGAGAAACCGCCGGCCCCACTGCTGCGCTTCTGGAAGCAAGTCGCCGGACGTGCAGGCACGGAAGTCGACACGGTCAAAGACCGCGTGCTCGCCGGGTGGGGACAGGCAGTCGTCCAGTACACCATCGACCCGCGCAAGGTTTCCCTTCGCCAAGGCGGAGGGCGAGCCTGGATCTGCGGCAACTGCCGACGCCCCCATCTCCACTACGGCGCCGGACTCTGCACCAAATGCCAGGCCCAGCTCCCCGCCAGCCCCGTCCATTTCACGGGGCCCCTCAACGACGACTATTACGCCTGGAAAGCCCAGACCCGCACCGGAAACTTCACGCTGCGAGCCGCCGAACTCACAGGCCAGACCGACCGTATCGACGCCCAGTCACGCCAGGCCCGTTTCCAGAACGCCTTCCTCGGCGAAAACGACGTCCCAGCCGCGGACGGCATCGAAGTCCTCTCGGTGACCACAACCATGGAGGCCGGCGTCGACGTGGGCTCCCTCAACACGGTGTTGCTCGCCAACATGCCACCCACGCGCTTCAACTACCAGCAGCGTGTGGGAAGGGCAGGGCGCCGCGGCAGCGCCACGGCCACGGCTCTGACGATCTGCCGCGGGCGAAGCCACGATGAGCACTACTTCGCCAGACCGGAAGAAATCACCAACGCCCCGACCCCGCCGCCGTACCTCGCCCTGGGCATGCCATCCATCTTCAAACGGGTCCTGCTCGGCGAAGTGCTCCGGCTGGCCTTCGACTCGGTGGCCGCCGCACGGCAAAAAGGTGACCCTGACCTCACAAACAACATCCACGGCCAGTTCGGGCATGCGGCCGACTGGCCAGTACACCGGGACGCGGTACGCCGCTGGGTGGACCAGAACCGAACGGACATCGCCTCAGCGGCGCGCGCACTCCAGCTGGGAACGACCCAGGCAGTAGCCGCCATTGACCCATTCCACTGCATCCAGGAGCTCCTGGACCAGGTGGACACGCAGGCCGCCTCGAATACCGGCCACACAGATCTCAGCCAGCGGCTTGCAGAATCCGGGCTCCTGCCCATGTTCGGCTTCCCCACACGCGTCCGCTATCTCTACACGGAACGGCCAGCACAGAACTTCCCCTGGCCCCCGCCCGGAGCCATCGACCGCAACCTCGCCGTAGCACTGACCAAATTCGCGCCCGGCTCTGAGACTCCACGTGACGGAAGCCTCTACCAATCCATGGGAATTGCCTCCTTCCGGCCCGGCCGCACCCAGCCACGGGCTGAAGAAGAACCCTTCGGCCCCGAGACCTGGGTCGCCCTGTGCCGCCTGTGCGCGCACATCCAGGTGCTCAAGGAGGAGGGCGAAGAGCAGAAGGCCTGCCCTGCATGCGGGGCGCCGGGCCGCCCCAACTACGCCGCCCTTCCCATGCGCGAGCCGGCCGGTTTCCGAGCCGGAACGCCGCGCGACTACGACGGCGTCCGCGAGTGGGGCCGCGGCGCCGCCAGCTCCCGTACAGCAGCCGATCTCAACAAGGAAGCCCCCCGGGTCGATCGAGACGTCGACGACTGGCTTGTCGTCCACGCAGGAAGCGGTGACCGGTTCACCGTCAACAGCAACAACGGCCGCCTGTACCGGTTCAAGAAATCGCACAGCTCGTGGGGCGGCTACCACGTCGTGGACAGCCCGAAAGCGCAGGCTGACATCAAGACAGCTCTGGGAGCCAAAGAGCACACCGACATGCTGTTCCTGGGCGCCCGGGCGCCGCTCGATACCGACCGCGGCCTGCGGTTCGACATCTCCCCCTACGAACAGCCTCACGGATTCCGCGACGCCTACCACGGCCGGCGCGCAGCCTGGTACTCACTGGCCTCACTTCTGCGCCGCGCGGCAGCACCGTTCCTCGACGTACAGCCGGAGGAGCTGCTGGCCGGTATCCACGGCTCGGCATCGGCCGCCTCCCCCGTACTCGCCTACCTTGCCGACAGCCTTGAGAACGGCGCAGGATTCAGTACACACCTCGGATCAGCCAAGCACATCGAGGAGTTCCTCGACGCCGTCGACGGATACCTCTCAGAACTCGGCCAGGACCACGCAGCAGACTGCAGAGGATCCTGTTACCGATGCCTGCGCGACTACTCCAACATGCGGCTTCACCCGCTGCTCGACTGGCAGCTCGCAGGAGACCTGATCGGAGTTCTGCGCTGCCGGCCGCTTACCGCAGACACCAGCGCACACGGCAGGCTGCTGGAGCGCTGGGCCCAGGACCGCACAGACCTCTTTGCTGAACTACACGACACTCCCTTCGGCCGCATCGCCCTCGCGGACAGCGAGTTCGTAGAGAAGCCCTTCGCCGTGGTGGTGAAACATCCACTCGAATCGGCCCACCTGAATTCCATGGCTCCCCGACTCCAGGAGTACCGCGACTACATCGCCGCGAACGGCCTTGCCGAACGCACGGCTTTCGTCGACTCGTACTGCCTGGACCGCACTCCGGCCGCAGTCACCAGCGCCCTGATGGAGTTCGCAGAGGAGGACGTGTGACCGACCGCCCCCTCTTCTCGCACCCTGCAGCCGGAGCACCTTCGCCCGCTCCGCTGACCCGGCAAGCACTGATCGAGCGGGAACGGCAACGCCGCCTCGCCCTGATCGAGGCCCGGGCAGCCGGATCCTCTCCGGCAGCCGGGGACCCCCAAGCGAAAAATGATCCTCAGACACTGCAGCAGACTGACGGCACGCAGTCGAACATCGGTTCCACACCCGAGCCCCGCGTTCAGGACAAGCAAGTCCCCGACGGATTCGAATCCGAGACGGCCTGGCAGGCAGGACAGCAGGCGGCCCGCGCGGTAGCCGCTGCAGCACGGGCCGCCGGCCATCCCGCACCACAGCTTGAAACCGATACCTCGGACACTGCTGCCCAACAACTGGCCCACTACCTGGTCTCCGCCGTACTGCCCCTGCCTCCGCTCACCGCTCTCCAGGCCCTCATACAAGCCGGAGACTGGCTGGAAGCGCTCCTCCCACCACGCCACGCCGCCCGCGCCCGCACACTTCTTCGAAGCGACCGCGACAACATGTCTGCCCGGTACAGCAGTGCCCCAGACGACGAGAACGACGAAGCCGACAACGCATGGCAGCGGTACGCCGACTACATGAAGCTCACCCAATACGGCCGGGTCACAGCCGAAGCCCAGCACAAGCTCCTGCGCTTCCTGCCACTGCCCGTCATCGATGACCTGATCGACGACGGACACATCACGGCCAGAGCCGTCCCCCACCACGGTGATCGCCGCCTGTATCTGCAGGCCCGCCTCACCCCATCCGAGGTGAGCACCGAAGGCCTCCGCGACCTGGCATGGGCCGACGAACTGACCCGCCGCGAATTCCGCCTGCGCCTGGCCCGCGGCGACATTGCCGTGCTGGACGAAGCACAGCACCTGACAGACACACAGCGCCAACTGGCAGCAGACCTGACCCACGTGCGCTCAACCGGACGGATCCCCACCGAGCTGTCCGCCCACAAATGGCTCTGGCCCGCCCTGGAAAGGCTCGCCCCCCAGGCACCAGTACACCTTCGCCGCGACAAGGCATTCGGCAGCTGGTACGTCGTGCGGCGCATGCACCGAGCCCTCCGCGCCGCACACCGTATGCAGCTAAGCAAAGACCACAAGCGGGCCGACTCGCTCCTCAAACATGCCCGCAACGACGCAAACGCCCTGCGTGAGATCTGGACTCCCGGCAGCTGGGAGGCCAAGAACATTCTTGCCTACCTGCTGGTACTCAACGGATCCGGGGACGAGGTGTATGACAAGGCACTCGAACTGATCAGCCCGACGGCGCCAGGGCAGGGCCCGCGCGAAGACCAGTTGCCAGGAACAGGGCGCGCCAATCTCGAACACAACCGCGAGGTACTGCGCCAACTGCAGCGCCACCGCGAGGATGACCACGTCCTCAACCCCTACCTCGTCCTGGACGCACCCGACGGCGCCCCAACTCAGGTATGGAAGGACAAATGGCGCGCTCTCCGCAGGGCTCTCGACGAGGACGGCGAGGCCGCAGTCAACCAGGCAAAAGACGCCATCCAGGCACGCGAGCGCGGCCGCGCCCCCATCGAACCCTTCCTCTTGCCCCTGATGCCTTCAAAGTGGGCCGCCCCTCTTGCCGAAGCAGCCCCAGTCAGAGCAGGCACACCGCAGATGCCGCGCCGCACCGTCTCACCGACACAGCAAGAGCAGGACTACGCCCGCGATCAGGCAGCCCAGATGATCATCCGTGCCGCCTGCCAGAATGTAGGACTCCCAGCTACAACTGAGGCCTGCCCGACCCCCGTTTCAGAGAGCGGCAACTAGTGAAGAAAGAGCCCCAACGCAGCGGGACTTCCGCGTCCAAAGGCCAGGCAGACCGGCCCAGCCGAAAAGGCAAGAAGCCTCGCAGCGCCCCGCATAAGCCGCCGAAAAAAGCGCTCCACCATCCACAGGAGCACACGGCAGACACGCCCACTCCCGACGTTGACGCCCCCCAGGCATCGCAGGCCCAGATCGTCATCACCATCGGGGAAGGCCATCCCCGCTTCCAGGAAGGCACCTTCGACGCCCCTGCTCTCCTGGCGTCGGTCCTGGCCGCAGTGGAACCTGTGATCACCGCGGGCATGCACTCCCTGCAAAACACCCTGGACACCGCAGACGACAGGCCTGAGGCGATCGCGCAAGCTGTCCGAGCCGCCGGCCGGCAGATCGCCGATGCTGTGCGGGCGGGCGTCGTCGAAGGCATGGGATCCCGGGACCGCCACCTGGCCCAGCTAGCGGTGATCGACCGCGCGGCAGCACAAGCCAACGGACTCAAACCGCTGCAGAAGCGCATCGACAGGGAACTGGCCCTCGCGGGACTCCAGCGAATCTCAGACCTCTCCGACTTGTCGGCATTCAACCTGGCAGGCGGGAGCAGCACGCCCGATCACATCACCCAGGGCAGCGACGTGTACGAACTCGTCACTCCTGCATACGTTGATGCCGAGACCAGGCGCACGATCGAGCGCGGATGGATCCGTTCGGCAACCGGTGAACAGTCCGCTGCGCCCGCTGGCAAACTCCACGGCTCCGCCTCACGCAAGCACAAGGGCCGCCAAAGGGAGGAAGAACCAGCTCCCACGGACAGCGCGACACCAGCAGCCGAACCAGTTGAGACAGACGCCCAGCAGCAGCGCCCGGCGAAGTCCCGCCATTCACCGCTTTCCAGCGCTGTCTCAACCGGCGCCGAAGCCCCCCTGACACTGGCGGGCGTTCCCCAGCCCGAGGAGCGAACCCGAGAGCAAACATGCGATCCGGCCGAGGAGGCCCCCAGAGACGCGCACAGCCCCGAAGCGGAGCACGTAACGACATCCCGTGAGACGCCAGAATCCCCGAGCCACAAAAACGACCTTCCCGAAGCCGATAAGAGCCGTGCCGAAGCACACCAGCCCGCAGCCACCGGCCACGAGCAGAAACCGGCAGAACCAGCTCCGCAGCCACCGCCCGGGACAGTATCCCCTAACCACCGCATGACGCCTCGCCGCACCGCCCTGCGGGCACCGGGATCCATCGGCGGCGTCACCATGCCACGACGCCTCACCCAGCAACCCCAGGACAAGCGCAACGAGCCGCCCGGGAGGACCAGTTGACCTTCGGCATCGACTTCGGCACCAGCAACTCGGTCGTCGCACGATCTGACGGCACGAACACTGAAACTGTGCCGGTAGACAGCGACACCATTCCCGCACAATGGCGACAGCCGGAGTTCGAGCAGCTATTCCCCTCGGTGCTCGCTGTCCGCGACCTGCAGCGCACCCTTTGCTTCGGCTGGGCAGCGAAGACAGCGCCAGGCGAACCTGTAGACGCAGTCAAGCGCATGCTCGGCACACGCTCCGCCGGCCTCGAGCAGGTGGAACCGGGAGAGACACTCCTCGAAGAGCACCATGTCTGGCTCGGCGGTGAGCCCTTCCGCAGCACCGCTGCCGCCGCGTCGCTCTTCACTCAGATGAAGACAGCCGCACAGCGCAGTTTCCTCGACCTCTCCGAAGCCGTCGTCACCGTGCCGGCGAACGCCACCGGTGGCGCACGCTACAGGACTCGCGCGGCTGCACGACTGGCCGGAATCAAAGTCAAAGCCCTCCTCAACGAGCCCACGGCCGCAGCAGTCTCATACGCCAACGACATCGACATCCCTGGACGTTTCCTCATCTTCGACTGGGGCGGCGGCACCATCGACGTCACGGTCCTGGACTACGACGGCAAGTACTTCGAAGAACTCTCCTCAAGAGGCATCGCAGCACTCGGCGGTCTGGAATTCGACGAAGCCCTCGCCAGGATCTTCTTGGAAAAACTAGGAAAAGTACCCGAGCAGCTCAGCCTCGAGGAACGCAATCGCTGGCGCCGCGACGTGGAGCTGACCAAAATCGCTCTCTCTCGCACCGACGAGGCCGAAGTTCCCTTCGACCTACCGAACCTCGGCAAGACGTTGACCGTCCTGCGGGAGGAATACCTCACTGCCGTTTCACCTCTGATCGAGCGCGCCATGGAACCCCTGGAACAGTGCCTAGACGACACCGGGATAGCACCCGACGGCATCGACACCGTGCTCATGATCGGCGGCACGTCGCAGATCCCAGAAGCCCGGGAGGCAGTCGGCCGCATTCTGGGAGCCGATCGGATCATCCCTGCCGAGCTGTGCCACCCCATGACGGCAGTCGCACGAGGCGCAGCCATCTACTCGGCAGCACTCGACGACCCCGACCAGCGCGACCGCTTCAGCCTCGTCACAAACTACGACCTGGGCACAGCCTTCGACGCCGCCCCCCGCAAGGGCTTCCAGCCAATCATCCGCCGCAACCGCACTCTCGTCGCGAGGGGCGAGCGGCGCTTCACCCCCTCGCGACCTGATGCCGTCTCGGTCAACGTCGAGATCATCGAAGGAGAGGCGGGCTATCCAGCAGACAGCGATCGGGCCTTCCCCCTAGCTCAGCTGGAAGTCCGGTTCCCGAAGCCGGAACGCGATCCGGAACGCAACGCAGTGCTTGTGCAGTTCCGCTACGACCACAGCGGCATCCTCGGAGTGAAGGTGACCCACGAGGCCACGAAGCTGCCCCTGTTCGATGGAGAGATCGACTCGTTCGGAAAGGACGGGACCCCGCTCCAGGCCGGTCTTGACAGCGAACTGGTGCGGCTCCTTTCACACAGTGAGTTGCCCTTCCTGAGGGTTGGAGCCCGTGCCAGTGACGCAGAGGACGTGCCACAGCAAGCTCCTGGTGGAGAAGAACCGCAGATGCCATTGCCAGCGCGAGACGCGGATCTCTCGGTGAACGGTGTGGCCCAGCAGCGGCTGTGAGGTTGGTCGGTTCTGACGGGCCCCACAGGTGAGGTGAGCGGGCCAAGAGGGGCCTCGTAATCGACCCGGAAGATTCAAGTCCAGTGACTCGGTAGTGATGCTACGAGGTTGTGGCGCGGGTTCCCTTAACTCCGCCGGGGCGCTGCTCCATCTTTCAATGCCCACCCATAATGTCGACACCCCGTGGGCTCCCGCCCCATCTGGCGCGGTTGCGGCAGGGGGGACGTTGACGGCCTGCCTCGCCCGGGTCTAGCGTCTCCGCACCCGGACCCACCTGGCGACAACTATGGCGAGGCCTGCGATGGCAACGACCGTGACGGCTGCGGGAATCATGGCTCCCGGGCCCATGGTTCCAAACATTTTCGCCTCCTTAGCTGCCTGTGGCAGTAGCCCACGACGCACGATCGTGTTTCGCGTGGTGATGAACATGGCAGTCCGGCCCTGATTGAGGAGTCCGAAACATGGCTCGACCTTTGCCGCGACTGCATGCTCGCCACCGCCGACAACCTCCCGGATGCTCCGGCTCTCGGCTGCGGCATTGGCCGCGAGGGCGTCGATGATGGCGTTGGCGGAATCGGTGGGGCTGAGCTGGTCTGTCCGGAGGGTGAGGGTCCATGGCTCGGTCTCGTGGGCCAACAGATCCTCTCGGGTCTCGTGCCAGACCTTCACCCGAGCCTCTATGTCCTTGTCTCCTCGGCCGATGGAACGTGACTCCGCGACGTCCAGCGGGCACCACACGAGCACCCGAATCCAGTGCAAGGGGAAGGCGGCCACCGCACCGGCCCTCACGACCTGCCCCATGTGCAGAACGGGGATGCGGTCGGCGTCGACCAGGGCCGCGACGCCCTGCCTGTACGTCGTCACGAGCACGCCGACCGAAGGCAGAGCAGCTTCCTCCAGGCCCGCCTGGCGGCGGGTCTTCAGGCTATGAGTGCCACACGGCACGCCACGCTCACCGACACCCGAGCACGCTGCTCACCGTCCGACTCCTGGGAAGGGGCCGGACGGTGATCGCGTCAGAATCTCGTCACTTGCTCCGGTGGGGCTGGCTGCAGGCTGCCCTACCCCGCGCCTTCCGGCGCCTCGCCGCGGCCAATCGTCATTGACCAGCGCACCGTTGACGGTGCTTGGACCGAGACCGTTCCCTTCTTCTCCACTCCGGTGACGCCAACCTGGTTGTAGGTGGTGGTGACTTCACCATCGACGCACTTCAGCGGGAAGCCGACCTTCACCGGACTCAGGGAGACCTTGATCTCCCCCTTGCCTTGGCATCGCACGGCAACGATGAGGTCTTTCCCTTTCTGGCCCCTTCGGTACTCGAGGGTCCGCCCTCCACGAGTCCCGCTTTGCCGGCCGGCGACAGTCTCGGTCCCGTCCAACTCGGGCGGGATTTTCACCGACTCCCGTGTGGGCGTGGCGGGTTCGGACTTGCCGGGGGCAGCCGGTTTGGAGGCTTTATTGGAATCTGCGTGGTCGGGCGAGCAGGCAACTACAAGCGGCAGCATGACCGCAGGCAGAAGAGCCAGCCTCGCGAGGAGACGCCGGGACATTAGTGGGTCTCCCAGATGTACCAGCCGATTCGGGTGGGCGTGTACAGCGTCGCCGGGTGCTTAACGCCCTTGGTGCAGTTGGCATAGACCCACTGGCTGTAGCCATCGGTCTTCAGCCGATAGACCCCGTACTTGGCATTGGTGGTGTACTTGGAGGGAGTGTCAACCGTGATCTTGTTGCCCATCTTCGCGGTGAGTTTCACGGAGAGCTGGACGCTGTACTCCTGTTCAATCTCGGCTACCGCGACGCCGGCCTTCGCCTTCAGCGTGCCGCTGACGGCGATGCCTACCTCACCCGTCACTTCGGAGGTGAACTCCGACTTGGCCGTACGCGAGGTGCCGTTGTAGTTGGACTGAGTGGGGCCCACGCCCTTGTGGTACTTCTTGTGCTTCGCCGTGGACTCCCACAGATAGTGCGGCTCGCACGCCTCCCTCGGAGGGACCTGCGGGTCCTTCGGAGGGGCCTCCGTCGGCGGCGTCTCGACCTCACCGGCACTCCCTTCAACAAGGTCGCCCTCCTCGGGGGCCGCGGGAGGCGCCGTCTCCACTGCCTCGGTCGGGGCAGGAGTCGGGTCCTCCGCGAAGGCCGGGTTGGTCGTGCCCAGCACCGCTATCGCCAGGGTCGGTCCAACCAACAGTGACGCTGCTCGTGAAATGCGCATGCAGATCCCCCTTTAGTCGTGCGTGACGCGAGGCTGTGTGCGGCAACCCCCCGATCGCAGGCCCTGATCTTGCAGTGGAACTCACCAAGAGAGCAAGATCCTCATGAAGATCCTGAGGAGAACGTGAGCTTCCGGTTATCGACATGCGGGCTTCGCGCGACGCCAATATCTCTATTTATTCATGGGCACTTGGGACACTCGTGATGCCGACTCAAGGAAGTTCAATCCTGCACTTATCCCCTCGCGCACAACCTTCCGTGCGGACCCAGGGGGTCGATAGTTCGACGGGAAATTTCTCTCGATAGCTGGAAACGACGAGGGCCCTGATTTCTCGACCGCGGAAGCGCCGGAGCGGAGTCACGGAGTCCGTCGACATGGGGCACGGACGCTTCAGGCCGTCATGCGGGGGGCGCGTTGCGACGCACAAAGGGAATCGAACACATGCTCAACTGGGTTCATGGTGCACACCGAGCACTCTCGCGACATCATGCAGGCCCAGCGCGACTGGATCCGCACCTACAACGCCCTCGCCGAAGCCCCGACCGGCAGCAATACCCGCCTGCGGCAGCGCCTGATCGATCTGTCCCGCCGCCTCGTCCAGGACGCCCCTCGGGAACAGCTCGCAGACCTGCGCCACCGGGCTGAGGAGAACCCGTGACCCGCGTCCGACGGTCGTGGGACATCACGGAGCGCCAGCGGTCGGTGCTCGCCGCGATACGCGCCCACATCGCCG
This sequence comes from Streptomyces sp. NPDC055955, assembly GCF_042270245.1. Lineage (NCBI taxonomy): Bacteria > Bacillati > Actinomycetota > Actinomycetes > Kitasatosporales > Streptomycetaceae > Streptomyces > Streptomyces sp. NPDC055955. The sequence goes on from NZ_JBHJYS010000025.1 coordinate 178,759, forward strand.
ATCACGGCGAGGCCCCCACAGCGCGGGAGATCGCCGCGGCCGTCAGCCTGGCTAGCCCCTCGTCGGCGCTCTACCACTTGCGCCGCCTTGAGGAGGCCGGGATCGTTCGGCGCGATCGGGGCGGCGGCTCGCGGGACCACCGGCCCAGCCGACATCCGACGACGCCCGCCCCATTTACAGTTCCCCTCCGTGGGGCGTGACCCGGCGCGCATCAAGCCCGGGATCGCGGCTGACGCGCGGGTCAGAACAGGGTCCCCGCGGGCGCGGCCAGCGGGGACCCACGCGGAAAGACGACGCAAAGAGCAACGGCTCCGGAGGGCAGGCGCATTTCCAGCATCCGAGGGCGTCTGACCTGCAAGGATCCTGGTGTCGGTCCAGCGGAGTCGGTTTCTCACTCGCCGCTCACTCGGGAGTGAGGAGCCTGGCTGCCGAGGTCGGTGGGTCCGGAGAGTCGGCGAGCCGGGTCGCCGACTGCGGCCAGGCCCGCCACGCAGATGGCCCCGCGCTCGGCCTCTGCGGCGAGGTGCCGGGCGGTGCCATGCAGAAAGCCCTCCGCGATCTTCATCCCGCAGAGGGCCACCACATCGAAACAAGCAAAAGCCCCAGGTCACGGCGAGTGAGTCCTGGGCTTCCACAGAGCCGCCGTCGGGATTTGAACCCGAGACCCACGCATTACGAGTTGTCGGATATTGGTCTGGGGACATCCGCGCAAGTCCAGGAGACGGGCGTCGAACCTGCTCAGAGAACTAGTCGAAGCTTTGTGGACGCCGAGGGATGCGTCCGGATCACAGGCGGATTGAGACCACCATTGAGACCGCACTCGCCTACGTACCACAGTGGACCCCAGGACCCCAGGACCCCAGGACCCCCAGGACCCCCCAGGACCCCGCATCGTCCGGATCGCGCGTCCGGTGCCTTCTCGGCTGCAGACGTCGTGGCAGGTGGGCACGGGGTTGATGTTTCGGCTGATTAGGTGGGAGGTCTCGTCCTACGCTGGGCATCTTGTCCGTTGATTAGTGGGGTGTTGTCGTGTTGGTCGAGGGACTTATCGCGGTGGCGGCGGCTGGTGGCGGGGCGATCGTGCAGGCGGCGGGGACGGATGCGTGGGCCGGGATCCGCAGCGGTGTCGCGCGGATCCTCGGGCGCGGCGAGGCAGGGCGGGAGCAGGTCGAACTGGAGCGGCTCGATCAGACCCGGGCCGAGCTGGAGTCGGTGGGTGACGGCGCGGAGTCAGAACGGGTTCAGACCGTTCTGGTAACCCGCTGGCAGACCCGTCTGGAGATGCTTCTTGAGCAGCTTCCGGACGAGGAGCGGCAGCAGGTGGCAGCCGAGTTGCAGGCTCTGGTTCAGCAGGTCCAGGCTCAGGCCCCGGTGCAGAGCACGCACAACGACTTCAGCCATGCGACGTTCACCGACAGTCAGGTTCTCGGCAGCGGCACGCAGAACAACACGATCAACCGGTAGAAACGGGCGGCGGCCATGGGGGCGAAGAAGCAGTCCGGCAAGCGCAAGAGCGGCGGGAAGAAGGGCAAGGGTCCCGGGCAGGGACAACGAACCGGCACCAGTTTCGCGGGGGCGTCGTTCGAGCGCAGTCAGGTGCTGGGCAGTGGGACGCAGAACACGAAGATCAACGTTCAGGCGTATGCGGCGGTGCCGACCGCGCTGAACTCTCTACCGGGACTGCCTCAGGAGTTCACCGGACGCGAGGACGAGATCGCCAAGATCCTTTCCATGCTCGACCCGGAGGCCGGTTCGGGTGCGGCTGTCGGATCGGTCGCTGGTCTGCCGGGCGTGGGCAAGACCACACTCGCTCATGCCGTGGGGCATGCCGGGCTCGACAAGGGCTGGTTCACGGGGGTGCAGCTGGTGAACCTGCGTGGCTACGACCCGACCCCTGTCCCGCCAGAGGATGCCCTAGAGGCGCTGCTGCGAGCCCTTGGCGTCGCGGCGGAGCACATCCCGCCCACGCTGGACGAGCGGGAGGGGCTCTACCGGTCCCAACTCGACGCCCAGGCATGTGAAGGGCAGCGGGTTCTAATCCTTGCGGACAATGCCTCTACCTCGGATCAGGTCCGGCCGCTGCTGCCGGCCCGTCACCACGCAGTGCTTGTGACCTCCCGGCACACCTTGCCTGGACTCGGCGCCCGCCTGTTCAATCTCCACACTCTCCAGCCGGATGCCGCCGTCGACCTCCTGCGCCAGCGGCTAGAGGTCGCCGACCCCGACGATCGGCGGGTCGAGGACGATCCTGTCGCCGCGGAGGAACTCGCCGCGCTCTGCGGCTATCTGCCTCTGGCGCTGCAGATCGCCGCCGCTCTCCTCGCCGACGACCCCGACGAGCTGCTTTCCGAGCGGGTGCGGATGCTCACCGACGCCGGCACTCGTCTCAGCGGTCTCGACGACGGCGAACGCAACCTGCGTGCCGTCTTCGATGAATGCCTCGCACGCCTCTCCCCTCAGGAGGCCGACCTCTACCGTCTTCTTGGGCTCCACCCCGGCCCGGACATCTCCACCCCTGCCGTCGCAGCCCTCACCGACCAGCCCGCCGACAAGATCACCTCAATGCTGCGACAGCTAGTCCGGGCACGCCTGCTCACTCAGAACAGCCTGGCGCGCGACCGGTGGTCCATGCACGATCTCCTGCGCGTTCACGCCCAGGAACAGGCTCGCATCGCCATGGTGGAGCGTGGTCGAATTCCGCGCCGCCGCTACGAACAGGCTCGCACCCGGCTGACGGACTACTACGTCCGTTACGCGGAAGCAGCTGATGCTCACCTTTGGCCGTCCGGTGAACCGGTGTCGGCTCTGTTCGCCGAACGGGAACAGGCGCTGGCGTGGTTCGACGCCGAACGCGAGAATCTCCTCGCCACCACCCATACCCACGCCCGTACAAAGACGGCCCTGAACCTCGGGTTCGCCCTCGGCCGCTACCTGGAATGGCGACGGCGACTTCAGGATTCGGTGACCGTCCGCGCTCACGCACTCGCGGCCTGCCAAACGCTCGGTGACGCTGTGAATCTAGCTGGCGCCTGGGCCAACCTCGGCACCGCACTCGGAAACCTCAGGCGCTACACCGAAGCGCACGCCGCCTACCAAACCGCCCTCGACCTCTTCCTCCAGACCAACAACACCCGCGACCAAGCCACCGCCTGGATCAACCTCGGGAACGTACTCGGAAACCTCAAGCGCCACACCGAAGCGCACGCCGCCTACGAAACCGCTATCGATCTCTGCCAGCAGGCGGGCCACGACGCTGGCCAAGCCACGGCCTGGAACGGCATCGGCAACGCACTCAGAGAGCTCAAGCGCCGCACTGAAGCGCTCGCCGCCCACCAAACCGCCCTCAGCCTCCACCAGCAGGCCGACGACGCCGACAGTCAAGCCATCGCCTGGAACAGCCTTGGCGTCACGCTCATTGCGCTCAAGCGGCACACCGAAGCGCACGACGCCCACCAAACCGCCCTCAGCCTCTACCAACAGACCGGCGACGTCCACGGCCAAGCCGGCACCTGGAGCGGGCTCGGTAACGCGCTCAATGCGCTCAAGCGGCACACCGAAGCGCACGACGCCCACCAAACCGCGCTCAGCCTCTACCAACAGACCGGCGACGTCCACGGCCAAGCCGGCACCTGGAACAGCCTCGGCAACGCGCTCATTGCGCTCAAGCGGCACACCGAAGCGCACGACGCCCACCAAACCGCCCTCAGCCTCCACCAACAGACCGGCGACATCGACGGCCAAGCCGT
>NZ_JBHJYS010000025.1:182601-183921 GCF_042270245.1 Streptomyces sp. NPDC055955
CCGCTCATTGCGCTCAAGCGGCACACCGAAGCGCACGACGCCCACCAAACCGCCCTCAGCCTCCACCAACAGACCGGCGACATCGACGGCCAAGCCATCGCCTGGAACAGCCTTGGCGTCACGCTCATTGCGCTCAAGCGGCACACCGAAGCGCACGACGCCCACCAAACCGCCCTCAGCCTCCACCAACAGACCGGCGACATCGACGGCCAAGCCGGCACCTGGAACAGCCTCGGCGTCACGCTCAATGCGCTCAAGCGGCACACCGAAGCGCACGACGCCCACCAAACCGCCCTCAGCCTCTACCAACAGACCGGCGACATCGACGGCCAAGCCAACGCCTGGAACAGCCTCGGCAACGCGCTCAATGCGCTCAAGCGGCACACCGAAGCGCACGACGCCCACCAAACCGCCCTCAGCCTCTACCAACAAACCGGCGACATCGACGGCCAAGCCAACGCCTGGAACAACCTCGGCAACGTACTCGGAAACCTCAAGCGCCACGCCGAAGCGCACGACGCCCACCAAACCGCCCTCAGCCTCGAGCAACAGACCGGCGACGTCCACAGCCAAGCCGTCGCCTGGAACAACCTCGGCACCGCCTGTCGAGGCCTCGAGCGATACGCCGAGGCGATCGCAGCTGGGGAGAATGCGGTTGCGATGCTGGCCAAGGTAGAAGACTGGGAGCGTGCTGGAGAGGCATGGGCCGAGCTCGCCACCACCCTGATCGCATCCGGCGCCGAAACGGCCCAGGTTCGGGAAGCATGGGAACAGTCCGCCACCGCCTACATCCGCGCCGGTGACAACGAAGCAGCAGCCACATCCCGCGCGAATGCCGAGAACTCACCACCAGGCACCTAACCAGAGGCTCTCCTAATCGCGTTCACCGGTGCTTGCCGCCTAGTCCAGCACCCGCAGCTCCGTGTCTGGCCGGCAGTGGGGACATGCATCGATGCTCTCGGTCACAGCCCGCAAGGCTTGATCACGGTCGACGCCGCGTGAGCGTTTGCCTGCCATGTGACAGCCGCCCACATGCACGTACACGGGGTCGTGGCCGCCGAGGCCCATCTCGATGAGCCAGTCCGGGGCGGGCGGCCGGGTCTGCTCGCCGTGGCGCCGCTCGGCCTCGCGGCGTTCTTCGGTGGCGATCCACCGGTCGATCTGCTCGACCTGCTGGACTGCGATGCGGCGCGCGAAGTGCAGCATGTCGAGTCGCGAGGTCGAGCTATCGTTCATATGTTCGATAGCACGTCGGTGGTCGCCGCGCCATCGCCAGGGCAGGAGGTACCCGTGGACCCCACTGACCTGCTGCAACGGCTC